>JANPER010000134.1:0-68739 GCA_031423015.1 Planctomycetota bacterium | reverse complement strand
CGACGTCCACTTGGCGCACGCCCGAGCTGTCCTCGATCCGCAAGCGCTCCGTCCCCGCGATCCTTGCATCGCACGCGTCTGGCTCCAGGTAGCGCAGCGACGCGAAGAACGCGTGCTCCAGGAACGACACCGCGCCGCGGTGCGTCGAGCGGCTTGTCGCCGAGCACGGCGCGCCGATGGCGCGCGAGGATCTGCTCGGCGTTGGGCAGAGTCTCCTGTGCGTGCATCGATGCCGGCAGAATGAGCGCACAGACGACCGTGGCGACGAGCGCGGCGTGGCTCATGCGTAGTGTTCTTCGCCCCGTGGGGATCGGGCGGTCTGCCATGGAACAAGTGCCGAGGTGGCCCCCGGCTATCCCTTTAACTATGGCGCAGCGGAGCCCAGCCACCAAGGTCGCCGCACGCCAACCTACGCGGTGTCCTCGCGCGACCTACTGCACGAGCAGACTCATCACCGGCATCGCGCCCGCCGCGAACTGCCGCCATGTAGCCAACAGTATCGAGCCCGGTAGGCATCACCTCAACTCGTCGCACGCAGAGCTGAGGCATGACACGCTACGTCGTGCTGACCGTCGCGCCGCGGCTCGACCACGTCGAGGGTCCCTGTCCCCGACCATCGACAACCACGACATGTAGGCGGCACTGCTCAAGGGTCGGTGGCGTCGCCTTCGTGTTAACACGCGGATTGTAGGGCGCGCGGTACGACGGCGCGCGTGCGACCTCAGTTCTTCTTCGCATCGAGCCCGAAGAGCTGCTTCACCAGGACGACCTCGAGCTGGTCGCGGAAGACCTTCGGCGGCGCCGGCGCCGCGTCCGCCGGTTTCCGACCGTTGGATGGCGAGATGGCTGGGCCGGCCTTCTGATGGCGAGGCAACGCTCACGCCTTGACGTCTTGTCGCGATGCCTCGAAAACAGCACTCATGACCTGGCCTCTGTTGAAGAACGCGCCGATAGCCGAAGCCTTGATCGATCTCCGCACCGAGTTCGCGGTCGAGACCTCGGAGGAGGCTTACGAGCGATTCTTCGAGCAGATCCGTGCCAGGTATCCCTCGCGGCAGCGCCGCTCGGAGATGGTGACTCTGATCACCGCGCCGCCTCCCGGCCAGACCTCCACGTCTGAGACGCAACACCGTTTCGCGGGCTACGTGCATCTATCGGCTGACGGAGGCTACGCCGTCCAAGCACGTCGCGACGGCTTCACGCTGAGTCGTCTCAGGCCGTACGAAAGCTGGGCTGCGCTTCGAGCCGAAGCCGAACGGGTCTGGCCGGAGTTCGTCGCGGAGCTGCAACCCGAGCGCGTGACCCGCGCGGCGGTGAGGTACATCAACCAGATCGACCTTCGCTTTCCGTCGCCTGAGCTGAAGGATTTCTTCACCACGTATCCGGAGGTTGGTCCGCAGGTCACAACCGACCTTGCCGGGTTCCTCTCGCGGCTTGCGTTCGCAGTGCCGGCCGCAAGAGCTCACGTGATCGTCACGCAAGCGACGCAACCGATTCAGGACGGAGTGCCGAGGGCATCGATATTGCTCGACATCGATGTTTTTCGCCAGGACGTGCTGCCGACGGCCGGCAGCGCGCTCTGGCCGGTTCTCGATACTCTCCGTGCGGTGAAGAACGATGTGTTTTTCGGCAGCCTCACCCCGAAGGCGCTGGAGCTCTTTCAATGACACGACTGACCGATGTCGCCCTCACCGCAGCATGCCTCACGCTCGTGGAATCGTCGCGCGCAGAGAGCCAGGAGGGCCGCGTGCTGGAGAAGCTCTGTGCGGAAGCGGCAACCCACCGCGCAGATGTGGCCACGAGCCAGCTCGCCGACCCCGAAGCCGAGTTCGCAGGGCTCGTGCAGCGATGGAAGCGCGACTGCATGTTCGAGTCCTCGACGACCAAGATGATTCTGCAGCCTGCCTACCAACAGATCATCGGCATGGGTGACAAGGCGGTGCCGCTGCTGCTCCGCGAGATGGAGCGCGAGCCCGATCACTGGGGCTGGGCCCTGCATGCGATCACCCGGGTGGATCCCGTGCGCCGCGAAGACGCCGGTCGCCTCGGTAAGATCGCAGAGGCGTGGCTCGCGTGGGGCCGTCGTCGAGGCCTGCGTTGGTGAGCTGGGTCGAAGCGCGGTTCCCGCGACTCGCCGCGTCCGGTTGGCAGGTGACGAGCGCGGCGGCGCGCGCCTACAACTGCATCGCCTGGGCTGCGGGAGTCACGGACCGTTGGTGGTGGCCGTCGCCACACCCGCACGCCTACTGGCCCGAGGGTGTCCCGCTCGCGGAGTCGCTCGAGGCGTTCACGCAAGCCTTCCGCAGCCTGGGATACGCGCCGACCGACGATGCGAGGCTCGAAGTCGGCGCGGATCGCGTCGCGATCTACGTCGGCTCCGACGGGGTCGTCACCCATGCTGCGCGCCAACTCCAAAACGGCAAGTGGACGAGCAAGCTGGGACGGGACGTCGACATCGAGCACGCGCTCGATGGTCTCGATGGCTCGGAGTACGGCCGCGTCGCGTGCGTCCTGAGGCGCGTCAGGTCGCGCACTTGATCCCGTCGATCTTGCGCAAGACGCCTGCGTGTCGCAGGTTCAGTTCTTCCTTGCATCGAGCGGCTTCATTCGGAACTACCGGCCGATCGCGGCGAGTTGAGAGGAGATGCGGATCGGTCATGACAGCGCCGGACCCCGACCTGGCGATGAAGAGCCTAGCGACGAAGGGCGGCTTCCGCCAATTCTGATCTCGTCATCGAGCTGGCCTTGCCTCACGGCAAGACCCACCACGAGATCCTTTTTCCCCCGCCGCAGCTTCAGCGTCACGCTCGCTTAACGTTCTCGAGGAAGAGCACTCCAACGTGGCGGGCGCGTACCGTGTCGCACCCGTGCCACCACCACTCCCCGTCGATGACGACGCGCCGCAGATCATCCGCGCCTACCACGCGCGCACGCAGCACCACGTCTACTCGTACGCGCGCGCGCTCGGTTATCTCGATTGGGCGGCGCAGCCGGATCCGTTCCGGCGGTACACCGACGCGGCGCGGGTGCCGTTGCCGTTGCTACGCCCCGATGGCATGGCAGAGGGCAACGTGCGCTGGCCAGACGTGTGCGCCGGACGCGTGCCGCCGGCGGCGGTGAACCTCGCGTCGATCGCGCAACTTTTCGAGGACAGCCTCGCGCTGTCGGCGTGGAAGAAGGCGGGCAGCAATCGCTGGGCGCTGCGCGTCAACCCGAGCAGCGGCAACCTGCATCCGACGGAGGGGTATCTGGTGTGCGGGCCGGTGGCTGGCCTGAGCGACACGCCAGCGGTGTGGCACTACGCGCCGGACGAGCACGCGCTGGAGCGGCGGGCGACGCTGTCGAACGAGGTGTGGCAAGCGATCGCGCGCGACTTGCCGGCGGACGCGTTGCTCTTGGGGCTGACGTCGATCGCCTGGCGAGAAGCATGGAAGTACGGCGAGCGCGCCTACCGCTACTGCATGCACGACGTGGGGCACGCGCTCGGGGCACTGGGGTATGCGGCGGCGACGCTCGGGTGGAAGGCAACGCTGGTGCCGTTGGCGGATGCGAAGCTCGCCGCGCTGCTCGGGGTCGATGATGCGGCGGGTGCGCCGGAGGCGGAACATCCGGACTGTCTGGTGGTGATCCATCGCAACGCAGGCGCCCATGCGACGTGGGCACGCGGGTTCGATCTCGACGACCGCACGCTCGCCGCCCTGCGCGGCGCGACGTGGCAGGGGACGCCCAACCGACTGAGCCGCGAACACCACGCGTGGCCGCTGATCGATGACGCGATCGCGGCGACGCGGCTCGCGGGCGCAGCCCCGAGTGCATGCTTCGACCGGCCGGCGGCGGCCGTGCCGACGCCAGCCCCCGTGCCCGACGTTTGCGCGCGCACGCTCTTTCGCCAGCGCCGCAGTGCCGTGGCGATGGATGGCAAGACGGGCACCGACGCATTGACTTTCTTCGCCATGCTGCAGCGCGCGACCGACCCGCTCGCGCCGCCGCTGGCGCTGCTGCCGTGGCAGAGCCGCGTGCACTTGCTGCTGTTCGTGCACCGCGTCACCGGGATCCCGCCCGGGATCTACTGCCTCGTGCGCGGCGGTCGCGATCCGGCGTGGCTGCGTGCGCGCATGCGCAAGGAGTTCATGTGGGAACGCGCCGCCGGCGTACCCGCCGACCTGCCCCTCTTCCTGTTGGTGCCGATCGACTGCCAAGCGCTGGCGCAGTCGGTGTCGTGCCAGCAGGCGATCGCTGGCGACTCCGCGTTTGCGCTCGGGATGCTCGCCGAGTTCGCGCCGACGCTCGCGGCGTTCGGCGCGTGGGGCTGGCGCCTCCTGCACTGGGAAGCCGGCGCGATCGGTCAGCTCCTCTACCTGGAAGCCGAGGCCGCGGGCCTGCGCGCCACCGGCATCGGCTGCTTCTTCGACTCGGCAGTGCACGAAGCGGTCGGCATCGGCGACGACGACCTGCGCACGATCTACCACTTCACCACGGGCGGTGCGGTCGACGACGAGCGCCTGCAGACCGAGCCGGCGTATCCGGGACGGTGATCGTGGCGCGCTGTCGCACGGTCTCCCCTAGGAACCGCCGAAGCCGTAGACGAACTGTCGCCACCAGCCCGCCGGCACGCGCGGGCCAGGTCCCAGCCCGTAGCTTGGCGGGAACACGGCCGGCAGGTAGCGCGTGCCGAACAGCCAGTCCCACAGCGGCGTATGCACGGCGAAGTTCTTGTCGATGGCTTGCGGCGCGTTGCTGTGGTGCCAGTGATGGAAGCGCGGCGTGACGACGCAGCGGCCGAGCACCGGCAGCTCCCAGCGCACGTTGGCGTGGATGAAGGTCGCCTGCACGACGACGAGCGCGAGGTACACCGCGAACGCCGGGAGCGAGAAGCCGAGCAGATAGATCGGCACGTAGGTGGCACCGCGGGTCACGAGTACGTCGACGAGATGCAGGCGCGAACCGGCAAGCCAATCCATGGTCGTGGCGCTGTGGTGCACGGCGTGGAAGCGCCACAGCCACGGCACACGATGGAACGCGCGGTGCACCCAGTACTGCACAAAGTCGACCAGTAGAAGGATGGCGGCGACCTGCACGAGCAGCGGCAAACTCGCGACCTCTGCGGTGAGCACGTCACTGCGCACAGGAGCCACCAGCAGGGTCGCCGGCGTCAGCGTCAGGAAGGTCGTGGCCTGCACGAGCAGCGCGCTGACCATGAAGTACACGAGGTCGGTGCGCCACTCGGCACGGAAGATCGGTTGCTCGGGTCGGCGGGCGTAGAGGCGTTCGAGCGGCACGAACACCAGCGAGTAGCCGATGACGTTGAGCAGGAACCAATCCAGCCCCAGTCCGAACGGACTGTCCGCCGCGGTGCGCGGGCGCGCCTCGGCGCCACCCAGGAGGAGAGCCAGGAGAGTCAACGCGAGCGCCGCGAGGCCGAGCGCCTTGTTGCGACGCAGGCAGACGCTCAGCACGCCGAGTGCGAACGCCAACGCGAGCACGACCTGCACGGCGCCGCGCACCCATCGCAACGGGTAGCGCGCGCGCAGGTCATCGAGCGTGAGCCAATGCGGAAAGGTCAGACACAAGACGGCGCCGAGGGCCAACACCGCGCACACGACCGCAAGCACGCCGCTGAGCCAGCCGTGGCCGACGCCGGTCGGTTCGCTGGTGTGCAGAGAGACGTGTGGCGGTGGTCGGTCGCTGGTCACGCGGCGAGCGATCAGCGCTGGTAGATCTCGGCGTTGCCGCCGCCGCCGAGCACCATGATCGTGCCGTCGGGCAGGTTCGCGGTGATCGGGAACAGCCGCGCCGTGGCCATCGCGCCCGTTGCCGCGATCGCGTTTGGCCCCTGACGGAACACGTCAGCGGTCGCCGTGGCGGTGGCGACGAAGGTCTGCGTGGCGAAGTCGATCGTCAGTTGGAAGCCGCCGGCGATCAGCGCGCCGCCGCCCGGCATCGGCGCGATCGCGGCGCCGGCGCGTCCCTCCTGCATGCCAGCAACGGTCGTGAACGTGCCAAAGCCGAACAGCGACGGCGCGTAGAGCTGACAGTCCGTGCGCGTGCCGATGATGATGTCCAGGGGGTTGAGCGTCTGCAGGAAGGTCGTCAGGTCGAGCGTCATGCCGCCCGCGATCAGCACTTTGCCGTCGGTCAGACCGACCGCGCTGTGCAAGAAGCGTGAGCCGTTCATGAAGGATGGGAAGCCGAAGCTGTTGCTCGCCGGGTTGAAGCGATACGCGGTGGCTGACACGGTCGGGATGTTCACGATCGGGATCAGCGTGAGGCCGCCAGTGATCAACGCCTGGCCGTTCGACAGGCTCGACGACGCGTGCAGGGCGCGCGCTTCCAACATGTTCGGCCCCGGCGCAAAGGTGTTGGTGGCCGGATCGAAGAGTTCGGTCGAAGCGCGGATGCCGGCGAACAGCAGCAGCGGGTCGGTCAGCGACACGACCTCGAAGCCACCGGTGACCAGCACCTTGCCGTTGCCCAGCAACGACGCGCCGTGTCCGGCGCGCGGGATCGCCATCGTCAACGACGTGGTCTGCTGCGTGGTCGGATCGTAGACCGCGGCCGCGTTGGTCGGCTGGCCGTCGAGCCCGAGGCCACCGGTGAACAACACGCGACCATCGGCCAACCCCGTGGTCTGCGACAGCAGCCCGACGCCGAACGACACGCCAGCGAGCGACCAGTCTTCGGTGCGCGACGCATAGCGCTGCGCCGCTGGCCCTGAGCCACCGACGAACAGCAGCTCACCGTTTGGCGCGATGGCGCGTCCGCCGCCGAGGATCGGCAAGCTTGGCTGATTGAGCGCGGGCTTGAACGTGCCCGGCGCCTGCGGCGTGACGCGAACCAGGTTGGAGACCACCAACGGATCGCCACCGACGGCCTGCGACGACAGCACCAAGCTCTCCAGCACGGCGAGGTTCGGCAACGGCAACACCGGCGCGACCTGACCCGATGCGGGGAAGACGCCCACGAAACCCGGCAGCTGGGCCGACAGGTCCAGAAGGTCGAGCGGGATGTCGAGCGTGATGCCCAAGTGCGGCACCGGGGTGGATCGTTCGGCCGTGGCCAACAGCAGGACGTAGACGTTGTTGGCGGGACCGGTGATCGAGAAGGTCGTCAGGCCGCCGAGCGCGCCGCCGGTCTTGTCGAGGGACACGCTCTGAGCGACGGTCGGAACGGCGAGTGCTGCCACCAGGGCAACGATGCGAATTGGGTGCATGCGAGCGAGAGGGAGAAGCGAGGCGCCGCGACCGAGGTGGCCGTTAGGCGCCCACCAAGTATGCCGCCTGAGTCGGGCTCGCTCCCGCATCGGCCCCGGGATCCGCAGCACGCGTGCGCGAACCCTCGACACCATCGGCCGTTGGCCGATCACATCACGCGCGCGACATGCGTCGCGCGACCTCGAGCCACCCAGAACTGTGGCGCGTGGAGAAACATGCAGCGGCCTCGGCAAGCGTCGGCGAGGATCTGCCGGCGCTTGCTACGATCGCGTCCGTCCTGCCCAGCGCCCTAAGAAACCGCATACCACCAAGGACCACCGTGCAACTCCGCCACATCGCTCTCGCCGCGGGCCTCCTCCCCGCCGTCTCGTCGATCCCCGCGCAGAACCTCACGCCCGACAAGGCGCTGCGCATCCACTTCACCGTGTCGACGCCCTTCAGCTCAACACCCGATGTGATCCGCATCAACTTTGGACTCACCTCAGTGCAAGCCGCCTACACCACGCGGCGCGCGGTGATCTGGGACTGCGACCAAGTGCTCGGCACCTACGCCAGCACGCTGTTCGGTTCGCACGTCGGCAACCTCAACCTCGACCCAGGTGGGTCGTTCAAGTCGCCAACGAGCCTCTGGACGTTCGACAACGCGGGCACCGCCGACTTCACGGCGATCCAGAACGGCACGATCCGCGGCGTGATCGACTTCACGATCGACACCGGCGGGATGACGATTCCGCTGAACCAGGTCAACCTGAACCTGGTGCGAGCAACCGCCCCGAGCGGGGGCTTCGTCGTCACGCCGATCCCCACCATCACCAACGTGGCGATCGTGCCCAAGCTGACCGGGCCGACGCCCGGCAACGCGAACGCCAACAACCTGTGGACGGTCACCGGCGCGACGCCAAACAGCGTCGTCTTCGTCGGCATCGGCACGCTGTGCACGCCGATCCCGGTGTTGGGCACGATCTACGACATCGCCAACCCGGCGCTCTTCCTGCCGTTGCCAACCGATGGACTCGGGGTCGCCCTGTTGAGCGTGTTCGTTCCGCCCCAGCTCGCCAACCGGCGGATCCTGGTGCAAGGCCTCGACATCCAGGGCGCGTCGCTGGTCGCGACGACCCTGTCGGCGCATACGTTCTAGGCGAGGAACTGAGCGGGGCGGCGCGCTGTGCAACTACGCGACCGTCGCACCGCCGGCAGCGCCCGCGTCCCGCGTCGATCCCGGCTCGCGGCCCATCCCCGCCGTGACCGCGAAGCGCAGCGCGTCTTCCATGCTCATGTCCACCGGCGCGACGGCGTCTTTCGCCACCATCACCAGGTAACCGCCGAGCTGATAGCTCATCGGCAGATACACGCCGACCGTGTCCGCGCCGCCGATGCCGGCCGGCAGATTGCGGAAGTCGTCCCGCGTCACGAAGCCGATCACTCTCACGCCCGGACCGATCGACACCATCACCACACGGTCGTAACGCGCCGTCTTTTGGTGCGTGAAGAAGCTGAGCGTGTCACGGATCATGCCGTAGATGCTCTTCACCACGGGGATGCGCTGCAGCAAGCGCTCGCCGAACCCGTACACCACGCGCGCGAGGTACGCGCTCAAGAACACGCCGAGAGCGAAGATCACCGAGACCGCGATCACGAGGCCCATCCCAGGGAACAGGTAGCGCTCCGGGACGACATGGGCGATCAGCGCGCGGGTGATGGTCTCCGCCGTCGCGATCGTCCAATACACGATGTAGAGCGTGAGAGCCGCGGGCACGAAGGCGGCGAGCCCGCGCAGGAAAATTTTGTCGAGGCGGCTGGAGGCGCTCATGCGCGGCGAGTGTAGGAGCGCCACGCGCGAACCCAGCATCCCTGAGCCCCGCGCTGCTGGTTGCTGCGCCGTACCCGGCAGGTCCGCCAAGGTCCACCGACACCGAGGTGAGCATCGAGCGCCGTTCGGCCCTTAGCATTCGGCCGATGCGACGACTCGTAGTTCGTGGCGCAGTCATGCTAGTAGGCACGCTCGCGGCGCTCGCGATCGCTGAGTCCGCGGTGCGCCGACTCGCTCCGCGGCCCGACCTGGGCCAGCTGTTCTACGCCGATTCCACGTACAACGAGGTCAAGCTCGGCACGCCCGAAGGTCTCGCGCGGGCAGCGGAAATGGTCGAGCCCGTCCCCGGCGCACCGCGCTTCCGCATGGCCTTCAAACCGAACTCGGTCGCCATGGTGTGCTACCGCGGATACGAGGGCCACGCGGGCTTCGATAGCCACGGCTGCGTCGAGATACGCGCCAACTCCTTTGGCACGCGTGAGCGCGAGGAGCTTTGCGCGCCGAAGCCCGCCGGTCAAACGCGAGTACTCTGTGTCGGCGATTCCACGACGGTCGGCTGGGGTGTACGCGCCGAGGACGGCTGGACCAGGCGCGCCGAAGCGATCTTGCGCCAGAGTGACGACGGCATGCGTCTGGTCAACTGCGGCGCCGCGGGCGCACTCGTGACCGACGAGTACGCGCACGCGCTGTCCACTCGCTTCCACCGCTACGAACCTGACGCCGTGCTGGTCACTCTTTGCCTCAATGATCTGCTGCCGATCAATGGTGGCATGTCGATGTTCGATCCCGAGATCGTCGCCGCCAATGCGCAGCCGCTCCCCGGGTTCTTGCGGGGCTCGATGTTCGCGACCAAGCTCTACCGCGCCCTACACGACGGGGATCCACTCGCCCTCGATCCCGCACGCGACTGGGTAGGCGAGCTACTCGCGCTGCCGACGGATCGCTACCCCGACGATGTGAAGCCCATGGGAAGGATCTACTGGGACAGCGGCGTGCCGCAGGCCGCGCTGCGGCAAATGCGCGACTGGTGTCGCGAGCGCAAGCTGCCGTATGGCGTCGCGCTTTGGCCCTTCCTGCAGGGACTCAGTGAGCGCAGCCGCCATCCCTTCGTGGCGATCCACGAGCAGGTCGCCGCCTTCTGCAAGTCCGAGGACATCCCTTTCCTCGACCTGCTCGACGCCTTCATCGGCCTCGACCCGCGCACGCTCTGGGTCACGCCGTTCGACATGCACGGCAATACCCACGCGCAGGTAATCGCAACGCCGCGCTTCGCCGAGTTCGTCGGACGACTTGCGAAGCCCTGACCGCTCACCGCGAACGACGAGCGAGGGTCAGCGCCCGCTCGAACTCGAGGAAGGGCGTCAAGCTGGATCTCCCCGCACGTTCGCACGGCCCGGGCATGTTCTTGTGTCGCGCGTACGCGTCCTGATCGCTGACTGACCGCGGCGTTCCGCCGGCTGCGCTGCGGGCTACTGCGGCGCAGCGATGGGCACGGACCGTGTTTTGGCCGGCGCGGAACGCCGCGAAGCGGCAACGCAGAAGTACCGTCGCAAGCGCGCGTCGCTGCTCGAACGCGAGCGCCTTGCCACAATGGTTGCTCGGCTGGTCCAGGGCGTGATCTTTCTTGGCTATACTAGCTAAATGAGAACAGCCAGCCTGACTGAAACCAAGAACCGCCTTGGCTCCCTCATCGCGCGCGTGCGCCGCGGCGAGACCATTCTCATCCTCGATCATGGTCGCCCGGTCGCTCGCCTCGAGCCCGCCACCGCGGCCGATCTCAGCGCGCAGGGTTCGCGCCTCGCAAGCCTGGAGCGCGCCGGCGTCGTAAAGCGCGGGCGCCGCCGTCCGGACGCCCTCTTGGCCAAGGCACCCCCCACCGCCAGGAAGGGCGCCAGCATCCTCGACGCCTTGCGTGCCGATCGCGACGAGGGCCGATGAGCTTCTGGGACACCTCCGCCATCGTGCCGCTGCTGGTGCGCGAGCCGTCGACGACTGGCCTCATGGCGCTGCGCCGCCGCGATCCAGACCTCATCGTTTGGTGGGCGACATCGGTGGAGTGCGCGTCCGCCATCGCTCGCATGGAGCAGGCGGATGAACTGACGCCAACCGCAGTGGATCTCGCGTTCGCGCGCCTGCGCGAACTCGAGGAAGGTTGGAGCGAAGTGCAACCAGTAGCCGACCTACGCGAGACCGCACGCCGATTCGTGCGCGTGCACGAGCTACGTGCCGGCGATGCGCTGCAACTCGCGGCAGCGTTCCACGTGGCGGAGGGCAGGCCATCCAAGCTCTCTGTCGCGATCCTCGATACGCGCCTCGCACGAGCAGCAGTTCGCGAAGGGTTCGACCTGATCTCGCTGCCGGACAGGTAGATCGTGGTTCACCGCTCGGCAGGCGGTAACGACTCGTGGAACTCGCGCATCAGCGGGCTCGGTCTGCCCGCTCCCGCTTCGAAAGCATCGAGTGTGGCGGATGGGACCCACACGCCCGGGACGCAGTCGGGGGCGGAAGCGGGGGATCATGGCGCTTGCAGCTGCGCCTTGTTTCATCCGCCTGCACCACCCGTCACCCCCGTCCACCCCGTGGCAGCATCTCGACGGGAACATGCTATAAGCCAGCAAACCAAGCACGCGTGCGTCGTCGTCCGCGGCTGCAGTCCCGATCCGCCGATTCCGCGCGCTCGACACTCCTCGGAGGAACCATGCAAGTGCAACTCGTTGCGCTGCTCGCCAGCGCAATCCTTGTTGTTCCGCTCGACGCACAGGCGCTCGTCCGCGACATCCGCGCCGGTATCGGCAGCTCCATCCCGGAGCACTTCGTGAGCCTTAGCGGATTCCTCTACTTCACCGCGAACGACGGTGTGAACGGCGTCGAGCTGTGGCGCAGCGACGGTACTGCGAGCGGCACTGTGATGGTGAAGGACATCAACGCGACCGCGCCGGGCGCGTCGTCTTCGCCCAGCGGGCTGACCGTGTTCGCGGACTCGCTCGTGTTCTCGGCCAACGACGGCGTCAACGGCGTGGAGTTGTGGCGCAGCGACGGGACGCCAGCGGGAACGACGATGGTGCGCGACATCGACCCCGGCCCGAGTCACGGCAGTCCGTACGGCTTCTTCCCGCACGGCGGTGCGCTGTACTTCACTGCCACGCAGGCGCTCAGTGGTTTCGAACTGTGGCGGACCGACGGCACCGGCCCAGGCACGATCCAGGTCGCGGACATCAACCCCGGCATGCCTGGCTCGACGCCGCAACGGTTCGGCGCGTTGGGCAGCGTCCTTCTCTTCTCGGCGTGGCACGAAACCTTTGGCGAGGAGCTGTGGCGCAGCGACGGCACCACTCTGGGCACGACGCTCGTGCGCGAGATCCGGCCCGGACGCTTCGTGGCGAACATCGGTGAACTGACCCGTGTGGGATCGGTGGTCGTGTTCCGCGCCGACGATGGTGTCCGTGGCGAAGAGGTTTGGCGCACCGACGGGACCGCGGCGGGCACGTTCGTGCTGCGCGACATCTACCCTGGAGCCAGGGGCTCCGTGCCCGTGGCAATGACGCTGCTCGGCACCGAGTGCCTGTTTTGGGCCGACGACGGCACGCATGGACGCGAGTTGTGGCGGACGGATGGCACGGCTGCGGGCACCGCGCTCGTGCGGGACATCAGTCCCACCGACGCCGTCTCTTCGTTCCAGCCGATCTTCAACGTCGCTGGCCTCGCGATCTTCGGCGCCTACGGTGGACCGGCGCTCGGTTTCGAGCCTTGGCGCAGCGACACCACCAATGCCGGCACCGCGCTGATCAAGGACATCAACGTCGGGCCCAACAACGCGCATAGTCTCGCGCTCCCATCGCGCTTTGACCCGATCGGGTTGGGACGGCTCGCGCTGTTCTTGGCGACGGAACCCCCCAGCGTCGGCTACGAGTGGTACCGCACCGATGGAACCACCGCCGGCACCTATCGGGTCACCAACCTCGCCGCCGGAGCGGCGAGCCCGAGCCCGTTCGGCACGCTCGTCGGCAGCACGATCTTCTTCGTCGCCTCGACGCCCCAGCACGGTTTGGAGCTGTGGTCGATGCCCGCGGCGTTGGTCGGCGCCGCGCTCGCGGATGCTTACGGCGTCGGCTGCGCGGGCAGCGCGGGCGTGCCGCTTCTGGGCGCGCAGAACGCACCGGTGCTTGGCAATGCCAGCTTCGCGCTGCGTTGCGCTCTGGCTCGGCCAAACGCGCCGGCAGCATTCCTCATCGCCGGCGCGACGGCCAACCTGCCGATCGGCGTGTGCACCCTACTCGTCGACCCGGCGTTCGTGTCGATCCTGACGGCGAGCGACGCGGGCGGGGTCGTGAGCCTGCCACTCCCGGTGCCGAACAACACGGTGTTCGCGGGTGCGCTGCTGTTCGCGCAATGCGCCGTCGTGGATCCGAACGGTAGCCTCTTCGGAGCGATCAGCCTCAGCCACGGGTTGCGGATTCAGATCGGCAGGTAGCCCAGCAGGAGCCAGAGTCCGACACGCACACCGCGCATCGCCGGCACCATAGCGAGAACCCAACGCCGCGGCATGATGACGCGCATGGGTCGTCCGCTCCTCGTTGTTCCCTTACTCGCTGCCAGCCTAGCCGCGCAGACCCCGGGCGAGCGCGTCGTGCTGTCGCCCGAGAGCCAACTGTTCTTGCCGGTGCACTTGCCGCGCGCGGCGCCGCTCGACGTCGTCGTGCACATGCACGGCGATCACCGACTGGCGCAGGACGCGTTCTTTCCGCTGTGGCAACGCGCGGTGCTGATCACGGTGCACATCAACGGGTTCAGCTCGGTGTACACCAACTACTTCAGCGATCGTCAGGCGCTGCAGCGGCTGCTCGACCGCGCCGAAGGCATATTGCAGACGCGAAGCCCGATCGACGGCCCGGCGCTCACCGACCGCCTCGCGCTGACGGCTTTCTCGGCGGGCTATGCCGGGGTACGCGAGATCCTCGCCACCCCCGCGTATCGGCCTCGCGTGTGCGCGGTCGTGCTCGGCGACGGCTTGCACACGAGCTACGTCAACGGCAATCAGGTGAGCCCCACGCAGATGACCGACTTCGTGGCGTTCGCGCGCAGCGCCGCGGCGGGCAGCGTCGACTTCCGCTTTGGTCACTCGGCCATCGTGCCGGGCACCTACGCGAGCACCACCGAGTGCGCCGACTACTTGATCGCAGCGCTCGGCGCGACGCGCGCGCCGTGGCCCGGCACCAACACGCTCGGCATGACGCAGCTATCGCGCGGTGAACGCGCGCGCTTTGCCGTGCATGGCTTTGCCGGCAATCAGGCCGCCGACCACGTGCTGCACTTTCGCTATCTGTGGTGGCTGTTGCGCGACACGCAGATCGGCAGCCAGGGGCCGTCGGTGTTGCCGTTGATCGATCGCTTCACGCGTGCAGGCAAAGAGCAGATCGCTTGGCAGCACAAGTTCGCGCCGCACCGCGTGCAGCAGGTGAGCCCGGCGGCGCCGGGCGGCGATGGCTATGCGCTCGTGGTGAAGGACCCCGCCGGTGGTTACGACTCGGCGCGCATTGGACCCCTGGGATTGAGCGACTACGCGGTGGAGGCACAGCTCTGGTGTGACTACCGGCCACAGCTCGCGAGCAACGGCTTCGAGCGCGTTGGCGTGTTCGCGCGCGACGACGGCAACGGCGGCTTCGAAGGCTCGACCAGCGGCGGCGGCAGTTGCTACGCGCTCACCTGGGACAGCCACGACGGTCGCGTGCGCTGCCTGCGCGTGGTGCGCGGCGTGGTGACCGACCTGATCGCCCCCCAACTGACGCTCGCAGCGACGGCGTGGCGCACGTTTCGCATCGAAGCATACGGCGCCAACGTGCGGTTTCTGGTCGCCGGCAGCCAGGTCGGGCTGGTGATCGACGCGACCTTCGTGCGCGGCCAAGCCGGCATCGGCCACCACGAGTTCTTCGCCGACAACGCTCTGGCGCAAGGTACGCGCGCGGAGAGTTTCCGGGTCGAGAAGTAACGGCTGGCGGACGGCGTGCTCGCGAGGCCGTGCGATCTCCGCTAGCATCCCCGCAAGCAATCACGGGTTTGAAACCGAAAAAGCAATCAGCCATGAAACATCTGTTCGCGTCTTTCCTCTGTCTCATCAGCCTCATCGCCACGACCTCGGCGCAAGACCACGCCAAGCCAGGCGGCGAAACCAAGGCGGCGGCCAAGTTCACCACCACCGACGGCTACCCGGTCGACACCTGCTTGGTGTCCGGCGAAGCGCTCGACGATTCCTCGAAGGTGTTCACCGCCGAGGGCCACACGTTCAAGACGTGCTGCAAGAAGTGCCAAGCCAAGATCGAGAAGGACGTCAAGACCTTCATCGCCCAGAAGGAAGAGGCGATCACCAAGGCGCAGGGCGCGACCTACGCTCTCACCACCTGCCCGATCAGCGGCAAGACGCTGACCGACAAGGCCGTGTCGGTGGTCGCCGACAACACCCTGGTGAAGCTGTGCTGCGCCGGCTGCAAGGACAAGCTCACGGCCGACACCGCGACGGCGATCGCCAAGGTGCGCACCGCGGCGTTCGACAAGCAGAACACCAACTACACCGCCAAGACCTGCCCGGTGTCCGGCCACGACCTCGACGCCAGCGCGGTGTCGGTGATGCACGGCACGACGCTGGTGAAGCTGTGCTGCGACGACTGCATGGCGAAGTTCACCGCCAACGCCAACGCAATGGCGGCGAAGGTGGCGCCGAAGGCCGAGAAGACGACCGAGTCCAAGACTGAAGCCACGGGCACTGACACCAAGGGCACCGAGAAGGGCAAGGCCAAGACCGGCAGCGGTCAAGAGACGCCGATGGCGGCGACGGTAGCCGGCGCGGCCGCTGGCGCAGCCGGCGCCGCATGCTGCGAGACGGGCAAGGCCGCGACCGGCTGCTGCCAAGCCGGCGCAGCCGGCGAGAAGAAGGCCGAGTGCTGCGAGACCGGCGCCGCCAAGAAGGACGCCAAGGCCGAATGCTGCGAAGGCACCAAGGTCGAGAAGGCCGCCGAGAAGAAGATCAACTGACGCGCGCGCGGCCCGCTGCCGGGCCGCGACCCGTGCGCCGCGATCGAGACGACGAAGTCGTCGCTATCGTGCAGCGCATGCAACGACTCCTCGTGTCCTCGGGCACACCCTGGGAACCCATCGTGGGCTACTCGCGCGCCGTTCGCGTCGGCCCGCACGTGCACGTCGCCGGCACCACCGCGACCCTGCCCGACGGCACGATCGACGGCCTGGGCGACGCCGCGCGCCAAACCAAGCAGACGCTTCGCAACATCGAACGCGCGCTGCAACAGGCGGGCGCCGAGCTGCGGCACGTGGTGCGCACGCGGATCTACGTCACCGACATCACCACGTGGGAACAGGTGGGACGCGCGCACGGCGAGGCGTTCGCCGCGATCCGACCGGCGACCGCGATGGTGCAGGTGAGCGCGCTGGTGAACCCCGACATGCTGGTCGAGATCGAGGCCGACGCGTATGTGATCGACTGAGGCGATCGGTGACCGTCGCGCTCGAGGTTGGCACCGGCAGCGATACAAGCACGCCGTTGTCGCGCCCCTTGGCCGTATCCTGCCGCACGCATGACGTTCTGGACCGCCTTCTACATCATCGAGGTCCTGTGGGTCATCTCCTTCAGCACTTGGCTGATCCTGCAGCGACGCTCGCCCACGGCCACGCTGGCGTGGATCGCCATGGCAGCCTGGCTGCCGATCCTCGGCATCGCCGTCTATCAGTTCCTCGGACCGCCGCGCATGCGCCGCAAGAAGCTGCGCTACGCGCAGGCACGTGCGGTGGTCGCGTCTGGCAAGAAGACGACGCTGCCGGTCGTCGAAGACGTCGGCCGCCTGATGACGATGGCGGAACGCGCTGGCGAGACGCCGCCGGCGCGAGCACGCGGGCTCGATCTCTACAACAACGGGCAAGCGGCTTACGCCGCGATCGAGAAGGCGATCACGCAGGCCACGCACCACGTGCATCTCGAGTACTACATCTGGGAGACTGACCAGACCGGCATCCGCCTGCGTGACTTGCTGATCGAGCGCGCGCGCGCCGGGGTCGAGTGCCGTCTGCTGGTCGACGCCATCGGCTCGCCGCGCGCCAAGCGCAAGTTCGTGCGACCTCTGATCGACGCTGGCGTGCGCGTGGCGTGGTTCAACCCGATCACCTTCGGTTCGCTGCGCCTTGGCCTCGTCAACTTCCGCACGCACCGCAAGATCGTGGTGTGTGACGGACGCGTGGGGTTCACCGGCGGCATCAACGTGACCGACGTGCACACCGCGCAGTTCGCCGGCGACGACGCCTGGCGCGACACGCACGCGCGCATCGAGGGCGCGGCGGTGCATGGTCTGCAGCGGTTGTTCCTGGAGGACTGGCACTTCGCTACCGGCGACACCGAAGACGTGGGCCGCTACTTCCCAGCCGACCCTGGCGACGGCCCGCACGTGCTCCAGGTGCTCGGCTCGGGGCCGGATCACCCGCTGTTCCCGATCCACAAGGTCTACTTCAGCGCGATCGCCGCCGCCGACTACCGCGTGTGGATCACCACCCCCTACTTCGTGCCTGACGAACCCGTGCTGCTGGCCTTGACGACGGCGGCGATGCGCGGCGTCGATGTGCAGGTGCTGGTACCGCGCAAGGGTGACTCGGCCTTGGTCACCGCCGCCGCGCGTTCCTACTTCGAGGAACTGCTCGCCGTTGGGGTGAAGATCTTCGAGTACGGCCCGCCGATGCTGCACGCCAAGACCATGGTCGTCGATGACGAGCTGACGATCGTCGGCACCGCCAACATGGACAACCGCAGCTTCCGGCTCAACTTCGTGTGCGCGCTGGCGATCGCCGGCAAAGCGACCGCGCAACAGATGGCCGGTTGGTTCGTCGCCGACCTGAAGAAGGCCACGCGCGTGACCGCGCGGGGAGAACGCCGCGTGCCTTTGCGCCAACGCGTGCTGGAGTCAGTGGCACGGCTGCTGTCGCCGATTTTGTGACGGGCCGACAGAGCCTGCACTTCGTGCATCCTCGCGCCATGCTGAGGGAACAAGAGGGCCATGACCGCGACCCCTGCTCCGTGGACCGTCTCTGAGTTGCTGCGCACGCGCCGCGCGTTGCGCGCGCTGGCGCTGCGCCTCGTGGCCGAAGGCGACGCCGCGGACGACGTGGTGCAGGACGCGTTCTTGGCACTCGCGTCGCGCGGGGAGTCGCCTTCGCTCCCGCAACGGTGGCTCACGCGAGTCACGCGAAACCTTGCCTTGCGCTGGCGGCGGGACGTGGCGCGGCGCAAGCGCGCGGAAGACGCGGGCGCGCGCGATGCGACCGCGGGCGACGCCGCGACGCTCGCCGTGCAGGTGGAGTTGCAGCGCAACCTGGCCGACGCGGTCCTCGCGCTGTCCGAGCCCTATCGCAGCACGCTGCTCCAGCGCTTCTGGGAAGGCAAGACTCCCACGGCGATCGCCAGCGCAACCGGAACGCCGGTGGCCACGGTCAAGGCTCGCTTGCAACGTGGACTCGGGCAGGTGCGCGCTTCGCTCGATCGGCGCTACGGCGATCGCGCCGCGTGGCGCGCAGCCGTGTTGCCCATGCTGCGTGTGGGCGGGACGCTCGCCATGGCGGCGTGGAGTGCACCGACGGCGTGGGTGATCGCCGGCGTCGGCGCGACCGTCGTGGGCTTGGCGGTCTCGTTCGCGGTAAACGTCGGCCATGCGCCGGTGCAAGACCAGGTGGCCGCGTCGCCGCTGGATCAACCAACGGGCGAGCCGCGCCCGCTGGTTCCGGCGGCAGACTCGACGGCTCACAACGCGGCGCCGACGCGCGTGCCCATTGCGCCGGCAAGCGAGGGCATGGTGGTCGACGTCAAGCAGGCCGATGGGACGCCGGTCGCCGACATCGGTGTTGGACTTCGTGGCCTCTACTACGACCGCAATGGCGGCGCTTGGCACGAGAGCTACCGGTCGTTGGGACGCACCGACGCGCGCGGGCAGTTGCGCCTCGGCTTGGCCCACATGAACGCGATGGCGGAGGACGGCTGGTGGACAAAGAGCCTCGGCGACCCGCACGTCCGCGTCTACATCGACGAGCCCGGCCTCATCGACGTCGCAAGCGAGCCGTTCACTCGCGCGCGGCTTGAACGCGCCCAGGTCGCGTTGACGCTGCCCGCCACCGGGCGCCTGCGTGTCGTGGCGACCGACGCGTTGGGTCGACCCTTCGTGCCGACCGACCGGCACGTGCAGGTCAACCAGACGGAGCCGGGGCGCAAGGAAACGCGCGAAGACCCGCGCCGCGCGTGGTCGTCGTCGACGAAGTTCGATGACAGCGGGACGGTGGTGTTTCCGTTCGTGGGCCTGGGCAAGGCGCTCTCGCTCAGCGGCTCGCTAACCCACTCGTCCACGTGCGGCCCGCTCACGCGCGACGGCGAGGAGCTGACGGTCCGGCTCGGGGAGACCCCTGGCGCGGTGATCTGTACCGGTCGCCTGCTCGACAACGCTGGCCGCCCTTTGGCTGGCATCGAGTTCGGAGTGCGTGCGATCCTCGGGCTGCGACACAACCTGCCAACCGGCATCACGCACCCGGACGGTACCTTCGCGTTCGCCATCGGCGGTGCCGACGAGGTCGGTCGCGAACTGAGTCACCTCTCGATCGCCTGCGACGATCGCGTCGCCTACGCGACCGTACGCGGTCCGTTGGAGGCGCGCGTGTACGACGTTGGCGATGTCGTCGTGCGCCGCGACCCGCTGATCTCCTCGGGCCACGTGGTGCTGCCAGACCAGGCACGCCATGCCGGGCTCTCCATGAACGTCGAGCGTCTAGAGCACGTGAAGTATGTCGATGGCAGCGAGGCCGACGTCTGGCAGCGACCGCCGCGCGTGAGTCTCCAGCGCGACGGGGACGCCTTCTCGTTCTTGGGCCAGGTCGAACTCGGGCGGCTGCGCGTCACCGCGACGTCGTCCGGGCGACCAATGCTCATGCCAGAGCCAATTGAGTTCACGCTCGGCGCGACCGACCTCGTGGTGCGTGTCCGCCGAGGCGGCGCGCTGCAGGTCGCATGGATCGACGAGGTCGCGCAGACGAACACGCGCGTATCCTTGGTGCCGGCCCCCGGCGTGGTGCCCACGTTCGCCCGTTCCGTGCCGATCAACCTGGCGGCACTGTGGCCCGGCCGCTACCGCCTGGAAGCTCAGGTCGTCGGCGATACCAAGCCGGCGCTGTGCATCGAGGGCGTCGACATCGTCGACGGCGAAACGACCAACCTCGGACCACTCGCGCTGACCTCGCCGATCCGTCAACTCGTGCTGCGGATCGAAGATCTGGACGGCGCGCGCCTACGCCACAGCGTCGTCGTCGTGCACCCGAGCCGCGGCGAGAAAGCAGCCGTGCGGTTCGCGCCCGAGGGCGAAGTGGTCGTGCCGACGACCGAGCCCACCGTCGACGTGGTCGTGGCTGCCGCGGGACGGCGGGCGGCGCAACTACGCATCGTCAACGACACCACGATCCGCTTGGCGCCCTCGACACAGCGCACGTTCAGCCTCGCGGGCGGCATGCCCGCGCTGCCCGCCGACGTTGAACTCGCGCTCGAAGTGCACGCGCAGGACACGGCGGCGCGGCTGCGTGAGCAACACGGCAAGGAGGACCTCGCATGCGCCGGGCTTCTCACGCAGCGACGCGCCACGCTCGACGCGAACGGCCGCGGCGCGATCGAGATCGCACAGCCAGGCAGCTACCGCGTCGTCCCCGTGCTCCTGACGTTGAAAGCCAAGTTCTCCTATCGCATCGAGGTTACTGGGGCGGCGGTCGACCTCGTGGTCGCCGCCGACACCTTCGCCATCGCCGATCCGCTGACGCTCACACTGCCCGAGCCAGGCTGGCGTGTCGCGTTGGCGCGCGCCGACGAACTGCGGCAACAATGACCCGCAGCGCTACGCGCCGACGATCGCCCACTGCAACGCGTTGCTGGCGAACAGGCCGCCTCCCGAACAGACGCCGACGAACTGCGAGCACAGAGGTAGCCCACACAGCGCCTGGTTGGCCGGGATGGGGAGGCCGATCGCCGCCATGCCGTTGCACAGACCGATCGTGCCACCCGTTCCAACGGTGACGGTCAACGGCGGCGGGCTGAACGGAACGCGGATGCCGGCGCAGAAGGGCGGCGCGAAGACCGGCGGTCCGCACGGCCCGACGTTCAAGACGAGGATCGCCGTCGATCCACCCGGTGCGGCAACCAGGTCGAGCGTGAACGCCGCGTTGCCGACGAACGGATCGCTGCCGAGCTTGTGCTGCATCGACAGGCACACGGGGCAGGTGGGCGTGGTGCAGTTGGGGCCAGAGCTGATCTCGGTGCTCGGCATCACGTCGAGCCCGATGTAAGGATCGACGGTGTTCAAGCAGCACTGGACTTCGACCAGCGGGATGCAGTTGATCGGATCGAATCTAAGCCCCTTCGTGCGTCGACCGTCGGTGATCCACAGCACTTGGGCGCACGAGTCGTAGCCGATCCCCACCAATGGCGACATCGGGTTGCCGCCGCAGGTGGTCACGGGGAACTGGCAGAACGGCAAGCACGGCGCGCCGATCTGCGCGACAACGACCCGACCGCCCGGGCTGCCCGGGGTGACCACGGTGTAGAAGATCTGCCCCGTCCAGTCGTCGGTCGCGCAGCCGGTGACCACGTCGCCGGCCGGGATCGGCAGGATGCAGCGCGACACCAGCGTGAGCGTGCAACCGCCGGTGACGCTGTACCAACGGATGACGTTGCTGCGATCGCTGACGTAGAGCGTCGAGGTCGGCGCGTAGTACGCGAGACCGGTGACCGGGTTGTTCGGCGAAGTGTTCGGCATCGGCACCACCGGGCACTGCACCGCACAGGCGTTGCGCACGTCGAACTTGCCGATCAGCAGTCCGTCCGATAACCACACCCCGCGGGTTCGGTTGTCGTACGCGGTGCCGCCGAGAAACCCGAGCCCGGGCGTAGGCGGCGGCATGCCGGCGGGGGTGCACTGGGCAAGCGCGCAGGTTCCGATGTCCTGCGACACGACCAACGGCGTGGTGGCGGTGATCCCTACGATGCGCGGCCCTTGCGCAAATGCTGGCGTAGCCAGCGCGGCGCAAGCCGCGAGCGCGATGCTGCTCGTCGCGGCCGCGAGACGGTTTGTGAAGGAGAAGAGCTGGAATCGTGACATAGCAATCGCTCGGAGAGGTGAGGTTCGCGCCCGTGAGCGCGAGGGCAGGGGAGCGGACACCCTAGCGAGCCGTGATGAGCGCGGGGGATGCAAATCGGACTCACAGCTAGTTGCTGAGGGCGAGGGTCTTCCCGTTACGACGCGACGCATCGGCACCGATCGAAGCACGTAACAAGCGGCGGTTCACCGCGCCTCGTGCGCGCGTTGGCGCAACATCCAGAGATAGAGGTCCTCGACTTTGACCCGCGCCCACGGTGTCTTGCGCAGGAACTTCAGACTCGAAGCGATGCTCGGATCGCTGGTGAAGCAGCGGATGCGCACCGCCTCCCCCAGCGCGGCCCAACCGAAGTACGCCTGCAGCTCAGTCACCATGCGCTCGAGGGTGACGCCGTGCAGGGGATCGTTGGATTGGGTCAAGGTGCCTTCGCTTGGGGGGCCCGTTCTCCCCCTCGGCGCGGCCAGAGTCAACCGCGGCGCTGATTCGCTCGGCGAGTAGCATCCCGCGCCATGCTGTCTTCGCGTTGGCGCCGGGTCGTCGCAATCGGCAGCGTCGGTGTGTTCTTCACGTGCACGCCCCTGACGGCGCAAGCGCCGAGTCCCGTCGCCGCGATCACGCCGGTCCCGTTCACCCGCGTCACCATCGCCGACGCGTTCTGGTCGCCGCGCTTGCAGGTCAGCCGCGTCACCATCCCGTACACCTTCGAGCAGTGCGAGAAGACGGGGCGGATCCCGCGCGCGTTTCAGTATCCGAAGCGCCCGCGCACGCCGTTGCTGAGGTCGAAGTTCAGCGGCCCGAGTGAAGGGCCGTAGACGACCTGCATGCCGATCTCGAAGCCTGCCAAGGCGGACACATTCGGCACGGGGATCGGCAAGCTCCACGTGGGCTGACTCGTCGTGAACAGCGGCGATGTCGTGCCGAAGTCGAGCCACAGATAGCACGTGCTCACACCGAGGTAAGTTCGCACCGCTGGCGCGCGGCTCAGCAAGAGCACGCCGACGGCGCCCAGCGTTCCATCGCGGCAAGCGACCGTCATGGTCTGTCCCAGCACCGGGCGGCTGAGTCCGAGTTGCGGCAGGAACGGGCCCCCGCCGCACGCACCGTCGAGCAGGGTGGCTTCGGCCAGGATTCCCGACGACAGCAACTCGAACCCGCCGGCTTGCTGTGGTGGTCCTTCGTCGGAGTTGCCGAGCGCGAGGTCGCCGAAACCGTCGCTGTCGATGTCGCCCAAGCCGAGGAGGCTGGTGGGTCGCCCGAGGCTCGGGAATTGGCCGTAGCGCCATTGCGCGAGCGTGGCGCCAGTGCCGCTGCTGACGAAGCGCAAGAAGTCGTTGTCGTCGAGCGCCACGTCGCCAAACCCGTCGCCATTGAGATCGCCAACGATCGCCACGTAGCCGTACGAACTCTGCGTGGCGAACGTGCGCACGGCGCCAGTGCGGCCAGAGAACAGGCAAGCGCGGAACTGATCGCCGAGCAGCATGTCGGGCACGAGATCGCCGTCGGTGTCGGCGATGGCGACTTGTAATACGGTGAACCTCAATGTGCGCTGACTCTGTCATTGTCGGCGACACGTAACACGCGCCAACCTTGCGTGATCGGCGCTCGCGTCGGGCAGCCAGAAAATACGTTTCCTGGCCATCCCGGCTTGTTTCAAGCCCGGCGGTTGTTTCTGCTCGCTGGTAGAGCTCGGGCCGCGAGCGGCAATCACCATCGTTCCTGCACCCTGTCATGCCAACTCGCCTCGTCGCCTTTGTTGCCTGCTTGATTGCAGCTTGCGACCACTCGACCACACGTCATGTCGCGCCGGTAAGTCGAGATGCGCGCGACCTCAGGGCAAGCGTCAACGCGACCAGCGTCGCGACGCCGCGCCCCATCGCCCCGGTGGGCCCGCGGGCTCACTCCCTCGCGGTGCGCCCCAACCCCACCAACGTGCTCTCGGCGTTCGTCACGTTCCAAAGTAGTGACATCGAGTCCGCACGCGTCTTTGTGAGCGGTGGTGGCGAGGTCTCGGAAACGCCGCGCACGACGCTCGTCGACGGCCCGCAGGAAGTGCTCGTGCTCGGCCTGCTACCCGAGACCGACTACAAGCTCACACTCGAGGTGACCGGCTACGGCGACACGCTTCGCTTGCCGTCGATCCCGTACCGCACGCCACGGCTGCCGGCGTTCTTGCGGAACGAAGTGCGGGCGCGCGTCGTGGGAACATCGAGCGGCGGCTACACGCTCACCAACTTCCTCGGCCGGGACCCATCGCAGCAGTACGTGTTCGCGTTCGACGACCGCGGTCGCTTCCGTTGGTACCGCCACCTCCCCGGGCTCGGCACGTTCGCCGAGCAATTGCCCAACGGCAACTACGCGACGTTCATGGGCACGACCGTGGGCTATCAGAAGGAGTACGGCTACTTCCTGGAGTTCACGCCAGGGGGAACCGACGTGGGTCGCCATCAGGCACCGCACCCGCTCTTCACGGACAATCACGAGTTGCTGCTGACGCCCGCCCCAGGGGGGGGCTGGACCACGCACTTGTTCAGCTACGACCTTCGCTCCGTCGACACGACGCGCATCGGCGGCCGTCCCTTGACCAGTCTCGCCGGCCATCAGATCGTGCGCTACGCGCCTGACGGCACCTTCGAGATCCCATGGGACAGTTGGAATCACGTCGTGCTCGAAGACTGGGTCGAGGAACCAGCGATCGATCGCACTCGCCCCAACGGCGACATCGATCATCCCAACTCGCTCGTCCTCGATTCAGATGGCAACTACATCGTGTCATGGCGGAATCTGGCGGAGGTCACCAAGATCGATGCACGGTCTGGAGCGGTGATCTACCGCTTCGGCGGCCGCAACAACGAGTTCAGGATCCTGAACGACCCGCTCTACAACAATGAAGGCAAGGGTTGGGCGTTCTGCGGTCAGCACACCGCGCAGGTGTTGCCCAACGGGAACCTGCTGTTGTTCGACAATGGCCTGCGCCACCGGCCGCAGTTGAGTCGCGCGGTCGAGTACCGCCTCAACGTCGCGACGCGCACCGCGACCATGGTGTGGGAGTTCCGGCACAATCCCGACCTCTACACGCCGTTCACCGGCTCCGTCGAGCGCTTGCCAAACGGCAACACCGTCGTCGGCTTCGCCTTCAGTGGCGCGGTGGTCGAGGTCGACGCCGCGCGCAGTGTGTTGTGGGAGGCCGCGCTCGTGATCAATGGACTGAGCACCGTCAACTACCGCATGAAACGCATCCAGTCGCTCTACGGCGTCGGCCGCTGAAGCAGCGACGCGCGCGCCCATCGCTGATCTGACGTGCAGGACAAACTCGGCCTGCGGCTGCGCATTCGATGCGGCGATCGCGAGTAGCATCCGTCGCACGTTGTCCTCACGTTGGCGCGTTTTCTGCGGGCTCGCGTGCGCCGCCATGCCCCCCGGCGCGATGGCGCAGGATCGCTCCCTGCCTGCACGTTCTGCCCCGGCAGTCGACGCGTGAGTGGCGCGGTGAACCCCGCGTATGCCTCGGTGTTCGTGTTCGACAACGACATGCCCGTGCGTCGGGCCGCTGGCACCCACCACGCTCGCCGCGCCGCCGGGCATCTACCCCAATCAGCCAGCGACCGGCGTCGGCGGCGAAGCTGCGCGCGTCGTAGTCCTGGGACCTGTCGTCGAAGGACCCGTCTTCAGATCGGGCGCATAGAACAGATACAGCTCTAGTACCCTACGATCCTCCCGCTGTCTGGCCTAGGCCATGGAGCACGGTCGGCTTCTCGCAGGCTCGTCTGCATCCCCCCAAGTCCTGTCATGCTTCGTTTTTTCGATTGGTTGTTTTCTATCTGTTCCCGATGGCTCTCCAGAGCCGACTCCCTGCGAGGAGCGACGGCTTCAACAAAAGCACCACCGCGCAGAAAGCAACCGCCTGTGTGGAACGCGCACAGAGGCTTTCTCGCGACACTCACTGCAGTATCGCTGCAATACGCGTTGGCTAGCGAAGTGCGGGCCGAGAGTCAAGTTGGTCCGACGCCCGCAGTTCCTGCCTCGCTGGACAATCAACTCAGCTCAGTCCCGGTTGTGCCCTCCAACCTGACGCCATGCGAAGTCCGCGATCGCCGCACGCTGATCGACTGCGTGAATGCAATCGCGCGTGGGACACGAGACCCATACATCAAGTTCGTTGGCTGGGTCAGCAGCACTGCGACGGAGCCATGCATGATTGGTATATATAACTCGCCGACCCCGTACTACATATCAGGAATCGGTCCAGACGTGTCCGGGCTACATCGCACATCTGGCTACGGCTACGACCTGATCGACATCCAGAATAGCGAGGTCCACCTCATGAACTTCGGCATCAACGAAAGCCCAAATCGATACACCTTCGCACCACCGTCGGCACCTCCTCCGTATGAAATCAACCTAGCTTGCGGACGGCCGCACATCTCATCAGAATGCGGCGCGTCGGTTTTGGTGCAAGGTGGTGCACCACCGTCGCCGAACAGGCTGTCCGAACTGTCATTGCATAACATGAAAATCACGGGCAGTAAAGGATCGGCGGTCGGGGCCACGAAGGCCCATCTGCGAGTCTCGAACACGGTTTTTCAAGACATCGGCCTATACTCATTGTGGTGCTCGAACACTTTGCTGGGAGAAATTGCCAATAATACGTTCTTGTCAACGCGCTCGGCAGCGCTCTTTTTTTCCGCCTCCGGGTTGGCCGATATGCCGGTGCGCATCATCGGCAATGTGTTCGATGGCAATCATTGGGGATTAGATGAGTGCGGGTTCCCTTGCGCGGGCGGCCAAATCGACTTTGCTGGTCGACCTGGGCCAGGGGGTTACACCGTGCGGTTCGCTGTGCTGGCCAACAATATCATCCGGAACGGTTTGTGTCGTCATCCCAGTTACCCGCAGGTGCCCGTGGTTGGCGTCGAGTTTGAGCATGCTGTGGATTCGGTTGCTGTCTTAAACAACTATATCGTTCGTAACATCGACGGTGTCTTGCGTACCCCAACTTCTGTCCTCACAAACGTAGTGATCAGCGGCAACTCGCTGGATAATACTTTGGGGAACCTCGTCAACCTCCAAGAGTATGCTTCACAGAACTGCCAGGGCCCAAACTGCTCATGGAGCATCCCGGTCGGGGCAATCACTGGAACTCGCGACAACTGTGGCGGACCTGGCTGCGCTTGGAGGATCCACGCGACTACACAACGATCGGCTATTCCCCTTTCCCCGCTCCTGGTTTGCGGCTCTTTTTCGATCGTCGGCAGCAATGGATCAGCGAGCTTGGCTCTGCCCGGGAACATTCGTTCAGGTACGGAATGTAGCCTGTACGACAGTCCTGCAAAGCTACTGTTGCTGGCCCGGGCCTGGATCCCTTAGACTTCGCGCGCGACGCTTAAGGAGCGTCGGCTCGACTCGTCGCCTCTTTCGCATGCTTGATTGCAGTTGCGGCCGCTCCACCATGGTGCTTGTCGAACGGCAACACCGTCGTCGGCTTCGCCTTCACTGGCGCGGTGTCGAGCCCGACGCCCCGCGCAGGGTGCTCTCGAAGGCCGCGCTCGTGATCAATGGACTGAGCACCGTCAACTACCGCATGACACGCATCCAGTCGCTCTCCGGCGTCGGCCGCTGATCGACGAGCGCGATCGGCCTGCGGCTGCGCATTCGATGCGGCGATCGCGGGTAGCATCCGTCGCATGTCGTCCTCACGTTGGCGCGTTTTCTGCGGGCTCGCGTGCGTCGCCATGCCCCCCGTCGCGATGGCGCAGGATCGCCACGCGATCGGTCATGCGGCGAGCGACTTGCGGGTCGCGACCTTCAACGTCGCGCTCAACCGTGCCAAGGCCGGCCAACTCGTGGCCGAGCTGCGCGGCGGCAAGT
The DNA here is from genome assembly GCA_031423015.1 of Planctomycetota bacterium. Taxonomy (GTDB): domain Bacteria; phylum Planctomycetota; class UBA1135; order UBA1135; family UBA2386; genus DATGPD01. The sequence goes on along the minus strand of JANPER010000134.1, from coordinate 40,686 downwards.
CGAAGCAGGCGCACGCCGTCGCCGAGATCATCCAGCGCGTGCGGCCTGACGTGCTGGTGCTCAACGAGGTCGATCACGACGCCGCGGGCGAAGCGATCGCCGCGTTGCAGCGCGAGTACCTCGGGGTCGCGCACGGTGACGCCCAGGCGATCACGTTTGCGCACACGTTCACCGCACCGGTCAACACCGGCGAGCCCTCGGGGCTCGATCTCGATGGCGATGGCAAGACCGACGGTCCGGGCGACGCGTTCGGCTATGGCGCGTTCGCGGGGCAGTACGGCATGGCGGTGTTGTCGCAGCACGCGATCGCGCGCGACGACGTCCGCACGTTCCGCAAGCTCTTGTGGAAGGACATGCCCAACGCGCGGCTGCCGACTGACTTCTACGGCGAAGACGCGCGCGCGCGCCTGCGCCTGCCGTCGAAGAGCCACTGGGATGTGCCGATCGACGTCGGCGGCGTGCTCGTTCATCTCTTGGTGAGCCATCCGACGCCGCCAGTGTTCGACGGACCCGAGGATCGCAACGGCAAGCGCAACGCCGACGAGATCCGCCTGTGGGCTGACTACCTGGAGCCCGCGCGGGCCGGGTGGATCGTCGATGACCAGGGTCGCGCAGGCGGCCTCGACGCGGCGGCGCTGTTCGTGATCGCCGGCGACCTCAACGCCGACCCGCGCGACGGCGACAGCAAGGACGCGATCGATCAGCTGCTGCGCCACGCGCGGATCGATGCTCGCCAGATACCCGAGAGCGGCGGCGGCGCCGAGGCCGCCACGCGGCAAAGCGGCGCGAACGCGCGCCACCGCGGCGACCCGCGCCACGACACCGGCGACTTCGCCGATCGGAGCGTCGGCAACTTGCGGCTCGACTACGTGCTGCCGACGCGCGAACTGGCTCCCACCGGCAGCGGCGTGTTCTGGCCCACCGCGGACGACCCGCTGTTCACACGCTTGATCGGCGACGGCGAGCCGGTGATCAGCTCGGATCACCGCTTGGTTTGGCTCGACGTGCGACTTCCCGCGAAACGGCAGACCGACGTCACTGAGCTGAGCCCCACGCAGCTGCGCGGCCAGCCGTTGGGTGACCTCACCGGCGCGCGCTTCTTGGCACCGTTCACGTTCGCCGAGCACGAGCTGACCCTGATCCGCTGGTGGACCAACGGCTGCCCGTTCTGCGCCGACTCACTGCCGGCGCTCGATCAAATGCGCCAGCGCTACGAGAAGAAGGGCTTCGCCGTAGTCGGCATGTATCACCCCAAGCCTTCGCGCGAAGTGACCGACGCGGAGGTCCGTTCGCTCGCCGGCAAAGTGCCCTTCGGGGGCGCGTTGGCCGTCGATCCTGAGTGGTCCAAGCTCGAGGAGCTATGGGCGCGCGGCGCGCCGCGCATGGCCACCAGCATCAGCGTGCTCGTCGACCGCGCCGGCAAGATCGTTTGGGTTCATCCGGGTCCGCGTCTGCATCCGAGCGACGCGCCGGAGCACCGCGCAGCGGCGCGCGCGTTCACCGACCTCGAAGAACTGCTGCGCGCGCGCTTCAACTGACGCTGCGAACTACAACCAGTGATAGGGCGTGGGCTGCGGTCGCCGGAACTCGACCCCCTTGTCGCCGCGCCCGCGGTTGTTGTCGTAGTGACCCAGGCCATAGTCGACGAACTCGGCGATGTCGAACGCGGCGAACGGCACGAACGGCCGTGTTGCCATGCGCTCGTGCACCAGGACGTTCATCGGCTTCATCTGCGCGGCGGCGATGGCCGACTCGGTCATCGCGTCGGCACCGTAGGTTGCCGTGGTGAATGTGTCGCGCCACTCCGTCTGCGCGCGTGCGCGTTCGGCGTGCGCGTCGAAGTGTTGCCACCGGCTACGGGCAAACGTCAGCTCGCCGTGCGCGCGAATTTCGGCGAGTTGCACTTGGCGGAACATGCTGTCCTTTTGCGCGCGCGTCACCTTCACATCAGCCCACAGCGACGCCAGGCCTTCCGCAAGTCGCAGCTCCTGCGCGAAGTCGTCTGGGTGCCAGAAGCCCGGGAGCGCGTGCAAGACCACGAGGTCCCCTGAGAGCACGAACACTTGCATGTTGCGTCCACCAGCACCGTTGGTGGTGCCGACCGCCGTCTGCTCCTTGCGGTAACCATTCGACTGGCCGACGTAGGCCTCGCGCCAGATGTTCTGCCAGCCAACCACGAAACGCTCGCGCAGCATCGCGCGCACGGTGTCGTTTGCCAGGGTCACGCCCCGGAAGCTCTGGGCTGCACTTCAAGTGACGCCGCGGATATCGCCGAGCGCCTGCACCCACACGATCGGTTTGCCCTGCGCAGTCGCCGCCTTGGCGGCGACGTCGAGTTTCTTGTGCCAGGCCAGCTCAGTCACGACGCGCTGCACGCTTCGACTGAGTTCTTGACCGCTGCGCGACGACCGTTCGAACTCCTGCGCCGCTTGCTCGGCAGGGGTCATCGGCGGCAGGGCCCGACCGCAGGCAGCCGGCTGAGGCGCGGGGGGCGGTGGTACAGCCATCCGGAGCCCAGCGGAGACGAGCCCGAGTCCCGGGGGCGCGGGGGGCCGGGGCAGCGGCCGCTGCGCGGTGACCGCGGCAGCAAGGAGAGTCACACTCGCGTACGCGAAGCGGACAGGGGTCCGGGCACGCACCGCGGACAGCAAGGCAGGGACATTCATGATTCAGTCTCAGGAACAGCAGGCCAGGGGGCTCCCGGTCGGAGCGGGGCAACCTACCTGCTGTCATCAACTCGGGACGAGTTCCTCGATGTTGCGTACGCGCGGCTGGCGCCGACGATGACGCGCGATGAGCGACCTCGAACTCCTGCTCGACAACAACCGTCGCTGGAGCGCCAAGATGCGCCGCGAAGACCCCGAGTTCTTCGCGCGGCTGTCGGCGGCACAGTCGCCCAAGTACTTGTGGATCGGCTGCTCCGACAGCCGGGTGCCGGCCAACCAGATCATCGGGTTGTTGCCGGGCGAGATCTTCGTGCACCGCAACGTCGCCAACGTCGTCGTGCACGCCGACCTCAACTGTCTGTCGGTGTTGCAGTTCGCCGTCGATGTGCTGCACGTCGAGCACGTGATCGTCACGGGTCACTACGGTTGCGGCGGTGTTGCCGCCGCGCTCGCCAATCAGCGTTTGGGCCTGGTCGACAATTGGTTGCGGCACGTGCAGGACGTGCAGCGCAAGTACGAGGACATGCTCACGACCATGCCGGCTGCGCAACAACAAGACCGGCTTTGCGAGCTGAACGTGATCGAACAGGTGAACAACGTGTGCCAGACCACGATCGTGCAGGACGCGTGGGCGCGCGGTCAGCCCCTGATCGTGCACGGTTTCGTGTACTCGCTCGAGGATGGTCTGCTGCGCCGCCTGGGCGCGAGTGTCACTGGCGCTGCCGAAGTCAGCGATGTGTTGCGCAAAGCAGCCCGTGCGCTACCCGCGCGTTGAATGTCGATGCTCGCCCAACTCCGTCTGGCTCTCGCCCTGTTGCCTGCCCTCACGGTTGCCCTCGCCGCACAAGGGAGAGGTGAAGGCGTCGTAACCACCGACCGCCACTTCCTCACCTCACAGGCCTGCGCCACCTGCCATTCGACTTCTGAACTGGCGCGCGCCTTATGGAACGAGACGGGCGACGACGTGTCGCCGTTCGCCACCTGGAGCGGCACGATGATGGCGAACGCGTTCCGCGATCCGTATTGGCGCGCGCAGGTGAGCAAGGAGGTGGCGGCGGCGCCGCATCGACGCACCGAGATCGAGGCACTGTGCGTGCGATGTCACGCGCCGGCAGCGCACCACGATGCGTTGTTGTCGCGGCACGAAACCCCGTCGATCGGCGCAGCGACACAAGACCCGCTGGCCCGCGACGGCGTGTCGTGCACGGTCTGTCATCAAGCGCAAGCGGCGAACCTGGGCAGCGAAGCGAGCTTCTCTGGTCAACTGGAGATCCGCGGCGACAACCGCATCTTTGGTCCATACCCCGAGCCCGCGACGCAGCCGATGCGCATGCACACGGGTTACCTGGTGGAGCACGGACCGCATGTACGCGACGCTGGCTTGTGCGGCAGTTGCCACACGCTCATCACTTCGCACGTGCCCGGGCACGGCCCGTTCGCCGAGCAGGCGCCGTTCTTGGAGTGGCGCAACAGCGTGTTCAGCGACGAGGCCGGGCGCACCGAGCAGTCGCGCACCTGCCAGCAGTGCCACATGGCCGATCAGGGCAACCTGAAGATCGCGCGCAACCCGCGCGGGCTCGATTTCAACATCAAGGCGCGGCCGAACGTGCGCGCGCACGCCTTCGTCGGCGGCAACGCGTTCATGCTCGATCTGTTGCGCCAGAACCGTGAGGCGCTCGGTGTGACCGCCAGCGACGAAGCACTGGCGCGCACCGCGCGCGCGACGCGACAACAGTTGGCGCACGCCACGGCGAGTGTGGCGATCGAGGGCGCGCGGCGCGATGGGGACACGCTGCGCTTCGACGTGCGCGTGACCAACCTCGCGGGCCACAAGCTGCCGACGGGTTATCCGGCGCGGCGCGCGTGGCTGCGCGTGATCGTGCGAGTCGACAACCAGGCCGTGTTCGTGTCGGGCGAAGTCGACGCGGCCGGTCGCTTGCAAGGCGTCACCGATGAGCGCGCGCTGCCGCACTTCGACACCGTGACCAAGGCGGATCAGGTCGTGGTGTACGAAGCGGTGCCGATCGACAAGGATGGCCACCCCACCACCTACCTGACCCAGATGGTGGCGATGGGCAAGGACACGCGGCTGCTACCCAAGGGTTGGCGCGGCGACGGGCCGGAGATTGCTCGCACCGCTCCCAAGGGTCTCGGCGATGACGTCGACTTCGTCGGCGGCGAAGACGTCGTGCACTACGAATTGAAGGTCGCTGCCGGCAACGAAGTGCGCGTCGTCATCGTCGCATCCCTTCTCTACCAGAGCGTGCCGCCCGCCTGGGTCGATCCGCTGCGCATCGTCACCACCGACGAAGCGAGGTCATTCGTGGCGATGTACGACGCGATGAGCAAGGAGCCGGAGACCCTGGCGCTCACCGTCGCCGCCGTCGAGTAGGACGAACGTGTCAGACACATTCGTCCTGGTCAGACACTCTCGTCCTGCGCCGCGTCCCAGCTGCTCATCGCTGCGAGTTCGACCTTGCGCGCCGCGTCGGCCAACTTGTTGACCAGCGACCGCGTGCGGCCGTCGGCCACGTTCTTCTCGACCTTGAAGTGCGTCTGCGCGAACGCCGCGACCTGCGGCAGATGCGTCACGATCAGCACTTGGTGATGCGCGGCGACCTCACGCAGCTTGCGACCCACCGCCAGGCCGAGGCGCCCGCCGATCTCGGCGTCGATCTCGTCGAACACCAGGAACGGCACGCGGTCCTGATCGGCGAGACACTTCTTGACCGCCAGCACCACGCGCGCGAGTTCGCCGCCCGAGGCGGTATCGCGCAGCGGGTGGAACGGCTCGCCGGGATTGATGCGCACCATCAACTCCACGGGCGAGGGACCGTGTGCCGTCGCCGTCGCCAGCAAGCGCGCGGCGTCGATCTCTTCCTGCATGTCGACGCGCAAGCGCGTGTCGCTCATCTTGAGGCTCGCCAACTCGCTGGCGATCGCGGCGCAGTAGCCGGGGATCGCCTTCTTGCGCGCCTTCACCAGCTTGCGCCCAGCGTCCACCGTGGTCGCCACCTGGGCTTGCAACTCGGCCGCCAACGCCGCCGGTTGCTCGCCCTCGTCGGTCAAGCGCACCAGGTCGACCTGCGTCGCCGCCAGCACCGCAAACCACTCGGCTTCGCTGGGGCCAAAACGCTGCAAGCTGTCGCGCACCGTCGCGATCCGATCCTCGACTTCCGATAGGCGCGCGGGGTCCAGTTCGAGACGCGCGAACCCCGATTGCAGCGCCCGCACGGCCTCGGCCACCAAGACCTCTGCCTCGGCCAACTGTCGCGCCGCGTCGCTGAGGCCATGGTCGATGTGCGCCGCCTCACGCACGTGCCGTTGCGCGCGCCCGAGCAGACCGGCGACGTTCTCCTCGGCGTCTTGCAGCTCACCGAGCGCCGCCTGCACCAACTCGCGCTGCCGATCGAGATGCGCCAGCAAGCGGTGCTCTTCGTCGAGGCGAGCGACCTCGCCTGCCTGCAAAGCGATCTGCGTCATCGCGTCGAGCTGATACTGCAAGAACTGCACGCGCTGGTGCTTGTCGCGCTGCGCCCCCGTCGCCACCAAGAGGCGCGCTTCGACCGCGCGCGCCGCGGCAAGCGCGGTGGCGAACGTCAGCCGCAGCTCGGTGGCGCCGGCGAACGCATCGAGGGTCTCGCACTGGATCTCCGGCCGCATCAAGCAGCGCGAATCGTCTTGGCCATGGATCTCCAGCAGGAACGCGCCGAGCGCACGCAACGCGGTAAGCGTGGCCGGCCGATCGTTCACGCGCACGCGGCTGCGCCCGGCGACGTCGACGATGCGAGTGACCAACACCACATCGCCATCCAGGTCAGCGCCGAGTTCTTGGCGCACCACCTCAGGAATGGCGCGCGCGCGCACGCCCTCGCCGAGCGCGAACTCGCCATCGACCCGCAGTTCGCTTGCGCCGTGCCGCACCAGCTGACCCGCGGCCTTCTCGCCGCGCAACAGCTTGAGCGCGGTCACTACTAGGGACTTCCCTCCACCGGTCTCACCGGAGATCACGTTGAGGCCGGGGCCAAAAGCCAGCTCGGCGGTTTCGATCAGCGCCAGGTCACGGATGTGCAGGCTGAGTAGCATGAAGGCCTCGGTGGTTCAGATCATGCCGCGTCGACCGTCGCCAAAACACGATCTCGCCAACCCTGACTAGCGACCACGACGCACGACTGCACCGCCCGACCCGTTCCGCAGCCGCTTCTCTTTGGCCGTCTTGGTGTATTCGCCGATGACCACCGTAGCGGCTCCCGTCTCGCCGTTGAATTCAGTCCTATGACCCCACAGATCACTGCCACTCGTACTCTCGCGTGCCTCGCGCTCGCGACTCTCCTCCCCGCGCAACGCGACCTCGCCGACGCCTTCCCAGCCGACACCTGGGCCCTCGTCAGCTGCGCCGGCCTCGACGCCAATGCCAAGGCCTTCGCCGCCGCCAAGGTTGTCGGGGTCGCCAAGAACACGCTTGGCGACGAAGGACGCAAGAGCCTGGAGAACCTGGTTCGCCAGCAAGGCGGGCGCGACCTCGGTGAGGTCTTGGGCTTCTTCGAACGAGCTGGGCTGGATGCCGGTCAGATCCGGCAGCTGCTGGCCGGGCCGTTTGCCATCGGGCTCGGCCGGCCGACCATGCGCCACAACATGCAGCCGTCGTGTGCCCTGGTCGCGGCGATCGGCGACAACCAGGCGGCGCGTGCGGCCATCGCCTCGATCGAGCAGCTGGCGACCGAGCGCGCGCCAACGCCGCTGGCGAAGTCGACGATGACGGTGGCGGGGGTCAACTTCACCACGCTGCAGTTGCCGCACGGCTCGGGCCACATCCTGCACGCCGTGCACGACGGCCTGTGGTTCTTGAGCAACAGCACCGGTTTCGTGGCCGACTGCGTGAACGCGCTGCGCGGCCAAGTGCCCGCGCTCGCCAAGAACGCGAACCTCGCCGCAAGCCGCGGCCGCCTCGCCGGCGACCGCATGGGCGAGATGTTCCTCAACGCCAAGCAGTTCGGCGCCGCGCTGCTGCCGTTCATGCCCTACGAGGCCGATGGCTTCGGCCGCGCGCTCGGCATCACCGGCATGCCCGACGTGTTCGCCGCATGCGCGCACGACGGCAAGGGCTCGCACGACGTGATCGAGTTCATGCTGCCGGGGCCCACCAACGGCTTGCTCAAGGCGCCGTTCAGCAAGCCGCTGAGCAACCGCGCCGCGCAGTGGCTCAAGCCGCAGACGGCGCTGTTTGCGTCGTTCTCGCTCGATAGCACCGCCGCCGTCAAGGCGTGCGAAGAGTTCGTGGCCGCGCTGCCGGCGCAGGCCGCCAAGGAGTTGCACCGCGAGTTCGAGCGCGAGGTCGGCCGCGGACTCGAGCGTGAGCTGGGCATGACGCCGGCCGAGTTGGTTGCGCTGTGCGCTGCTGTTGGTCCCGAGGTCAGCGTGGCGTTCGACATCCCGATGACGGTCACCGTCTTCGTCGAAGCCAAGGACCCGGCGCGCGCCGAGCGCATGTTGGCTGAACTCGCGAGCAGCGGTCGTTTGGGCCAGGTGCAAACGGAAGAAGTGAACGGCAGCAAGACTTGGTCGGTCGACATCGAGACCGGTGGTCCACGCATGTCGCCGACCATCGGCCTGCGCGATGGCTGGCTGGTCGCCTCCAACTTCAAGAACGTGGTCAAGCGGCACATGCAGGCGCAGCCCCTGGGCGACAAGTCCCTCGCCGCCGACGCGCGCTTCCAAGCCGCGGCCAAGAACGCCACCGGCAGTTCGCTGTTCGTGACCGGCCGCCTGCAGCCGCTGCTCGACGGCTACTGGGGCCTCGCCGCCACCGCGATGAAGGCCGGCGCCAACACGGTCGGTTTCGAACCCGAGTCGATGCCCGACGCCGACGAGATGGCTACGGCGCTCGACGACGTGGTGATCGCCGGCAGCGTGACCGAGCACGGCTTCGCGCTGAGGATCCAGCAGCCGTTGGGCTTTGGCACCATGCTGCCCGCCGCCGCCGGCGCGCTGGACTGGCTGCTCAGCATGCAGTCGGGCGCCCAAGCCGACCACAAGCCCCGCGTCGGCGCCGGCACCAAGCCTGGCACCAAGCCCGCCACGCCCAAGATCTATTGAGCGGCGGCGCGGGCGCTGATTGACGTTGCGCCGGCAAGCTGGCTCGCGTCCAACCACGAGATGGCGCCGTCTCGGGCTCACGACCCCGCGCATCGCTTCGTATCCTGCGCGCCATGCTCGGTCGCCGAACCCTCGCCCTCGCCGTTCTCTCGTTCACCGCGCTGCCCGCGCAGGTCGACCCCACGCTCCTCGCCGGCCTGAAGGCGCGCGCCATCGGGCCCGCCGGCATGAGCGGGCGCATCGCCGCGATCGACGCGCTGCCCGGCGATCCGAGCCTGGTCTACGTCGGCGCGGCCACCGGCGGGGTGTGGCGGTCACACAATGGCGGGCTCACCTGGACGCCGGTGTTCGACGACCAGCCGGTACAAGCGATCGGCGCGGTGACCATCGATCCTGGCAACCGCGACGTGGTGTGGGTCGGTACCGGCGAAGGCAACCCGCGCAACAGCACCTCGATCGGCAACGGCATCTACAAGTCGCTCGACGGCGGCGAGACCTGGGCGCACCTCGGCCTCGAGCAGAGCGAACGCCTGCATCGCATCACGCTCGATCCACGCAACACCGACATCGCGTGCGTCGCGGCGTTGGGTGCGCTGTGGGGACCCGGCGAGCAGCGCGGCGTGTTCAAGACGCAAGACGGCGGCAAGACCTGGCGCAAGGTGCTGTTCGTGAACGACAGCACCGGCTGCGCCGACCTGGTGCGCGACCCGCGCAACCCCAACAAGCTGTTCGCCGCCATGTGGGAGCATCGAAGGCAACCGTGGACCTTCACTTCGGGCGGCGCGGGCTCGGGCCTGTTCGTGTCGTTCGATGCGGGCGAGACGTGGGACAAGCTCGGCCCGGCCGATGGCCTGCCCGAGGGACAGCTCGGTCGCATTGGCCTGGCCATCGCGCCGTCGGAACCCGAGATCGTGTATGCGCTCGTCGAGGCGAAGAAGAACGTGCTGCTGCGTTCGGACAACGGCGGCAAGACCTTCCGCACGGTCAACGACAAGAGCAGCGTCGCGCCGCGGCCGTTCTACTACTGCGACCTGCGCGTCGATCCGGCGCGGCCCGACCGCGTGTACAGCCTGCACACGCTGGTGACCGTGAGTGACGACGGCGGCAAGACCTTCCGCACGCTGGTGCCGTTCCGCGACGTGCATCCCGACCACCACGCGCTGTGGCTCGACCCGACCGACGCGCGGCGTCTGCTGCTCGGCAACGACGGCGGCGTGGCCGAGAGTCGCGATCGCGGCGAGACGTGGCGCTTCGTCGCCAATCTGCCGGTGGGCCAGTTCTATCACCTCGATGTCGACCAAGACGTCCCCTACCACGTGTATGGCGGCATGCAGGACAACGGCTCGTGGCGCGGGCCGGGCGACGTGTGGGAGAACGGCGGCATCCGCAATCAGCATTGGGACGAGGTGGGTTTTGGCGACGGCTTCCGCACGCTCCCCGATCCGCAAGACTCACAGCGCGGCTACTCGATGAGCCAAGGCGGTTACTTGATGCGTTGGGACGTGCGCACCGGTGAGCGCAAGGGCATCCGCCCGGCGCCACACACCGACGACAAGCTGCGCTTCAACTGGAACGCCGGCCTGGCGCAGGATCCGTTCGCGCCGGGCACCATCTACCTGGGCAGTCAGTTTCTGCATCGCTCGCGCGACCGCGGCGACACGTGGGAGGTCATCAGTCCCGACCTGACGACGAACAACAAGGAGTGGCAAAAGCTCGACAGCGGCGGGTTGACCGCCGACGTGACTGGCGCCGAGACCTTCACCACCATCATCAGCATCGCGCCGAGCCCCAAGCAGACGGACGTGATCTGGGTGGGCACCGACGACGGCCGCGTGCACGTGACGCGCGACGGCGGCAAGGCGTGGCAATCGGTGGAGAAGGCGATCCCCGGCGTGCCCGCTGGCACTTGGGTGCCGCACATCGCGGCGAGCCCGTTCCAAGCTGGGAGCGCGTTCGTGGTGCTCGACGATCACCGGCGCTCGAACTTCGCGACCTACGTCGTGCACACGTCCGACTTCGGCGCGACCTGGACCAGCCTGGTGACGCCGAACCTGCGCGGCTACGCGCACACCATCGTGCAAGACATCGTCGACAAGGACCTGCTGTTCCTCGGCACCGAGTTCGGCCTGTGGTTCACGATCGACGGCGGCAAGGCGTGGCATCGGTTCAGCCACGGCATCCCACAAGGTGTCGCGGTGATGGGGCTCGCGATTCATCCGCGCGAGCACGACCTGGTGATCGGCACGCACGGGCGCGCCGGCTACGTGATCGACGACCTTCGGCCGTTGCGTGAGCTGGACGAAGGCACGCTGCAGAAGTCGCTGCACGTGTTCGCCACCGCGCCGACCTATCAGCACACCATCAAGCAAACCGGGGGCTCGCGCTTTGCGGGCCACGGCGAGTTCCGCGGCAGCACGCGGCCGTACGGCGCGTTGATCGCATTCAGCGTGGCCGACGACAAGCTGCCGCACCCCGACAAGGACACCGAGCGCGCACGCAAGAACACCAAGGCCAGCTCCAGCAAGCCCGACGAAGCGACGCCCAAGGAAGAGAGGGACACCAAGGACAAGAAGGACAAGACCGAGAAGGCGACGATCGAGGTGCGCGACCTGCAGGGCCAGCTCATCCGCACCTTCAAGCGCCCGGTGCACCAAGGCCTCAACCGCGTGAGCTGGGACCTGCGCCGCAAGGGCTACAAGAGCCCGCGCCGCGACGACGACGAGCGGCCGCGCGACGAAGACGACGACGAGCCCGCCGGGTTCGAGGTCGCGCCCGGCGACTACGTGGTCACCGTCAAGTTCCGCGAACTGACCGGCACCACGCCGGTGACCGTGCTCGCCGATCCGCGCGTGGCGATCGCCGCCGAAGACCGCGCCGCCAAGGCGCAGGCGCTCGATCGCGTCGGCAAGCTACGCGGCACGCTGGCCGCCGCCCTCGATCGCATGCAAGCGTTGCGCGCCGACCTCGACGCGATCGACAAGAAGCTCGTGCCGAGCGACCGCGCCGCCGACACGCCGCCCGCCGACGAGCGTCACAAGCCGCTGCGCGACAAGATGAAGGCGGTGCGCGAGCAACTGAGCGCATTGGAGAAGCAGATCTGGACGCCGCGCGACACCAAGGGCATCCCCGACAGCGACCACGCGATGAGCGCGCTCGGCGAGGCGGCGGGCGCACTCGGCTCGTCGTGGCACAAGCCCACGGCGACGGAGCTGCGACTACTCACGCTGGGCGAAGCCAAGGCGATCGTGACGATCGCCACGCTCAACGCGCTGTTCGCTGGCGAGGTCGCGGCACTGCGCAAGCTTGCCGCGGACGCGGGCGTCGGCCTCTTGGTTGAGCAGCCGACGCTCGAAATCAAGTGAGCGGCCCCGGGTCACACGCGGCGACCCGCAGGCCAGCCGGTCACGTCTTCAGCTTGACGCCCTTCTCACCCGCCGCGATCAGCGCCTGGGTGAGCGCTTCGGGCTTGACCTTCGCAGCCTCGTAGGTGACCGAGAAGTCCTCGTCACCGGCTTTGATCTCGACGCTGAGCACGCCAGGCAGCTTGGTCAACGCGCCACGCACGGTGGCGACGCAGCCGCTTCAAGCGGTCTTGCCGAGGGAGAACTTGGCGACCGTGCCGTTGGTGGCAGCAGCCGCGGGGGAAGAAGACGACGACGCAGGGGCCGCGGTCTCCGCTGTGCAGGCTGCGAGCACCGTGCTCGCCGCCAGCAGGAACGTGATTCGATTGAACATTGGGTCGGCATTTCACGCGATGAGGACGCGGCTGTCCAGCCTCACGAGGACGACACGGACGACGACACGGGAAACCCCGATGCCTTGGCCCTTGCCGCGGGGTTGGAAAACAAGCCACAAGGCGCGCCTCCCAATTGGCCGATGCAACCTCGAACGGAACCCAGAGGACCGCGTGAAAGCCAAGCGCAACGACAGATTCGACGTCAAGGAAGTCAGCTTTCAGGAGGGTGTCGACGTCGCCGACGAGGACTTCGGGGACGCACTCGATTCCTTCGATCTCGGCAGCACGCAAGCCACGGCGAAGCCAGCCGCGGGTAACCAGACGCCGCAGCTCATGGCGGACGTGATGGCGACGCCGGCACCGAGCGCCGCCAAGCAGCCTGCGCCGCCGCCGTTGGAGGTGCGTGTGGAGCAGCGCAGCCTCATCAGCCGCCTGTTCGGCTGGATGTTTCGTTCCCGACCGTAGCGACGTCTAACCGCTACGGACGGCTCGCCAACGCGCGCTCGAGCAGCATCAGCCCGACCAGCGACTGCCCATCGCCCAGCTCTTCGGCAAGCAAGAGGCGGCGCGCGTCGGCGAGCGGCATGCGGTGGACCACGATGTCCTCCTCCGCCTCCAGCTGCTGGCGGGTAACCGTCAAGTCGCGCGCCACGTAGAAGTGGCACACCTCGTTGGACGCGCCCTTGTACGGCGCGAACTGACCTAGCTTCTGCCAGTGGTTCGCCACGAGCCCGGCCTCCTCTTCGAGTTCGTGCTGCGCCACCACCAGCGGATCTTCGCCGTCGCGCATGCCGCCGATCGGGAACTCCCACATCGCGCGGCCGAGCACATACCGCCGCACGCGCAGCAACACGGTGGACCCATCGTCGAACAGCGGCACGGTGCCGCACGAGCCCGGCATGTCGATGTAGTAGTAGTCGCCCTCGCTGCCATCGCGCCGCACGTAGCGATCGTGGCAGTAGCGGTGCCAGCGATTCTCTACCAGCACGCGGCGCTCGATGCGCGAGAACGGCTCTCCGGCTTCGGCCACGTCTTACTTCAGGTTGGTCAAGCGGATGTCGCGGAACTGGATCTCGACGCCTTCCGACTGGAAACAGATAGGTCCGGCAATCTCCTCGCAGCCCCACGCCTCGTTGAGCGTCTGCCCATTCACGTTGAGGCGCACCCACGAGCCGTCGACGATGATCTCGTAATCGTTCCACTCGCCCAGCGGCTTCTCGTTGGCGTGCGACTTCTTGGTGTTGCGACCCTTGGCGCGCGCGGCGTCGGTCGTCATCGTGAAATCGCCGATGTTCCAGAAGTCGCCGGCATTGCCAGCGTGCAACTGCGCCTCGATGCTGCGCGGCCACACCTTGTGCTCACCCATCATGCGCAGCAGCACGCCGCTGTTGCCGCCGCCGGTCTTTGGGTCGAAGCGCCACTGCACCTTCAGCACGTAGTTGGTAAACGTCGCCTTGGTGTAGAGGTAGCCGGCTGGTTGGCCCTTGCAGATGAGCACGCCGTCGACGATCGACCACACGTCGGCGAGTTGTTTGCCTTCGTTGAGGTGCGCCGCGAACGCGTCGAGGCTCTTGCCGTCGAACAGCACGACCTCATCGCCGTGACGCGACTTGCTTGGGGGCAGCTCGCGGATGCGGACGTTGCGGAACGCAACCTCGTCGCCGTGGTCTTGCAGGCAGATGTGGCCACGCGGGTGCGCGTTGAAGCCCTTCCACTTGGCGAACTTGCTCTTGGCGAGGCTGGCCTTGTAACCATCGGACGCGAAGTCGACGTCGACGACCTTCTTGCCGTTGAGCCAGTGCGCGAGCTTGTCGCCATCGAGCGTGATGCGCGCCGCGTTCCAACTACTCGCGGGGCGCACCTCGGCGCCAGCTGGCGCCGCCAACGCGTAGAGCGCGCCCGAGCTGGTATCGGGCGTGGCGCCATGACCGGCATCGTCGAGCAACTGATACTCCGGCCCGGTCGCGTACGACGGCTCCTTGGTTTCGACGACGCGGAACATCACGCCGCTGTTGGCTTTCTGGCCGACGCGCCAGTCGAACTCGAGTTCGAAGTTCCTGAACTGGCGCTTGCTGATGAGGTCACCGCCGCCGCCCTGAGCCGCGTGCACGAGCGCGCCGTCGACCACCGACCACCCAGCCTTGGGGAACTCAGCCGCGCCGTAGGCGCGCCACGCGTCGGTCGACGTGCCATCGAACAGCGTGACCCAGTCGCTGGTGGCGGAGGGTGCGGCGGGTTTCGGAGCGGCGGGTTGCTGACCAGAGGCCAAGCACGGCAACAGAGTGGCTGCCAGCAGCGACAGGGGGTTCGGCTTCATCGGATCAAGGCCTACGGGAACGGCGCGGCGCGAGCAATGAGAAATCTCGTTCGAGCCGGTGGCGAGGCCGCGCCGTGCCAAAGTTCGAGAGTTCAGCGTTCGCCTGCAATCCCGACATTCACCGGGGATTCACACGCGCGAGTACACCATCGTGCCACAGCCATGATCGACCAAACCCCTTTGCGGCAGCTCTTCACCGATCCTGGTTCGACCCTCGATCGGCGTCAGTGGCTCGGCACCGTATCGACCCTGTCGGCGCTGTTCGGCCTCGACCGTGCCGACGCCTGGCGTTGGTGGTCGACGCACGACGCGCCCGCGCACTTTGCGTTCACGCCCGTACCAGTCTCCACCGACGACGACGTGCGGGTGCCCGACGGCTACGTGCGGCACGCGTTCTTCCCCTGGGGCACGCCGGTTCGGCCGAGCGCGCCGGCTTGGTCGCCGGAGAGCACGTCGGAAGACCAACGCTTGCAGGCCGGCACGCACCACGACGGCATGGCGTTCTTTCCCATCGACGCGCAGTTCGATCCAAAGACCGGTCGTCTCGGCGGTTCATCGGAGCACGGGTACCTAGCGGTCAACCACGAGTACACCGACGAAGGCCTGCTGCACAAAGACGGCATCGCTGACTGGAGCGCCGAGAAGGTGCGCAAGTCGAAGGCGGCGCTCGGCGTGTCGGTGATCGAGATCAAGCGCGACGGCAACGAGTGGAACATCGTGGCTGGCCGACGCATCACAGGTCTCGACGAGATCGAGTTCCAAGGTCCGGCACGCGGGCACGCGCTGCTGCGCACGCAGGGCAGCTTCGACCAACCGTTCGAGCGCGACGGCACCGGCACCGAGGGCACGTTCGCCAACTGTGCCAACGGCATGACGCCGTGGGGCACGTACCTCACCTGCGAAGAGAACTTTCAGGACTACTTCGCGCGCAAGAAGCCCACCGCGGAGGAGGCGGAGAAGTTCGACGCCGAGGCGAAGCTTGCCGAGCGGCGGCTCTTGCGCTACGGCATCGGCGATCCGTTGCTCATCGTCCCGGGTTGGCGCTCGTCGACTGGTTGGGATCAGTTCGATCCGCGCTTCGAGGCCGATCGCGCCGAGTACCGCAACCACAGCAACCGCTACGGCTGGGTGGTCGAGATCGATCCGCGGGACTCGACGCGCAAGCCGGCCAAACGCACCGCGCTCGGTCGCTGCCGCCACGAGAACGCCGCCGTCGTGGTCGCACCCGACGGCCGCGTCGTGGTGTACATGGGCGACGACGCGCGCTTCGAGTACGTCTACAAGTTCGTGAGCGCGAAGACGTTCGACCCCGAGCTGGCGGGCGACGACGAAGTCGCGCGCCGACGCAAGCGCGAGCACAACTGGACGCTGCTGGACTCGGGCACGCTGTACGTCGCGCGCTTCGAGCGGGGTGACACCGGGCGTTGGATCGAGTTGTCACCCGAGCAGAGCGACATCGCCGCGAGCCAAGAGTTCGCGTCGCTCGCCGAGATCGTGGTGTTCGCGCGCCGCGCGGGCGACCTCGTCAAAGCCACCAAGATGGATCGGCCCGAGTGGGTCGCAGTCGATCAAGACCCAACGTCGCGGCGGCTGCGCCACGTGTACGTGAGCCTCACCAACAACAACAAGCGCGGCCAAGCCGGCGCCGAAGGACCTGACGCCGCGAACCCGCGCGCCGACAACGTGTATGGCCACATCGTGCGCTGGCGCGAGACCGACGGCGACCCCACGGCGACGACGTTCCAGTGGAGCCTGTTCGTGCTCGGTGGCTATCGCCAGCATCCAGTGCCGGAGCAGCGCGGCACCATCAAGGACGCACCGGGTGCCAAGGACCAGGACTTCGGCTCGCCCGATGGCCTGACCATGGATCCGCGCGGCGGCGTGTTGTGGGTGCAGACCGACGTCAGCGTCGCGCTGCAGGGGCGACCGGAATACAGCGGCCTCGGCAACAACCAGATGCTGGCCATGGACGTGGCGACCGGTGAAGTGCGTCGCTTCCTCACTGGGCCCAAGGGCTGCGAGATCACCGGCCTGGCGTTCACGCCGGACTGCACGACGATGTTCGTGAACGTGCAGCACCCCGGCGAGGTCGGGGACAGTTTCAACGACGCGACCAAGCCCATGGCCGGCAGCCAATGGCCTGACGGCGCGCGCGACGGCCGGCCGCGGTCGGCGACGGTGGTGATTCGACGCAAGGACGGCGGGCCGATCGGCACGTAAGTCGACGCGGGGCCAAGCGCCGAGTCGAACCCCTCATGCCGTGGGAGCTGGTTGAGGGCTCCCTAACTGCTAGCGCTGCCCACGCCTGCACATAGACTGCGCCGATGCACAGGCGCATCACGATCCGCAACTTTCGCAGCATCGAGGAGGCGAAAGTAGAGCTGTCGCCATTCACCGTCGTGGTTGGGCCGAACGGCAGCGGAAAATCGAACTTCGTGGATGCCCTGGTCTTCATGCGCGACGTGGCATTCGATGCCGAGACCGCGGTTTCTGGTCGTGGCGGCATCTCGGGAGTGACCCGTTGGAGCAAGACCAAGCCCTTCGACACACACCTCGAGCTGCGAGTTGCGACGAGTCGGGAGAAGCTCGACACGGACTACTTCGAGCACACTTTGACGATTGGAAGCGGGACGGAGACTACGTGGAAATTCAAGCGCGAGTCCGTCACCCTGTGCGTCGCTGGCCAGCGCGAACACCACCTAGAGCGAAAGGGAACAGCACTCTCTGGACTTCGGGAGAAAGCCGCAATGGAACTCAGCGACACGGCCAGCGCTATGGTGTTCGCACGCCAGTTGCTTGGAGCTCCGATACCCCTGCGACAAGGCCTGCTCGGGGTGCGCCGCTACAAGCTAAGCCCCGACGAGATGCGACAGCCGCAACTCGTGAGCGAGTCGAGCCGACTCAATGAAGTTGGCACCAACATCAGTACCGCGCTCCGCAAGCTACGCGAACAGAAAAGGTTCGATGACGTGCTACAGCCGATGCAACGCATCGTGCCAGGCCTGGTCGACATCAGACCTGTTCCTGCGGGGCGCCATCTGTTGCTGGAATTCGACCAGCGGCAGGGCAATGGCGTTGCGACGTTCACCGCCAGCGAGATTTCAGAAGGCGCTCTACGCGCACTCGGTGTGATCGTCGCGGCGCGTCAAATGGTCAAGCACGAGTTGCTCGTGATCGAGGAGCCGGAAGCCAATATCCATGCAGGTGCAGCCGGCTTGATCTTCGACGTACTCCGCGAGGCCACTGGCCGAGGTTCGGTCCTGATCACAACACACAGTCCGGAGATTCTCGACGCAGCACAAGATCAGGACATCGTCGTATGCAACTACTCGGAGGGTGTAACCCGCGTCGGTCCATTGGACTCCAACCAGCGCGACCTGGTGAAGCAGGGGTTGTTTCGACTTGCCGAACTCATGCGCACCGAGCCGCTAAGAATCGACGGCGACGTCCCCGAGTCGATCAAGCCATGAGAAGGCTACATGCGGTCGTCGAAGGGCATGGCGATGTCGAAGCCCTCCCGTGCCTCATCGGTCGCATTCTTGGCCACCTGGGACGCGCTTGGTCGGTCAGTAGGTATGCGAGCAGGCTTCCAAGGACGCATATTGTGGATGAGTCGCTGCCCAGCCCGAACCGGCCACCACGTCGCGATGGCGTGGAGAAGGCAGTCGGCCTGGCGTTGGCTGCGAAAGCGTCAGCCTTGGTGATCGTGGTTGACTCAGACGACGATTGCCCACGAGTCTTTGGACCGGCCGCGGTAACTCAGTTTGCAGGGAGGATCCCCGGGGCGGCTGTCATGGCCGTCCGTGAGTTCGAGACTTGGCTCCTCCTCTCGTTTTCCGACGCTGATCTGAAACGTGCGCGGATTCGCGATGCCGGGAGCAAGCGAGACGCCAAAGGCCAGCTGGCCAAGCTCGTTCCTCGCTATGCACCCACGACGCACCAACTGGAACTCGCGCGTCGCGTCGACATTCACAGACTGCGCGGACGGTCCAGGAGCTTCGACAAGCTGGTGCGGGACGTCGACCGCGTGACGCTCTCGTAGGGCCCGCTCGGAGGATTCGTGGAGCCGGGGCCGAACCAGGAACGATCACCCGCGCTTGCCTGCGCGCCGCGAACGTAGGATGCCGCACCTTCATGCGTCACACCTGCACTTCGGTCCTTGGTCTGGCGATCCTGTGCTCGGCGCAGGACAACGTCGTCACCGCCCCAGCTTCCACCGCGGCTCAGCTCATCGAGCGCGCGCTCACCGACAACCGCGCGCACCCGCTGCTCGCTGAGCTGCTGGCCACAGCGCCGAAGCGGCTAGCGGGATCGCCGGGCATGGACCGGGCGCGGCATTGGGCCGAGACCACGATGGTGCGCCTCGGGCTCGCCAACGTGCGCGTCGAGAAGGTGATGGTGCCACGCTGGGTGCGAGGCAGGGTCGCCGACCTCCGCGACGCTGATGCGCGCTACGACGTCGTCGCGCTCGGGGGCAGCATCGCCACGCCGAAGGACGGCGTGACCGCCGAGGTCATCATGGTGCGCAGCTTCGAGGAACTGCGCGCGCGCGCCAACGAGGCCAAGGGCAAGCTCGTGTTCTTCAACCGACCGATGCCGCGCGCGCTGCGCAACACGTTCGGCGCCTACCGCGACGCGGTGCCGCAACGCGGACTCGGCGCGGTGGAGGCCGGCAAGGTAGGCGGCGTGGCGGCCATCGTGCGTTCGATGACCACGGCGCACGACGACTTCCCACACACCGGCGGCATGCACTACGAGGCAGGCGTGCCGCAAGTGCCGGCGGCGGCGATCAGCACCAACGGCGCGCAAGCGCTCGCCGCACGCCTCGCGGGCGGCGAACGGGTGACGCTCACGCTGCGCCTCGACTGCACGACCGAAGCCGACGTGCCGTGCGGCAATGTCGTGGGCGAAATCGTCGGTAGCGACAAGCCCCAGGAGATCGTGCTCCTTGGTGCCCACCTCGACGCCTGGGACACCGGCGAAGGGGCACACGACGACGGCGCTGGCTGCGCGCAGTGCCTCGAAGCCGCGCGTCTGCTGATCGCGAGCAAGCTGCAACCCAAGCGCACGCTGCGCTTCGTGCTCTACGCCAACGAAGAGTTCGGTCTGCGTGGGGCACAAGGCTATGCCGACGCGCACCAAGACGAACTCGCCCGCCACGTCGCCGCCTTCGAGACCGACAGCGGCGGCTTCGAGCCCAAGGGGCTCAGCACCACGCTCGATGCGACGCAACGAGCTGGACTCGCAAGCCACATGCTGCCGCTCCGCGAGTTCGGCATGGGCGCCTTGATCGAGGGCGGCGGCGGCCCCGACATCGGCGTGCTGCGCCCGCACGGCGTGCCCCTGTTTGCTCTCGTGGTCAGTGACCACCGCTACTTCGACTATCACCACAGCGCGCGCGACACGCTCGATGCGGTGAACGAGCGCGAGTTGGCACTGGGGGCGGCGGCAGTTGCGGTGTACGCGCTGTTGCTCGCCGACCCGGCGGTGCTGCCCGCTACGCGATCATGAGCGTTCACTCGACGTTGATCGCCACCCGCACGCCAACAAAGGCTCGCCGATTGCCCGGCAAGTCACCGTTGCGGTAGCGGGTGCGCGCCACGCTCGCGCGATCGGCATAGCTGCCGCCGCGATGCACCCGCAGCACGCCATTCTGGACACGCGCCAAGCCGGTGCCTGGCTCGCATTCGACGTCGAGACTCGCGAGCCAGTCTTGGCACCACTCGCTCACGTTGCCGTGCACGTCGTGCAGGCCGAACCCATTGGGCAGCAGACTGCCCACCGGCGCATGCACCGCGTGGCCGTCGCTCTCGGTCAGGCGCGGGCCACCAGGATCGAGCCCGAATTCGACGGCGGCACGATCGAGCACGTTGGCGTACCCCTTGAGCGTTTGCGGCTCGCGACCAGTCGACCACGTATCCACGACGCCGCCGCGCGTGCCGTACTCCCATTGCACCTCAGTGGGTAGCGCCAGACCCCAAGCGGTGAGCAGCGCCGTTGCTTGGTCGTGGCTCACACCCTCCACAGGGTGCCACAGCGACACTTTGCGGCCGCCATCGATGGTCTGGCCGGCGGCGAAGATGCTCGGGTTGGCCTTCGACTGGGACAGACGCACCCACTGGCCCTGGGTCAGCTCGTACTTGCCGATGAAGAACGGCGACAGCAGCACCGTGCGCATGTCGTGCGTCAGCGAGCCGGCGAGCGGCGTCGCCTCGGTCAGCCAGGGGGGCACACGCTTGCCACCGAAGTCGACTTCGCCGGTCGGCAACAACACCAAGACGATCGCCGTGTCGTTGTCGAGTTGCAGGCGCCCCTGCGCGTCGCGCTTGGGCACGGTGCCGCTGGGCAAGAAAGCGAACTCCTCGAGCTTGCTCGCTGGGTCTGGGCCCAGCGGCAGCAGGCCCGCGCGTGGCTGCACCTTGGCGAAACGGTAGAGGTCCTTCAGTTCGTCAACGCGCGCTTGCGCCGCCACCCACAAGGGTGCGACGTCGTCCATCGAGCGGCCGGTGAAGCGCCGCGCCGACTCCAGCCGGTCTTTGATCACCGCGATGCGCCCGCGCTCACCATTGCCCGCGCCGCTGCCGAGGGTCTCCAGCAGAACCGACAGGTTGCCGGCGACAGTCAGATCCACGCCGAGCGCTTCCAGCTTGGCGCACGCCTCAGCGCCCCGCGTGGCCGCCGCTTCGGCGCGGGTGAGCCAGCCTTGCATCGCTTCGACCGCGGACGGCACCAGAAAGCCCAGGCGATCGAACTCGGCCAGCAGTTGCTCGACCTGTACCCGCGCTTCGTCGACCGCGCGCGCTGCATCCAGCTTGCCGGCTGCCGCTGCAAGAAGGCGCTGCCGTTCGGCAACGTCGGCTTGCAGCGCCAGAGTGCGTTGCTTCTCCTGCTCCAGATCCTGCGTCAGAGCGCGCATTTCGCCGGCACCAGGCCCAGGCGCCGGCGTCGTGCCAAGCTCACGCTTGGCAGAAGCCAACTCGACCTGCGCGCGCGTAAGCTGCGCCTGCAACTGATCGATGGTCTTGTCGCGGTCGGCGATGACCTCGCGCGCCGACTCGACGCTGAGATTGGCCAGCTGCAGGTGGCCTTCCTTGCGAGTCAACAGCCACCCGGCCACGCCGGCGATGGCCAACGCCGCGACCACGAAGCGCAACGCCCCGCGGTGGCGACGCGCCAGCGTGCGCAAGCGATACACCGAACTCGGCGGCCCGGCCTTGACGTCCTCGTGCCGCAGGTAGCGCGCGCAGTCGGCCGCCAACGCGTCCGCCTCGGGATAGCGGCGCGCCGGATCCTTCTCCATCGCCGTCATCGTGATCCACTCGAGCGCGCCGCGCAGCTCTTTCTGCAGCGCCTTCACGCTCAAGCGTCGATGATACGCCGCGCCTTCGGCCGACGTCGTGAGCGACGCCACGCGCTGACTCGGCCGCGGCGGCTCGACCTCGCGGATGATGCGGTGAATCTCGGCAAGCCCGGCCTTGCGCAGCTTGTCGCGATCGAACGGCAGCGAGCCACACAGCAGCTCGTAGAGCACCACGCCCAAGGAATACACGTCGCTGCGCGCGTCGACTTCGAGCCCCGAAGTCTCCGCTTGCTCAGGGCTCATGTATTCCGGCGTGCCGATGATGCGTCCCTGTTGGGTGAAGATCGTCTTCTCGGTGAGTCGCTGGTTGATCGCCTTGGCGACGCCGAAGTCGATGATCTTGGGCACCGGCTTGCCGTCGAGACGCATCACCAACACGTTCGACGGCTTGAGGTCGCGGTGCAGCACCCCGCGGCTGTGCGCATGCTTCACCGCGTCGCACACCTGCATGAAGAGTTCGAGGCGCTCCTCGAGACGCAGGCGGTGGGTATCGCAGTACTGCGTGATCGGCACCCCTGGCACGTACTCCATCACGAAGTACGGCCGCCCCTGATCGGTCACGCCGGCGTCGTACACGCGGGCGATGTTGGGATGGTTCATCATCGCCAACACCTGCCGCTCGGCCTCGAAGCGCGCGATCACTTCGCGCGTGTCCATGCCGAGCTTGATCAGCTTGAGCGCGACGCGACGCCGCAGCATCTCCATCTGCTCGGCGAGGTACACCGACCCCATGCCGCCGTGGCCGATCGGTTCCAGGATGCGATACGGACCGATCCGCACCGGCTCGACTTCGCGCGCCTCGAACAGGCCCAGCGTCTCCGCCAGTTCGCGGTCGGGCTCGCGCGTGGTATCGAGCGCGGCCTCCAGCCAATCGCGGATCGCCGTGGCATGCTCCGGCACCGACTCCAGGAGTTCGCGCAGCGCGTTCGTCCGCTCGCCCTCGGCTTGACCGAGAATCTCGATCACCCGCTCTTCGATGAAGTCGGGGATCTTCGACACCGGCAGGTCGTGTGGCGAGTAGTTGGTGGTCATGACCGGGCGCGGTCGCGAGACTATCGGAACGCCAGCGAAGAGAGTTGCCTCGTGGCCGTTGCCCAAACCGCGCGAGAACAGGAACGTGCTCGGCTGGGTGCGGGTTGCGCCAGCGATGCGCCGGGCAGCAACCACGATCCCGCGTAGCCGGTACGCACCAGGGTCCCGCAAGGGTAGGAAGCGGCTCATGAATAAACCGGGTCCGGACGAGCGTCCACACCGGGGACCAAAGGGGTGTTGGTCCAAGACCACTAGCCGCGCGGATGCACCGAGTTTCTGGCTGATCGTTCGACCGGGCGTGGCGCGTGTCCGCGCTCAGCCAACCGACCGCCACGTTGGGCCCTAAGTCGGCTTGCGGAGCACGCCAATCCAGGAGTCGCGCAAGTGCACGACCTTGCCAGTCACACCGACGTCGGCGAGGAAGCGCGACGCGCCACGCATCACTGCATCGATCCAGTCAAAGCGCGTCCGGGCGCTCGGCGACCAATCGTGCCACGCGAGGAAACCACCGGGCGCCAGCCGATGCCAGGCGAGATGGCTGTCTTGCCACACCGCTGCCTCATCGTGGCAAGCATCGACGAACGCCATCCCGAGGTCGCACAACGCTGCGGGCGGCTGCCACGTGTGCAGGTTGGCGTAGATCTGGCGCACGTTGGTGATGCCGCGAGCACGATAGAACGCGCCGATCGCGTCGCGCTCCAGCAGGTGCGTCACCAGGGTTCCGGCGCCCGCCGCCTGCTCGGGCAACACGTTCACGGTGTGCACGATGCCGTGCGGCAGATTGGTGGCGAGTTTGAAGGTTCCGCGTCCGTGCGAGGTGCCAAGCTCGAGCGCATCACCGACGCAGTTGGCCGCGAGCGTCGTCAGCACCTCGGCGTCGCGCCGCCGGCGTTGGTGCAGGTCGCACTCGGTCTCGATGACGTCGAGATCGGTCTCCAGGATCAACCCGACGCGGGCCAGCCCGAGCGTCGCCCGCAGGTCATCGATCGTGGCGACCGTCAGACAGGTGGGCGCCGGGCTCTGGTTGGGCGCTTGACTCGTGTCCTTGATGCGCAGGCCGCCGGGCTGATGCCTGCGAGCTTCGATCGGCGTCCGCGTCGTGACTGACATCTCCCCCGTCAGCATCGGGCGCGCCCGACTCCAACTTGAGTCGTCATGCGGAGCATGGACCGCGGCTGTCGTTCAGCTCACCGCGTGCGCGGGTCGATCTGAGGGTTGAACCATGGGTCCCCACCCCGCACCCCCACCGACCGGCAGCGCCCGCACGATGCGCGCGCTGCGCTACGCGTGGGTCTATCCGGCGCACGACGAACGCCGGAGCGCGGTCGAAGACGCCAACTGCGCGCGGCTGCGCGCCCTTGGCTACGAGGTGCATGCGTTCGGCATGCCCTGCGCCGGCGGTTGGTGGTCGTTCGACCGGCTCGACGCCGCGTGGCGACAAGGCGACGCTGGGTTGTTGACTGCCTACGCGCAGCTGGCCGACGTTCTGCGCGACAGCCACGTGCTGATCGCCGCCGGCGGCGCGATGCTGCACCCCGAGTTCCTCGCCACGTCGGACGTGTGCAAGGTGTTCCTGTGTGCCGACGATCCCGAAAGCTCGGCGATCCTGTCGCAGCCGGTGGCACCCCACTTCGACTTCTGCTTCCCGTTCAACATCGCGGTGGTCGACGACTATCGCCGCTGGGGTTGCCAACAGGTGACGTGGCTGTTCCACGCCGTGCGGCAGGAATGGCTGACGCCAGCGCTGACCGAGCTGGACATCCTGGAAGGCCACCGCGACCTCGACGCCGCGATCTTCTGCGAGCGAGTGTATGGCCTGTCGGATCGGCCGCAGCGCATCGAACGTTTGGTCGCCGCGCTGCCGAGCACGCTGGTGCGCGGCCCGGGTTGGCCGCTCGGCGCCGCCAGCGACAGCGAAGTGCGCGCCGCGTATCGACGGCTGCGATGCGGCTTCAACCTGCATCACTCGGTCGGGCCGTGCAACACGCGCGTGGTGCAGTTGCCGGCCATGGGTGTGCTGCAAGTCTGCGACAACCCGCGTTGGCTGCGCGAACTGTTCGAGCTGGACCGCGAAGTGATCGGGTTCGACACGATCGACGAGTGCATCGACAAGACGCGCTACTACTTGGCGCACGAGCAGCAACGGCGCGAGATCGCCGCGGCCGGCTTCCGCCGCGCCACCACCGACTACACGCCGGCCAAACAGTGGCAGCGCATCATCGACACGATCGGGGCGCACTGTGTCGCGCGCTTTGCGCGGCGCGTCGGCGCGCTGACCTGACGGACACCGCTGCACGACAGAGTGCCGATCGAAGTTTGGCGATGCGCCATGCCTGAGAAGGTTCGCGTCACGCGCCGATGCGATGGACGCCATCGCGCAACCGCTGCCCGCTCGCGGCCGTGGCGCGCGCCGCCACCCCTTGACCGTCCCGAATTGCGGCACGACTGTGCGGTGCCCTTCACTCGGAGATCCTCGTGCACGCTCGCCTCGCCCTCGCCGCGCTCGCCCTCTGTGGCCATGGTCTCGCCCAGTCCGCCGACGGTCCGTACTGGAGCGAGCGGCCGCTGCCCGCCAATGTGAGCAGCATCGTCGCCGTCGGCAGCCTCGTCGTCGTGCAGACGCCGACCGCGGTGGAAGTGTTCTCCGCGGTCCTGCGCACCTGGACCAGCATCCCGGTGGGCGGCGCGGCGGTCGTGCACTCTGGCAACAACCTGTGCGTCGTCGAAGACAGCGGGGCACTGCACGCCTGCGCGGCCCACGCGAGCGGCTACGCGACGTTGCAGCCAGCCGGGGGCCACGTGCTGTCGCTGGCCGTCGACGGGACGGTGTGCCTGGTGCGTGACGGCAGCACCGTGCACGCGTGCTCGGGGTTCTTCGGCCAGTGGGTCGCGCTGACGCTGAGCGGAACCCCGCGCTTCACCCGCGTCGACGGCAACGTCGCGTTCACCGCCGACGACACCGCCGCGCACGCGTTCAGCGGGTTGTTCAACGTCTGGCGTTCGACGCCGTCGCGCGCCAACGCGCGCTACACAGCGGGCAAGAACTGCGCCGTCGCCGTGCTGACGCTGCCCGACGAAGTGAAGGCGTTCTCGGCGTACCGCGACCGCTGGTCGACGCAAACTGTGCCGACCACGAACGTGACCGCGAGCGTCGCCGACGGCTACGCGTTCGTCGTCGGCGGGCCAAGCTTGCTCGCGTTCAGCGCGCTGCGCGGCGCGTTCACCAGCTTTGCCGGCGGCGGCCAGCCGATCCGCGTGCAGGTCATGGCAGCGAACGTCGCCGTGCTCGAGCACGCGTCGGGCGACTTCGCCTACGACCCCGGCCACAATCAGTTCGTGAGCGGCTGGATCACCGCGCACACACCGTCCGCGTTCCACTTGTGGCGCGGCGAGGCGACGTCGAGCTTCGTGTCGCACGTCGACCCGACGACGGTCGCGTTCTCGGCGGTGCGGGGCACCTTCAGCAGCCCGGCTGCGGGCGCGTACGGCTGGACGGTCGGCGATCACGTCGCGTTCGGCAACGACACGCTGTCGGCCACGCCAGCGCACGTCGCCTACAGCAGCGTGCTCGGCACCTGGTCCACGCTGCCGGCGGTGACCGTCACCCGCGCCCACCCCACGCCGGAGAGCATCGTGCTGGAGACCCCGACCGGCCTGGTTGGCTTCTCGGCGCGCACTGGCACGTTCGCGCAGCTGGCGTTGACGCCGACGGCGATCGCGACGCGGCCCGAGAACAGCATCGTCGCGGTGGCCGATGCGGGCAGGGTCGCCGTGTTCGATCCGGTCCTCGGTCGCTGGAAGCAGATCGCCACGACCGGCAGCGTGACCGCGTCGACCCTGGCGGTGGTCGGAGTCACCGCGCTCGCCACCGACGCCGCGCGCGCGCACGGCTACAGCTTGTTTACCAACACTTGGGACAGCATCGCGTTGCAGGGTGCGGCGGTGGCGCAGGGCACCGGCCGCGAGGCGGGCTACGTGAGCACCGCGACCCACCTCTACGTGTTCACTGCGCACGGTTCGATGAGCGACACGTCGCGCCACCCGGAACTGTCGCGCGTCGCGGTGCTCGGCATGCCGCTGAACTTCGTACAGACCGCGCCGCCCGGCGCCGCGGTCGTCATGCTGCTCGGCGTCGGCCAGACCGAGCTGCCGGTGGCGCCTTTCGGCACGCTGCGCGTCGATCCATCCGCAATGGCCACGCTGCCGGTCGGCGTGGTCCCCGCCGCCGGCGCGCTCCGCTTCGCCCTGCCACTGCCAAGCGTCGGCACGATCGGCAGCACGATCGTCGTGCAGGATGTCGTGCTCACGCTGCCGGGTCGCTTGTACCTGACCAACGGTCGCGTCTTGATCCCTTGGTGACGCGGCGCGCGATGACGTGTCACCGCAATCAGGCAAGGGGATGGGCGCTGAGTGCACTCATGACTAGCATCTGCGCCTCGGAGGTTCTGCGTGACTCATCCTGCCTCGTCTCGTTTTCCTCTCGCGCTCGTCCTCGTCGTCAGCTCGCTCGCATGCGATGCCGGCTTCGCACAAGCGTCCCCTACCACCCCTGACGCTGGCGCCAGCGCTACCGAGCCGCAGCGGTTGTTGCGCGCCATGGAGCTTGCCGCGCAGCGGCAGCACGTGGCGGTGCCGGGCGAACGTGAGTTCTCCGGGCGAATGATCGCGCGGCCCCAGCAGCGCGCGACTCTCGTGGCGGCGGGCCTCGGCGCGCAAGCCGATGCGCTCTTGACCGTCGCGCTGCGCGAGCTGAGCAACTTCGAGGTGACGGCGCGCGTCGCGGCGACCGACGAGTTCTTGTTCGTGGTCCCGCAAGGGACCGAGAACGCCGTCGCCGGCCGGCTCATGCGCACGTGGGCCTTCGACTACGTCGAGCCCGACTGGACCCTGTATCCCATCAGCTGCCCCAACGACACGCTGTTCGCGCAGCAGTGGCACCACCAGGCCACGCGCATGCAGTCGTGCGCGGGTTGGGATCTGCACACCGGCAACCCGTCGGTGGGCATCGGCATCTGCGACACCGGCGTGCTCACCACGCACGAAGACCTGCAGCTCAACCGGCGCGAGGCCTACAACGCCGTCGACCTACGCTGGGAGTCGGCGGGCGGCAGCATCGGGCCGGTGCACCCGCACGGCACACAAACCACCGGTTGTGCCGCGGCCAACGGCAACAACGCCAAGGGCGTCGCCGGCGTCGGTTGGAACCTCAGCCATCGCATGATGCGCGTGTCGAACGTGTCGACCGGCAGCGCGGCGTTGAGCACGCTGCAGCACGCGGCGCGCACCTCCATCGAGAACGGCGACAAGGTGGCGAGCGTCAGCTACAGCGGCCCTGACAGCAGCTCCAACCTCACCACGGCGACCTACATCAAGTCGATCGGCGGGCTGCTGATCTGGGCGGCGGGCAACGACAACCGCAACCTGACCCTGGGCGGTCGCGACGCCGACGACCTGATCGTGGTCGGTGCCACCGACCAGAACGACCTCAAGGCGTCGTTCTCCGCGTTTGGCACCTTCGTCGATCTCGTGGCGCCCGGCGTCGGCGTGTTCACGACCAACTCGTCCAGTGCGACGAGCTACGCCGCGGTGAACGGCACGAGCTTCGCCTGCCCGCTCACGGCCGGCCTGTGCGGCTTGATCTGGTCGGCCAACCCCGCGCTCACGCCGAACCAGGTGGAAGCGATCCTCAAGGGTTCGACGAACGACCTCGGTACGACCGGGGTCGACAACACGTTCGGGTACGGCCGCATCAACGTGCTCATCGCGATGCAGCAGACCGGCGGCGGCGCGGCACCCGTGGCCCAGTTCTCGGGCACGCCGCTGTCGGGGACGGCGCCGTTGCTGGTGGCCTTCACCGACCTGTCGTCGAACGCGCCCACGACTTGGGGGTGGACCTTCGGCGATGGTGGCGTCGCCAGCGCCCAGCACCCGAGCCACACGTACATGACCGCCGGCACCTTCACCGTGGCGCTCACCGCCAGCAACGCATTCGGCACGCACCTCGAGACCAAGGTCGGCTACATCACGGTGACCGCCGGCGGCGTCGAACAGCAGATCGCGTACGACGGCTGGGAGTCGGCCAACTACTCGGGCGGCACCGGCTGGACGGGCGCGTGGACCGCGTCGGGCGACAACAGCATCCGCACCGACGGCCCCGCCAGCGGCGTGGTTCACGTCCGGCTGCGCAGCAGCACCGGGTTGTTGCGGCGGCAGGCGAACCTCGCCGGCGTCACCAACGCCAAGCTGGTGTTCTGGGCGCGCATCCGCGCCTTCGAGAGCAGCGACACCGCCGCGGTGCGCGTGAGCACCGACGGCGTGAACTTCACCACCGTGCGCACCTTCGTGAACGGCGAAGACGACAACGTGTACCGCCGCCACGAGATCGCACTCGGCAGCGTGTCGAGCACGTTCTGGATCGAGTTCGACGCGAACATGAACGCGACGAGCGACTACGCGTACTTCGACGACATCGAGTTGCGCGGCGTGCGGTAGGGCGGGCCGCCGGATGGGCGTTTGTCGGGCCAGGCCTTGCGTGCCTGGCCCCCGCTCAGCCGGCCGGCAGCGCCTCGGCAACGCTCCCGACGAGCGCTTGCGCCAGGTCGGCGACGAGGTCGTCGACGTCTTCGATGCCGATCGACAGCCGCACCAGGTCTTCGGCAAAGCCGCGCTGCGCGCGCACGTCGGCAGGGATGCTCTTGTGCGACATCTCGCACGGCAGACATACCGACGACTGCACCGAGCCGAAGCTCACGCACGGGGAGAACAGGCGCAGCGCGGCGATGCAGCGGCGCGACGCGGCACAATCGCCGGTGGTGAACGAGATCACCGCACCGCCGTCGCGTGCCAGCGCACCGGCCGCGTCGCGCGGGTAGTACACATGCGTGACGCTCGGTTGCGTCGCCAGCCAGCTCGCCACCACGCGCGCGTTCGCTTGCTGCTGCCGCAGCCGCACCGCCAGAGTCTTCATGCCGCGCAAAAGCAGGAAGGTCTCGAACGGCGCGAGCACGGCGCCCTCGCCGTTCTGCACCGCGTAGAGACGTTCGCCGAGCGCGGGGTCGCGGGTCACGGCGAGGCCCGCGGTCACGTCGCCGTGGCCCGAGAGGTACTTCGTCGCCGAGTGCACGACGAGGTCGGCGCCGTGCGCCAGCGGCTGGCACAAAAGCGGCGTGCGCGCCGAGTTGTCGACGCACAGCAAGGCGCCGCGCGCGTGCGCCAGGCGCGCCAACGCGGCAATGTCGGCGGCGCGCAGGTGCGGATTGCTGAGCGACTCGACCAGCAGCAGGCGCGTGCGCGCGGTGAACGCGCGCGCCACCGCGTCGAGATCGCACGCGTCGACGTAGCGCGCGTGCACGCCGTGCCGCGGCATGAGCGTGCTCAGCAAGCGGTAGGTGCCGCCGTAGAGATCGTTGTCGGCGAGCACTTCGTCGCCGACCTCGAGCAGGCGCAGCACGGCGGTCAACGCCGCCAGGCCAGAGGCGAAGGCAAACCCGCGCGCGCCCCCCTCGAGCACGGCGATCTGGCGTTCGAGCACCGCGCGCGTCGGGTTGCCGCTGCGGGCGTAGTCGAACGGCGCAGTGAGCGTTTGCTGGTCGAGGGCGAAGGTCGCCGTCTGATAGATCGGCGTCGCGCTGGCGTGGAACGGGTCGCCAGGGCAGGGCACGAAGTGCACCAGTTGAGTGTCGGGTTTCATGCCGAGACCTCCGATGGCGTCGCCACGTCTGCGTCGACGGTCAGGCTAGGCTGCACTTCGCGATTGCCCTCGCGCCAAAGCGCGAGCAAGTCGCCGACGATCGCCTCGGTGGTCGGCCAGCAGCCGCCGCCGCCACCGTGCGCGACGTGCACACCGCCGTCCTCGGTGAAGACGACGATGCGGTTGTGATCGCTCGGCGTGCCAAACAGAGGATCGCCGGCGTTGAGCTCGCGCCACGCCAGCGACGGCACCACGCCGTTCGCGTCGTGGGTGAGCGACGCGACCACGCGCAACTCGCGCTGCGCCGACGCGGATACTCGCGCGCGCGCCGGATCGAGGTCGCGCACGTCGACGCGCGCGACGGCATCGGTTGGCAGCGCCACGCCAAACGCCGCGTCCGCCAGCAGCACCAGCTTGTCGGCCGCGTCGCGGCCGTCGAGATCGCGCGTCGCGTCCGGCTCGGCAAACCCGGCCGCGCGTGCCCCTTCGAGCGCCGCGGTGAGTCCACGACCCCGCGCCATCTCGGCGAGCACGAAATTGGTCGTGGTGTTCAAGATGGCGTCGACGCGCGCGATGCCGAGGGCGCGCACGCGCGCCACCAACGCCAGCATCGGCACCGCGCCACCGACCGCCGCCGAGAACAGGAGGCGCGCATGGCCGTGCCGCGCCGCGCCGCGCAGCGCCGGCAGGTGACGCGCGAGCAGCGCCTTGTTGGCCGAGACCACATGCACGCCGCGCGCGAGCGCAGTCGCCAACACCGGCGCCACGTGTTCGACGTCGCCAGACACATCGACCAAGACGTCGCAGCGCGGCGCGAGCGTCGCCCCGTCGTCGGTCAGATCAAGGGTCAGCAGCGACGGCGCGCGCGCTTTCTTGCAATCGCGCACCGCCGCACCCACGAGCGTGAACTGCGCCGCCAGCCCGCTGAGGCGCGCGTGCACGCCGGCGCCGACGTGGCCCAGACCGATCAGACCCACGCGCAGCGGCGGGCGCGGCGGCGACGCCACGGCAAAGACGCTGGCGCCGGCGCCGATGCGGGTGCCACCATCGCCGTGCAGCCCGGCGACGCGCAGCTCGATGCCGGCGGCGCGCGCCGCGTCGATCGCCTTGCTCTGCACCAAGCGACCCCCGTGGGCGAGAGCGTCGACGTGGCTGGCGAACGCGAAGCGGCGCGCGCCCGAAGCCACCGCCGGATCGCGGTCGTACACGCCGTCGACGTCCTTGCACAACACACCGGCCCGCGCCGCAAGCGCCACTGCGAGGAACACGGCGCTGAGGTCGGAGCCGCCGCGACCGAGCAGCGTGGCGCGGTCATCGGCGTCGACCCCCACAAAGCCGGGCACCACCAAGACTGGGCGCTCAGCGAGACAGCGGCGCAAGAACGCGACGTCGACGCGGATCGGCTCGGCGTCGAGCACCGCGCCCCGCGTGCGCAGGCCGATCGCGCGCGCGTCGGCAAAGTGCGCGGGCAAGCCAGCGCGCGCCAGGGCCAGCGCCAGCAGCGCCACGCTCTGCGCTTCGCCGGTTGCCAGCAACGCGGCGACGGCGTGATCGTTGCTGGCGCCGAGCGCGCGCGCCTGCGCCAGCAGGCGGTCCGTGGTATCGCCGAGCGCCGACACCACGGCGAGCACGCGCCGACCTCGGCGCAGGTGGCCATAGATGGCGTGCACCACCGCGGGCAGGTCCGCGTCGCTGCGCAGCACCGAGCTGCCGAACTTCACGACCACGATCGGCGTAGTCGGCGTACGAGAAGGATCAGTCACGGGCCACCGCCTCGCCGATCCCGGCCGTCGTTTCGACTTCGTCGCCAACCGCCACCTGCGCAAGAGCCTGCGCCAGATCATCGATCACGTCGCGCGGGTGTTCGAGCCCGATCGACAGCCGGATCAACCCATCGCTGATGCCGGTCGCGTGCCGCCGCGCCTGCGGCACATCGGCGTGCGTCATCGACGCCGGGTGCGTGAGCAGCGTCTGCGTGCAACCCAAGTTCTCGGCCAACGTGGCCAGGCGCACCGCGCGCGCCAAACGCACGCCGGCAGCGAACCCACCGTCGCTAGCGCCGCGCACCAGGTCGGCGCGCAGCTCGAACGACACGACGCCGCTGTGCAGCGCCTCGCCGGTCTCGGCGTCGCGATGCTGGCTGCGCGCCAACTCGGCCTGCGGAAAGCTCGCCAAGCCGGGGTAGTGCACGCGTGCCACCGCCGGGTGTGCCGCCAAGAACTCCGCCACCTGCTGCGCGTGCCGACTGTGTGCGCGCAGCCGCAGCGCCAAGGTGTCGAGGCCGCGCAGAGTCAGCCACGCCGAGAACGGCGCCTGGATGTTGCCGAGCGTCTTGCGCAGGAAGC
Source organism: Planctomycetota bacterium (assembly GCA_031423015.1). Classification (GTDB taxonomy): domain Bacteria; phylum Planctomycetota; class UBA1135; order UBA1135; family UBA2386; genus DATGPD01. Next base: position 7,444 of record JANPER010000134.1, on the reverse strand, counting down.
GCACGCGTTCGAGCAGCGCCGGGTCGCGCGCGCTGATCGCGCCGCCGACGGTGGCGTTGTGCCCCTCGATGTACTTGGTGGTCGAGTAGAGCGCGACGTCGGCCCCGAGGTCGAGCGGGCGCATGAGCAGCGGCGTCAGGAACGTATTGTCGACCGCGAGCAGCACGCCGGCTTCGCGCGCCAAGTCGGCGACAGCCGCCACGTCGGTGAGTCGCAGCGTGGGGTTGGCAGGCGTCTCGACGAACAGCAACTTCGGCTTGCTGCGCAGCGCCGCGCTCACGGCCCGCAGGTCGCTGGTGTCGACGAACGTCGCGCGCACGCCGAGCGGCGCGAGAACGCGTTCCAGCAAGCGAGCGGTGCCGCCGTAGACGACCTCGCTCACCAAGACTGCATCGCCTGCCGCTGCGGTCGCCAGGATCAGCGTGGTGGTCGCCGCCATCCCGGTGGCGAAACACACGCTCGGCGGTGCGTCCTCGAGCGCGCCGAGCGCGGCCTCCAAAGTGGCGACCGTCGGATTGCTGGCGCGCGCGTAGGTGTGGGCACCTGGGACACCGATGTCCGCCTGCGCGAACGTGGTCGACAGACAGATCGACGGCGTGAGGGCGCCCGAATCGATTTCGGGGGCGCGGCCGGCGCGAATGGCGCGCGTCGAAAACTGCGGCGCGCGCGCGGGAGAGGTCCAGGAATATGGCATGGCCTAACGTCCATGCCATCGTGAGTCGCTCAGCGCGGGGCGCGCTGCACGTGCAACGCGCGTTTGCCGACGTGAGTCGGCCCCATCGCTGCCTGTCCCTACGGATCAGGCAAGCTCGGCACCGCGTCCACGCTCAGCGTGGCTCGGTTGCCGCCCGAATTGCTTCGGGGCTCTTGATGGCGACGGAACTAGTAGCGAGCGCCCAGGGCACCGTCAAGGGGCAACTCGCACGGCTTCGAACGGCGCACGCCGTGCACGCGCGCGAGCGGCGACCGCGCGGCTACTTGCCGCGGTAGGTGATGCGGCCGCGGGTGAGGTCGTAGGGCGACACTTCCACCGTCACCCGGTCGCCGGGCAGGATGCGGATGTAGAACTTGCGCATCTTGCCGGACACGTGCGCCAGGATCTGGTGACCGTTCTCGGTCTCGACCCGAAACATGGCGTTGGGCAGGTTCTCAATCACCTTGCCTTCCAAGACAATCGCTTCTTCTTTGGGCACTCGGTCCTCGTGAACTGGCTGATGACGCGCCGGGTCGACCACGCGGCGATCCTTGCCCGGCGGCGCAGATCCCGGAGGCTGTGCCGAACCCGGCGAATGCCAGGCTTCGTGCGCGCGACGCAAGGACGCGGGAGTGTAGGCGCGGCCCTCTCAGGTGCAAGCAGTTGACCCGGGAGGGCTAGCCCGGACGCGCTTGCCGGCTGCTTGCCACGGGCGGGAAGCGAACCGGGAAGCGAGCCGCGAAGCGCAACCATCGGTTGCTCGGTGCCCGCGGCCAACTGGGTTGGCGCGTCCCCTGTCACCCGGCCCAGCAGGCGCTACAGTGCCCGCCAACCGATGGAGCTGCCTCCCAAATACGCCGAGCTGCTCGATGGCGAGAACGTTGAGGGCTGGCCGGTCTTCGCCTACCTGCCCAACCGTGCCGGCTACCTCGCCGCGGCCGATGCCGAGGCCCGCATGCGCGCCTGCCCGGGCCTGCACATCGATGACGTCCAGTCCGCCGAGCAGCGCCAGTTCGCTCGCGACGCGCATTGGGAGTTCGAGGTCGCCATTCGCCTGCACGACGCCGACGACCCCTGGTGGCTGCGGGTTTTCATCGCCCCGGCCGAGCCCTTGGCCGACGACCACCTGGAGTGGGATGGCTTCACCGAGGCCGAACGCCAGGAGAGCATCGACTCGCGCTGGCGCATCGGCGTGTGCGGCGCGTTCGGCGACCGCGCGACCGAAGACTTCCACATCGTCATCAAGCTGCTGTGCGCGGTCTGTCCGTCGATGGTCTCCATCTACGACGAGGCGAGCTACCGGGTGCACGCCGGCGCTTGGGCACTCGATGCCGCCCAGTCGGAAGTGCCTCCCTCGTTCGAGACCTTGTTCAGCGTGCTCACCGTGTATCCCGAGTCCGACGATGAGGGCAAGCTGTGTTGGGTGCACACGCATGGCCTGCGCCGCGCCGGCTGCGTCGAGTTGGAGGCGCTCGCGGTGCCCGAGCACCAGGTCGACGTAATCGTCGACTTCGTGACGCAGGTGGGCGCTCAGTTTTTGGAGCTGGGTGTCCCCGAAGCCGACGAGGTGTTCATCGTGGGCGAGAACCTGGAGCTGGTTTGGATCCCCTGGGAGTTCGCGATCGATCGGCTGCCCGAGGGTCACCTCGGCACCCAGCCCGACCGCGACGACACCCACGTCGGCCCCGCCGGGGTGCTGTTCGTGCCGGCGCAGGGGGTGAAGCGGCGGCGCTACGTTGGCCTGTCGTCGTGCGTCCCCACGCTCGAGAGAAACCCGATCTACTACGTGTCGGACAGCGAGGCAGAGCGCGCCAGTCGGCTGGCGAAGGAGAAGCTCGCCAAGTTCGTCGACCTGCACCGGCGGTTTGCGGCGCACGAGGAGTGGACCTTCACCGTCAAGCTGGGCTTCGAGAGTTCGGTCGACGACGACGAGAGCCCGCAGCACGAGCACCTGTGGTTCGCGGTGCACAGCCTCGACACGCAGAGCGTCGACGCCACGCTGCTCAATGAGCCGTTCTTCGTGCAGACGCTGCGCGAAGGCCAGCGCGGCGCGCACTCGATGGATCGCCTGACCGATTGGGCGATCACCAGCCCGCACGGCAACTTCACGCCGGAGCGCCTGTATCACCTGCTGCGGTTGGTGAATCAGAGCGAGCCGGCGAGCGGCAACGGCCGCTGACGACTGCCTGATGTGACGGCGCGGGCGGTGCCATGGCGCCGGCCGCGAACGGCGGCCCAGGCCTTAGCCGGCAGCAGCGCCGCTGATATGCTCGCCGTTGCCCATGCCTACTCTTCGTCGCGTACTCCTCGCGGCGCTCGCGCTCTCAGGTTCGCTCGCCGCGCAGCGACCGCTCAATCTGTTGTTCTACGGCAACAGCTATTCAGCCGACAACGCCTCGGTCCCCGCCATGGTCGGCGTGATCGCCAGCGCCGCCGGTCAAGCAACGCCGCGCATCGTGCCGCGCTTGGCTGGCGGAATGAACCTGACGTTCCACTTCACTGATCCAGCGCAGGTCGCTGCGATCACCACCTCGCTGCCCGTGGGCGAGTTCTGGGATTATGTGGTGATTCAGGGGATGTCGACCGAAGCCACGCACCTCGGCAACCCGACGACGTTCCGCGCCGCCGCCCTGGGGATCGTGCAGAACGTGCGGGCGCACAGCCCCGCCGCCAAGGCCGTGCTCTACCAAACCTGGGCGCGCGCCTATGGCCACACGTTCTATCCCGGCGCGTTCGCTAACCCGATGGCGATGCAGAACGAGGTGCGCGTCAGCTATCAACTTGCCGTCGACGACATCAACCAAGCGTTCGGACCTGGCACGGCGCGTCTCGCCCGCGTCGGTGAGGCTATGGCCGCGCTGGCGTTCAGTCCTTCGCTCTACGTGAGCGACTTGAGTCACCCCCGTCAGCCCATCACGTTGGTCGCGGGCATGACGATCTACACAGCGCTCTGGCAGGACGCACTGTGCGGTCTGAACCCCGAGTTCACCCAGCAGACGCCGATCGGCCGACACTTCATCGGCAATGGCTTCACGGCGCAGATGTGGAACGACATGCGGGGCTACGCCGACCTCGTGGCCGAACGCCGTCTGCGGCGCTTTCCAGGCTCGGGCGACGACCTGGTGCTGCGCGCGGGCACCGGAACGAGTCTGTTGCCCTGCGCGCGGATCGACGTCCCCGTCGGCGGCAACCTTCGCCTCGAAGAGATCACCCCCAACTGGACCTACAACAACGTCACGGCCGGGTTGGTGCTCGACCTCGTGCCCGTCAGCCCCAGCCCGTCGTTCCCCGAGCTGTTCGTCGGCCATGGCCGACCGGTCGTGTTGGCGATCACCGCGTCGTTGAGCAACCGCCTCAGCGTGACCGTGCCGATTCCATTGGACGTCAGCGGCAGCTCACTCCTCGTGCAAGGCATCGCGCTCGGTCCGAGCACCAGGACGAGGAACCCACTGTTCTGCACCAGCGACGGGATCGAAGTCCGCTTCCAATAGACCTGGCGACGCAGCTCTCGCTACGCGCCAGCGCGCCGCTTGAAGTCGTCGGCGAACACCGTCAGCGCGCTCAACACCGGCGCCGCGGCCATCTCGATCAGCGAGCAATAGCCCTTGCCGCGGCAGAACGCGGCCAGCTTGCGCAGCTTGTCGTCGTAGCCAGCACCCTTGCCGGCCAGCACGCCCTTCAGCACGTGCACGATTTGGTTGGTCTCCATGCGGCACGGCGGGCACTGGCCGCACTGCTCGGCCATGAAGAACTCAGCGATCGACAGCACAAGCGCCAACGGGTCGTCGCCATCGACCACGATCCGCACGCCGCCGCACCCCGGACTACTGCCGAGCGGCTTCAGAGTCTCGTAGGCGATGGGCACGTCGAGGTGTTCAGCCGCAAGAAAGCCACAGCTCATCGCCGGCAGCACCGCGCGCACGCGCGCGCCGCTCCTGATGCCGCCGCCGCACTGCTCGATCAACTGCCGGTAGGTCGAGCCAAACGGCAGCTCGTACACGCCGGGGTTGCGCACCTCGCGACCGAGCGTGAACAGCAGCGTGCCCTTGCTCTGCGCCGTGCCGATGGCGGCGAACGCCGCGCCGCCCTCGCGCACGATCCACGGCACGTGCGCCAGCGTCTCCACGTTGTTGACCGTGGTCGGCATGCCGTGCAGGCCGGCCTCGCCGGGATACGGCGGCTTCTTGCGCGGCTTACCCGGGCCACCTTCGATCGAATCGAGCGCGGCGGTCTCCTCACCGGCCACGTACGTCGTGGGCGCGCGATGGATGCGCACGTCGAAGGCGAACGACGCGCCAGACCCGCGCGCGCCGAGCCAGCCGGCAGCGCGCGCTTCGTCGAGGGCATGCTCCGCCGCGGCGATCTGCGGCGCCATGTCCTCGATCAGGTAGAGCACGCCCTCGCGCGCGCCGGTGGCGAACGCGCACAGCGCCATGCCCTCGAGCACCGCGTGCGGATGCCGCTCGACCAGCACCTTGTCCTTGTCGGAGCTCGGCTCGTGCTCGCCGCCGTTGCCGACCACGAACTTGCGCGCGGCGGTCTGCGCTGCCGCCAGGCTCCATTTCTTCGCGGTGGGGAACGCCGCGCCGCCGCGGCCGCGCAGCAGAGACACCTCGATCTCGCGCACCACGTCGGCCGGGGTCAGCGACTGGACGGCGCGCTGCAAGGCCTGATAGCCGCCGCGTCGCTGGTAGGCCGTCAGAGTCTCGGTGCGGGCCGAGCCAAGGTCATCGAGCAGGATGCGCGTCACCGGGGCGACGTTAGCGCGCAGGAAGGCGCGGAGCGACAGGCAGGCGACTCAGCGGCTCGGCTGCACCGGCGATCGCCGTATCGTCCTGCGAGAGCTGAACCTATCACTGTCGAGCCCCCATTCACCATCACACTCACGATCTCCTGATAACGACAGTCTTCACGCTTCGGAACCCATGTGTCCCAATCTCAACCACCCCCAGCAACTGCCCTATCTTTCCCATCGCAGCACAGCGTACGCCTCGACTAGCTTGCAGCTCGAGTTCCCCAGTCTCCTTGTTTCCAGTACAGTTAATCCAGCGTTTCCCGACCGCAAGCGAAATGTCACACTTCCCACTCTCAACATCTAAGGACACTAACAGCCTGAATTTCTTGTCTTTGCTATGCAGTCCTAATACACGGCGTTGTGGGTCGAATCCCACAACAATACTCCCGGGAGGAGCCTCTCTGGATTTCGACTTTGGCTTCCGCACTGCTTTATGCCTCCTACTCGTAGTCTATCCTCGTAGTTAACAGTAACGACGCCGCTGCCACTACTAAGGCTTCATCGGGTACGCCTGGCGTCGCCACAGTCAGTACTACCACGACGACCGCCACCGCCGCTAAGCCCAGCGCCCACTCCCACCATGAATAGTTCTTGTCACATAGGCACATACATCCGGGGTGTGGCAACTCCGGGAGATTGAGCCCTTGCAGCCTACACTTGCCGCGAAGATGGCCACGCGCGCGACATGAATCATCGCACGTACCCGGGTCGCATTTCCAGCCAGTAAACCATCCCGAATCTTGCAGACACAATGCCCCAGCCCGCCCCAAGAGCTGATTTGGGTTACTCAATACACCCAGCATCTGCATCAGTTCTCCGTACGCCAACTGCGGATTGGTCACTAGAAGGTTGACCCACTCTTTTACATTCTGCAAATCATCCGCTCTCGGTTTGCCAACACGCGCGCCTGGCAGCGTCTGTCTTGCGGCAGCCAGAAGCCACTGGGTTTGTTCTTTAGAGAATGGGCGGCTTCCGTGGACAAGTTCGAACTTATGCTGCCGGTACAAATCTCTTACGGCAAGTAGTATCGCTGAAGTTGAACGCGATGCGAGGCTGCTCGACTCGACGACGGCTCGGCCACCGTTCAGACCCAGCGCCCGATTCACCCGTGGCAGGCCGCCATAGCCGCCCATCATTCCAACGCCTGGGCCCTGGTGGGCAGGCGCTTTCCTTCTGCACCCGGCACACCCACATGAATCGTCCAGGCACTCTCCACCGCACCCGCACTTGCCTGCAGCGCCCTTGTTGACCCAGACATCCGATCGCACGTCCAGGCTGTGGGTGTCCGTGAAGCCGAAATCCCCGGCGGGAACGCGTGTGCCGCTCGCGCCGCAACTACCTCGCGATGCGCGAGCGCCGCTGCCGATTCTCTTCGGCCGCTTCGGCAAACCTGGCCTCTCGAGCGTCGCTGTGGCCGGTCCGTCAAAGCCGAACCAGCCGTCAGGAAGGAAGCCGAAGCCGTCCATGAGTCACCTTAGTTGTTCTCCCAGGCTGGTGGCAGCATGCGGAAGTGAATCCAGTCGTAATTGTTGGTGCCGGTCACGACGTACTTGAACCGCACCAGCTCCTTCAGGTCGCTTGACCCGCCTCGGCAGAGTCGTCATCCTCGTAGTCCTTGTGCATGATGCTCACCGTCACGGTGGCTCCAGATATCCCGATCATGTCGAGAGCGAAGGTCGCTGCGTTTCCTTCCCTCGGAAACCACGGAGTGTAGACCGTCACGCCTTTGAGAAGGGTCGTGCCAATGATCATTTCATGTTACCTCGGTTCCGCTGACTAGAACTACACGCTCGCGCCAGCCGCCATACGAGTACCTCGTGTCCTTCCGGTGAGCGTGTGCAGCGGCGAGATTCTGCATCGAAACGCCACCGTGGCGTGATCGCGGCTGAGGTTCGCCGGGCAGTCGCCAGCCGATCAGCCTGTCGTGATCTCGGCAACGGCAGCAGCACGCGCAG
>JANPER010000133.1:0-36173 GCA_031423015.1 Planctomycetota bacterium | reverse complement strand
GGGGCCCCATCCGCCCCCCCCCCCCGCATTTGGGCCCCCCGTCGGGGTTTTGGGCATGCCCGGTTTGCCCGCGGGGGGGCGCAAACCGCGGCAGCGGCAAGTCCTCCTCGGGGAGACGGCTTGGCTGCGGCGCAGATACTTCACCGTCTGGCGATTCGGCCCACTCCCGCGGTGGCTCGTCGATCCCGCGGGCGCTCTGCTCTGCTCTGATCGATGGCGTGAAACACGGAGTTGCGATGCGGAGGCTTGCGAGCGAAGCCAGCACTTGGAGTTGCTGAGCGCGTAGTTCCGCGAGTGGAGCTCTCGATTTTTGATCGCGCCTTCGATGTCATCACGGCGTGAGCGCTGATCCTTCTTGGCTGAGTCCGTGTTGCGCCCGTCGCGGTCTGGCTGGATCCTCATGGGATGCGGCGCCAAGACGGATGACTCTACGGGGCCCACGGAGTGACGTCGGGTAGCGCATCAAGCGGCGACGCCTACGCTAGCCCTGGGCCGTTCCCGCCTGCCGAGTGTCGCACGGCATGGATCACCACGATCTCGGAAAAGTCGTCCACTCGGAAGTAGACGTGGTAACCGCAGCGCCGGAGCAGTGCCCGCCGTAGGTCAGGCACGGCCTCATGTGGATTCGGAGCGCCAATACGCGGGGGCTGCGTGAGGTGTTCGACGCAGGCTGCCAGCTCGGAGACAAAGAGACCTGGCGCCACGGGGCGCTCGCTCTCCCACCACGCTGCGATCGCATCCACTTGGTCGAGGGCTGTTCGGGTGAATACCACCCGATACGCGCGCGCCGTCATCGACGCGCGCGGAGCCTGCGAAGGACCTCGGTGGCGTCGGTTACGTCACCGGCTACCACGTCTTGCGCCGAGATCGTGATCGCCTGGTTGAGTGCCCGGCGATCGTCGTCGTCCAGATCGTCCCACGAGTCGACAGGCACGCGGTCGAGCTCGGTGCCTTCGGGCAGGTTGGTTGGCGCATCGAGCACCAGCCCACCGTTGCGAACGCGAGCCTTGATTGGGGTCACGGAGGAGAGCGTCACAGGCGGCACTGGAGGTCGCGCGGTGTCGCCCGCGTAGAGACGTAGAGGAGGGTCATGCGGAACGGCGTCACGACGCAGGCCGGCAGACCGAGGAACAGGGCTGCATGCCAAGCGTGACCAGCGTGCTGGTCAGCGCACGTTGATCTGGATCGTGCCGGCGCCAGCGTCGTTCGTCGTCCTGGTCCGGCGTGCGGTGCGAGCCGGGCGCCGTGACCATCCGGTGACTGAGGTCGCGCCCGCCACCACCTATCGTCGCGCGCACATGATCCCGCAAGCTCTCGCCAGTTCCGTCCTCTGGCTCATGGCCAGCGCGCTCCCCGCGCAGTACTTCACCTCGGTCGGGTCCGAGACGCGCCGCACGGCGCGCGCGACTTGGCTCGGCCTGTCGGGCGAGCAGAGCGTCACCCTCGAGTATGGGCAGCCCGAGTGGCGCCCCGACCACGAACGCTTCATGCAGCAGCGCTCGGCTGTCCCGCTGATCTTGGGCAAGGGTGCCTTGACCACGCTGCGGACCGACGTCGACCTCGCGTTCGGCGCGCAGAAGCTGGCGCGCGGTCGTTGGTACGTCGGCGCTCGGCGCGATGAGCAGCAGGAGTGGTCGCTGGCGCTGTTTGCCGCCGACCGCGTCGATGCCAGCGGGCGCGCTGCGACGGCCATCCTCGCTACCGAGCCGGATCTGCGCGTGCCGGTGCGCATGACGCGCGAGGACCAGTCGGTGGAACTGTTCGAAGTCACGCTCACCGACAGCAAGCGGACGCCGCACAACTTGGACCTGGCGATGGCGTGGGGGCCGTATCGCCTCAGCGTGGAGATCGCAGCGTCGTTCGACGACCGCAAGCCGGAAGGAGCCCCGGAGTTCGCGCTCACCGCGTCGGGCAAGGGCACCAAGACGAGTTCCGGCCTGATCTACGAACAGCTGCGCGCGGGCGCCGGCGCGACGCCTGCTGCAAGCAGCATGGTGCGTGCGCACTACGTCGGTTGGCTCACGGATGGCACCATGTTCTACTCCACCCACGTGCGCGGTGCGCCAGAGCCCCTCACGGCGCAGTGGGTCGTGAAGGGCTTTGCCGAGGGCTTGCAGCTCATGCAGTCGGGTGCGACGTTCCGGCTGACCATTCCACCGGAGCTCGCCTATGGCGCGCGCGGCGCCGGCGACCGCGTGCCGCCGAACGCGACGCTGGTGTACACCGTGACGTTGCTCGGCATCGACAAGCAGTGACGCGGCGGGGCACCGGCGCGCGAGCATCATCGCCGTCGGATCGGCGCCAGCCGTAGCTCGAGGCCTGGCGTAGACTTTGGCCGTGCCACCCGACGGCAAAGCCCCCGACGCCGACCCTCCCGATCGACCTGACCCCAAGGACATCGTGGCGTTGGCGATCGATCGGCTGCATGCCGAAGGCATGGCGGGGGTCGAGGCGCTGATCGCGCAGCACCCGCACGCTGCCTCGCTCATTCGCCACCGTCTTCGTGTGCTCGAAAACGCTGGCATGCTCGAGCCGGCGCAGGAAGACATCGAACAGGTTCCTGCGCGCATCGGCGAGTACCGCATCCTCCGCCGCTTGGGCAGCGGCGGGATGGGGGTGGTGTTCCTTGCGGAGCAACCGTCCCTGCGTCGCTGCGTGGCGCTCAAGCTGATTCGCCTCGAGAACCTCTACTTCCCCGGCGCACGCGAGCGCTTTCGGCGCGAGGTCGAGACCATCGCGCGCCTGCAGCATCCTGGCATCGTGCGGGTCTACGCCGCGGAACAAGACGGCGAGCTGCCGTACTTCACGATGGAACCTGTCGAGGGCGTCAGCCTCGATCACTTGTTGCGGCGCTTGCAGGGCAAGTCGGCGGCGAACTTGACCGAGCGCGACGTCTGCGACGCGATGCGCGAACTCGGTGGTGACGGTCATTTGCCGGCGATGACGTCGGCGCGATCGTGGCCGCAGATCGTCTGTCATTGGCTGCATGAGCTGACCGACGCGGTCGCCTACGCGCACCGGCAGGGCGTCGTGCACCGCGATCTCAAGCCATCGAACGTGATGATCACCTGGTCGCTGCGGCCGATGCTGCTCGACTTTGGCCTCGCCCGTTCGGCGGACTCGGCGTCGATCACGCGCAGCGGCGTGCAGCCGGGCTCGTTGCTGTACATGGCGCCGGAGCAAGTCCGCGGCGGGAGCATCGACGCGCGTACCGATGTGTATGCGCTGGGCGTTCTGTTCTACGAATTGCTCACGCTGCGCAACCCGTTTCACGCGGCGAGCAGCAGCGACGAGGAGACGAGGCAGCGCATCGTCGCCGCGGCGGCGCCCGCGGCGCGAGTGGTCAATGCTGCGGTGTCGTGGGACGCGGAGACGGTGTGTCGCTGCGCCATGGCCCCGGAACCCGAGCAGCGCTACGCCAGCGCCGCCGACCTCGGGCGCGATCTACAGAACCTGCTGGAGTCACGGCCCATCCTCGCGCGGCGCGCGCCGGCGGCGCTTCGGCTTCGCCGCTACGCGCGGCGGCATCCGGCGCGCACCGTTGCTGCTGTGATGGGTGGCTTGCTGCTTCTGGCGACGCCGACGGCCTTCGCGGTGAGCGAGTATCGCTTGCGGCACGAGATCACGCGCGCCAAGGACGGCGCGGAAAGCGAGGCCAAGACGCGTGCCGACATCCTGCGCTTCTTCAACGACGAACTGCTCGGCGCGGTGGCGCCCGAGAAGGCGGGCAAGGACGCGACCATGCGGCAGGTGTTGGACATCGCCGCCGAGAAGGTGGTCGACCGCTTTCCGGATCAGCCGCTCGTCGAGGCCGAGATCCGCGCCACGCTCGGCAAGACCTACACCCAGTTGGGCGATCTCGAAGTTGCCAAGGTGCACCTTGTGCGCGCGTTGGCGCTGTACGAACAGCACAGCGGACCCCGCAGCCGCGCGTTCTTGAAGGTGCAGCGCGACCTCGGCTCGGTGTTGTCGTTTGCCGGTCAGTTGACCGAACACGAAGCGCTCCTGCGCAGCAACCTCCAGGTGTGTCAGCGTGAGTTCGGCGAGGAAGACCCCGACGCGCTGGCCGCCGCCAATGGTCTCGGCCTGTTGCTGACGCGCTGCGGCAAGAACGTCGAGGCCGAGCAGATCCTGCTCGACGTCGTGCAGACGCGCTTGCGCAGCTTGGGCGAAGATCACTCCGCCACGCAGGCGTCGATGAGCAATCTCGGCGTCGTCTACTACAACATGGGGCGCTACCGCGACGCGGAGCCGTGGGTGAAGCGCGAGCTGGATCTCTGCCGCAAGGCGAACGGCGACGACCATCCTTCGACCCTGATCTCACGGCACAACTACGCCAACTTGCTGGCGAGCATGGGGCGGCTCGGCGAAGCCGTGACGGCACTCGAGTCGGTCGTGCCCGCGGCGCGGCGGGTGTTCGGCGACCGCCATCCCGAGACCAGAAACGCGATGGGCTCGCTCGCCAAACAGCTCTCGCATGCCAAACGGCACGCCGAGGCGTTGACCTGGTTCGACGAGGTCATTCGTTGCTCGGAGGAGTTGTCGCCCGACGATCCCAACCTGCTGTTCGCGCGCGTGCGGCGCGCCGACGGCTTGCGCGCGCTCGGCAGGCTCGACGACGCCGCGGTCGAACTGGAGGCGAGCTACCGCCATTGTCACGACGCGCTGGGGCCGCAGGACGCGATCACACAGATGGCGCAGCGCATGCGGGCAAACCTGTGGATCGCGCAGGGGCGCCGCGCCGAGGCCGCCGACTTGGTGGCCAGCTTGCTGGCGGAGCAAACAGCCGGGCCCACCGGCCAGATCGCGCACCTGCGCTTGCGCCACGCAAACAACCTGCGGCTGCTCGGGCGCCACGCGGAAGCCGAAGAGCAAGTCGCGGCGGCGCATGAGTTCTTCGGTGGCGCGAACGCTGGCGATCCGGCGCTACGGACCGTCTACGAAGAGTACATCGCGCTCACCGAGGCCACGGGCCGTGCCGGCGAAGCCGCGACGTGGCGCCAGCGCTTGCAGGAATGGCGCGCCGCCCACGCGGAGCGATGATCGTCGAGTCCGTGACCCCATCGCCGCCGTACGCTATTCAATGCGCCATGCGTTACCTGGGTTCTGCCCTGCTCCTCGTCGCCTGGCTCGCGGGCTCGCCCGCGGTTCTCGCGCAGGACGCGGGCTGTCGTTCGTGCAACGGCACGGGGCAGCGTGAGTGCCCGGGCCACAAGGGCATGCTGGACCAGGAGAAGGCAGTCACGGCGTGCAGCGAAGCAGTCCAGTGCAAGCAGTGCCTCGGCGCTTTGCAGCGCGACTGTCAGGGGTGCGCCAACGCGGTGTCCGACCAGGCGACGCAAGCGCGCACCAAGGAACTCGCGGAGTGGTTGGCGAAGCGGCGCAAGGACATCGACGCGGTGGCGGGTGGCAAGGAGCTCATGCACCTGCGGACCGAGCATCTCGACCTGGCGTTCTCGGTGCGGCCGCTCACGGTCGGTCGCATCAAGCTGGACACGCATCCGCTGATGCACCTCTACGCCAAACGCATCGCCGAGCTGCGCACGCTGTTCATGACCACGTTCGAGTGCACCGACCTGGCGTTCTCGGCGCGGTTGCAGGTCTACCTGTTCAGGGACCTGATCGATCATCAGCGCATGGCGCCGCGCGTCACTGGGCTGGGCTCGAACAGCAACGGCGTCAAGCTCATGGGGCCCGTGTGCGTGTTCTGTTCGCATCACAATTTGTCGACGATGCCCGGTGATGAGGAACTGCACCGCAATGTGGTGCACAACGTGACCCACCTGCTGCTGTCCAATGCGGCGCCGGTGCGTTGGCTCGGCAACCGCAAGAGCGGCTGGATCGACGAGGGCGTGGCGCACTGGTTCGAGGACAAGGTGACCGGCAAGTGCACCAACTTCTGCTACGAGGAGGTCGCGCTCCAGCCGGGCGCCGGCTTCAAGGGTGGACGCTGGCGCGTACCGCTGCGCAAGATGGTGGAGGCCGCCAAGCTGGGCGTGTTCTCGCGCTTGTCGCAGCTCAACAACGACGAACTCACCTTCGAGGACCACGCGCACGCGTTTGCCTGCATCGACTACCTGATCGCCAAGCACGGCGGCGCGAAGGTGAAGCAACTGATCGACGCGGTGAAGCGCGACAAACCGGTGCGCGACGCGTTCAAAGAAGTCCTGGGCGTCAATCTGCTCGGGTTCGATGACGATTTGCGGGCGTGGATCAAGGTGACGTATCCGCTGGAGGAGTCGATCAAGTGAGTCGCGGTGCGTGCGTCGCACGCCTGGCGATCGGGCTCGGCGGTGGGCTCGCCTGCGGGCTCGCGGCGCTGCCGGCGCAGGTCACTCGGCAGGAGCGCCGGACCGTGGCCTTGCATGCGGAACTGCTGCACGACCTGTGGCTCCGCGCCCGCGGTGGCGAGCCCGACGTGCTCGCCAAGGTCGATGCCGCGTTGCTCACCGACGCCAAAGGCAACCCGTTCGCGCCCTTGGCGCACGCGTTTGCCGCGCTGTCGGGCGCGTCCTGCGACGCGGCGTGCGTCGCCCGCGCCGGTGTGCACGTCCACGCGCTGCCTGAGGTCGTCGACTCACAGGCGTGGGAGGACGCGGACCGAAAGACGCCCTTCCGCCTGCACGTCACGCTGCACACGCCGATCCGCTTGGCAGAGACCGAGCCACTGAGTTTCGACCTCGAGCTGCATGCGGCCGATGGCAAGCCCGTGTGGACCGGGCGCGTCGGTCCGGCGGCCTCCGAAGACCTGACGGGGTTCGCCGTCACCGTCGCGGTCCCGGTCGAGTCGCTTGCCGATGGCGCCTACTCGGTGATCGCGCGTGCCCAGATCGGCGACGCGGCCGCGCGCGCCCACGATCTTGTGGGCCGGGCACGAGTATTCGTCGAGCGCGGGTTCGCGCTGCGCGCCCGCAGGCTCACCGACCAACTCGCGGGGCTGATGGCGAGGCCGCTCGCTGCCGGCGACCGCGCGGCGGTGCTCGGCGCGCTGACCTGCGTGCAGCGCATCTACACCGGCGAGGCCAGTGACGGCGCGCCCGACCTGCGCGCCGACCTCGAGCACGTCGAGCGCGTGCTCAGCAACGTCGTGGCCGAGCGCCCGGCGCTGCACGGGGCGCGTGGTTTCGTGCCGCTCGCCGTTCCGCTGTCGCCCGGACCAACGCCGCACCAACCTGGCAAGTTGTTGCGCTTCCGACTGCGCGCGCCGACCTCGGTCGACACCCTGGCCGCCGCGCCGCTGGTGCTGTTTCAAGTCGGCTCGCCGACTTGGGATGGCGCATGGTGGCGGCCGACGGGCGCAGGCACGATGCCGGCGGGCTTCTTGGTGCGTGCGCTGCTGGCCAGCGGGTTCGACGCGCCCGGGGCTTGGGCGTGCGCGGTGTTGGACTCCGACGGCGACCTCGAGAACCCGACTGCGGCGCTCGGCCAGGTGATCGAAGCGCTCAGCGGCGCGCTGGCGATCGACTTGCACCGCACGGTGCTCATCGGCGAGCGCGAGGCCGGCATGACGGCGCTGTCGGCCGCGACGCAGACGTACCTGCCGGTGCCACCGCGCGGCGTCGTCTGCGTCGCTGGCGGCGCGCTGTCGCCGCCGCAAATCGACCTTCTGCGTGCGACCCGACTGCTCCTCGTGCCGGCGCGGGGCCACGCGTCGCGGGAGAACCAACAGCGGGTGCTGAAGTTCGCGGTGGACGCGGGACACGCGGAGCGCGTGCAGATGGCCGACGTCGCGCGTGCCTGGCCATGGGCGTTGCCGTGCGCGCTGTCCACGATCGAAGAGTTCTGCCGGCAGTGCCTGGCGCGCTAGCCTGAGAGCGTGAGCAAGAATCGACGCGCCGCAGGCGCCCGGCGCCCATCAGGCGCCGAGGAGGGGGAGGCCGCGTGTCGCGGCCGGCGTGGGGGAGGGTCCGCCTCCCCCACCAGCAAGGAACTCAGAGCCTGAGCAATTGTTGCTCAGGCTCTGGGTGCGCCCGCGCTGCCAGGACCAACGTTTGCTCGCTGAGGAAGCGCAGCAGCGGCCGCCTTGCCAGTACGCGCAGGCCGGCGGCGGCGAGTTCGCCGCGCAGCGCCGGCCACGCCACCGCGGTGCGACCGCTGCGCGTCTTGCCGAACGCGCGCCGGATGGTCCGCCGCCAACTCTGCACGCTGCGCGCTTCGAAGTACGAGAACAGCACGACACCGCGGGTCACGCGCGCGAACTCGCGGATGGCGTGTTGGCGCTGCGCGGTGTCGAGGTGTTGCATGAGACGCAGACAAAGCACGCCGGCAAAGCTCGCGTCGGCGAACGGCAAGTGCAGCGCTGACGCGCACACTTGACGGCTCGTTACGCCGTGGGCGCACGCGGCGAGCATGGCCTTGTCGCGATCGACCTGGAACACGGGCTGCGGCAGCAGGCCGCTCACGCGGCCGGCACCGCTCGGCACGTCGAGCCAGGCGCCGGTCGTGAGCATGGGATGCCGCAGCAGTTGCTTGATCGCCGCGACTTCGCGCCGATGCGTGCGCGGCCCGCTGCCCGTCGCGAAGCGCTGGTCGCGATAGTGCGCGGCGTAGCCTTCGTGGCGGACGTAGCGGTTCTCCTGCATGCAGTCGCGGTTAGCGCTTGGTGAGGCGCAACGCGGCGCGCGCGGTGTCTGGCGTCGAGCCCGGCGCGTAGGTCAGCGTCAGTTCGAGGTCGATGTCATTGGTGCGCCACTCGCCATCCAAGGTGAAAGCGCGGACGTTGCCCACCACCACGCTGATCGCGCTCGCCGTGACCGTGCCGTCGGCTTCGAGGCGACCGTCGAGCTGGCCGTAAGTCTGCGTGCTCTGCGCGGTGAGCGTGGCCGTGCTGGCGCCGAGGGTGAGGACGAAAGTCTCGGCCGGCGGATCGCCAGCGCCAAACACGTTGCCGCCGAGGTCGACGGTTAGGGCCAGCGCGCTGGTGCCGGCGCGGGCCACGGCGAAGGACGCGGGC
Organism: Planctomycetota bacterium; assembly: GCA_031423015.1. GTDB lineage: Bacteria > Planctomycetota > UBA1135 > UBA1135 > UBA2386 > DATGPD01. The sequence continues at coordinate 27,220 of JANPER010000133.1, read as the reverse complement.
CCGCTGGTGTTGTTCGTGCTGTTGGTCCACGTGCCGGTCCACTCACCGACGTAGGTGTCGGCGGCAAAGGCGCTGCCGCCGCTGCCCGGGAGCGGGTCGTGCTCGCAGCTCGGCAGGAAACCGGCAGCCAGCAGCAGGCACAAGAGCAGGGGCATGCGCGGTCGTGTCACCGCCGTAGCGTAGCGCGCGCCGCCGTCAGGTTCCGCGCTTGCGCCGTCATCCGGCCTCGCTACCGTCTGTCCGCTTGGCGCGCTGGCGGTCGCGGCGTGCATCACGACGCGCGCCATGTCCTCGCCATCGCCAGACCTCTCGAGCGTCGACGGCCGCACCTTCTGGCGCACCCTGCGGGCGGTGGTCGGCGGCGCCGAACTCGACTACACCAAGGGCAGCCTGTCGCGGGCGACCTGGCTGCTCGCCATCCCCATGGTGCTGGAGATGGCGATGGAGTCGTTGTTCGCCGTCGTCGACATCTTCTTCGTCGCCAAGCTGGGCAAGGAGGCGGTGGCGACCGTCGGCCTCACCGAGTCGTTGTTGACGTTGGTGTACGCGATCGGGTTGGGGCTGGCGATGTCGACCACGGCGATGGTGGCGCGGCGCGTGGGCGAAGGCGACCTCGAAGGCGCCGCGCGCGTCGGCGCACAGGCGGTGGGGCTGGTGTGGGTGCTGGGGCTCTTGTTGGGCCTGCCGGCGTTCTTCGCTGGTCCGTGGCTGCTACAACAGATGGGAGCTTCGAGCGAAGTGGTGGCGCTGGGTGGCGGCTACGCCAGTGTCGTGCTCGGCGCACAGGTGGTGGTGATGCTGCTGTTCGTGCAGAACGCCATCTTCCGCGGCGCCGGCGACGCGATGGTGGCGATGAAGGCGCTGTGGATCGCCAACCTGGTGAACTGCGCGCTCGACCCGCTGTTCATCTTTGGCCTGGGACCGGTGCCGGCGATGGGCGTGACCGGCGCAGCCTACGCGACTCTGTGCGGGCGCGGCATCGGCGTGCTGTATCAGTGGCGCGCGCTGCGCAGCGGCAAGAGTCGGGTGCACGTGCAGGGCGTTCGGTTCTTCGATCCGCGCGCGATGGCGACCCTGTTGCGCTTGTCGGCGTTCGGCATCGGCCAGTTCCTGGTGCCCACCGCGAGCTGGGTGGGGCTGAATCGCATCGCGGCGATGTTCGGCGACGCGGCGGTCGCCGGCTACACGGTGGGCGTGCGCATCCTCATCTTCACCTACCTGCCAGCGTGGGGGCTGTCGAACGCGGTCGCAACGCTGGTGGGACAGAGCCTGGGGGCCAAGGTCCCGGCCCGCGCCGAACGCGCGGTGTGGTTGGTGATGGCCTACAACGTCGCGTTCATGACGGCGGTCGGCCTGTGCATGCTGGCGTTCCCGTCCTCTCTGGTGGCGATCTTCACCGACGAGCCGGCGGTGGCGCGCGTGGCTGAAGCCTGCCTGCGCGTGTTCAGCTACGGCTACCCGATGTATGCGTTGGGCATGGTGCTCGTGCAGGCGCTGAACGGCGCTGGCGACACCATGACGCCGACCGGAATCAACTTGATCGCCTACTGGGCGATCCAGATTCCGATCGCTTGGTTCTTGGCGGTGACGCTCGCCATGGGTGCCGAGGGCGTGTTCTGGTCGGTGGTGGTCGGCGAGTCGGCGATGGCGGCGATCGCGTTGTCAGTGTTCCGACGCGGGCGATGGAAGACGCAGAAGGTGTAGAGGGTGGAGGCCAGCGATGATGATCCGGCGGCCTTGCGCGCGCTTGTGGCGGCGGCGGTCGCGCGTCGCGCGACCTTGGCGCACGACCTGGCGGCGGAGGGCACCGACTGTTACCGCGTGTTCCACGGCGCGGCCGAGGGCTGGCCTGGGCTGACGATCGATCGCTACGGGCCGCTGCTCTTGGCGCAGGAGTTCCGTGCCGAGTTGTCTGCTGAAGAACGAAGCGCAGCCGTGGCCGGTCTGGGCGACATGGGCGCGGCCAGCCTGGTGTGGCGTGGACGCTACCGCGACGCGCCGCGCGGCGAGGACACCGCGCCGATCGAGGGATGCGAGTTGGGCGCGCGCTACGCAGTGGCCGCGCGGCACCGCGGCCTCGACCCGTGGCTGTTCCTCGACTTTCGCGCTGTGCGGCGTTGGTTGCGGGCGCACGCGCGCGACCAGAGCGTACTCAACCTCTTTGCCTACACCTGCACGGCCGGCGTTGCCGCGGCGCTTGGCGGCGCGCGTGAGGTGTGGAACGTCGACTTCGCCGCGAGCAACCTGAACCTCGGTCGCGACAACGCGGTGCGCAACGGCGTGCTCGGCGTGCAGCACTTCCTATGCCAAGACTGCCAGCCGGTGTTGCGCCAACTCGCTGGGCAGCCCGTGCAGCGGCGCGGCAAGACGCTCCGGTTCACGAAGGTCGAGCGCCGCACGTTCGACGTGATCGTGTTGGATCCGCCGCCGCTGGCTAGAACGCCGTTCGGCACGATCGACACCGCGCGCGACTACGAGAGTCTGTTCAAGCCTGCGTGGCTGGCGTTGGCAGAGGGCGGCGTGCTGCTCGCGGCGAACAACCGCGCCGACGTGGCGTGGTCTGACTTCGAGTCGCGGCTGCGCCGCTGCGCCGAGAAGGCGGGACGACCGATGGCGAGCCTCGACCGTCTGCTGCCCGAAGCAGACTTTCCTTCGTTCGATGGTCTACCGCCGCTCAAGGTGGCGGTGTGCCGCAGGGCGGCGTCAGGCTCGGTCGCCTTCCCCGCTACGCTGCGCTGAGGCCGGCAGGGTGAGCGTGAAGCAGGCGCCAGGCGCGGTGTCTTCCAGCACGACATTGCCGCCGAGGTCGCGCGCTAACTCGCGCGCCAAGGCCAGGCCCAAGCCGACGCCGGGGACTTCGTTGTCGCCGGGCTCGCGCGCCCCGCGATCAAAGGGCGTGAAGATGCGAGCGCGCTGTGCGGCCGGCACGCCGACGCCGTGGTCGCGCAAGCTCAGCTTGGCCTGCGCGCGACTCGCCGTCGCCCGCAGTTCCAGCGGCGGCTTGCCGTACTTGCAGGCGTTGTCCACCAGGTTGAACAGGATCTGGCCGACCGCGTCGATGTCGGCGTCGATCGGCACGTCGCCGTCTTGCACGTGTACGACCAGCGTCCAGCCGGCGTCGGCGGCACGTCGCTCCAGCACCGGTTGTGCGCGGGCAACCAACTCGCCCAGCGCCACGCGTTCGATGCGAGCGGTGAAGCGCCCGTCCTCGATGCGCGCGTAGCCCAGCACGTTCTCTACCAAGCGCGCCAGGCGATCCGACTCCGACTGCAGCGTCTCAAGGTAATGCTGTTGGCGAGCCGGGTCCTTGACCATGCCCTTCGCCAGCATCTCGGAGTACATGCGGAACGTGGTCAGCGGCGTGCGCAGTTCGTGCGTGATCGCCGAGGCAAAGCGCGCGCGACGGTCGCCGAACACGAGCGCGGCACGCAGCGTCAGCGCCACCGTGAGTGCGGTCAGCAGCAGCGCGATCCAGGCGGTCAGCAGCAGCGTGCGGCCTGGCGTCCAACCCGGCATCACGACCGGAGGTGGCGTGGCTTCGAGGCATGCCGGCACCACGGTGAGCAGGTGCGTGACGCGCTTGGGGTCGGGCTGATCGACGCGTACCAGGCGGGCACCGTGCGCGATGCCGGCGTCGTCAATCGCCGCCAGCAACGCCGCGCTCAGCTTACTCCAGTCGGCGAGCACGCCCTGGAACAGGGGACGGCCCTGCGCCATGACGCGGCGCACGAACACGAGGTAGGCGCCGCGCGACGGATCGTCGAGCCACAGGGGCACGAGAGCCGCGGCGGAGCTGGGGTTCACGACGGTGCTGTCGCTGTCGGACGTGGTCGCCGCCCAAGCCATCTTCTGCCGTGCTGGCGTGGTCGCTTGCGCGCGTTGGCTGTAGTTGGTGACGCTCTCCGCACCGTCGGTGGCCGTCTGCTCCTTGCGAAGTTGCTGCTCGGGCAGGTTGTCGTTGCCGACGCTGCAATGCGCGATGAGCTTGCTCGGGCTGACGAGTTCTTTGATGCGGTGCAGCAGTTCGCGCTTGTCGTCGACGGCGATCGGTATCGCCTGGCTCTGTGCGACGTCGAGCTGATTGCCGAGCGGCACCTGCGGCGAAGTCACCTTGCCGTCGGCATCGACCTGGAAGTGCAGCGGGAACCACTCCGAGCGAAAGGTCAGCAGCGGCGACGGTGTGAGCACATCACCGGGCGACAGCTTGCCGAGGAGGTTGGTGTAGGCGTCGTTCACCGGGTTGAACGCCAGATAGTCGCTGGTCGGGCGCTGTGCTTCCTCGGCGAGGATGGGCAACAGCCAACCATCCATCTGCCAGAGCGCGCCGCCGAGGGCCACCTCGTGTGCGGCGTGGGCGCGCGCGCTCGCTTCCGCCCGCTCGAGCGCGAGCATGACGGTGGTCATCCAGGCGAGCAGCATGGCGCCGCACACCACGCAAGCGCCGAATGCGGTCCAGGTTGCGGTGCGGAGCCTCATCGCGGCTCGGTCTCGGGTTGTTGCAGCATGTAGCCCGTGCCGCGCACGGTCACGATCACGCGCGGCGACTCAGCGTCGTCGCCGAGCTTGTCGCGCAGGCGCAGCACGTGCATGTCGATGGTGCGCGTCTGCATGCCCTTGGGGTCGAAGCCCCATACGCGCTGCAACAGCTCGGCGCGCGGGATCGCGCGGCCGGGGTTGGCAACCAGGTAGCGCAGAATGTCGATCTCCTTGTCGGACAGCGCGGCGACCGACCCGTCGCTGCGCTTCACCTCGCGGCGCGCGAAGTCGATGCAGCAACCGGCGATCTCGGCTTTGTCGACGTCGAGCGGGCGCTCCGCCGAGCGGCGCAGCACGGCGTCGACGCGGGCCAGCAGCTCACCCGCTGAGAACGGCTTCACCACGTAGTCGTCAGCGCCGTGCCGCAGGCCGAAGATGCGGTCTGGTTCGGCCCCGCGCGCGGTCACCATGATCACCGGCAGGCGCGGTCGGCAGCGGCGGATCTCCTGCAACACCTCGAAGCCCGACCGATCGGGCAACACCACGTCGAGGATCACCAGGTCGAGGTCGGCGGCGATCGCCTGCTGCAAACCCTCATCGGCGCGCGCCGCCGCGGTCGTCCGGTAGCCGGCGAAAGCCAGTGCATCGAGCAACCCGGTGCGGATCGCTGGGTCGTCTTCGACCACCAGAACGGTGCGGTGATGCTTCATCGGCGAGGCAGCGTAGCAAAGGTCTCAGCAGTCGTCGCGCTTGCTGGTGCTGGGCACCGGCGCGCTGGCTGGTTCCTCGATCTGCATGCCGCGCTGGCGCGCCTGCTCGCGCACGGCCTTACGCACCGCGTAGTCGAAGCTCTTGGTGGGATCCAAGGCGCGCTTCTTCATCTCCTCGGCGACCGCGGCGTCGCGCTTCTTGCCCAACTCCTGAATCTGCGCCTGGACCGCAGTGCGCTGGGTCTGCATCTCGCCGATCAGTTTCTGCTGCTCGTCGATCGGCATGCCGCGCATCTTCTCGGGAAGCTCGGCGGCGGGCACGTCTTGCAGCTTGACCTTCTGCTCGCGACAGGCGTCGACGAGATCCCACGTCGAGTTCGTGTAGTTTTCGCCCGCCTTGCACATGGCGCGCAAGGCGACGACCTGGCCGCTGGCGCTCTCGGCGTTCCTGTCCTGCGCCGTCTGGTTGAGCCAACCGCGCTTGCCGTCGTCGCCAAACGGCAAGTAGGTGGAGTTCAGCTGCGCGCTGAGGGCCTGCAACTGCGCGTCGAAGGGCGTCTCGATCACGATGTTGCCGTTGTCCTTGTCGATGGCGTGGAACTGACCGTCGGCCAGCTTCGCCACCTCACGCCACGCCGGTGCGATGTCGTCGTTGGGGTTGCCGCAGTAGATGGCGTTCACCATCACGCCGCGCTCGATGGCGCGCTTGCATACCGCGCGGAAGGGCACCTCTTGGTCTTGGTCGGCCGACTCGTTGCCAGCGACCACGATCAGCTTCATCGCGCTCTGATCGTTCGACCAGGCGAGCTGATCGAGTGAGGTCTGCATCACGCGACCGACCAGCTCGGTTCCGCCATTGGTGGCGAGCGCGAACATCTTCTGCGACACCAGGTCGAGGTCGAAGGTGAGGTCGGTCTGCACGACGACCCAGCCGTTCTCCTTGGCGTGGCCGTCGTTACCGAAGGTCAACAGCGCGACGCGCAGCTTCGGCGTCGGTTTGGCCAGGGCGAGGTCGTTCACGATCGCCCAGATGCCTTGGCGAGCCGAGTCGATCAGGCCCTGCATGCTGCCGCTGGTGTCCAGGCAGATGGCGAGGTCGATCGGGCGGGGCTCGCGCTTGGGCGCGGGCGGCGCGTTACTCGGAGTGTGGATGGTTCCCGCCAACGCGAGGGTGGCGGACAGAGTCAGAGTCGTTGGGATGAGGTTGAACATGTGTCGTCTCCAGTCGGGAAGTCTGTGGTCGGTGTTGAATGAAGGAAGGCGAGGTCGGCGGTCAGTTCTTGATCACCACGACTTCGCCGTCGAGTTGCATCACGATCTCGCCGGTGAGGCTGAGGGTTCCGGCGCGGCCTTGCGGTGCGAGGCGGTACACCAGCGCCAGGTGCTCGGGCGAGCCGAACAGGATCGTGCGCGACGGTTGGAGGTTCCCAGCGTTCACTACGCGGCCATCGATCCATTGGTTGCCGCGCTTGAAGAACGCGCGGTCGCACACCTGCCGCACCAGCGTGGTTTCGACGCGGGCCAGCTTGCTGTCGAGGAAGTAGTTGTTTGGGTTCAGGACGATCTGTTCCTTGCCGAACTCTTTCAGGTTGAAGCCTTGGTTGAGTGCTTCGATGCCAGAGCGCGCGTTCCACGCCCGACTCTCGAGGAACCCCTGGCAACTCAACTTCAGCGCCTCGAGGTCAGCGAGCTGCGTGCCCTCAGTGGCCAGGAACGAGGTGTATTCGGTGAGGATGCCGAACTCGGCCGACAGGCGCAGGATCTCGTCGCGCAGCTCGCGCAGCTTGGGATCGGCAAAGGGATCGACGCCGGCGGGTCGCAGCCTGCCATCGGTGGCGCCGGCCTGGCGCACTTGATCGATCAGGTCGGCGACGCGTCGGCTGGCCCACAAGCGGGGCACGAACGCGTTCTGCGTGGTGGCCTTGGCGAGGTCGAACTCGAAGCGAAAGCGGCGCGTGTCCGGCCCGTCCTTGCCGCTGAGTGCCATACGCAGGGGTTCTTCGTCGCGGTACTGGCCCAGCACCACGAGCGAATCGCCGTCGAACACGTCGGGCACGGTCTGCGGGTAGCGCTCGCGCACGCGGCGCGTCGTCTCGACGTCCTGATCGTCGAGCGCGATGAGTTCTGGGCTCGACAGCACCGGGCCGGACAGCTTCTTGAACACGCGCGCTACCTTCACCTCGACGTCTTCCTTGGGCAGCACGTAGGTCGACACGGCGCGGGTGCTCTCGGCGACGCGGTCGAGGAGCGGCACGTTCACGTCTTCGCCGACGCCGAACGTGAACACGCGCCGCTCGCTCTTGTTGCCGGCGGCGACCATGTCGCGAATCGCGCGCTCCGAGGTCTGGCTCACGGTCGGCAGGCCGTCGGTCAAGAACAGCACCAGCGGCAGGGCAGAGGGGGTGGTGGGCTGGCGCAGCGCTTCGAGCAGCGCATCGTGGATGTTGGTGCCGCCGAGCGGACGCAGGCTCGCGAGGTAGCTGCGCACCTTCAGCAGGTTGTCTTGGTTCTTCTCCACCGGCTGCGGCGCGAAGCGCTCGACGGTGGTGGCGTAGTCGATGACGTTGAAGAACTCGCCGTCGTCCAGCGCCTCGATCACCTGGCGCGCCGCGGCGCGCGCTTGTTCCATCTTCTCGCCGGCCATGCTGCCCGAGCGATCGAGGACCACGGTCACCTCGCGCCGCTGCGGTGTGCGGGCGGTGGCGGGCGGCGCGGCGAGCAGCAACAAGAAGTAGCCGCCGCCGATCTTGGGGTCGGGGTAGGCGAAGAGCGAGGCCGCCGGTTTGCCGGCGCGCTCGGCCAAGTAGGACAGGCGGAAGGCGCCTGGCGTGGTCTTGTGCGACGCTGCGAGCCGCACGTTGAAGTGGTGCGCGTCGACCTTCTGCGACGCGGTGGCGTGGCTCGGCGAGTAGACCATCGAGATCGGCGCCTTGGCGCGCAAGTCGACCTCGATCTCCCACGGCACCGGCTGGTCGAGCGCGTCGCTGCGCATGAGGACGTAGTCGACGCGATCGCCGTCGGCCTCCAGCAGGTGCTCGTAGGTAATCTGCACCTTGCTGCGGCCGTGGGCCGCAATCGGGAACACCGAGGTGCGAATCAGGCGCGCGCCGGCGAACTCCAGGAGGCCCGGATCGCGCAGCTTGCGCACGATGTCGTCGTAGGTGTGGCGCGCCTCGTCGGCGGGCAGGAGGCGGGCCGTCGGTTCCTTGCCGGGCCCGTCGAAAGCAAAGCCCGACACCGCGCTTTCGGCCGGCACGGGGAACAACAGGATCGACTCTTCCTGCGTCGCCGACGGGTTGTGCAGCTCGACCAGCAAGGTCGTGCGCGCGGTTTGTTCCAGGATCTGCACGCGGGCCGTGACCTTCTCGATGCGCACCGGCAGCCGCAGAGGTGTCGCGAAGCAGCGGTACTGCGGCACGATCACGTGGTGCGCGTGTTCGAGGATCGGCTGTTGGCCGGGTGCGGTCGCGGCCGCGAGCGCGGCGATGGCCCAGGGTCGAGAGCGAGATAGGTTGGTGATTGCGTGCATCGGTCGTCTCATGGCTCGGCGAAGTAGACGACGGTGCTGGGGGAACGTCGGTCACCGACGTGTCACGGGCCATGCCATGGCCGGGTTCTGGGCAAGCTACGCACTGCCGTGGTGGTCGCCGCGGCGGCCCGCGTAGACGACAGCGCATGTCGCGTGGCCAGGACATCGACGAGCCAATGCCAGCGCAGCAGATGGGGTGCGCGCGGCGCCGTCTTGCCGTCATGGCCGTTCGTGCGACCTCAGGGCCGCGGCCCGCGGCGCTGGCACGGGCTTCGCGCTAGGGCTCATCGCGCCCGGCAGCCGCCGCGCGCAGTTCAACAACAGGAGTGCAAACGATGAATCGAACGATCAAGACCGCCCTCGTGGTTGTCGCCCTGATGACCGGCGCCGTGGCGCCTGCCGCAGCGCAGGGCCGGCTCGGCATCTCGTTCGAGAAGCGCGGCCGCGACCGTGAGATCAAGGTCAACGTTGGCCTCGGCCGCCTGCCGATCCTGCGACCTCGCGCGCACGTGCACACCGACTGCTGCCGGCGCTGGGTGCCGCCGCGCTGTGAGACGATCACCGACAAGGTGTGGATCGAGGCGCGTTGCGAGCGGATCTGGGTGCCCCCCGCGTTCAACGTGGTGACCGACGCGTGCGGGCGCGCGCGGCGCGTGTGCATCCGTGAGGGTTACTGGAACATCATCCAGCACCCGGGCCGATGGGAATGCGTGACACGGACGGTGCACGTGCCCGGTAGGTGGGAGACGACCTGCGGGCGCTGATCGGAACGAATCGGCGCGACGTCGCGCGATGTTTGTGCGCCGACGAGCTGGCCGCGCCGACTATGTTCTCGACAGTCGATGAACCACCTCTTTCCGCCGCTGCTGCCCAAGGAAGCGTTGCGGCCGCCGGTGCTGGCGATCGCCGCGCACCCCGATGACGAAGTGATCGCGTGCGGCGCCATGCTCGCTTGGCATCGCCGCCAGGGGCACGCGGTGCGCGTTGTGCACTGCACCGACGGCGATGCCGGTGATCCGCAGGGTCGCTACGCCGACATTGCCGCGCGCCGACAACGCGAAGGGAAGGAGGCGCTGCACCGCCTCGGCGTCGACGACGTTCTGCCCCTCTGTCTGCCCGACGGTGGTTTGCCCGAGCGCCTCGACGACTTGACGCAGCGGCTCCGTGCCGAGCTACTACGTGCCGCGCCGCGCACGCTGTACTCGTTCTTCTTCACCGAAGCGCACCGCGACCACCGCGCGGTGGCGCGCGCGGTCGCGCGCTGCGCCGATGTCTTGGCCGCCGATTGCCGAGTGCTGTTGTTCGGGGTCAATCACGTGGTATGCGGCGGCAGCATGTTCGACGTCACTGGCCTCATGGACGTCAAGCAGCACGCGCTCGCGGCGTTCGAGAGCCAGCTCGTGTATCACGACTGGCGCAGCAAGGTCTTGGGCCGAGATCGTGCTGCCACGGTCAACGTGGAGGATGCCTCGGTGCAGCACGCCGAGCTGTTTTGCGACCTCAAGCCCAGCGAACTGTTGCCGATCGCCAACCTGGTGGAGCCGGTGTTCCAGCGGCTGTTGCGCGATCCAGTTTGAGACGGCCAAGCCTGGCGGCCGTTTCAGCCGATGGCATGCTGACCGAACTCGTGTCCGCCCAGCCCCTCGCCGATCGTCCGCGTCCCACCGTCTCGCTCGTCATCTGCGTGTGGAATCGCAAAGATGACCTGCGCGACAACCTGCGCGCCTGCCTCGCCCAGACGATCGCCGCCGACGAGATCATCGTCGTCGACAACTGCAGCAAGGACGGCACGCCGGCCATGGTGCGCGATGAGTTTCCGCAGGTGAAGTTGATCGCCATGCCGCACTCGAACTACGGCGCCTGTGAGACCTTCAACATCGGCTTCGCATCGGCCAAGGGCGAGTTCGTCGGCATCCTCGATGACGACGTGGTGCTGCCGCCCACCTGGACCAGCGACATGCTGGCCGAGTTCGCGCGCGAGCCGCTGACCACCGCGATCTTGTCACCCAAGGTCGTCGAGCCGCAGATGCCGGATTGGTACAAGGACAGCCCGGCGGTGAACACGCCGCGCTACATGGCGACGTTTCGCGGCTGCGCCAGCCTGGCCCGCCACGCCGCGATCCGTCAGTGTGGCTACTACGACGCGCGCTTCTACATCTTCGGCAACGAGCGCGACCTCACCACTCGTCTGCTCAACGCGGGCTTCCGCGTGAAGATGGTGCCGACCATCGAGGTCTTTCACAAGGCGCCGTTCGGCATGCGCCACGGCAAGCGCAGCCTCTACTACCACGTGCGCAACTTCTGGCTTTGGGCGTTCAAGTACGTCCGCTGGTCGCAGGTGCTCGGCTTCCCGTTCAAGTTCATCAGGAAGGGACTCGGCGGCAAGGGCAAGGGCGGCGGCGAGGTCGCCGACGCGGTGGGTACGATCGGCCTGTTCGACAACATCAAGAGCGTGCCATGGGGGTTCTGGATCTGTGCCAAGGCGACGCTGGCGGCGGTCTGGAACCTGCCGTACTGCTTGAAACACCGGCACGTGTGCACGCACCAAGACTTCGAGCTGCCGGTGAAGTAGAGCGGATGTGTGTTCTACTGGCCGCTCACGGCCAGAGGCTGCGGGATGGACTCGAATGATCGTGCCCGACCGGATTGAAGTGTTTCACGCTGCGGGGCTCGGCCTGCTGGTTGGCGTCAGCTTGGTCGGGGCGGACATGGTCGTCGCGGCGTTGCGCAGGCGACGCCAGTCGACGGCCATGCTGATCGTCGCATCCGCACTGCCGCTTGTCGCGGTTGCTTTCGTGGTCGTGTGGAAGTGGATTGTGGTCGACGACCCATCCGCTCTCGCGACCGACCGGCTGTCCTACCGCGTCGCAGCCGGTCGCGGCGGGTGGCACATTCGGCATCCGGGTGGAGCTCGTGTCGGCATCGACCGCTTCGATGTCCCAATCGGGATCCCGATTGTCCTCGAGATCACGGCCGATACCGACCAACGGTTTGTCATTCCGGCCATGCGACTCGACCGTGAGTTGGTGCGCGAGCGGAGGCTGGAGGTGTGGTTCGAAGCGACCCAGCTCGGCACGTATCCCTTCGCCGTCTCCTACCCTGGGAGTGGCTTGGTCGAACGCCACGGCGAAGTGCGCGTCTTGTCTCTGGCCGCCTTCGAGCAGGGGCACGGTCGTGTCACACAGGGCGAGGAAGGCGGGGCGAGGCTGTGGCGCTCGTGTGGGTGCCTCGCCTGTCACTCGAACGACGCGACCCCGAGCAAGGGGCCGAGCTTCTTTGGCCTGTGGGGGAGTGAGCGAACACTGGCCGATGGCACCAAGGTCATCGCCGATGAGCGCTACTTCCTGCAATCCGCACTTCGTCCGAACGAGACGATCGTGGCAGGCTACGAGAGGTCGTCGTGCTGGTCGTCGATCAACCCCCTTCAGGCCACAGCCTTGATGGCCTGGGTGAAGACGCTGCGCTGATGGCCCAACTGCCGGTTTGCTTGTTCGCTGGGCTTCGAGGGGCGGCTCGTGACGCAGCCCTTACCTCCCGTCAGCCCCGATTCCTACCTGCACCGACGGCGCGGCACCACGACCACGGACGGTCCGCAACGCGGCGCCGACCGGTAGTGGCAGTCGTCGTCGAATGCGAAGACCAGGGCGCGACAACCGGTGCAACTGAGAGCCAAGCCAAGGAGCAGGGCGAGGGGCAGGAAGCGGGTCAGCGCACGCCAGCGCGGGAGGGTCTGCATGGGCATGGTCTAGCAAGGTCGGTGCCGGGTGGTGGGGCGCCGGCACACCGTTGCCTTGGGCGTCGTGCGCGGACGAGCGCTGCAACTCTGGAGCAACGTGTCTCGCGAAAAGGACGCCGACTGTTGCCACGGCGGTCGGCTACCTTCCGCTGAGTGACATGAACTACCGCGTCCTGCTCGCCAGTCTCGTCGTCCTCCTGCCGGCTTCGCTCGTTGCGCAACAGCGGCCGCCGTCGCCCTCCGACTGGCCGAAGCTGTTCAAGACGTACCACGCGCTCGATGCTCGGACGCAGGACGGGTGGCAGAAGCAGAGCGAGATCTTGGCCGAGCTGGCGCGCGTGCCGCCGTTGTCAGCAAGTCAAGTCACCAGCGCACGCAAGGACATCGCGCGCGCGGCCGACAAGCAGGGTCGGCGCCTGGAGGGCCAAGGCGAGCTGTGGTTCTGGGAAGACAAGAAAGCCAAGACCAAGCGTGGGCGGTTCTTCCTGGACGGCGAGACCAAGAAGCCCAAAGGGCTCATCGTCTCCATGCACGGGGGCGGCGAGGGCGCAGGCGACTGTGCCACGTCGCACGGCATGTACGCCGATGCGGTTCGCAAGCTCGGTTGGCTCGGCTTGTTCCCCGAGGTGCTCGACAAAACGGAGCGTGGCTGGACCGACGCCGGCACCGAGGAGTTCGTGCTCGACCTCGTCGCCGCGGCGATGCGTACGTTCAAGATCGATCCCGATCGCGTGTACCTGGGCGGCTTCTCGATGGGCGGTTATGGCTCGTGGGCGCTCGGCGCGCATCACGCCGATCGGTGGGCGGCGATCGCACCGGCCGCCGGTGCGCCGACGCCCGTCTACGATCGACCGGGCGGCAAGATCATCGACATCCAAGAGGGTGTGCTGCCCAATCTGCGCAACGTCTTCGTCGCTTCGTATCAGGGTCTGCTCGATACGCAGGTGACGCCAGACGCGTCGCAGGAGGCGCTGCGACGCCTGGCTCAGCTGTCGAACAAGCACGGCGGCTACGCCTTCGACCGGTGGGAAGATCCAGAGCAGCAGCACAACTACCCGCAAGATGGCGCGCTGGCGCACCTGCAGAAGCTGGTCGACAAGAAGCGCACGCCGCTGCCTGAGCGCGTCGTGTGGCAGCCCGAACTTGCCTGGAAGCGTCAGTTCTATTGGCTGTGGTGGGAGAGTCCGGTGCGTGGTGCGATGCTGGTGGCCGACCTCGACAAGGCGAGCAACACGGTCAGCCTCACGTGCGATCAGCCAACCGACGGCTTGTTCGTCCTGCTCGATGAACGCGTCCTCGACGTGGCCAAACCGGTGACCGTCAGCGTCAACGGCAAGTCGGTGTTCACCGGCGTGCCGAAGCTCGAGCTGGCGAACCTGCTGCGCACCAGCGGCACGGATGCGGCGCTGATGTTCAGTGTGCGCGTGCCGGCGTTCGCGGCGAAATAGGCGCCGGCTTCCCTGGCTTCCCTGGCTTCCGGGGCGAGTTGCTCGCCGCCTGCAACCCGCTTACCCTCGAACCAAGGCAAAGTCTCTCCTGTCCCTCACTCAGTTTGACCATGACCATGTCTCGCCTGATCTACCCGTTATCCACGCTCGCGTGGGCGGTCGCCGCCTCGGCGCAGTTTCCCTGCACCGTGCAAGACGGCAACGCCGCCTACACCTTCAACGGCCCCGGCACGACCTGCTCCACTCCAGGTGGCACGTCGAACTTCGCCGCCAACGCCATCGATCAGCTCTACCAGCATTGGTGGTATCTGTCGATCGACGGTGCCGGGCCGGCGTGCACGCTGAACGATCTGCCGATCGGCAACATCCTGGCCGATTGCACCGGGCTATCGGGCCGTAAGGCGACACTCAGCGTGGCCGACTGGGACGGCAGCGGCAGGATCAGAGCGGTCTGGGACCTCTGGGTGTCCTCGACCAGCTCCACCACGGGCTTGGTCGCAAGTCGGATGACGCTGATCAACATGAGCGTCGCGCCGGTGACCGTCAGGCTGTTTGGCTACGTCGACGTCGACAACAACGGCGCAGTTGGCGACACGGCGACGCCGCTGATTGGCTGGCCGGCCGGCAACCACGTCGTGACCGATGCGGCGCAGCCGGCACGTGCATTCGTGACCGCGCTTGGCTTTGGTCACTGGGAGGTCGGTAGCTACTTCGCGCTGCGCACCGCGATCCGCAACGTCGCCGGCACGACGCCCTACACGCTGGCGGACGCGAACAACATGAACCCGATCCCCGGCGATCACTCGAGCGCCTTCCAGTGGGACGCGGTCTTGGCGCCCGGCGGCAACACGAGCGCATGGGTCTCGATCGGCATCGATCACGAGCCGCCGTGCCAAACGCTCGCGAACGCGACGACGTACTGCACCAGCAAGCCGGGCACCCATGGCGCCCCGGCGTGGGATCTGTCGGCGCAGCCATTCGCGGCGACCGGTATGCCGCTGACGATCACGAATGGCTTGCTCGGTAGCAGTCCGATCGCGGTGCTCGGCACCGCCCAGAACAGCATCCCGTTGCCGCCCATCGGCACGGTCTGCGTCTTCCCCATCGCGGTCACTTTTTCGTTGTCGCCCTTCGCTGCCACACGCACATCGTCGACGCGCATTCCTATCCCCGGCAATGCGTCGGTCTGCGGGGCGACGCTCTATCTGCAGGCCTTCTTCCCCGATGCGGGTGCGGTGGGCGGCATCGCACACACCGATGGTCTTTGCCTGACACTGGGCAGCTTCTAGCCCCTTCTAGCTTGAGGGGGCTCGCGGGCGTGCGGCGTTCGCACAGTGCACTGCATTTGGTGATGACTTGGGTAGACTCAGCGCCGCGTTGCCCCACGCACCTTCCTTCAGTGTCCCGGGTGTTAGCCCGTGGCGCCCTGTGACCCTGCCGACTCCGTGACCTTCGCTCAGCCCTTCAAGGACTACGAGATCTTGGAGCGCGTTGGCTCCGGCGCGATGGGCACCGTGTTCAGGGCGCGGCAGAAGCGGCTCAACCGCATCGTCGCCCTCAAGGTGCTGAAGCCGATGTTGGCGCGCAACACCAACTTCGTCGAGCGGCTCAAGCGCGAAGCGCGCATCGTGGCGTCGCTGAACCACCCCGACATCGTCGCCGGCTACGACCTCGGCGAAGAAGGCGGCTACCACTTCTTCGTCATGGAGTTTGTCGAGGGCAAGTCGCTGGCGACGCTGCTCAAGGAGTGGGGGGCCTTCCCCGAGGCGCAGGTGCTCGACGTCGCGACGCGCGTGGCCTCCGCGCTCGATCACGCCTTCAAGAAGGGCGTGATTCATCGCGACGTGAAGCCGGGCAACATCCTGATCGACCCGGACGGGCGCGCGAAGCTCACCGACATGGGCCTGGCGAAGGCACCCGAAGACGTGACCATCACGCAGGAGGGCGCGACCGTCGGCACGCCGCAGTACATCAGCCCGGAGCAGGCGCGCGACCCCTCCAAGGCTGATGTGCGCAGTGACCTCTATTCGCTCGGCGCCACCATGTTCCACATGTGTACCGGGCAGCCACCGTTCGTGGGCACGACGCTGGCGAACGTCATCCACGAAGTGATCCACTCACGGGCGCCGACCGCTGCGGCGATCAATCCTGCCGTGACTGACGGTCTTGGGTTGGTGATCAAGAAGCTGTTGGCCAAGGACCCTGGCCTCCGCTACCAAACTCCCGCGGATCTGCTGGCCGACTTGCACCGCGTGCGACGCGCGGAGCCGCCCCAAGTCGACGAGGCGGCGTTGGCTGGCGAAGCGGGAAACGGCGCCGCGCCGTCGCGCGTGTTCGGCCGGCAGCGCGTGTATTTGGTCGCTGGTGTGGCGGCGATCCTGCTCGGGAGCGCGGCGTACTTCGCGTGGCCACGCGAGAAGGCACGCGACACCGTGTCGGATCCGACCGCGGCGTTCACCCTGCGCGTGCAGCAGACCGTGACGGCGGCGAAAGGCTGGCGCGGCAAGCTGCGCGCGTTGACGCAGGCGTCGGCCGACGCAGTGACCGACGAAGAGCGCCGCGCGGTCGGCGACCTGCGCGCGGGCATTCTCATCCCGTGGCAAGACACGCTCCAGCAGTTCGTGCGCGAGCGTCGCGACGACGCGGCGCAAGCGGTCTTGGAGCCGGAGCACTGGCGTGATCCCACGCGCGAGTTGGCGCGCAAGACGATCGAGGGGTTGGAGGCTGAGTTTGGCATCAGCCGCGCAGAACTGCCGCTCGACCTTTCGCGCGTCGTGGATGCCGAACTCGAGAAGCTCGAGGCCGAGGTCGCCGCGCGGGTGATCGAGCGCGATCAGAATCTGCTGTCGGCGTTTGCGGCGCACTTGCAAGGCGAGGTGGCCCAGGCTTGGCGCGCGGCGCTGGAGCGGAGTGACTATGCCGAAGCGGAGCGCGCGCTGCGGGCAGGTAGTACCAGCTTCTTTGGCGATGCCGGACGCCCGCGACGCGAGCAACTAGCTGGTACGACGACCAACCAGGCTGCCGCGATCGAAGCGCGTGCCGTGGCAGACGCCATGCAGCAGATCGAGGCCGCCGGGTCGCGTGTCGCCAGCGACATCGAGAGTGCCGCAAAGCAGGCCTTGGACCAGATGCGCGAGGAGTTGCGCGGCGAGGTCGAGCCCCGCGATTTGCAGCTCCGCTTTGCCGCGTGGCGCCGCGATCTCGGCGAACGCTACCCGAGCAGCCAGTCGTTTCGCGCCGACCAAGACCCTTGGCCGCGGGTGCAAGACGGCGAGAACGTGTTCCGCGCCGCGCTCACGGCGGCGCAGGTGGCGGCGGATCAGCGTCGCCTGTTGGCCGATGCGCAACTCGCTCTCGGAGCCTTGCTCGCGGACGGCGACGCGACGCAAGAGCTGCACTGGCTGCGCGAGCGCAGCATCGATGACGCGTCGGTGGCGGCGTTGCGGCAGTGCTGGGCGCGCCTGTTCGACGATGCGCATGCGGCGCGTGATTGGTTGCTCGAAGCGTTGGCGGTACGGTGGGGCCCGCGTTCGGTGGCGGTGAGTGATCCGGCGGCGGTTGGCCGGTCGCTGCAGGTGGGCGTGCGCCGCGACAACAGCGTCTGCGAGCTGGTGGAACGCGACGGCGCACGTGGGCGGCGCCTGTCGTTGGCGGCGTTGCGCGTGAGCGAGTTGATCGAACAAGCGCCGCCGCCGAGTGGGGCGTCGGCGATCACGGAGCCCATCGAGCGCGGATTGACTCTGTGGCTGTACCTTGCTGGCGAGAACAGCGTGGCGGGCAAGCGCCTGCCACCGAGCGAGCGGGAGTTCTTCGGTGATCGCGTTGCGCAGGCGGTGCAGGCGGCGCTTGGCCAGCGCCGTCGCGGCGAGATCCAAGCGCGCGAGGCCTTGACGCGGTTGCGTGCCGACTACAAGGCGCTCGCGCCCGCCGATCTGCGCGCCGCGCTCGACGGTTTTGGCGATCACTTCGGCCAGTCAGCAGTGGCGTTGGCAAGCGAGCAGGTGTTGCTCGATCTGCGGGCGCATCTGCGTTCGAGCGAGCAGCAAGCGGCGCTGCGCACGTCGTTGCGCGGCTTGGTACCCGCGGCGCTGCAGGTCGTGATCGATTCCGAAGGGCGCGCGCGCGTGGTGTGCGAACCGGAGAAAGCCGAGGGTCTGCCGCTCGGTGTCGGCTGGCTGCGCAACGAGAATCGCCTGCAGTTCAGCGTAGTGGACGTGACCCTGGAGGCGACGCGTGCGCATTCGCTCGTGCTGCCGGACAGCCTGTCGACGGAGCACAGCGTGACGTGCAGCGGGTTGTTCGAGTTCGCGGCGCAGGGCGGCAAGCCGCGCCTCTACCTGCTGGAGGTCCACGGCGTCGGCGTAGCGCTGGGGCTGACCGCGCTCGGCGAGCCATTCGCTGCGGTTGTGGCGGTGGAAGACCTGGCGCGTGACAAGCTGCTGCAACGCGAACTCGAGCGCGAGATCGATGCCTTGGTCGAACCGCGCACTGGCGGGCCGTTGGTCGTCGTCGGCGCACGCCACACCCTGACGATCGAGGTTCGCGTGCAGACCGAGCGACTGGTCGGCCGGGTGAGTTTCGATGGCACCGAGATCGCGACCGGCAACGTCAAGCGGCCGCCAAAGAACGTCGCGCGGGTAAGCGTGATGCCGATGCAACCCCTGGTGGTGTGGCGCCTGTCGGTTGAGGGCAAGCCGTGAGGCGTTTCGGCATGCAGCCGTCGAGACTCCGATCGTCAGCCGCGCTGGGGCTGCTCTTCGCCAGCCTCGCCAGCAGCTGCGGTGCGCCGCCCATGCTGTTGACCAAGGCGTTGTTTGCCCCGAGTGAGGCGACGGCGCATCTCGTCGAAGGGCGGCACGCGTGCGACATCCAGGCGGTGCGCGCGCGCCTGGCAGAGCCCCCCGGTGGTCGGGCGCTCGCGGTCGACGTTGCCTTCGCCGAGGCTCGAGAGCAACGTCTGCCGCCCCACCTGCACGCCTATGCGCGCAGTGACACGAGCGCCGACGTGGTGCAGGCGACGTTCTCGTTGTCGCCGGCGGACAGTCGTCGCCGCTGGCCCGAGGACTTCGCAGGAAGCTCCGCCGTCCGCGTCGGTTTGGGGCTGCGCCTGCAGGACGCGCGCTACTTCGGCGACGGCCAGCCCGCGGCGGAAGTGACCTTCACCGGAACGGTGAGCCCGGACGCGGTGTTGCGGCGTGCGCCCCGTGCGGAACCGAGCGGCAGTCGGGCTTGGTCGACGAGCGCGATGCCGTCGGGCTTGGCGCCGGCGTTGCGCGCGGTTCGCCGCCATCCGTGGGCGCAGTTGGCTGGAGAGAACGGTGACGCGTCGCGGTGCGATCCTGTGGCGTGGCTAGGACCGATGGATCGCACGCTCAGTCACGACGATGTGCTCCTGCTCCTGCAGCCGTGGCGCAGCCTCGAGCTCGGGCGCGACGCGCCGGCGGATGTCAGCCTCGAGGCTTGCGCCTTGCTGTTGCGTCTGGTGCAACGCGATGGCCGCGTCGACTACTTGCGCGTGCCGCTGCCCCTGCTGCACGAGGGCGATGATCTGTCGTTGGTGCGTCAAGACAACCAAGTTCGGTGGACGCGGCGCGAGGTGTGGCGCGGGCGCATTCTGGCCGAGCCGGCGGAGACCGCACAATGGCCGGCTTCGACGTTGGCGCTGGCACGCACGCGCATTCCGTACGGCTTCGATGAGCTGACCTACCCGAGCACGATCCCCGGCGCGATCATGCGCGCGTTGGTGGCGCCGTTTGCGTGGTCGCTTGACCTGCTTGGTTGGACCAACCCGCTCATTCAGAAGCTCCTCGAGACCATGGTGGAGCCTAAGAAGCCGATCACGCCGACGGGCACGAGCCGTTGATCGCCTAGGCGGTCGCCGCGTCGGTCACCGGCTTGGCATGGCCGCCGGTGAGGAAAGCGCGGCGGCTGCCGCGGAAGCGGCCATGGATGGAAGCGCTGGAAAGATCGACGCGAAAGCGCTGTTGCCCGGAAGGAGCCGGCTGCTTTCGGTGCTCAGGCGCGCGACCAGGACTTCCAACAGCGCATGCGCTGCGGCGTCGCTCGCGGCGTCGCTGGCGACGTCCGGCCACGCGTGCTCGAGCCAGCGGGAGGCACGCTGCGCATCGCCGCCGCTGGCCAACGAATGGCTCATGCGGAGGACCAGGTCCGCGGTGAAATCGCCGGCCTGCGCCTGGCTCAAGCGAAGTTCGATCGCCAACCGGTGGTCGTCGCGACGGTCGGCGATCTCGGCGAGCAGCGCCAACGCCGGCGCTTGTGGTGTGCTGCGCCCGGTGCGAGCCACCTGTGCGTAGCGCTCGGCGCTGGCCAGGTCTCCAGCTTGCATCCGTTCCTTGGCGACGCTGAGCCAGACCGCGGTCGCGCTCGTCTCCTGGTCTTGGTCTGGGGCCAAGGTGCGTCGCCTCTGATGGCCTACGCTCGAGAAGCCGAGCGCGGGCAGCATGGCGAGGGTGCGCACTTGTGCGTTGGCGGCGCGCGGCTGTGCCACTTCGTGCGTGAGCTTGGCCAATGCGTAGCGAGCACACGTAAAGTCGGGTGCCAGATCGAGCGCGGCTTCGAGCGAACGAACGGCGTTCGCCGGGGTCTGCAGTTCCTGCTGTGCTAGTGCGGCGGCGATGTGGACGCGCGCCAGCCACCGCGGCTCACAGGCCACGCCCTCGGTGCTCGCTGCCGCGAGGCCTTGCATGGCCCGCTCGAGGGCGAGCTGCGCGGCGCCAGCTTGCAGGGCGTCGACGCAGCCGGCGATGGCGCTCGCCGTGCGAAGCGTGATGCTCAGGTGCGCCGCTAGCGGCGACGTACGGAGGCTGCCGCGCTGGATGATCTCCACGCGTGATCCCTGGGCAGCCGGTTCGATGCTGACGTGAATGAGGCCCCGACGGCCGAACGGAAGGTCGGTGTCCTCTTCTGGACGCTGCCACAGCGTGGGCTGTAGTGCGTCGACGAGCGCAGTCGGTTGGTCGCTGCGGATCGCCAACCGCAGATTGCCGGCGACGCGAACCTCGCCGTCGGCTCCCTCGGCGAGTTCGACGACGTATCGCTCTGCGCCACGCGTCCGCACCAGCACACCGGGGAAGTAGGGATGACTGTCCGCGGCGGGGAAGGCCTGACGCGCGATCGAGCCGCAGATCGCGGCGACGATGGCCGGCGGCTGGGCGACGGAGATCTCGTCGCGCAGGGCGCCCGTGCCGAGGCTGACACAACCCACAGTGAGCAGCAGCGCGAGCGCGCATGCCGAGGCTCTCGGCCCGCCGCTACCAGCCGGCGAGCTCCGCACGGATGACCGGTGGCCGCCGCCGCGATAGGTGATGGTTCCCGCCACATTCCCTTCGACGTGGCATCGCGTTCTTCGACGAGTGCCACGGACTGGGTAGAGAATCGAACAGTTCCCGGCTGGCCCTCAAGGGTGTTTCCGTAGGCGCTCCGCGACGGCCTTGCCGTCGATCTCAATCTGGTCTTGCCGCCCTGTCGTCGCTTGGACCGAAACCGGCCCGCCGAGTGCCACCGCGAACGCCACCGCCGATTGCTCGCCGTGGCTCAGGCTCACCTGAAAGCCGGTGATCGCGCGCGCCGCCGCGACTTCGGCCGCGCGCCCAGTGAGCGCGATTCCAGGCTGACCCGCGGCGTCGCGAGTCACCTCGATCTGGCCAAAGCCGACACCTTGCGTCCAGCCGGTTCCCAGGCACTTCATCACCGCTTCCTTGGCGGCAAAACGTGCCGCGAGCGAAGGCACCGGCATCGCTTTGCCGAGGCAATAGGCACGCTCCGCAGGCGTGAACACGCGCGCCAGAAAGCGCTCCCCCTCAGCGTCGAGCAGGCGCTCAATGCGGTGGAGTTCGATCAGATCTACTCCGACGGCGACGATCACGGGCGGCAAGCTCTTCTCTGGGGCGGGCAGGCTCGGCATGCTACTGGTTGGTCCCGCAACCTCGCCCATGAACTCTGTGTCGCCCTCTCGTCGCTCGCGTTTCTGCGTCGTTCTCGCCGTCGTTTTCGCCGCCGTCCTCGCTGGTTGCAGCAAGGAGGCAGCCACGCCGGCCGGATCGCCAACTCCGGCAACGACACCGGCAGCGGTGGTCAACCCGACTGGCGACCCCAAGGTGTCTCCCGCGATGGACGTGGATCCGGCCGGGGACCTCAAGAAGCTCGACCAGACGCCGCCGGCTCCGACCAGCAACGACCCCAAGGACTACCCCGGGCTCAAGATCGAGTCGCTCAAGGCCGGCGACGGCAAGGAGCTCTTGGTCGGCAAGAAGGCGAAGGTGCGTTACATCGGCACCTTGGTGAACGGCAAAGAGTTCGACAGCTCCTGGAAGCGGGGGATGGAGCCGTTGGAGTTTGCGCTGGACGGCGTGGTGACTGGGTTCCGTGTGGGGTTGCTCGGCATGAAGGTCGGCGAGCAACGCCGTATCACGATTCCCGGCGAGTTCGGCTACAAGGAAGCGGGCAGTCCCGGTGCCGGGATTGGGCCCAACGAGACGTTGTTCTTCGACGTCGAGCTGGTCGACGTCGTCGACTGACGACTCGGTGTATGCGGAGTCTCTTTTGTCTGCGGATTGTCTGCGGAGTCCATTTGCCATGAATCGACGCGTGTCCGTCCCCGTCCCGGCCCTCCTCCTACTCGCCAGCCTGGCGCCCCTGGGCATCGTGCTCGCACCGGAGCGTCAGCCTTCGGCCGAGAACAGCAAGATCGGCATCGTTGATCTCAAGAAGGTCTTCGACAACGACGCCACGCTCAAGGACGACATCGTGCGCATCAACGCGCGCGCCAAGGAAGAGGAAGAGAAGATCAAGAAGAAGCGCGAGGCCTTCAATGCGCTGAAGACGCAGCTCGATTCGATGGCCGATCAAGCCAACGAGAACTACGTGGACATCGGTGCGCAGGTGTTTGCCAAGGAAGAGGAGATCAAGCGCTACAAGGCTGGCATCGAGACTTGGCTGGAGCGCGAGGGCGCCGAACGCAACCTCAAGGCCCTGCAACGCTACCGCGAGGTCATCGCGAAGATTGCCGCCGGCCGCGGACTCGAGCTCGTGCTGCGAGTGACCGATCCGGACGAGAAGGAACGCAGCCTCGCCGCGCGCATGCAGGCGGCCGAACTCGGCGTAGTTCTGTACCGCGACCCCAAGCTGGACATCACCGGCGAGGTCATCCAGATGCTCAAGGCTAAGTGAGGCGGAGCGAGTCGTGCCTCGTCGCTTGCAGCGGACCCTGAAGACGGCAGTCGAACTGCGCGGCGTCGGCTTGCACTCTGGCAAGGAGACGAAGGTGTTGATCAAGCCGGCGGCCGTCGGCGAGGGCGTCGTCTTCGTGCGCACGGACCTACCCGACACCCCCGAGATCGCGGCGGTGGGGGAGAACATGACGCACCGCGAGCGGCGCTCTTGCCTCCGCAACGGCCCTGCCGAGGTCTTCACCTGCGAGCATCTGCTGGCCACGCTGTCGGCGCTGCGCATCGACAACGTCACCATCGACATCGATGGCGAGGAAGTGCCCGGCATGGACGGCTCCGCCAAGGAGTTCGTCACCGCGATCCGCGGCGCCGGAGTCGTCGAACAGAATGCCGAGCGCGCGAACTTCTCGGTCAAGGAGCCGATCTACGTGCGGGAGGGCGCCGCCACGCTGGTGGCGCTGCCGGGCAACGGCGGCTTCAGCGTCGACTATCACCTGGACTTTCCGGGCCGCAACGGCACCGGCAATCGCCATCAGATCGTGTCCGTTGGCGTCGACGCCGAGAGCTTCGAGCGCGAGATCGCGGGCGCCCGCACCTTCGTGTTCGAGAACGAGGTCGAAGCGCTGCGCGCGGCCGGCTTGGGCAAGGGTGCAACCGTGGAGAACACGCTGGTCATCGACCAGGCCGGTGAGGCCAAGCAGGCGACCCTGCGTTGGGCCGACGAGATCGCGCGCCACAAGATTCTCGACCTGGTGGGCGATCTCGCCATGGTCGGCGTCGACCTGGACGCACATATCGTGGCGACCCGGTCGGGGCATTCGCTCAACCTGAAGCTGGTGCAGCGTCTGCTGGACGAGATGCACGCGGCGGAGAACGCCGGCGAGATCGAGCGCGTCTCGCAGCTCGATGTGCGGGCGATCATGAACCTGCTGCCGCACCGCTATCCGTTCCTGCTGATCGATCGGGTGATCGAACTCGAGGGCTTCAAGCGCGCGGTGGCGATCAAGAACGTCTCGATCAACGAGCCTTACTTTCAGGGCCACTGGCCGGGCCAACCGATCATGCCTGGCGTGCTGCAGCTCGAGGCGATGGCGCAGCTTGCCGGCGTGCTGTTGCTGCGCAAGCTAGAGAACACCGGCAAGCTCGCGGTGCTGTGGAGCATCGACAAGGTGAAGCTGCGCGGCGCCGTGGTGCCCGGCGACCAGCTTCGCATCGAGGTGCAGACCATCCGGGCCAAGCCAAGCGTCAGCCACGTCGAGGCGCGCTGCAAAGTCGGCGGCAAGATCGTCGCCGAGGCCGAGTTGAAGTTCACCCTCATCGACGCGTAGCGTGCGGCGGCGATGAGTCCCATTCGAATCGGTGTGGTCGGTGTTGGTCACCTGGGCAAGATCCACGCGCGGTTGCTGTGCACGCAACCCGATGCGCAGCTAGCCGCCGTTGCCGACGTGAGCCCCGCGAACCTGGAGTTCGCGACCCGAACACACGGTGTGCCCGGTTTGACCGACTACCGCGAGTTGCTGGGCAAGGTCGACGGCGTGTGCATCGCCGTGCCCACGGAACACCACCGCGCCGTGGCTGGCTTCTTCTTGGCGCACGGCGTCGACGTGTTGGTGGAGAAGCCGATCGCGCGCACGTCGGTCGAGGCGCGCGAGTTGGTGGCGCTGGCGAAGCAGCACGGCCGGGTGCTGACGGTCGGCCACGTGGAGCGCTTCAACCCGGCGTTGCGCGCCATGCAAGAACTCGGCATCGAGCCGCGCTACATCGAGTCGCAGCGATTGGCGCCGTTCAGTTTCCGCAGCACGGACGTGGGCGTCGTGCTCGACTTGATGATCCACGACCTCGATTTGGTCTTGGCGCTCATGCGCGTACCGCTCGCGTCGGTCGATGCGTTCGGCGGGTCGGTCTTCACGCCTTCGGAGGACATGGCGAGCGCGGTGCTCCGCTTCGAGGGTGGGGGGGTGGCGCAGCTCACCGCTAGCCGCGTGGCGCTGAAGCCGACGCGCAAGATGCGAGTCTTTTCGCGCGAAGCGTACGTGAGCATCGACCTCACCACCGCGCGCGGGACGGTGATCAAGAAGAACCCGGGCTGGGATATCGCCAAGATCGACGTAGCCAAGCTCGATGGGTCGCGCCCGGAGGACCTTTGGCGCTTGGTCTTCGAGGGGTTGCTGACCGTACGCGAGTTGAAGCTCGACGAGCGCAACGCACTGCAAGACGAGCAGGCGGACTTCGTGCGCGCGATCCGCACGCGCGGCCAGCCGACCGTGACTGGCGAGGACGGTTGCCTTGCCCTGGAGGCGGCACAGCAGATCCTCGAGGCCATCGGTCGCAACCGATGGTGACGCCGGCTCGACAGTGGGATCGAGAGTGCGCGGGGGCACCCGCTTGCTTGTCGTGCGCGGCCGCCTATCGTGGCGTCGTTCGAAAGGCTCCCCACTGTGGCTCTTGTGTTCCTCCTGGAGCAAAAAGTTGAACCGATGCCTCTTCCTTGGGAACCGACTCCAGACGCGCAGCGAGCGCGGGCGCTGGTTCAACCGCGCCTCCGTGCACAAACCGCGTCGGGGGGTGCCCACCTGCGATGCTGGGTTCAGCTTGTCTCCAATCCAAGGCACGGTCCTCGCGGTGCGGGAGCCTCTCGAATTCTCTCTGCGGTTGCGCTAGCGTCTCGGCGAGCGTAGTCGCGGTTCGTGATCGTGACGCGTGGGGCGGCGTGGTCAGCGCCGTTCAAGCGGTTTTTGTGAGGTGCACATGCGGCGCTGGGTTGTCGTGTTCGTCGCTCTCGGGGCGGTCTGGTGGTTCTCGCGCGGTTCGAAGAGTGGTCAAGTGCCGACCACCATGGAGCCGCTGGCGCACGTTGCCGCGGTGACCGACGGCGCGGCCGCGTCGCAGCCGCAAGAGCCATCGTCGCAGCAACAGGCCAAGGCCGAGGGCGCACCGCCGCCGGCCGAAGCGATCTACGAGGCGGTTCGCCAGCGCGAGCCGGCGGCCCTGGCGTGCGGCTATCGCCGGCTTCTCGACTTGCCGGCGGCGGTGCAGGCGACCCTGGCCGAGAGGTTGACCGCCGCGGCGGCCGACGACACCGCGAGCATGCTTGCGGCGCTGGGCGAGGGCAACGCGTTCCTCCACAGCGACGCCGGCCGGACGGCGGCGCGACGCGTCGTCAAGGCGGCTCTCACGGAGCCAGGCGAGGCGGGCCTCCGCACGTTCACCGGCGTGATCGAGCGCGCGATGCGGGGCAGCATCGAGAAGGCCGACGACGCGGCTCGCGCGCTCGTGGACGAGATCTACGCCGCGATGCAGTCGCCGTTGAATCGCGTGGTGTTCAATCCTGAGTTCACCGCGGGGGCCCGAACGCACCAAGTAGCGCGGGGGGAGTCGCTGGACAAGATCGCCGGCGCTTACCGCAAACAAGGCGTCAAGGTCGATGCGTGGACGCTCGGGCTGTTCAACCGTATTTCGGACCCCACCAAGCTCCGGCAGGGGCAGGTGTTGAAGGTGCCGGCCCAGCCGATCGTCACGGTCATCGAGAAGCGCAGCTACCTTCTGGCGATGTACTTGGGAGACGTGATCTTCCGGCTCTACTGGATTGGCCACGGCAAGGACGACCGCACGCCGGAGACTACGTTTACGGTCGGGCTGAAACAGGAACGTCCGGACTGGTACTTCGACGGCAAAGTCATCCCCTACGGTCACCCCGACAACATCCTGGGCGACTACTTCGTCAAGTTCGAGCACGCGTCTTTCCCCGGCTACGGAGCGCATGGCACACCCGAGCCCGAGACCATCGGCACGATGGCGTCCCGCGGCTGCATCCGCATGCGCGACCACGATATTCGCGACTTCTTTCAGGTCGCACCGCGCGGCACGCATGTGCACGTGCGATCGACGCAAAACCCAGGCTCGCGCTAGCGCCAGCCCGCAGTTGGCTGGTCGGCCGGGTCGGCAGCGAGCGATTCAAAAAAACACCGCGCGAATCTTGACCCCTGCCAGGCGCTCGCTACTGTCTCCCACCCCCCGCAGCGCCCCGCGGACATCTCTCCGGAGCTGTCGGCGGCAGCTGCGCGGGCGATCTTTGGCATTTTGGGTGACCTTGGATGAAGCGAGGTGTGAGCGCAGGTGCAGCGCGGGCTACG
>JANPER010000132.1:0-30585 GCA_031423015.1 Planctomycetota bacterium | reverse complement strand
CCGGCGTCCCGCTCTCTGCGCCATTCGGCCAAGTGGGATGAATAGAGGCCTTCCCTGCGCAGCAGCGTGCCGATGGTCCCGGACTCGCACGCGTCGACTGCGCCGAGAATCTGATTCTTGTACTCGGCCGTGAAGGTCCGTCGCCGAGGTCGCTCCACCGTCTCGTTCGATTGGCCCACGCTCGTTTCGGCCCGCCCGTTGTCGGGCACTGCTTGTTTGCGATCTTGGTCTGCTTGGTCATCTCGGTCTGCCTACGCCCTCTACACTAAACTTAACCTGGGGCGTGTCTCACTCACGTTGGCACAGAGGGATACCGACAGGCACTACGGGACGTTTGGCATGGGGATCGACCTCGTGCGCGCCCCCGAGGATGGCTTCTTGCGCGCGCTGATCACCGACTGGATGTACGGATACTACTGTTGGCCAGAGATCACTGGAGGCGAGTACCGCGGCCGTACGCTTTTGTATCGCTCGGTGCCGAATGGCGTCCTGATCGAGGGCGTGGCCTGCGCGGTCGGGCTGCGCGACAAGCCGAAGATCGGGTTTCGTCGCGAGGCAGCCGGGGTCCGTGTGCACCTGTCCAGCGCACCGCGAAACAGCACGGCGTTTCTGATGGTCGGCGTGTCGCGCGACAGGTTTGGGCCATATCCCTTGCCGTTCGACCTCACGCCGTTGGGATTTGTGGGGTGCATGCTCTACACGTCGGCCGACGTGGCGTTGCCCTCGGTAACTGGTGGCAGTGGTGTGGCGGCTGGCTACGCGTTCGTCGACATCCCCTTGCCACTCATCGACACCGGCGGCGGGTTGCCATTGTACGCACAGTGGAAGGTGTTCGACGCACCTTCGGCCGGGGCCGGGTTATCCGAGATGTTGACGTGGCAGGTCCAGCTCTGATTGACATGGACGCTCAGCGGAGGAGCTGACAGGTGCGGGATAGAAAAACAGCAAGCGGCGGCGAGCGACCTGGGAAAGACACAGCCTCAGTGCGCGCCGTTGGTCGTCTGCTGCGCCAACGAATTGGATAGACGCACCTGCTCCGCGGTCATCGCCTCGAGCCGCACCGGGCACACCTTCAACTCAGCCGTTTTCGTCACCGGATCGAACCCGCCGCCGGTCAAGAAGTTGACCGGCACGTTGTTGAACGAGAACGAGCAGAACACGGTGCCGCGCGGGCTCTTTTCGGTGGCCTTGACCTTGATGTGCACGCTGCCGCGCGGGCTCGACATCTTCACGAAGGCGCCGTCGGTGAGGCCCCAGTTGCGCACGTCGTCGGGATGCACTTCGAGGGTCTCTTCGCTCAGCAGGTAGTCCATGCCCTGCGTGCGGCCGGTCTGCGTGCGCGTGTGGTAGGCCTGCAAACGGCGACCGGTGGTGAGCCACACCGGGTACTCGGCGCTCACCACCTCGGCCGGTGGTCGGTAGTTCACGATCGAGAAGAGGCCCTTGCCGTTCTTGAACTCGCCGATGTGCAGGATCGGCGTGCCGGGGTGGTCCTTGCTGGGCACCGGCCAGTGCACCGACTCGCCGTCGCTGACGCGCGCCCAGTCGAGGCCGGCGTACACCGGCGACAGGCCGCACAGCTCGTTGAACACATCTTCGGCCGACTGCCAGTCGAAGCCGGGGATGCCGCAGCGCTTGGCGATCTGCGCCAGGATCCACCAGTCGGGTTTGCTCTCGCCCTGCGCTGGCGTTGCCGCGCGCAGGCGCTGCACGCGACGCTCGGTGTTGGTCTGCGTGCCATCGGTCTCGCCCCACGCGGATGCCGGCAGCACCACGTGCGCCACCTCGGCGGTCTCGGTGCGGAACGTGTCGATAACCACCAAGTGATCGAGCGCGGCCATGGCCTTCTCGCTGTGATGCCGGTCTGGATCGCTCACCAGCGAGTTCTCGCCGTCGATGAGCATCGCGAACACTTCCTTGCCGGCTTTCTCGAAGGCGTCGACCTTGGTCCAGCCGCGCTGCAGCTCGACCCTCTTGCCGTACAGCTTCTCGAACTTGGCCTGATTGACCGGGTCGGTCACCGGCTGATAGCCGGGGAAGTTGGCGGGAATGCCGCCGGCGTCGCCGCTGCCCTGGATGTTGTTCTGCCCGCGCATCGGGTTGATGCCGGAGCCCTCGCGGCCGAGGTTGCCGGTCATCAGCGCGATGTTGCACAGGCTCTGCACGTTGTCGACGCCGCAGATGTGCTCGGTGATGCCGAGCGTGTAATAGATCGCCGACGGCTGCCCCATTGCATACCAGCGCGCCGCGGTCTCGATGTCCTTCGCCGGCACCTCGCTGATTCCCTCGGCCCACTGTGGCGTGAACTGCTTGACGTGCTCCAGCAGTGCCTCGACCTCGCTGGTGCGCGTGCGCACGAACTCATCGTTGAGCAAGCCGTCGCGCGCGATCACGTGCGCCATCCCCAGCAGCAGCGCCACGTCGGTGCCGACCCGGAGCGGCAAGTACAGGTCCGCCATTTCGGCGAGCGCCGTGCGCCGCGGGTCGGCGACCACCATCTTGGCGCCGCGTCGCATCGCCTGCTTGAGCCGAGTCGCCGCTACCGGGTGGCACTCGGTCATGTTGGTGCCGATGCAGAAGATCAGGTTCGGCTTGCTCATGTCGGCAAGCGGGTTCGACATCGCACCGCGTCCAATCTTGGCCGCCAGACCGGCGACCGTGGGCGAGTGTCAATGTCTTGAACAGTTGTCGATCGAGTTGGTGCCGAAGCCGGCGCGGATGAACTTCTGCACCGCGTAGCTCGCCTCGTTGGGCGCGCGCCCCGAGGCGATCGCGAACACTGCCTTGGGGCCGTGCTTTGCCGCCGCCTGCATGAAGCCCGCCGCGGCGCGATCGAGTGCGACGTCCCAGCTCGCCGGTTCGAGTACGCCCTTGGCGTTGCGCACGAGCGGCGTCTTGAGCCGATCGTCGTGCTGGATGAAGTCGTAGGCGAACTGCCCCTTGATGCACAGCGCGCCCTCGTTGGCCGGGCCGTCCATCGCCGGCTGAATGCCGACGATGGTGTCGCCCTTGGTCATCATGTCGACCGTGCAACCGACGCCGCAGTACGGGCACACGGTGCGGGTCTTCTTGATCTCGGTCTTGTTCGGCTCGTGCCGCATCGCCTTGCGATCGGCGAGCGCGCCGGTGGGGCAGGTCTGCACGCATTGGCCGCAGAACGTGCAGCTGCTGTCCTTCAGCAGGTTGTTGAACTCGGTGGTGATCTGCGTGTGGAAGCCGCGGTTCATCACGCTGATCGCGTGGTCGCCTTCCTGCTCGGCGCACACCCGCACGCAGCGGTAGCACGAGATGCACAGGTCGTAGTCGCGCAGGATGAACGGGTTGGGGTCGTCCTTCTTGCTGTGCCCCGACTGCTTGCCCAAGAAGCGGTCGCCCTTCACCTCGTAGCGGGCCACCAGGTCGCCCAGCTCTTGGCTGGCATAGCCGCGCAACGGGTCGACTTTGACCTTGGGGTTCTCCGACACCACCATCTCGAGCAGGGTCTTGCGGTGGCTCTCGATCTGTTCGGTCTTCGTGCGCACCACCATCCCCGCGGTCGCCTTGGTGGTGCACGACGCGACGGGGTTGCGGATGCCTTCGACCTCGACCACGCACAGCCGGCAGGCGCCAAAGGCCTCGAGGCGCTCGTCGAAGCACAGGGTCGGCACCTGAGAGGCGGCCCGCTTGCTGACCTGGTAGATCGTCTCGCCCGCGTTGAACTCGACGTCGCGGCCGTTGAGATTCAGGGTCGGGCTGGTGCGCTTGCTGACTTCGCGCGGGGTGGAGAGCTGAGTCATCGAGGGCGCGAGTGTAACGGGTGGGCGGTGGAAGCGAATCGCCTCGACCTCGAGGAATCCCCGACTCCCCTGCAACATCGGCCGCTCGCTCCGGATCAGTTCAGCGCCGAACTCCCGATGGCTACTCCCTCCGCCCTGTGTCGCGTGCGCTCCGCCGCGTGTTCCCTTCTTGCGCTCACGTCCACCCCGTTGGCCCAGAACCTGATCCGCGACATCAACCCGGCCGGCATCAATGCCAGCGGGTCGTCGAGCCCGGGCGAAGGCGCGAGCCTTGGCGGCGTCGCGATCTTCCCCGCGACCGATGGGACGCACGGGCGGGAGGTGTGGCGTTCGAACGGGACGGCGGCGGGGACCTATCTGCTGAAAGACATCCGCGCTGGCCTGTCGTCGAGCAGCCCCACCGAGTTCTGCTCGATCGGCGGCAAGGTGTTCTTCGCGGCCGACGATGGCCGCAACGGCGACGAGTTGTGGATGACCGACGGCACCCCCGGCGGCACGGTGCTGGTGGCGGATCTGCGCCCCGGGGCGCTGGGCAGCAGCCCGCGTGGCTTGAATGGCGGCACGGCTTTGGGCAGCGTGGCGCTCGTATTCTTCTCGGCCGACGACGGCACGCGTGGCCGCGAGCCTTGGTACCTCGACGTCGCACCGGCCCTCGGCGTGCCCACTCTCGCTGGCGACATCCGAGCCGGCAGCGCCTCGTCGATGACCACCTCCGGCACCTTCTGGAGGACCGGCTCGTTTCAGGTCACGATGCACTTCGCCGCCAACAACGGCACGCAAGGCGAGGAGCTGTGGCAAGTGACGCCCACCGGCACGCCGGTGGCTTCGCTGGTGCGCGACTTCAACCCGGGCAGTGCGGGATCGTCGCCGCGTCTGGTGAGCGCCGCGGTGGGCGAACTGTTGTCGCTGGATGATGGCTCGGTGGGGCGCGAACTATGGGCCAATACCTCGGCCGGCTACGTCTTGGTCGACGACATCGGCGCACGCGGCACGTCGTCGGACCCTTCGCCCGCGTTTGCCTTCGGCCATCCGCTGCTGCCGACCTACCTGTTCGCGGCGACGAGCGTATTCAGTGGGCGCGAGTTGTGGGTGGCATCGCGGGATCAGATGGGCACTTGGTCGGCGTCGCTGCTGCGCGACATCGAGCCGGGCGCGGCGAGTTCCAACCCCGAGGTACTCGGGGAAGTGACCTCATTCCTGAACATGGCGCCGTTGTTCCTGCTCGCAGCGACCACGACGACGAGTGGTCGCGAGCTGTGGAAGAGCAACGGGACGGCGGCCGGGACGACGCTTCTGGCCGAGATCGCGGCCGGAGCGCTCAGCTCTGACCCGTACCGTTTGGGTGGCTATCAGCCGAGCAGCGGCAGTGGCTACGTGGTGATCGCGGCCAACAACGGCATCCACGGCGTCGAGCCGTGGCTTTCGAACGGCACGCCGCCCGGCACGTTCTTGCTGAGCGTGGCGCCGGGCCCCACCGGCTCGTTCCCGGCACCGGTCGTGGCGTCGGGCGCGAATGTCCTCTTCGCCGCCAACGATCAGACGAACGGTACCGAGTTGTGGATCACCGACGGTACCCCCGTGGGGCCGACCCTGGTGCGTGACCTGCGCCCGCCGACGACGCACTCGCGACCGACCGAGGTCGTGGCCATCGACGGCGCGGGCGTCGCGCTGTTCAACGCCAACGATGGCGTCGCCGGCAACGAGCTGTGGATCACCGACGGCACGACCGCTGGCACCAACATGCTGGTCGACCTGGCGCCCGGCGCGTTCGGCGGCAATCCGTTCAATCTCTTTCACCACCAAGGCCTGATCTACTTCGCCGCCGACGACGCGGTGGTGGGGCGTGAGCTGTGGGTGAGCGACGGTTCGGCTGCGGGTACGCACCTGGTGAAGGACATCGCCCCGGGCGCGACGCACAGCAACCCCGGGCCGTTCGCGGTGCTCGCGGGCGTGGTCTACTTTGCGGCGCAGGAACCAACCGGCGGCCGCGAGCTGTGGCAAACCAACGGCACGACCGCGGGAACCGTGCGCGTCGCGGACCTTGTGGCCGGCACCGGCAGCTCGTATCCGCGCGGGTTCGCCGTGATGGGGGGCGAGCTCTACTTCACCGCGACGACGCCGCTCGGCGCTGAGCTGTGGCGCAGCAACGGCACCGCTCTCGGCACCACGATCGTGAAGGACATCTTCGCCGGCGGCAACTCGTCGGCGCCGGGCACCAATCCGATCGCCGACGCCCACGCGCCGTACGTTGTCGGCAGTGTGATGTACTTCGCGGCGCAGGAGAGTCTGTCGACCGGCATCGAGTTGTTCCGCAGCAACGGCACCGCGGCCGGCACGACCTTGGTGAAGGACATCGACGCGGGCGCCGGTGACTCAGAGCCGGCGGAGTTCGCCTTCGTCAACGGTCGCGTTGTGTTCGCGGCCACCACCACCGCGTTTGGGCGCGAGGCGTGGGCGACCGACGGCACTTCTGTGGGCACCGTCCCGATTCTCGAGGCCGCGGCTGGCACCGCCTCGGGTAACCCGTCGGGCTTCACGCTCGTGGGCAGCAACGTGTTGTTCGCGGTCAATCGGCAGGGGATCTCGGGCTTCGAGCTATGGCGCACGCAGGGCACGCCCGGCACCACGACGTTCGTGAAAGACATCCATCCTGGCCTCGCCGATGGCGTGTTGTTCCCGCCGCCCGGGCAGCGGGTGTGGATCAACCCCTTCACCGGCAGCGACCGCGCTTACTTTGCCGCGACCGATGGCGCGACCGGCGTCGAACTGTGGCGCACCGACGGCACCTCGGCCGCGACGCTGCGGGTGACCGACATCGGCGCCGGCGCGGCGGGCTCTTTCCCAACCAAGCCGGTGCGCGTCGGCAACACGTTGGTGTTCTCGGCCGACGACTCTGTGCTCGGCATCGAGCTGTGGGGCGCCGAGGCGCCCGCCGCGTTTCAGGCGTTCGGCGTGGGATGCGCTGGCACCAATGGCGTGCCTTCGCTGTCAGCCAATGACGGCCCGAGTCTCGGCAACGCGGCGTTCCGCGTGCTGCTCACGGATGGGCGTGCGAGCAGTGTCGCGGGCCTGCTGCTGGGCTTGCCTTCGCGCCCGCTGTCACTGGGCGGCGGCTGCACGCTCTACTTCGATCTGCTCGGCCCGCAGCTCAGCTTCACGGCGGCGACCAACCTGCGCGGCGACGCGGGCTTCCCGTTCCCGATCCCTGGCGACCGCGGCCTGCTCGGCTTGCGCCTCGTGGGTCAGGGTGTCGTCGTCGACCCCGCCGGCGCGTTCCAGAACGCGCTGTCGGTGAGCAGTGCGGTCGAGTTGGTGTTCGGCCTGTAGAGCGCGCAGCCTAGAACATCGACACGCTGGTCGACTGCGTCAGATATGGCAGACCTACCGTCGACACGATGACCCCTTGGAACCCGAGTTCGATGCCCTGCAGCATCCTGAGTCGCGGCACGGGGAACGACAGCACCCCGTGCCCCTGGTTGATTGTCACCGGCAGGCCAGACAACAGCACCAAGCCGGCGGGGTCGAGTTCGAGATCGCCCAGGCCGATGAACGGCACCGGATTCATGAGCACGCGCAGCCCTAGGAACACGAAGCCGGTGCCGTTGCTCGCCTGCACCTGCACCTCCATCGGCGTGCCGGTGACGTACACGCGGCGGAATTCGGGATACTGCCACAGGGTGAGGATGTCGGGCACCGAGCTGTGGGCGTAGATGGCGTTCTGCACCTCGAGCGAGCAGCTCTCCGAGTTGGGGCGCAGGATGGAGCTAACTGCTGGCAGCGTGATCTGCGTCAGGCGACCGGTGTACGAGCCGTAGCCGTAGGCTTGCGTGCCGTCGACCGCCATCAGCGTCGTGCGGTGGATGCCAAAGGTCGGGGTGCCCTGCAGGGGGCTGCTGAGCCAGCGCCCGCGGCGCGGGTCGAATACGTACAGCACGCTGTTGTCGACGACGGCTTGCACCGCGTTGCCGATGGCGATCTTGGTGGTCGCGGTCGGAGCCACCGCCAACGGCGTGAACTGACCGGTACGCGACGAGAAGCCCGAGATGCCAGTTGGTGTGCGCACGAAGCCCGCGACGTCGGAGATCTCGGACGCGGTGCCGCCGACTGGTGCGTCGAACCACTGGCCAAGCACGGCGCTGTAGAACTTGACCGAGCTGTCCTGCGCGATGAGCGCGGCGACCGAGCGGCTCAACGTGGTGACGCTGGGCGCGACCGACGCCGTGGCGACGGTGCCGGTCATCGCGCTGAACGCGTCGACGCGGTCGCTGCGCAGCAGCAGGATCGCGTTGCTGCCGACCACCGCGCCGCCCGAGAGCGTCGCCGTGGGCAGCACCGTCCACCTACCGCGCACCGCGGAGTAGGCCCAGTGCTGCGTCGCGCCGTCGGTCGCGAAGCACAGCGTTTCGCCGAGAGTCACGGTGACTGCGGGCAACGCGATGGAGGCGAAGGCGCCGAGGAGGCCGCTGAAGGCAACGTAGTTGCCGGCGTCGTCGATCAACTGCACGTCGTCAGCCACCGTCAGCACCGGCGCCGGCCCTGGGGCGGGCGCCGTACTCCAAGTATTCGACATCGCCGAGAAACCTTGCAGGCCCGCGCTGGATCCGGCGACCGCGGCGGTGCCCCGCGCGCGCGACAGCGTCGGTGGCGCAAGCGCGGTCGTTGCGACCCACGCGCCGTTGAGTGCCGACAGCCCATGCAGCGTGGTGCCGTCGATCACCATCGCGACGTGCCGCTCGGTCTGAACCGATGCTCCAGCCCCGACCACGAGACGCACCCATGTGCCGCGGTACGCGGTGAAGGCCCACAGGTCGAGGCCATCCAGCACCAGCCAGATCGCGTCGTTCTGCTGGTTGGTCGGATTGACGAGGGCAGCGTTCGGCGACAGGGTCACACTCGACCAGGCGCCGGTATAGGCAGAGAAGCCGTGGTAGGTCGAACTGTCGACCGCCAGCGCGAGGTCGTTGCCGACGCGGACGGCGGCCGCCGAGGATGTGGGTTGCGCGACCCAGCGGTGCGAGAACGCCGAGTAGGCGTGCACCTGCGTGTTCTCGGTGTAGGTGATGATCTTGCCGATCTGACGGATCGCGGTGGAGACGACCCCGCCGGGCACCGGCAGGACGCTCCAGGCTGATGGACTCTGCGCCTGCGCCAGGCAACTCAGGCCGAGGCAGACGGCGGCGCAGCTCGAGAGCCGGAGGTTGCGATGGCGAGACATGGATGCTTTGCGTCGTCGTTCGATTGGTTGGGGCCACTGGTTGGGCCACGGACGAGCCGAGGGCAGTGCGAGAATCGCAGAAGTCTAGCCGTCGCAACTAAGCAGGGCTTGGCCGTTTGGCCCCGACCAGAGATTGTTGGTCGCTGCGTCGCCAGGGCCCGCCTGGATTCGTTGTCTCGTCTTGCGACCGCCGTCTTAGGCGCGTCCGACAAACTCCGCCACGCGCTCGGGAAAGTAACGGAGCAGCGAATCCGTGACCAACGGCGCGGCGATGCCGAGGCCACACGCGCTGGTCGCCTTCATCACCTTGCCGAGGTCGAGCACCTCGCTGCGCCATTGTTCCAAGTCGAGGTGCTTGGCCTCGCCCGACAGTCGCTCGGTGAGACGCTGCGTGCCGATGCGGCACGGGAAGCACTTGCCGCACGACTCGTGCGCGAAGAACGCCATCGCCTCGCGCGCCACCATCACCATGTCGCGGGTGTCGTCGAACACCATGATGCCGCCCGCGCCGAGGAACGAGTTCTTCTTGCGGATCGACGGCTCGTCGAGCGTCACGTCGAGGTCGTCGCCGGCCAGAAAGCCACCCGACAGGCCGGCCATAGTGACTGCTTGGATGCGTCGTCCCTTCGCCGGGCCACCCGCCCACTCGTGCAGCAGCGTCCGCAGCGGCAGGCCGAGCGGCACCTCGTAGTTGCCGGGCTTGGCGATGTCGCCCGACAGGCTGATCAGCTTGGTGCCGGCCTGGCCGTTCAAACCGAGGCCGCGATACCAGGCGGCGCCGTGCACCACGATCGGCGGCACCGAGCACAAGGTCTCGACGTTGTTCACCGCGGTCGGCTTGTCGTCGTAGCCGTGCGTCACCGGGAACGGCGGGCGGTTGCGCGGGAACGGGTGCTTGCCCTCCAGGCTGTTCAGCAGAGAACCTTCCTCGCCGCAGATGTAGGCGCCGGCGCCGCGCCGCAGATAGATGCGGAACGTGTGCTGCGAGCCGGCGATGTTGCTGCCGAGGAACCCCTTGCGCTCGGCGTCGGCGATGGCGCCTTCGAGCAGCGCCAGCGTCTCCGGGTACTCGTAGCGCAGGTAGATGAAGCCCTGCGTCGCGCCGGTGGCGTAGGCGGCGATCGCCATGCCTTCGAGCAGCGCGTGCGGGTCGTAGTCCATCAGCGCGCGGTCCTTGAAGCAGCCGGGTTCGCCCTCGTCGGCGTTGGCGACGATGGTCTTGGGTTCGCCTTGCGCCTCGCGCACCGCCTTCCATTTGGTGCCGGTGGGAAAGCCGGCGCCGCCGCGGCCCGCGAGCTTGCTGTCGGTGACCATGGCGATCACGTCTTCGGGCGGCATCTCGACCGCCTTCTTGAGGCCTTCGTAGCCGCCGCTGCCGAGGTAGCCCGCGAGCGTGGCGCGACCCGGCGCGCGGATCGAAGCGAACACGCACTCGGTGATGCCGCCGGGGTTCTTCGGCGGCAGCGGCGAGGGCTCCGCGCGCAGCGTCTGCTTGCTCTTGCCGGCAAACGTCTGATCGCCGCGCAGCACCGGGATCGGCGCGTCGCAGCGGCCGGCGCACGGCATCGGCGACGCGCCCTCGCCCGCAAGCTCGGCGAGCAGTTGGTCGCTGCCGCGCAGCTTGCAGATGATCCCGTCGCACACCCGCGGCGCCTTCTTGCCCGGCGGCTCGCGGCGCAAGAAGTGATAGAAGGTGACCGTGCCGAAGAGATCGGCGAGCGGATGCTTGAGGCGCTTGCTGATCGTGCGCAGCGACTCCTCGCTGAGCACGCCATCGCGATCGTGGAACGCGTGCAGGATCGGCAGCAGCGGCGCGGGTTCGGCCGCGTAGCGCGCAAAGATCTGGTCGTCGGTCGAGCGAGTCACCTGCGCAGGTTAGCAAGAAGGTGTCGGAGCCGTTCTTGCTACTTGCCGTCTTCGCGTCGACTCGACCCCGGCTCGGAAGCTTGCAGCGCGCTGGCGCTTCGTAGTAGACTTCCGAGTGCGTGGACCTTCTCGAGATCCTGAAACGGCCCGAGGGTAAGACTCTCGAGTTCAAGCGTGAACTGTCCGCGCCTGAGGGTGTCCTGAAGACGATCGTCGCATTCGCCAACACCGCGGGCGGGACGCTCCTCCTCGGCGTCGAAGACAAGAGCCGGCACGTGCGTGGTGTGCGCGAACCTTTGGACCTCGAAGAGCGCCTGGCAAACCTCATCAGTGACCTGATCGCGCCAAGGTTGGTGCCGGAGATCGAGATCCTGCGATGGCGCCGCACCCAGGTGCTAGCGGTGCAGGTGTTTCCGAGCCCGAACCGTCCGTGCTACCTGAAGCGCGAAGGCCCGGCGGGCGGCGTCTACGTGCGAGTGGGTTCGACCAACCGCCGAGCTGACCCAGAGCTGATCGAGGAGCTCCGTAGGTTGGCGCGCGGGGAGGCGTTCGACGAGCAGGCGATGCCCGAGCTCGACTCGGAAGATATCGACTTCCGAGCAGCTTCCGAGTTGTTCGCAGCCGTCCGCAAACTCACTCGCCGCGACCTGGAGACCCTCCGCCTTGTCACGGGTCACCAGGGCCGCAAGGTACCAACTGTGGGCGGCATGCTGCTCTTCGGCCGGAGCCGCGAGCGCCACTTCCCGGATGCCTGGATCCAGGCCGGCCGGTTCGCGGGCACCGACAGGAGTCGCATTGTCGATCGCGTCGAGATCCGCTCAATCCCAGTGCACGCCGTCGGCGAGGCGATTGCCTTCGTGCAGAAGCACACGCTCCACGGGGCCGACATCGGCGCCGTGCGCCGCAAGGAGCGCTGGAACCTGCCGCCGTTGGCCGTGCGCGAAGCGGTGATCAATGCCGTAGTCCACGCCGACTACGCGCAGCGCGGTGCCCCACTGCGTATTGCGATCTTCGACGACCGCCTCGAGGTCGAGAACCCAGGCCTGCTGCCCTTCGGCCTGACCATCGAGGACCTAGCGAAAGGTGTCTCCAAGCTGCGCAATCGCGTGATCGGACGCGTCTTCCACGCGCTCGGCCTGATCGAGCAGTGGGGCAGCGGTGTGCAACGCATGATTGCCGCCTGCAATGACGCGGGACTTGGTCCGCCGACGTTCGAGGAGATCGCTACCCGCTTTCGCGTGACGATCACGACCGCTCGTATTGCTCCGCCGTCGCTCGACGCAACCGACCAGGCGATCCTCGATAGCCTGCTCGATGGCAACGGTCGACTCACGAGCGAAACCGCGATAGCGATTGCGCTCACCCCGCGCGCTACGCGCACGCGGCTAGCCCGGCTCGTTCAGTGTGGACTTGTACGCGAGATCGGCACTGGGCCGCAGGATCCCAAGCGACGCTATTTCCGGGCGGACTGAGAGTGTGCAGAATCGGC
Organism: Planctomycetota bacterium; assembly: GCA_031423015.1. Lineage (GTDB taxonomy): Bacteria > Planctomycetota > UBA1135 > UBA1135 > UBA2386 > DATGPD01. The sequence goes on along the minus strand of JANPER010000132.1, from coordinate 18,239 downwards.
AGCAGCGACGCGGGTTCAGCCGCGTAGCGCGCAAAGATCTTGGTCGTCGGTCGAGCGAGTCACGCCGGCAGGTTAGCAGGGCGGCGGCGGACTCGTTCCCGCTACTTACGTTCCACGACGTGCGCGAAGCGGTCGAAGGTGGCGATCGTCAGAAGGCGCATGGCCGTGGTCCAGGCCCGCCCACGCATCTGCGCGCGTGGGTCTCCTGGGGGCCAGGAACCCGCGAGGTCGCCGCTCTGGACTTGTTCGGGCAGCAGGCTCGACGGCAGCGCGGCGCTCCACTGCGACCACGAGGGCTCGCCCGCTTGGTACATCGCAAACGTGCCGAAGTAGACGTAGGCGGTCTCCAGCGTCGCACCGCGCTTGGGCAGGTTGGCGAGGAGATTGGGCGCGCGCCGGTCGACGGCGGTCAGCACCGGGTCGCCCACGAAGAAGCCGGTCAGCATCGCGACCGCGTCGCACAGCGGCGAGCCCGTCGCGGTGGCACGTTCGAGATCGACGATTGCCTGCGCCAAGGTCGATTGCGGTACCGCTAGGTCGGTCTGCTTGGCCGACACCAGCGCCAGCGCAGTGAAGCCGAGCGCACAGGCGTCGCGCCGATCGCTGACCGCAGGATCGTCCAACATCGTCTCGAGGGCGTTGGTCGCCAGCAGCGTGGATTCGCGCAGCGGTTCGAATCGTGAGAGCGTGAACACTTCGCACAGGGTCAGCGCGAGCAGCGCCTGCTCTTCGAGCGGTGCGACCTTCGACGCCGGCCGCACGCGTCCGCTCTTGGGATCGGTCTGCGCCACCAGCCAGCACAGACCACGGCGCAAGGGCCCTGCCTGCGGCCCGCTCTTCCACGTGTTGCCGCCAGCGATGAGCGACAGGCACGCCGCTGCCGTGGTGAGGCACCTCTCCGATCCGTCGCCCGCACCAAAGCCACCGTCGTCGTTCTGTTGGCCGACCAACCAGACCGGTCCGCGCGCGAGGCTCGCGCGCGTCGCGCGCACCGCTTCGGTGGCCCGATCCGGCGTGGCACCAGCACGGCCGCCGAAGCGGCCCGCATGTGCGATCTCCCCTGCCGGCGCGCCCTCCGTACCAGATGCCAACGTCACGCGGTCGCGGACGAACGTCAGCTTGATCTGGCGAGCGCCGTCCGGATTGGTCGCCACGCCTTTGGCGAGATCCTGGTGGTTGAGCGCGAAGGTCTGTGCGATGCGCGGGCTCCAGGACACGGTGACCTTCGCCGGCAGAGTGGTGCCAGGGAGACACAGCTCGAACGCCGAACGCTCGACCTTGGTGACCAGGCGATGCGTGCCCTCGACCGCGAGGCCAGGGTCGGCACTGCACGTCACGGTGGCTCCATCGAAGTACGCGGGCGCCTTGGCGTGGATGGTCAGCCGGTGGGCTGGCGCAGGGATCGAAGGCGTCGGGGTGGGCGACTGCGCGATCAGCGTGCTGCTGCTCGACACAAGGAGGAACAGCGCGAGTGAGAGCCTGTGCATTAGGTTGGGCCGATGCGGGAGGCTCCGGCGGTGGGCGTGCTGGAGACTCAATCCTCGGGGGAGCATATGGGCGAGCGCTGCGGGCTGGCCTTCTCAGAAGGCCAGATTCGCTCCAAGGTGGCCTTGAGGCAGGGCCACCTTTTTCTCGACGCCTTGCACGTCGCGGCGAAGCCACACCAGCGCGCGGATCGCCGCCAGTCGCCCGGACCCGACGTCTACCCCTCTACCCCAGCGCGTTCGACTCGGCGTCGATCCTTCTCGTTGCGGACCGCCTTGCGCAGCCGCACCGCGTCGGGCGTGATCTCCAGCAGCTCGTCGTCGGCGATGTACTCGAGGCCGTCTTCCACCGTGAAGATGCGCGGCGGCAGCAGTTTGACGAAAGTCTCCTTGGTGCTGGAGCGCACGTTGGTGAGCTTCTTCTCGCGCGACAGGTTGACGACCAAGTCGCCCTCCTTGTTGCTCTCGCCGATGATCATGCCGTCGTAGATCTCGGTCTGCGGGTGCACGAAGAAGGTGCCGCGGTCGCGCAGCGAATCCAGCGCGTAGAACGTCGACATGCCTTGCGCCATCGACACCAGCACGCCTTGCAAGCGCTCGGCGATCGCGCCGCGCCAGGGCTCGTAGCCCATGAACACGTGGTGCATCGTCGCCTGACCGCCGCTGGCGTTGAGCAGGCGCGTGCGCACCCCGATCAAACCGCGCGCCGGCACGCTGAACTCGATGCGCTGGAAGCGCCCCTTCTTGGTCATGTTCAGCATCTCGGCGCGGCGATCGCCGAGGATCTCGATCATCTTGCCGGTGCTGCTCTCGGGGCAGTCGATGGTCAGGTGCTCGATCGGCTCGCACACGGCGCTGTCGATCTCGCGCACGATCACCTTGGGCTTGCTGACCGCGAACTCGTAGCCCTCGCGTCGCATGTTCTCCAAGAGGATGCCGAGGTGCATCACGCCGCGTCCGGACAGCAAGAACGACTCCGGGCCGTCGCCTGGCTCGACGGTCAGCGCCACGTTGATGCGCAGCTCGCGGTCGAGGCGGTCGCGCAGATGGCGGCTGGTCAGCAGCTTGCCGCTGCGCCCCACGAACGGCGAGTCGTTGACCCGCATCATGATGCTCATCGTCGGCTGATCGATGGCGATCGGCACCATGGGCTGCGGGTTCTCGATGGCGGTGATCGAGTCGCCGATGTTGATGTCGTCGAAGCCGTACACCGCGCACAGGTCGCCCGCTTCGATCGTGCTCACCTCGCGCCGGCCGATGCCTTCGAAGCCCAATACGCCCCGCACCGTGGTTTCCTTCTGTTTGCCTTCGCGGCTGACCCAGAGCACGCGCGCGTCTTTCCGCATCACGCCTTGGTGCACGCGACCCACCGCGATGCGGCCGACGTAGTCCGACCAGTCGAGCGCGGTGACGCGGAAGCGCAGCGCGCCCTCCACGGCGTCGGTGGGCGCCGGCACGTGCTCGAGGATGGTGTCCATCAGCGCCGCGATGTCCTCGGTGCGGTCGTCGGCGTTCTTCGACATCCAGCCCTGGCGCCCCGAGCCGTACAGCACCGGGAAGTTGAGCTGGTCTTCGTCGCAGTCCAACTCGATGAACAGATCGAACACCTCGTTGAGCACCTGCTGCACGCGCGCGTCGGGGCGGTCGACCTTGTTGATCACCACGACCGGCCGCAGCTTGTGGCTGAACGCTTTGGTCAGCACGAAGCGAGTCTGCGGCAGCGGGCCCTCGGCAGCGTCCACCAAGAGCAGCACGCCATCCGCCATCGACAACACGCGTTCCACTTCACCGCCGAAATCGGCGTGGCCCGGCGTGTCGATGATGTTGATCTTGGTGTCCTTCCAGGTCACCACCGTGTTCTTGGCGAGGATGGTGATGCCCCGCTCCCGCTCCAAGGGGTTGGCGTCGAGGAAGCAGTCCTCCACGGCTTGATTCTCGCGGAAGGTGCCAGACTGCCGCAGCATCGCGTCAACCAGGGTCGTCTTGCCATGGTCGACGTGCGCGATGATGGCGACGTTGCGGATGTTGCGTGACATGCGGGTGGGGGGCGCGAACTCCAGGCGCGGCCCTGGTCTTTCGGCCACCTGCCGGGGCCGGCCAAAGGGCGCGGGATTGTGGGGACTCCGGCGCGGTGCGTCAACGGGGTGTTGGCTGGCGCGGCGCCTCGTCACCTTCCGCAGCGTCAACATCTGGATCGATCCAGCGCCTTTCTTTGGCGACGAGGTGGGTGGGTTCGTCGACCACAACAACGTGGGGCGATACGCGATGGACCTAGTTCCCGCCCAAGGACGCGGTCTGCCGCCGAGCCACTCGGAAAGTGCGCATCGAGGCTGCAAGGAATCACCGAACTGAGCAGACCGACGAGCCCCCAGCCCCAGCAGGCGTGGCTCGAGCAGGCGCGCGTCCGCCGTAGCCATTGCGAGCGGCGCGATGCAAGGGTCGCGACCGTGCTGGCCACCGCCAGCCCGTCGACGCCGGCCCAGCGGCGCCCGGGCGCCGCCGTCGAGACGATGTACAGCGCCCAGCAGGCGCCCGCGAGTAGTGCCAGGCCGAACCCGAGGGCGACGACCTTCGTGGGGCCGGCGCCGAACAAGGCGATGCCCAGCGCAGCGAGGCCTACCCACACCAAATCGCGCGGGCGGCGGCTGCCCAGTAGCGTCGCAGGCGCCGGGCCAGCGCCGCGGACGAGTCCTGCGCGGCGAGGTCGTTCAGCATCTCGCTGGCCGTGACGCGCAACACGGTGTGCCCATGCTGCAGCAGGTCCGCGGCGATCGCATCCCATGTCCACGACTTCGTGCACGCGGCGCACCACCTTGGAACGTTGGCGGAGCGTTCTGTCGCGTGGACGGGCACTCGAAAACATGGTCCGTGGGTTCGAACAGCGGACGCTTGCCGCGATGTCGGAAGTGACATACGATCGGCCGCTGTGCCCCGCTCCGAGAAGCCCCTGGTTTGGCTACATGGCGAAATCAAGACGCCGCCCTTCGGCCCGATCGCTCGCATCGAGGCAGGAATGTTCCTGCGCCGTCTCCAGCGTGGCGAGTCTCTCTCCATGCCGCACTCGCGCCCCATGCCTTCGATCGGCAGGCGCTGCCATGAGCTGCGCGTGCGCGATCGCGACTCGAACTGGCGCATCGTCTACCGCGTCGATTCCGACGCGATCGTCATCGTCGAAGTGTTCGCGAAGAAAACCCAAGCGACCCCGGCCCACGTCATCCAAACCGGCAAGGATCGGCTTGCGCGCTACGACTCCGCGTGATCGGCCCAAAAAGAATCCAACCATGAACACATCCAAGCAGAAGCGGCTCGAAGCCAGTGGCTGGCGTGTCGGCAAAGCAACCGACTTCCTTGGCCTCTCGGCGGCCGAGGAGCTCTTCATCGAGATCAAACTGGCGCTCGCCAACGCGGTCCGCGCGCGGCGCACGAAGCTCGGCCTGACCCAGGCCGAGCTCGCACGACGCATGCATTCGAGTCAGTCTCGGGTGGCCAAGCTCGAAGCTGGGGATCGGACTGTCTCGATCGACCTACTCGTGCACGCGTTCGTCAGGCTCGGGGCGAACCGACAGCAGTTGGCGCGCGTCTTCTCGTCGAGTGCGGCATGAGGGCTGATGCCTGTCGAATCGATGATGCGGCGCGTGGCGGCGCCGGCCAGGGCTCGAGACGTGCTGCTCGCCGCATAGCGACGAAACTCGATGTGAAGGGCACGAAGTAGCCGCTCGCGTTCTCGGCGCCGGTTGTTGGCGGTCGGCGACGTGAAGGTCGCTCCCGGCGCGAGCGAACGCGCCGCGCGGGTGCCGATCGTCGGACCGCAGCAGCCGGCGCTGGCGTAGGTCGAGCGATAGCTCAAGCTGCGTGTTCGTGCGGAGCGGGAGCGCCCCGAGTCGTCACCGCGGGTGGAGGAGGTGAGACCACGGCTCTGAAAGTGTTGATGAAGCGAGGCGAAGTTGCTGAAATCTCTGATGACGTGCAGAGTGTGGGCACTGGGTCGGTGTGGCGATGGCCTGTCTCCCAGAGGCGGGGCTGTCGGAAGCGTCGGCAGGTGGCGCCGCGCTCTTCCAGAACTTCTTCGGCACCCTGGATGCGCAGGGCAACGCATCCGCGACGCTCTGGATGCCGAACCTCACCGTGCTGCAAGGTCTGACCTTCTACATCGCGTTCGCGAGCGTGCACCCCGCTGCGCCATTCGGCATCCGGACCATCACGCGGCCGCTGCGAGTGGTGGTGCAGTAGGAACCGGCCATAGCGGAGGAACGATCTCGCCGCGTCGCCGGAGCAATCAGCGCGTCATCTGCTGCCATACCGGGCCCTGTCCCGAAAGGCCGGCCTCGATGCGCTCGATGGCCAAACGGATCTGCATGCGGACCTCGAACTCCGGATCGTCCTCGCTCCCGTGCAGGGCCGGCAGGGCGCTGACGTCACCTGTCTCGTAGAGAAACCGGGCGGCGCGCCAGCGGACCAGCTTGTTGGGGTCCCTGAGCGCCTTGGTCATCGGCCCAATTGCTCGTGGATCGGCTAGGTCAGAGAGTGAGTCGCCAGCTGTGCGCCGAACGGAGACCGTCGCGTCCTCGAGCGCTTCGCATAGCGGGGGCACTGCCGATGGATCGCCCGTGAGGCCCAGGTAGATCACCGCCAACCTGCGGATCGAGGACTTCGGATCGTGCAGAGCCCGCACGAACACCGGAATAGCCTCTGGCCGCGGCCCGATCTTCTCGAGGGCGGCGTAGCGCACACGCCAGTCGGGATCCTCCTGGAGGTACGTCCCCGGCGCGGCTTCCCTGCGCCGATCGTCGGTCGCTGCCCGCTGCACGAACGCCTGGCTCACGAGCGCATCGAGCCGCGCGTGGTCGTAGGCAGCGGCGAGCTCCTCGACGACCTCCTGCGCGATCTGCCTCAGGTCGCCGTAGCGTGTTCCCTGATTCACCCACTTGCGCTCCGCCAGCATGTTTGGCGAGGAGGGTGCAGCACGGTTCACCGCCGCGGTGAAGGATTCGGGCAGCGCTTCGCGATGCATCTCGGTTCCAGCGGCGACCTTCACGAGCATCGGGATGTCCCGGAACATCTGTACCTCGACCTGTACTTCGCCGAGGCCTTCGTCCAGCTCATCCGCCGCCTCCGCGACATCCTCCACCACGGCCTCGCTCCCTTCCCCGAAGACTCGCCTAGCACCAGCGAGGATGCCCTGCCAGTCCGTGTGCGGATGGCGCTGGACGGCGATGAAATCGGCCATGTGAAACAGGCTCTTCACGCCCGGCATGTTCAGCAGCTCCTCGATGTAGTCCGGGCAGTCGCTGTTGGTCCCGGCCGTGTAGGTGCGGCTCACACCCTCGGGCAGGCTTTCGCTCAGGTTCAGCTTCATGCTGTTCGGGTTCGGCGTCGGCTCGATCGAGACCAGCTGCATGTGAATCCGCTCCTGCCGTCATTCTATGCCGTGGCGACCGGCGGAATGAGGCCCAACGGCGCGTCGGTTCTGCGCGCAGGTCGAGGGAGATCGACGTGCACCGGGGCGGACACCAAGACCTGCCACCGACGCGACATGGCGCGCACAGTACAGCTGCGGAGGGCGCGCCGGCTCGGGTTCGTGCCGCCCGCCTCTTGACAATCTTAGGAAAGATAGTACTTTTCTAAATCAGAACCTCGGCCGAGTGGACCGAAAGTCAGGACATGACAATGCCGTCCGCCGCGAAGATCACCAAGCGCAGCACGATGCAGGAGGTCCTGGAGGCCTATCCCAGCGCGCAGCGTGCCTTGTTCCGCCGCTACCACATCGGGGGGTGTCACAGCTGCGGGTACGAGCCCGACCACATCCTCGAAGAAGTGGCGCACCGCCACAACATCACCGACCTCGATGAGGTCCTCGAGTTCATCGAGTCCGCTGAGCAGATCGACCGGCGGATTCAGGTGAGCCCGGCCGACGTGGCGACTGCTCTGCGAAGCGACACTGCGCCCCGTCTCGTCGATGTCCGAACTCCCGAGGAGTGGGAGCTGGCTCGGATCGACGGTGCGACGCTCATGACCGAGGCGTTGGCGGAGGTGATGAAGAGCTGGCCGAAGGACTCCTCCATCGTTTTCTACTGCCATCTCGGGCAGCGTAGCCTGGATGCGGCTTCGTACTTCGCAGGGCATGGTTACCAGAACGTCCGGTCCATGACGGGGGGGATCGAGGCTTGGTCGCTCGAAGTCGACTCGTCGGTGCCGCGATACGAGGTCGCACGCGACCCAGTCCATGGCAAGGCCACGATTCGTCCGCTCCGTTCGGCCGTGTCGCCGGCCGAAGGTTGCCAGAAGTAGGAGCGCGCGATGACCGCCGCTCAGAACGAGATCCGCGAGCTCGCGAACCGGGAATACAAGTACGGGTTCGTCACCGATCTCGAAACGGATGCCGCGCCGCGGGGGCTCAGCGAGGATGTCATCCGGCTGATCTCGGCGAAGAAGAACGACCCGGCCTGGATGCTGGACTGGCGCCTCCGGGCCTACCGCCACTGGCTGAAGATGGCGGAGCCCAGCTGGCAAAACGTCCACTACGGGGCCATCGACTACCAGGACATCATCTACTACGCGGCCCCCAAGTCGAAGAAGCCCGGGCCCGAGAGCCTCGACGAGGTCGATCCTGAGCTACGGACGATGTTCAACAAGCTCGGCATCTCGCTCGCCGAGCAGGAGCGGCTCACCGGCGTTGCGGTCGACGCCATCGTCGATTCGGTCTCGGTAGCGACGACCTTCAAGCACAAGCTTGCCGAAGTGGGCGTCCTTTTCTGCTCGTTCTCGGAGGCCGTGCAGAAGTACCCCGACCTCGTGCGGAAATACCTCGGCTCGGTGGTCCCTTACACCGACAACTTCTTCGCGACGCTCAACTCCGCTGTCTTCTCCGACGGCTCGTTCTGCTACGTGCCGAAGGGCGTGCGCTGCCCGATGGAGCTCTCGACGTACTTCCGCATCAACGCCGCGGATACCGGCCAGTTCGAGCGAACGCTCATCGTCGCCGAGGAGGGCGCGTACGTGAGCTACCTCGAGGGTTGCACGGCGCCGATGCGGGACAAGAACCAGCTTCACGCCGCGGTGGTGGAGCTCGTCGCGCTCGATGGCGCCCAGATCAAATACTCCACCGTGCAGAACTGGTACCCGGGCGATGCTGAGGGACGTGGCGGCATCTACAACTTCGTCACCAAGCGCGGCAAGTGCGCCGGCGCCTACTCGAAGATTTCCTGGACGCAGGTCGAAACCGGCTCCGCCATTACCTGGAAGTACCCTAGCGTCATCCTGCAAGGAGACAACTCGGTCGGCGAGTTCTACTCAGTAGCCCTCACGACCAACCGGCAGCAGGCCGACACCGGCACCAAGATGTTCCACATCGGGAAGAACACGCGGAGCACGATCCTCTCGAAGGGGATCTCCGCCGGCCACGGCCAGAACACGTATCGGGGACTCGTGAAGGTCCTGAAGGCGGCGAGCGGCGCGCGGAACCACACCCAGTGCGACTCGCTTCTTCTTGGTGACAAGTGCGGAGCGCACACGTTCCCCTACATCGAGGTGAAGAACCCGACCGCGCAGGTCGAGCACGAGGCGTCCACCTCGAAGATCAGCGAGGACCAGCTCTTCTACTGCCGGCAGCGGGGCATCCGCGCGGAGGATGCGGTCTCGATGATCGTGAACGGCTTTTGCCGCGAGGTGTTCAAGAAGCTGCCGATGGAGTTTGCCGTGGAGGCGCAAAAGCTTCTGAGCGTGAGCCTCGAAGGGAGCGTGGGGTGAGCATGCTCGACATCAGAAATCTGCACGCACAGGTTGCGGGGCGAGAGATCCTGCGGGGCATCTCCCTGCGCGTGAGCGCGGGCGAAGTGCACGCCATCATGGGACCGAATGGCTCGGGCAAGAGCACGTTGGCGCAGGTGCTCGCAGGCCGCGAGGGCTATGAAGTCACCGGCGAGGTCCTCTACGACGGGCGGGACCTGCTCTCGATGTCGCCAGAAGAGCGCGCGGTAGCCGGCGTCTTTCTGGCGTTCCAGTACCCGATCGAGATCCCCGGCGTAGGGAACCTCTATTTCCTCCGGACGGCGCTCAACGCGATTCGCAAGCAGCGCGGGCTTGAGGAACTCGACGCGATGGACTTCCTCAGCCTTGCCAAGGAGCGGATGCAGCTGGTCGAGATGGACCAGAGCCTGATGAATCGGTCCGTCAATGAAGGCTTCTCTGGTGGCGAGAAGAAGCGAAACGAGATCTTTCAGATGGCCATCCTCGAGCCGAGGCTCGCCATTTTGGACGAGACCGACTCCGGCCTCGATATCGACGCACTGCGGGTCGTCGCGGCTGGCGTGAACGCGCTCCGAAGCAAGGACCGCGCGATGCTCGTCATCACGCATTACCAGCGGCTCCTCGACTACATCGTCCCGGACCGGGTTCACGTTCTCGCGAACGGCCGGATCGTCAGGTCTGGCGACAAGGACCTGGCGCTCGAGCTGGAGAAGCACGGCTACGCGAGCATCGAGCAGCAGGCGACAGCGAGTTCCTTGTCGACACCGGGAGCGACGCCATGAGCGCAGCGGCTAACGCCTTGCTCCAGGGCTTGTCGCGCCTGGAAACCAGCCCCAACGGCCACTATCCCAGCTGGCTCAAGGAGCTCCGACGCTCGGCCTTCCAGTGGATCTCCGAGCGCGGATTCCCAACGGCAAAGGACGAGGCCTGGAAGTACACGCGGCTCGCCTCCATCCTCGAGGTCCCTTTCGAGCCGGCCGCGCCAGAGACAAGCCGTCGGGTGTCTTCCGGAGCGATCGATCAGCTCGTGGGCGACCTCGGTGGCACACGGCTCGTTGTGGTCAACGGCTACTACGCCCCAGAGCTCTCGTCGCGGAAGATGCTCCCCGCAGGCGTGAAGGTCAGGAGTCTGGCCTCGGCGCTCGGTGAGGACGAGGAGCTTCTCGGGCCGCTCCTCTCGCGCCCATTCCGCACGCATCCCCAAGCCTTCACGGCCCTGAGCGCTGCCATCGCCGAGGACGGCGTGCTCGTTCAGATTCCGGCGCAGACGAACATCGAAGAGCCGATCCACGTCGCCTTCGTCTCGGATAGTGGCGCCTCCCCCGTCGTGTCACATCCGCGATTCGTCGTGCTCGCCGGGCCCAATAGCCGCGCGACGATCGTCGAGAGCTACGTCGGCATTCTGGGTGGGATCTACCTGACCAACGCGGTCACCGACGTCGTGCTCGACGAGGGCGCGGTGGTCGAGCATTACAAACTCCAGAACGAGACCGAAACCGCGTTTCACATCGCGCTCCTCGACGTGCGACAGGGACACGGCAGCCGCTTCTCATCGCACTCGGTGGCGCTCGGAGCATCAACAGCCCGGCACGAGGTGAAGGTAAGGCTCGAGGCGGAAGGGGCTGAGGTCGCCCTCAACGGCCTGTACATGCCCCAAGGCGAGCAGCAACTCGACAACCCGACGACGATCGAGCACGCCGCGCCGCACTGCACGAGCCGCGAGCTCTACAAAGGCGTCATCGCTGGAAGTGGCCGGGGCGTGTTTGATGGACGAATCATCGTCCACCCGGGCGCGTTCAAGACCGACGCCAGCCAGACGAACAAGAACCTGCTCCTCTCGGACTCTGCGCAGGTCGACACGCGGCCGCGGCTCGAGATCTTTGCGGACGATGTGAAGTGCGCCCACGGGGCTGCGGTGGGCCAGCTCAGCGAGGACGCAGTGTTCTACCTTCGGTCGCGCGGCCTAGCGCACGGAGCGGCGCGGGACCTGCTCACCTACGCGTTCGCGAGCGAGATGCTCGGGCTCCTGCGCCTGCGGCCATTCCGATCCCGCGTCGAGAACCTGGTCGCGTGGCGGCTTGGCGGCCTCGAGGTGGCGGTATGACCGAGGCACAGGCGAACTCTGCGACGACCGCGAGGCATGGTCACGAACAGGCTGATGGAAGAGGCGCGAGGAGCTTCGACGTCGAGCGTCTCCGCCAGGACTTCCCGATCCTGCGGGAGAGGGTCCATGGCAAGCCTCTCGTCTACCTCGACAGCGCCGCGACGAGCCAGAAGCCACAGGCGGTGATCGATGCGATGTCGCGGTTCTTCTTGCAGGACAACGCGAACGTTCACCGGGGAGTGCACTACCTCTCGGAAAGGGCGACGGACGCGTACGAAGGCGCCCGCTCCCGGGTGCAAGAGTTCCTCAACGCAAAGAGCGTCCACGAGATCGTCTTCGTGCGCGGAACGACGGAGGCCATCAACCTGGTCGCGCAGACCTACGGCAAGACCCATGTCGGCCCGGGAGACGAGGTGCTCATCACGGCGATGGAGCACCACTCGAACATCGTTCCCTGGCAGATGCTCTGCGAAGAGAAGCGCGCTCGCCTCTGCGTAGCACCCATCACCGACGCCGGCGAGATCATGCTCGGCGAGCTCGAGAAGCGCATCGGGCCGAGGACCAAGCTGCTCGCCGTCACGCACGTCTCGAACGTGCTCGGCACTGTGAACCCGATCCAACAGATCGTCGAGCTCGCGCACGCGCGGGGGGCGCGCGTCCTGGTCGATGGCGCTCAAGCTGCGCCGCACCTCGAGGTCGATCTCCAAGCGCTGGGCTGCGACTTCTACGCGTTCTCCGGCCACAAGATGTACGGGCCCACCGGCATCGGCGTTCTCTACGGCCGAAGCGAGCTGCTCGAAGAGATGCCGCCCTATCAGGGAGGCGGCGACATGATCCGCTCGGTCAGCTTCGAGAAGACCGTCTACAACAAGCCCCCGCACAAGTTCGAGGCCGGGACGCCCAACATAGCAGGTGCGGTCGGCCTCGCAGCGGCCATCCACTATCTCGGCAGGCCGGAGCACGCGGCACTCTTCGCGCACGAGCACGACGTCCTCGAGTACGCCATCCGCGCGCTCTCCGAGGTGCCGGGCCTGCGGCTCATCGGGACCGCGTCGGGCAAGACGAGTGTCGTTTCCTTCGTGCTCGAAGAGGTTCATCCGCACGACATCGGGACCATCCTCGACCGCGAGGGCATCGCAATCCGGACGGGGCATCACTGCGCGCAGCCTCTGATGAACCGGCTTGGAGTCGCTGCCACGGCGCGTGCGTCGCTCGCCTGTTATAGCACTCGGCAGGACATCGACGCGCTGGTGGCCGGCCTTGGCAAGGTCCGGGAGGTTTTCCGATGAGTGACGAGCTTCGCGACCTCTACCAGGAAGTTGTCATCGACCATAGCAAGCGGCCGCGCAATTTCCGGAAGCTCGAGAGCGCCACGCGCACGGCCGAAGGCTTCAATCCCCTGTGTGGCGATCAGCTCACGCTCTACGTGAGACTTGCCAACGGCGTTATCGAGGACATCGCCTTCCAAGGCGCGGGATGCGCCATCTCGAAGGCTTCGGCCTCCCTGATGACGACGACGCTCAAGGGCAAGAAGCAGGAGGAGGCTCTGGCGCTCTTCGCACGGGTCCACTCCATGCTGACGGAGGGGCCGAACGGTCAAGTGAAGCCCGAAGACGTGGGCAAGCTCGCGGTGCTGTCCGGTGTCTGGGAGTTTCCGGTGCGGGTCAAGTGCGCTACCCTCGCGTGGCACACGTTGCGGAGCGCCCTTGAAGCCCGAGATGGACGAGTCTCAACGGAGTAGATGAGCATGGACCCTCGTCTGCAAACTCCCATCGAGCTCAAACGGAACTGCGAAGCAACACTCATTCCGAGCGGGGAAAAGGTGCAGCTTGCGCAGGGCGACCGAGTCGTCGTGACCCAGGCGCTCGGCGGGAGCATCACGGTAAGGACCGACGTGGGGTACCTCGCGAGGATCGCCGGCAGCGATGCCGACGTCCTTGGTCTCGAAGTCGCCCACGCGAACGACCAGCCGGTGGACGCCGGACCGTTTGACGTGCAGCGGGTGATCGAGCAGCTCAAGACTGTCTTCGACCCGGAGATTCCGGTCAATGTGGTGGACCTCGGCCTCATCTACGTGTGCGCAGCGCACCCCCTCGCAGACGGTGGCCACCGCGTCGAGATCAAGATGTCCATGACGGCGCCAGGCTGCGGGATGGGCGATGTCCTGAAAGCGGACGCGCGCGCCAAGGTTCAGATGGTTCCCGGTGTCACGCAGGTAGACGTGGAGATCGTCTGGGAGCCGCCATGGGATCCAAGCCGCATGTCCGAGGCTGCGCGCCTTCATCTCGGTATGCTATGAGGAGAAATAGATGACGACTATCGAGATCACAGCCGCAACCACGATGGAAGAGATTCTTCGGACTTACCCGTCGGCAAAGGTGGGCCTCTTCCAGCGCTACCACATCGGCGGCTGCCAGAGCTGCAGCTACAAGCCGACGGAAACCCTGGAAGAGGTTCGCCGCAACTCCAACATCCAGGACAGCCTGGAGGAGATTGCGAACGTCATCCGCGGGAGCGCCGAGGTCTTCGAGTCGCTTCACATTTCACCCCGGGATCTCGCGGCGGCCCTCAAGGCCGGCGAGAAGCTCACACTCCTCGATGCCCGTAAGCGCGAGGAATACGACTCCGGCAGTCTCCCAGGTGCACGACTCATCGACGTCGGGTCGACGTTCGAGATCCTCGACACGTGGCCGAAGGATACGTTCCTAGTCTTCTACTCGAACCACGGACGCCGCAGCCTCGACAAGGCGTCCTACTTCCGCGCGTACGGCTTTCCTCACGCTCGCAGCCTATCCGGTGGTCTCGCCGCCTGGGATCTCGGAGTCGGAGTTGGGGTCCTGCCGCTGCCCGCTGCGAGATCGGGGGTGTAGCGCATGGCGAACGGCTCTCATGGCTCGCTGGGTCTCCGCGCCCCAAGCCTGCTTGCGAAAACCGCGTACATAGATAGGAGGAAATGGTCCCATGGCTGAGTTTGTGAAAGCAGCGAAGACAACCGAGATCGAACCGGGACAGGCACGACTCGTCGACGTCAAGGGCAAGGCGATCGCCCTCTTCAATGTCGCTGGTCAGTTCTTCGCGATCGACAATACGTGCACGCACAGGGGTGGCTCCTTGGCCGAGGGAAAGATCTCGGGCCACGAGGTGACCTGCCCATTGCACGGGGCAAGGTTCAACGTACGGACAGGTGAGGTCGTCAGTCCGCCCGCGCAAAAACAGGTCGGCCGCTATGGCGTCCGCGTGTCCGGAATGGACGTCGAGATCGAGGTGTAGAAAGGAACTCAGACATGCCGCCCACCGACTCCCATCACAGTCACCACCCAACTGGCACCTCGACTCAGCCGGCCGCGGGCGTCGAGCAGCTACCGGGTATCCGCAATGTGATCGCGGTGGGCAGTGGCAAGGGCGGCGTGGGGAAGTCTACGGTCAGCGTGAATCTGGCGGTCGCGCTCCAACAGATCGGGGGCTGTATCGGGCTCGTGGATGCGGATGTCATGGGGCCGAGCGTCCCCGGCATGCTTGGGCTTGCAACAGGCCAGCCGCCAGCGATGACCGCCGACGGCAAGATCATCCCCGCGGATCGCCACAACCTGAAAGTTGTGTCGATGGGCATGTTCGCCGGCGACGACAACCCCGCCATCTTGCGGGGACCGATGGTGAGCAAGTACCTCAAAATGTTCATCGGTTCGGTCCAGTGGGGTGACCTCGATTATCTGCTTCTCGACCTGCCGCCGGGGACTGGCGACACGCAGCTCACGCTGGCGCAGAGCTTCCCGCTCTCGGGCGCGATCATCGTGACCACGCCACAGGACGTGAGCCTCAAGATTGCACGCCGTGGATTGCGGATGTTCCAGACGGTGCATGTTCCCATCCTCGGCATCATCGAGAACATGAGCACGTTCACGTGCCCGCACTGCGGCAAAGGCACGGACATCTTCCGCCGCGGCGGCGGCGAGCGGATGAGCCGGGAGCTTGGCGTCCCGTTTCTGGGTGCGATTCCCCTCGACGCAGACATCGTCGAGTGCGGGGACGAAGGGCGCCCGATCGTCCTCGAGAAGCCGGACTCGGTGGCGACCAAGGCCTACCTGGCGATCGCCACAGAGCTGGCGGGTCGGCTGCAAGGGCTTCCAACCATGGGGCTGAAGCCGTTCGCGTGGACCTGGGACACGAACGAGGGCGCGCCGGTGTGGGTGGCGAGTGCCGTTCGACCGTCTGGTTCTCGGACGACCGCCATTGGCTTTCGTAGGCGGGATGCGCGGACGCTGTCCGTGCTCTGGGAGGACGGCCGACAGGACGCCTTCGATGTCCGGGACGTTCGCCTGGCCTGTCCTTGCGCTATGTGCAAGGAGGAGATGAGTGGGCGCCCGCTCCTCGATCCCAAGAGCGTACGACCGGACGTAACCCCACGCACCATCACCAGCGTGGGCAACTACGCCATCACGTTCAACTGGAACGACGGCCACAGCACCGGGATCTACTCGTTCCAGCACCTGCGGGGCTTAGGTGAACGCGGCGCAGCCCGGGCTGTAGAAGATGTCTAACCAGCTGCCGCTCGACCCAACGATCACCATCCGCGCGGAGTCCTCGCTCGCCGATCCCGACACGTGCAAGTTCACGGTGAGCCAGATGGTGCATCCCGGGGGGCCGTTCTTCTTCGGGAGCAAGGAGCGGGCCGATGGGTCCCCACTCATCGAGCGTCTTTTCGGGCTTCCTGGAGTCGTCCATGTGCTCGTGGCCGAGAACGTCGTGACGGTCGGAAAGGAGGCGGCCGCATCGTGGTCCGGCTTGAAATCGCAGATTGGTGCAGCCATACGGACGCAGCTCGTCACCGGCGTCCCGGCGATTCTCGAGGCTCCTCGCAGAACAGGAGCACGCGGGCGGACCGATGATGAGGTTCGCGCGGTGGTTCAAGACCTGCTGGACAAAGAGGTCAATCGATCCATCGCCAGCCACGGCGGGAGAATCTCGATTGTGGATGTTCGGAAAGGGAACCTCTTCATTGCCATGAGCGGGGGCTGCCAAGGATGTGCAGCCTCCCAAGTGACCCTACGGCAAGGATTCGAGGTGATGGTGCGGCGGGTCGCGCCGGAGATCGTAGACATCATCGACACGACAGACCACGCAGCGGGGAAGAAGCCTTTCTACCAACGCAGTAGACGGGAGGCGACTACGTGAACCCGAAGGCGCAGAGACAGGTGACCTTGGATGCGAGTGCCCTCGTCGGACATCGTCGGACGAGTAGACTTGCGAAAGTCGAGATAGTATGGGTCCTACTATGGGCATGAGTTTCAACGCTCCCGGTTCCGGTCGGGAACGGGTCCTCCATCTGCTCAAGACCAAAGGTCGGCAGACCGCGGCACGGATGGCCAAGTGCCTGGCCATCACGACGGTGGCCGTTCGCCAGCATCTCGCCGTCTTGCAGGGAGAGGACCTCGTCGAGTTTGCCGACGGGCGACGCAAGGTCGGACGCCCGGCTCGCGTATGGCAGCTCACGGCCAAGGCCTACAACCGGTTTCCCGATAGCCATGCGGAACTCACGGTCGGGATACTCGATGCCATCCGAAGCACCTTCGGTGAAGAGGGCCTCGAACGGCTGACCGATGAACGGACCCGAAAGCAGGTCGAGAGTTATCGAGTCCGGATGCCGGGCCCGAAGGCGCCACTCGAGGAACGCGTCGCCATGCTTGCCCGGCTCCGCCGCGAGGAAGGGTACATGGCAGAGTGGCGACGCCGCCGCGATGGAGCCCTCGACATCGTCGAGAACCACTGCTCCATCGCTCAGGCAGCGCGATCCTGCCCGAACTTGTGTGGTGGCGAGCTATCGCTCTTTCGTGCTGTCCTGGGTGACAACGTCTCCGTCGACCGAGTCGAGCACATCCTCTCGGGAGACAGGTGCTGCACCTATTGCATCACCGAGCGCCCCGATGATTGAAACCCAGCGCCCCGAGGCCGAGTCGGTTACTTCGGAGTGGCCGCTTCTTTCTTGAACCGAGCCGCCTCGTCCGAGCCGCCGGTCACGTTGCCGGCACTGTAGGCATGGGCACCCGCCCCGGCCAGCTTGCCCTTGTCCACGATGAGGTACTCGGTGCGGATGGGGCGTTTTTCGAACCAGCACTCGAGGATCTCGCGGACCCCAGCGGCGTAACGCGCCTGGGCCGATAGGCTCGTCCCCGAGGTGTGCGGCGTCATCCCGTGGTGCGGCATCGAACGCCAGGGGTGATCCTTCGGCGCCGGCTGCGGGAACCACACGTCGCCGGCGTAACCGGCAAGCTGACCGCTCTCCAGCGCCCGCGCGATGGCGTCGCGGTCGCAGATCTTGCCGCGCGCCGTGTTCACGATGTACGCGCCCCGCTTCATCTTGCAGATGAGCTGCTCGTTGAACATGTGCTCGGTTTCGGGGTGCAGCGGGCAGTTGATCGTGACCACGTCGCAGACCTTCACCATCGACTCGACGGTCGGGTGGTAGGTCAAGTTCAGCTCCGCCTCCACAGACGCCGGGAGCCGGTGCCGGTCCGTGTAGTGCAGCTTGACGTCGAACGGCTTGAGCCGCCGGAGCACGCCCAGCCCGATGCGGCCGGCGGCCACGGTACCGACCGTCATCCCTTCCAGGTCGTAGGACCGCGAAACGCAGTCGGCGATGCTCCAGCCGCCCTTGATGACCCACTGGTATGATGGAATGTAATTGCGCACCAGCGACAGGATCATCATCACCACGTGCTCGGACACGCTGATGCTGTTACAGTAGGTGACTTCGGCGACTGTGACGCCCCGGGGGTGTGGATCCCGTATTGAGCAAATGGGTCGCGCTCACGCCGCGGTCCTTACTGCCGAGCGGCGAGTTGCGTGAAGCTTGGCCATAGCAAGTTCCCATCGATCGCTGAGCGCGAGTGCGCGCATGCGCAAGACAT
>JANPER010000131.1:0-6515 GCA_031423015.1 Planctomycetota bacterium | reverse complement strand
CTACCGCCGCTGCGGTTGCCCGGCCTTGCGCTGATCCTGCATCACCTTGATGCGGCGCGGCAGCGGGAACGAGTTCGGCGCGGCCGTCAACCGCGCCTTCTCTTCGTCGGCATCGAGCGGTCGCAGGTGTCGCACCATGGCGATCTCGTCGCACGCCATGAACTTGGGGCAGTGCATGCAGTCGCTGAACACTTTGTGCGGCAGACTCTCGTTCGGCACGATCTTGAAGCTGAGCTTCTCGAAGAAGAGAGGCACGTAGGTGAACGCGAACAGCGTCGGCACGCCGAGTTCTTCGGCGTCGCGCACGATGCGATCGACGAGCGCGCGGCCGATGCCGCCCTTCTGCACGTTCTTCGCCACCGCCAGCGAACGCACCTCGGCGAGGTCGGCCCAAACCACCTTGAGCGCGCCGCAGCCGGCGAACACACCGTCTTCAAGCTGCCGGAGAGTGCTTCGTCGTTCACGGTCAGCTTCAAACGATGGGCGCTGGCCGAACCGAGCCGCGATCCGGTGCCGTCGCTAGGCGCGCGCTGCCGGTCAGCGCCGGTCCAGCAGGTCGCCGACCAGGTCGGCCCTGGCGGCGAGTTCGGCGCGGCGGGTTTCGGGGTGCACGTCGCGGCGCGCGAGGGCGAGCACGTCCTCGGCGGCGAGCGGCCAGATGCGCGCGGTGCCGTCTTCGTTGGCGGTGACCACGTGCCGTCCCGAAGGCAGGAAGCGCGCGCTCAACATGCATATGTCCTGGCCGTGCAGGTGTGCCAGGCGCTCTCCCCTCGGGTGCCAGACTGCCGCCGTGCGGTCGCCACTGGCGGTAGCGATCCGACCGTCCGTTGCGAGGTCTACATCGAAGACCGGGCCAGCGTGCGCCCGCCAGGTGCGCCGGCTGCCCGTCGCACGGTCGAACACCGTGACGTCGCCATCGCCGTCACCGACCACGATGGTGCGACCATCCTCGGACAGGGCGATGCCGCGCGTGACGAAGCTGGACTCGACCGGTTGCTCCCAGACGAGCTGCGGCCCGCCCTGCAGGTCCCATACCTGCACACGGTGGGCCAGGTACAGACCGAGCGCGAGCCAGCGACCATCAGACGTCACGTCGGCTCCGTGCGCGGGCGGGACCGCGTGCATGGCCGCCGCGGCTGCCCCCTCGGGCGCACGCAGCGGTACGACGGACTGCAGGTCCTCGGTCAGCAGCAGGGCGCCGGGAGCCCCGTTGCTGATCACCACGAGCCGACCATCCGGAAGCGGCAACACCCGCGACAACCAGCCGAAGATCACAGGGCTCGGAGCCCCGACTCGGCGTCCTTGCCGGTCGAAGCGCCGTACGCGACTGTCGGAGCCGACGGTCAACACGTCGCCGTTCGGCAGCCCGGCCGCGTGCATCACCCAGCCGACGGCGTCGGGGTCTCGAAGCTCACACACACGTTGGCCATCAAGCCAGACGATCGCATGCGGCAGCTTGCCGCACGTCACGATGCGGCCGTCGGCCAGCGGGGCTGCGAAGTAGAGCGACGCGCCGTGCCCGCGCAGGCGCTCGGGCTGGTCCAGCCGCAGACGCTGCAGCGACTCCATGCCGAGCGTCCACACGTGTCGGGCATCCGCCTCGAACTCGGCTTTCCACAGGGCGAAGCACTGCAAGGTGTCTTCGCGCATCCCGCCCGCGCCGAACACGCAAGCCAGGCGATTGGCAATCGAGACTACGAGGCGGCTGCCGTCCTGCGACCAGGTCAGGCTGCTGGGCATGTTGCCGCGTCCAACTTCGCACGTGTACAAGAGCCGCCCGTCGCTCGCCGCGTGCACCCACACCTGGCCCTCACCCGTGACGAAGGCGAAGCGCTCGCCATCGGGGTGGATCGCGACCCGGAACACCTCGCCAGGGAAGCCACGGATCTCGCACACGAGATCCCAACCATCCCCCTGGCGACGCCACCACCGCACCAGGTTCGCCGCCACGCGATGGTAGAAGCTCGTGCCCCCGAGGTACGAGCTGGTCGCGGTGAGAACGTGACGTCCACGCGGCTCGGCGGCGAGGGCGAACACGGGACCGGCACGCGCGAAGTCCGGCAGCTCCTGTGGCGCACCCACTTCGTCCCCACGGATCGTCACGACGAAGGCCCGGTCGAGGGTGCCGATCACCAGCGTGCTGCGATCCGCCGAAAGGTGCGAGACGACCACGTCGCCATTCGGCAGGTCGGGCAGGTCGATCTCGACATCGGGGGAGCCATCGAGTGCGAGTACGGTGGCCCCGGATCGGCGTGCTACCACGAGCCGCCGGGCATCGAGCCAATGGAGCGACCGCGCGTAGTGCAGGCCATCGCGTTGCCGGGCGACCGGGTTGCCCTGCGTATCGAAGAGTCGCACGTGCTCCGACATGCCGACCGCGATCGTGCCATCGGGTCCCACCGCGAACGACTGCGGCGGGCCGGGCAGCTCTAGGCGTCGCGGCGGCTGGTTGCCGCTGCGGTGCCAGAGTTGGCACCAGCGGTCGGCGCCGCCGACCACCACGTGCTCGTCGCCAACCAACTCGAAGTCGTACCAGGTGGCGCCTGGCGTCCGCAGCACCACGTCCTCGTGCACGTGGAACAAGGCGCTGCGCAGGAAGTCGAGAGACTCGGGGTTCGGCTGCAGCCGGTACGCCGCCTCGGCGTACATCGCCGCCAGGTCGGCGTCGGCGTCGGCTTCGATCGCCGCGAGCACCAGGTTGCGGCCGCGCATCGCGCGGTCCGAGTGCGCCTGCGCGAATGCGAACCAGACGGCGACCATCGCGAGCAACGACACCGACGCCAGCACCACTGCCGCGACGCGATTGCGCTGCCCCCAGCGCCAGCTGCGCAGCCACGCCGGCAGCGGGCGCGCCGCGATCGGCCGCCGCTGCTGCACCGCGAGTAGGTCGTCGGCCAAGGCGCCGGCCCGTGCGTAGCGCCGCGCCGGGTCCTTGTCGAGGCAGCTCCCCAGCACCAGCTCGAGGTCGCGCCCGAGGTCGGGCCGCAGCACGCGCAACCGCGTCGGAGCCTCGTGCAACACGCGATGGAACACCTCGGTGCGCGACGTGCCGGGGAACGCCGCCGACAGCGTCAATGCCTCGTGCAGCATCGCGCCAAGCGCGTGCACGTCGGTCCAGGGCCCGACCGCCCCGCCGGTCACCTGCTCCGGTGCCATGTACGGCGGCGTGCCGATCGCGTCCTGGCTTGCGGTCAACGTCACGTCGCCGCTCAGACTGTCGCGTGCGAGACCGAAGTCGAGCACGACCGGGCGGCCGTCGTCCTGCAGCATGACGTTCGCTGGCTTGAGGTCGCGGTGCACGATGCCGGCCATGTGCGCGCAGTCGACCGCGCGAGCCATCGCTTCGAACCACTGCAGCACCGTCGCGGGCTCGAGCCGGGGGCCTGCAGCGCGCGCGTCGGCGAGCACCGCCGCCAGCGTGCGCCCCGGCACGTGCCGCATCGCCACGAACGGCTGGCGGTGGTGTTCGCCCGCTTCGTACACCGTGCACAGCCCCGGGTGGTCGAGTCTCGCCAGTGTCGCAATCTCGCGCCTGAAGCGCTCGGCGGCGCGTTCGGAACTGGCGAGCTCCGGCGACAGGAACTTCAACGCGACCCGGCGCTTCCACTCCACGTGCTCGGCAAGGTAGACGACGCCCATGCCGCCGCGGCCGAGTTCCTTGAGCAGACGGTACGGGCCCCAGCGGTGGCCGGGTGTGAGCGGCAACGACACGAGGCCGTGGCTCGCCAGCATCGCGTAGCGCCGCCGCAAGCCAGCGGCGAGTGCGGGATGCGCCCGGCACAGGTGCTCGAGATCCTCGAGCTGCCCGGCCTCGCTGCCGTCGAGGCAGCGCTGCAGCAGTTCCTCCTCGGTCGGCTCGGGCTGGGGGGTGGGCAACGGCGACGCCAGGCTCATCGATCACCGCCGCGGCCGATCATCAGTTCCGCGAGCCGCGCCAGCGCCCGGCTCAGCAGGTTGCGCACCGCCTGCTCGGAGCGTTCCATCACTTCGGCGACATGCGCATGCGGCAGCTCGGCGATCCGCGTCAGCGAGATCACCTGCTGGTAGTCCGCGGGTAGCTGGTCGAACGCGGCCTCGAAGCGCGCCAACTCCTCGCGGGCCTGGGCATGGCGACTTGGCGACACCACCCCGGTGTAGGTGTCGAGCAGGGCCCGTTCCTCGGCGGCGCTGAGTTCGACCTGGCGCGCCGCGTCGCGCTTCTGCGCGCCGTGGTAGCGCTGGCGCCGCTGCAGCACCATCAACGCGCGCTGGAACATCCAGGCGCGGAACGACGCCGAGTCGCGGAACTCGAAGCGGTCGAGGCTCTCGAGCACTTCGCGGCACGTCGACTGCGCGAGGTCGGTCGCCGACTCGAGCAAGCGCAGCTGCGGCGTGCTGTGCAGACGTAGGAAGCCGACGAGCGCGGCGGCGTGCGCGGCGAGCAGATCGGGCAGCACGCTGCGGTCGCCGTCCCGAGCCCGAGCGAACAGGTTGTCGTGTTCCTGGTCCATCCTGGCCTGCGGCTCATCGAATCTTGAACTGCAGCAGATCGGAAGCGCCGAGGCCGGATTGGTGAAGCACGACCGCCTGCGCGTACACCTCGAGGCCGATCAGTCCGGTGTTGTACGGGAGCGGCAGCAGCCACCAACATCGGCTCCCTCCGACTCCGCCGCAGCCGGCAGGCGAGGGGGACGACAACGCGATTGCGGCCGGTGACAGGAACACGTCGATCCCGAGCAACTGGACGCCGGGTGTGCGGGCCAAATCCACCCACGCGAAGGGGATGCCGGCCGCATCCACGGTCAGCGACAGTGCGAACTGCGCGTTGCCTACCTGCGGCACGCCACCCAGGAACGGCCGGTAGTCCCACGTGTTCGCGGCGACACCCGATGGCGCCTCGAAGACTTCCGGGTCGGGATCGACATCGATGCCTGACACCAGCCCCCAGGGCTGCACCGGTCCGGACGTGATGGGCCACGCGCCGATCCACAAGCCGTAAGCGTGAATGCTCGACGCCCCGCCTAGGGCGTTGGAATTGGCGAACGCGAGGCACGTGACCGGATCGAAGTTCCCGCCATTCGAGTCGTGGAGTCCGGGCCAAGACAGCGCACCAGATGGCACCCAGGTGGCACCCTGTTGGGTCCAACGCATCACGCGGCCACCCGTGCCCAGCGGGAACATCGCTGTCGTGCCCCGCAATTCGCCGCTGCAATCCCAGTGGAGCTGCGTGACGAACTCGCCGACCGCGAGACCGCTCGGCACCACGGTGGCCGCGCCTCCGTTCAGCGGAATCACCAACAGGTCGAACGTCATGCTGGCGCCGAACAGGGCGTTGCTCTTGCAGATCGCGAAGGCGGTGTTGCCGTCCGGACTGACAACCAGCGCGTTGCAGAAGTTGCCGGTCACTTGATGCAATGCCGGCAAGGCAATCGGAACCAGCGCTCCCGTCGACGGCGACCAGCGAAGGATCGGACGGTAGGCGTTCACCCCGGAGGTGATGCGGCCCGTGGCCAGCAGGATGTCGCCGTTCGGCAGGAACGCACCCGCGTTGACGGCACTGTCGAAGGCCGAGACGACGCCAACGGCGATCGACGTGGACGCCACGACCGTGTTGCCCGCGAGAGTCAGGAGCCAGGCGCCGATGGAGCCGCCATTGTCGACTCCACTGCCGACCAGCAGACGCTCGGTGCGCGGATCGCGCACGACGAACTGGCTGCCGTTGGAGCCGCCGCAAGCTCCGCTCAGTTCGCACGGCAGTCCGACGATGGGTGTCACCACGACGGGTGTCCCCCTGCCGGTGTCTGCGGTGTCGACGAAATAGACACCAGCCACCCCTGGGTTCGTTGGATAGGAGAAGGTCGACACGATCAACCGGATGCTCGGAAACGCCGGGACTTGCGCGACGAGCGAGCCGCAACTGGCCAGGAACGACACGGCAGAAGCTGCCACTAACGAGAGGCGCATGGACTTCATGTGGGGAGGAAACCCGAAACGGCGGCCACCGTACCGCACAATACCGGGTTCCGGCGCTTTCAAGACCAGCGGAGCCGTGCAGGGCGCCGGTGATCTTGTGGGCGCTGCGCAAGTGCTCGACGACCCGAGCTTGTCGACATCGGCACCGAGCAGCCTGTCCGGGTTCTGGACTTACATCCTCCCGCTCGACTCGGGCGGCCTCCAGCAGTGGGGCCTGTTCTGTTGGGTGGCCGCGCCGATCGTGGCGCTGCGCCTTCGCCGCGACCGCGCCGCGCGCTGGCTCGCGCTCGCTTGGCTGCTGCACCTCGGGCTCTACACCTACGTGCTGGCCGCGGCGCGACCCGGCGACCTCGATGCGCTACTCGGCGTGACGGCGTCGCGCCTGTTGCTGCACACCATAGCGTGGCCGTTGCTGATCGTGCTGCGGCCACTTGGCAACGAGCCTACCGCCGCTGCGGTTGCCCGGCCTTGCGCTGATCCTGCATCACCTTGATGCGGCGCGGCAGCGGGAACGAGTTCGGCGCGGCCGTCAACCGCGCCTTCTCTTCGTCGGCATCGAGCGG
>JANPER010000130.1:0-3321 GCA_031423015.1 Planctomycetota bacterium | reverse complement strand
GGGCTGCGCCGCCGAACTTCGCGGCCCGACGGTGCCGCGAAAACCGCCGACGGGCCTCGTGGTACGTGGCGCGGCGATTTCAGCACGCTGTCCACGACTTCGTGCGCGTGGCGCACCACCTTGGGCCGTTGCGCAGCGCTTTTGTCGTGTGGACGGGCACGCGAAAACCTGGTCCGTGGGTTCGAACAGGCTGCGCGGCGATCTGTGCACGCGGCGCGGCACCGCGTGCACGCGGCTCAGCTTTCTGTCCGCTCGATCAGGCTTCGGACACGTGGCGCGGCGATTTGTGCAACCGGCGCCGCAATTTGACGAGGTGCCTTGGCCCGCACCAAGGTCCCCCAGCCGCGCCGAACAACGATTGACTGCAGGGCTCGGACGCAATCGCCTGAGCCGGGGCGGCGCGGTCGCCACGTGCGGGGTCCACCCCGTCACCGCGCGCGCACGCGAAAAACGCCGGGCTGCGGCTCGTCCACCGCACCGAACTGCGCGAGCCCGGCAGGATCGGGCCGCCGCGAAAAGCAGGCGAAGAAGGCGGCTTCGCGCGGCTGCAGGTGGCGCCGCGCGACGTAGTGCGTGACCAAGTCGGGGCGTATCTGTCCAGCGCGTTCGTACACGCCGTGCCGGGCGTCGACGTAGTAGTTGAAATCGACCAGGTAGACTCATCCGTCACGTCTTCGATCACAGATGAGTCAAGTTACGGGGCGAAGGCGAAGAACTCAGCAAAGACCCGCCAGGAGGTCGGCCGAGGCGGCCACAGCTCCGCGGCTGCGGTCCGTCTGGTGAAGCGTGCGGCCGCGAAACGGCGCGCGGGTCAGTCGTAGGTGAAGCGCACGACGGGCCCGCGGGCCCGCTGCACGAAGCCGTGCTCCACCTCGTGGTCGGAGTAGCCGCTCACCACCGACAGGTACGCGGCCGACGGGCACTCGCTTTTGCCGAACTCCACGACGAGCGGCGGCGCGACCAGCCAACCGCCCTCTTGCACGACCAGAAACTGCGTCAGCAGGCGATGACCATCGAGTGGCGGCCACGCCGGAACCTCGCGCACCAGGCGCGCCGAGCCCGTGGCGTCGGCGCGCAGCGACACTGCCCACCATGGCAGCACCGCCGGGGCGCAGCCACGCTTGGCGAGGTCGAGTGAAGGACCTGGGACGGCGGCTGGCCACCACGGCATGGCCCACAGTTCGACGCGCGCCCACGCCGGTGCCGCATGCAAGCCGAGCGTCAGCGCCCCCGGCGCCCCCGTCGCTCGTCCGTTGACGCGCAGACCGCTGGCCGGGCACGGTTCAACCCCGGGCGCGAGCGGCGTCACTCGCCCCGGCCGGCTGCGCGCTTCCACCGCGTCGACCACGTAGGGGTACTCCACCATCTTGCGGTGCAGAACCATGTGCTCGATCACCAGGTGGCCAGGGCCACGCACGTATGGCGCATGGAAGGGGAACACGACTGCGAACGGCGCCGGGCTGTCGGTTGGCCGGGGCAGGTCGGGGAAGTCCACGCAGGCCGCGAACACCACCTGGAACGTCGGGTCATCGCGCGCAGGAAACTCAGCGCGGCAGAGCCGCAACCAACGAGAGGCGAAGTGAGCCAATCGGCGGCTCTGCCGCGAGTCATGAGCCGTAAGCCGTAAGACGTAAGTTCAGACCCGGAGTCACGTGCTGCCTTCGACCTTTCGCCGGAGCGCGTGCAGCATGCGTGCCCTCTCGACAGCCTCGGAGATGTAAGGATCGAGTGTTGGCTGGCCGGCCAGTTCGAGATCGCGCGTCAGCATGAGGAGGTACTCCAGCTCTGCGAGCGAGGCCTCGGCGATGTTGAGGAAACGCGCGAAGTCTTGCGCGTGCTGGCGCCGAGATCCCTCGGCGATGTTCGTCGCGACGGAGATCGCCGCCCGTCGCATCTGCGACGTCAAGCCGAAGCGTTCCTCGGCGGGGAAGTCGCGAGTCAAAGTGTAGATCTTCAGCACGAGCGCGTGGCTGCGTTGCCAGACCTTCAGCTCGGTGAATGGTTGCATTGCGCTTCGTCACGTTGCTGGCGATGGAAACGGCGCCGGACTCTCCGTCGAATGGTTGTTCCACAACATCCAAGGAGGCCGAACGCCGTGCGTCGTTTTCTATCTCAGTTCCGCGACAAGATCATCGGGGTCATCGACGGTTTCGATCGGATCGTGTTCAGGGGTTGGCTCAGTCGGTTCCGCTACGCGGAAGGCATGCGGGACTTCCTCGCGAGCCAGCAGGTCCTGCTCAAGGACTTCGAGCCGTTTGCCAGGACGTTGACCGATGCGCTGCGCCTGGATGCGGAAGCCAAGGCGGCTCGTCTTCACGGCAAGGTGCACTACTTGCCGTCGCCCAACATCTCGAAGGAGTCGGTCGCGCTGAAGTACATGGCCGACCGCAAGGTGCGTTTCGGCCCGATCTGCGTGCTTTCGGCACTCGATCCCTGTTGGACATGGGAAGTCCGTCGATCGCGCACGCGCGAACACCCGCAACAGTTCCGGCGCAAGTCAGCGAAGTGCTTGCACTACTACCACTATTTCTTCGACCAGCGCTTTGGCTTTGGGCACGTGCGGATCCAGAGCTGGTTTCCCTTCCAAGTGCGCGTGTGCCTCAACGGTCGCGACTGGCTGGGCCGCCGCCTTGACGACCACCGCATGCGGTACGAACGCGCCGACAACTGCTTCCCCTGGATTGCGAACCCCGAGCGTGCGCAAGAGCTGATGGACGAGTTCCTCGCTCTCCGCTGGCCAACGATCCTTGATGACTTCGCGATCGCCGCCAACCCGATGCTCGATGCGTTGATCGATGCGCTTGGCCAGGGCTTCTACTGGACTACCTGGCAAGCGGAATGGGCGACCGACGTCATGTTCAAAGACGCCGCTGCGCTGGCGGACTGCTATCCGTCCTTCGTTCGCTACGCGATGGAGAACTTCAAGAGTCCTGACGTCATGCGCTTCCTGGGCAAGAAGCTCGTCGGACAGTACCGCGGCGAAATCATCACTGACTACAAGAGTCGCATCGAGGGCGTGCGCGTCAAGCACTTCGCCGCGTTCAACTCGTTGAAGATGTACGACAAGTTCGGCTGCGTCCTGCGCCCGGAGTTGACGGTCAACAACCCAGGCGAGTTCAAAGTACGTCGCAAGGCGCAGGGTCAGCCCGACAGCCCGGTCATGCCACGGCCTCTGCGTAAAGGTGTCGTCGACCTGCGGCGACTGGCGCGAACTGGCAAGGCGTGCACCCACCGCTACCTCAACGCCCTCGCGACGGTCCGCGTCGACACTCCGCTCGGCCGCATCCTCGAACCCATCACAAAGCCCACAGAACTCTCCGG
>JANPER010000129.1:0-9233 GCA_031423015.1 Planctomycetota bacterium | reverse complement strand
CGGTCTGACCGCATCCGCTGTCCGAGTTCCGAGCTTACGTCTTACGGCTAACGACTTACGTCTTTCCACAGCCGAAACATCTTCGCGCTTCGCGAAGATGCTTCGGCTGTGGAACTCAGTGGGACCCCGAAGCACATCGTGTTCTTGGTCTGTGCCGAGCTTTCGCTCGGAACGCTGGATGAGGTGGGCGCGCGTACCGCGTTGAGCGCGAAGGACCCAGCCGAACGGGGGGTCGCCGCACGCTGTTGCAGGGTGCTCGCGGCTCCATTGCAGGCCGAGACCTACGCCGCCCTGCGCCTCGCCTTGACGAGCACGCATCCCAAACAGGCCGAGCTGGTGTCGGCGCACAACGCGCGCCACGTCTTGCGGGTCGACCTCTCCGACGCCATCCGCGCCGCCGCCGCTGCCGCGCTCCTACCGCTCGACGAACCTGCGGCCACGTGGCCGACGTTGATGCAGGCCATCATTCACCACGAAGACCCCGCCGTCGTGATCGCCGGGCTCGAGCGCTGGGCGTGCGCGGAGACGGTGCCGACGCTCGTGCTCATGCTCAACAAGGAGTGCCGCGTGCCAGTCGCGGTGGCGGCCGCGACCGCGCTGGGTCGACTCGGCGCGGCAGCGGCGGTCGCGGTCGCCGACCTTGAAGTCACCGCGAGCCGAGACGACGAGGCACTGCGCCAAGCGGCGACCGCGGCGCTCGCGCGCATCCGTCAGAGTCGTTGAGCCCAGAACCTCGCGGGCTTCGCCCGCTTTCCGCTCCCGCTACCGCTCCCGATTCGCTCTCTGCCATAGCTCTTCCTTTGCAATTCGGGAACGGGAGCGGAAGCGGAAGCAACGCATCACCTCGCACGCCAGCGTGGCAACCTGCCGCACGATGCTGCATCATGCGGCCGCGGCCTCGGACCCGGTTCCGTTCACGCCGCGACACCAAAGCGGTCGATGTCACATCGGACCTCAGCGTCGGCAAGTCCGACAATCACGCGTCAGCACGAAAGGCAAGGGAGCGAATGGATCTAGGCATGATCGGGCTCGGGCGCATGGGCGCCAACATGAGCGAGCGTCTCATCCGCGGCAAACATCGCGTCGTCGGCTACGCGCGAGGGGCCGAAACACTCGCCGCCGCCAGGGCGCGCGGCGTGCAGACCGTCGATACCCTGGCAGCGATGGTGAAGGCCCTGCCTTCGCCGCGCGTGCTGTGGATCATGGTGCCGGCCGGGCCACCGGTCGACGAGACCATCTCGACGCTGTTGCCGATGCTGAAGACCGGCGACGTGCTGATCGACGGCGGCAACTCCAACTACAAGGACAGCCAGCGGCGCGCGCGCGAGCTGAAGGCCAAGGGCTTCGACTTCGTCGACGTTGGCACCAGTGGTGGCGTGTGGGGTCTGAAGGAGGGCTACAGCCTGATGATCGGCGGCAACGCCGCGGTCGTCGAACGCCTGCGGCCGATCTTCGCCACGCTCGCCCCCACCGCGGATCTCGGCTGGGGACGCGTCGGCGAGCACGGCGCCGGCCACTTCACCAAGATGGTGCACAACGGCATCGAGTACGGAATGATGCAAGCCTTCGCCGAGGGCTTTGCGATCATGGAGAAGAAGGTCGAGCTGAACCTCGACCTGGCGCACATCGCCGCGGTGTGGCAGCACGGCAGCGTGGTGCGCTCGTGGCTGCTCGACCTGACGGCGGCGGCGCTCAAGGTCGACGCCAAGCTCGAAGGCGTGGCGGCGCACGTCTCCGACTCGGGCGAGGGTCGCTGGACGGTGCAAGAGGCCATCGATCTCGACGTGTCGGCACCGGTGATCACCGAGTCGCTGATCCGTCGCCTGCGCTCGCGCGAAGTGGCGCCCTACGCCGACAAGCTGCTCGCCGTGATGCGCAAGGCGTTTGGCGGTCACGCCATCAAGAAGGAGTCGTGATGACCGCGGCGACCCTGAAGACCGAGCGGCACCTGGTGATCGTACTCGGGGCCACCGGCGACTTGATGAAGCGCAAGCTGCTGCCGGTGCTTTACAACCTGACGGAGGGCGGCGCGAGTTTTCATCTGCTTGCCATGGCGCGCAGCAAGGAACTCAACGACGACTCGTACCGCGCGCAAGCGGTCGAGGCGATGGTGCAGTTCGGCAAGCTCGACGCCGGCAAGGCGGCGCAGTGGGCCAAGACGTCGCTGTCGTACGGCGCACTCGGTGCCGGCACCGCAGCCGACTTCCGCGCCCTGCGCACGCGCATCGAGCAGATCGAACGCGAGAAGAACCTGCCAGGCAACCGCATCTTCTACCTGTCGCTGCCGCCCGAGACCTTCCCCAAGACCATCTCCGGCCTCGGCGAGGCGGGCCTGCATCGCTCAGCCACCGGTTGGTCGCGCCTGGTGATCGAGAAGCCGTTCGGTACCGACTTGTCGACGGCGCAGTCGCTGAACGACCTGGTGCACCGGCACTTCGACGAGGCGCAGGTCTATCGCATCGACCACTACCTCGGCAAAGAGACGGTGCAGAACCTGGTGGCGTTCCGCTTCGGCAACGCGATCTTCGAGTCGCTGTGGAACCGCGATCGCATCGAGTCGGTGGAGGTCACGGTGGCCGAAAGCCTCGGCGTCGAGAAGCGCGCCGGCTACTACGACCAAGCAGGTGCGCTGCGCGACATGATGCAGAACCACTTGACGCAGCTCATCACCATCGCGGCGTTGGAGGTGCCGGCGCGCTTCGACGCCAGGGCGATCCGTCACGAGAAAGAGAAAGTGCTGCGCTCGATCGTGCCGTACTCGCCGGGCGACGTGGTGTTCGGCCAATACACGGCGGGCGAGAGCGAAGGCAAGAAAGTGCCCGGCTACCTGGAGGAAGACGGCGTGCGCAAGGACTCGCGCACCGAGACCTTCGTGGCGATGAACCTGCGCATCAACAACTGGCGCTGGCAAGGCGTGCCGTTTCTGGTGCGCACCGGCAAGCGCATGCCCAGGCGCGAGAGCAAGATCGTCGTCAACTTCCGACGCGCGCCGGTGGCGATGTTCGACTTCAACGACGAGTCGGTGATGTCGAACCGCCTGAGCATTCGCCTGCAACCGGAGGAGGGCTTCGCGCTCGACTTCGGCGCCAAGGTGCCGGGCGACGGCTTCGTGCTGAAGCAGCAGCGCTTTCAGTTCAACTACAAGGACGCATACGGGGAGCTGCCGGACTCCTACCAGACGTTGCTCTACGACGTGATGCAGGGCGACCAGACGTTGTTCGTGCACGCCGACGAAGTGGAGTCGTCGTGGCGGTTGTATGCGCCGCTGCTCGAAGAGCCGCCGGAACTGCAACCGTACGCCGCTGGGACTTGGGGCCCGCAGGCGGCGCAGGACATGTTCGCGAAGTCATCCGCTCGGTGACCCGCTCGCCGGTGTTCACGCGGTGCGTCGACCAAGACGCCCTGGCGCAGGCGGGCGCGGACGCCATCGCCGCTGCCGCGGCGCTGGCGATCGCCGCGCACGGCGAGTTCCGCCTGGCGCTGTCGGGCGGCAAGACGCCGCACCCGACCTTCGCCGCGCTGCGCCAACGCCGCGTCGACTGGGCGCGCACGTCGTTGTTCTTCAGCGACGAGCGCTGCGTGCCACCCGAGCACGAAGGCAGCAACTTCGCGCGCGCGCGCGACGCGTTGTTGCAGTACGTGCCGGTGCCCCAAGAGCGCGTGCACCGCATGTGCGGCGAGCTTGCGCCCGAGGTCGGCGCCGACCACTACGAGTCGCTGCTGCGCCGGTTGTTCGCCGACCCTGCGCGCACCTTCGACCTGTGTCTCTTGGGTCTTGGCGGCGACGGCCACACTGCCTCGCTGTTCCCGGGCAGCCCCGCGCTGCAAGAACATGTCCGCTGGGTGGTCGCCGCCCCGGCGCCGCCCGGCATCGCGCCACCTTGGCGGCTGACGCTGACCTTCCCCGCCATCGCCGCCAGTCAAGACGTGCTGTTCCTGGTCGCCGGCGCCGATAAGGCCCCCATCGTGCAAGCGCTGCAGCGCGGCGCAGCCG
The DNA here is from genome assembly GCA_031423015.1 of Planctomycetota bacterium. Taxonomy (GTDB): domain Bacteria; phylum Planctomycetota; class UBA1135; order UBA1135; family UBA2386; genus DATGPD01. Next base: position 5,239 of record JANPER010000129.1, on the reverse strand, counting down.
ACTCCTACCCCGCCGCGCACGTGCGCGCGCGCGGCCAGGTGCGCTACCTGCTGAGCGCCGAGGCGGCCACGCGAGTCTGACCGGGACGAAAGTGTCTGACACCTTCGTCCTGCACTATCCTCTCGCGCCGGCTCGCGTGCGTCGTAGCACCGCCTGAACTCGGCGCTGCGCGTGCGGTGCCACTTCCCGTCGCACCAACATGCATACGCTCGTCACGCTCGTCTCGTCCCTTCTGGCGCTGACCCTGGCACTACCGGCGCAGGAGGCCGGCGCCCCCCCGCAGGCCCCGACCAAGAAGCGCGCGGCCGATGCCGACGCGATGGCGGAGCTGCTCACGCAGGGCGGCGAAGACCTGCAGGTCTTCAACGATCACGTCGTGACCTTGGCCAATCCGTTCATGGAAGGTCGCCTGCCCGGCACGCGCGGCATGGAGATCGCATCGCAGTACATGGAGTACTGGTTCGCTCGCGCCGGGGTCGAGCCGGCGTTCAAGGACGCCAAGGGCAGCACACCGTGGCGGCAGCCGTTCCCGCTGGGCGGCACCGTGTCCGTCGTGGACACGCAGCTGCAGGTCGAAGGCAACTCGCTGGCGTTGCAAGCGGGTGAGGACTTCATCGGCACTCTGCTCGGCAAGGGCAGCACGACGGCGCAAGCCGTGTTCGTCGGCTACGGCATCGGCAGCGGTCCGGACGGCTTCAAGAGCATCCCGGATGACCTGGACCTTGCGGGCAAGATCGTCGTCGCGTTCCGCTTCGAGCCGATGGACGAGGCGGGCAAGTCGAAGTGGTCGACGGGCGGCGATCCCTGGTCCACCGCGGCGGGGTTCGAGGCCAAGCTGCGCTTCTTGCAGCGGCGCAAGGTCGGCGGCGTGGTGTTCGTCAACCCGCCTGGCTGTGCCGATCCGCGCGCGCAGACGTTGGAGACCGCGCCGTCGATGACGCAGCGCCGCTTCCCGGTGCTGCAAGTCTCGACCGCGGCGGGCGAGAAGCTGGTGGCCGCGCTCGATGTCGGCGGCAAGACGCTGACCGAACTGCGCGCGCTCGCCGACCAAGGCGGCGACAGCGTGGCGTGCAAGAACCAACTCACGGCCGGCGTCACGCTCGGAGAGAAGACGCAGATCGCCGAGAACGTCGGCGCGCTGCTGCCCGGCAAGGGTCCCCTCGCCGACGAGTACATCGTCATCGGCGCCCACCTCGATCACCTCGGCATGGGCGACTTCGGCTCGCGCAGCGGGCCCGGCAAGCTGCACCCCGGCGCCGACGACAACGCTACGGGCTCGGCGGCGTTGCTGATGCTGGCCGACAAGCTCAAGCGCGACTACGACAAGATGGCGGGCCCGCTGCGCTCGATCCTGTTCCTGGCGTTCTCCGCCGAGGAGTCCGGCCTCAACGGCTCGCAGTACTACGTGCGCTATCCCTTGGTGCCGCTCGAGCAGCACGCGCTGATGATCAACTTCGACATGATCGGCCGCATCCGCAACAAGCGGCTGAGCGTGCAGGGGCTCACGACCGGCGTCGGCATGAAGGAGTTCCTCGACCCGATCCTCAAGGACACGCCGCTCACGCTGGTGATGCCCAAGGCCGTGCTGGCCGCCAGCGATCACGCGCCGTTCCAGGCCAAGAGGGTGCCGGTGCTGTTCAGCATCATCGCCGATTTCCATGGCGACTATCACACGCCCCAAGACGTCAGCAGCAAGATCAACCGCGAGGACGCGGTGCACACCATCGTGCTGTACCACAACATCACGCTGGCGGTGGCCACCCGGACCGAGCGGTTCGAGTTCGGGCAGTGACGTTGGCGAGCGGGGCAAGCTGGCTGTTTGCTGCGCTGACGCTGCTGTCGGCGGCGCCCGACGTGCCGCATGCCACGCCGAGCCCGCGCGCCGCTCACCCGCTCGATGGCCCCGACGTCGACCTGCGCGTGCAAGTGACCGCCAGCAAGGTCACGCTGCACGCGATCTTCAACCTGGCGTTCCTCGACGAGCTGATGCCGATGGTGCGCGAAGACGAATACGCGCTCGCCGTGCCCGAGCAGCCGGCGCTGCGCGAGCGCATGTTCGCCTGGCTCAAACTGAACAGCACGCTCAGCATCGACGGCGTCGCGGTGACGCCGACGCTCGCCGCGTTCGACGTCGACCCCGGCGATCCGCGGTGGCTGCCGATGTTCCCGACGATGGGCAGCAAGGCGCTGATCAAGGCACGCTTCGAGCTGGAGTACAAGGCCCTGCAAGCGCCGCGCACGGTCAGCTTGGTGTGGAAGGCGTATCCGCCGAGCCTCGTGATGAGCACCCCCGAGCGCAAGGTGTTCAACGAGGTGCTGACGCTGCTCACCGCGGGCGGCACCGAGCAGGTGATCCCGCTGCGCCACGACGAGCCCGAGTTCACCTGGCACGCGCCCGCCGACGGCACCGCCGTGCGCCTGCTGCCGGTGCCTATGCCGGTGCGTGAGTACCCGGTGTCGCTGTCGACCCCGACGATCGTCGGCCTGCTCTTCGCCCTGGCGGCGGTCACCTGGGGCGTTTTGCGCGCGCGCTGGCTGCGGCCGGCGCGGGTGGTACTCGCGTCGCTCGCGATCCTCGGCGCCGCCGTCGCCTACCGGCAGTTCGAGCCCTGGCTGCGCGGCCGCACCGAGCTGCCCACCGCGCAGGAAGCGGTGGCGATCTTCGCGCCGCTGCACGCCAACGTGTACCGCGCCTTCGACTACACCGAGCCCGCCGAGGTGTACGACGCGCTTGCGCGCAGCGTCGACGGCTCACTTCTGGACACCGTCTACAACGACGTCTACCGCTCGCTGGTGATGGCCGAGGAAGGCGGCGCGGTGAGCCGCGTCAAGGAGGTGCGCCCCATGCAGCACGACATCGAGCGCGTCGGCGTGCTCGGCGACGGGCGCACACCGAGCTTCACGGTGAACGCGCGCTGGCAGGTCGACGGTGCCGTGTTCCACTGGGGCCATCAGCACTGGCGCACCAACGAGCACCGCGCGCGCTACACGGTGATCGCTACCGAGGCTGGCTGGCGTATCGCCGGCGCCGAGCCGCTGGCGCAGGAGCGCGTCGAGTCCGGCCCGGGCTTCGAGAAGCCTGCGGCCACCGAGGGCCGGAAGTGACCGCGGTCGCGATCGACGGCTTGCGCTTTTCCTACGGCGGTGGCGCGTTCGCCCTGCACATCGCCGCGCTGCACATCGGCCCCGGCGAGTGCGTGGCCTGCATCGGGCCGTCGGGCAGCGGCAAGACCACGCTGGTGAACCTGCTGGCCGGCATCGACGTGCCGAGCGCCGGCGCGGTGCGGCTCGACGACGTGGTGCTGTCGCAGTTGCCGGATCGCGCGCGGCGCGCCTGGCGGCTGGCGCGCGTCGGTCTGCTGTTCCAAGAACTCGAACTGCTCGACTACCTGTCGGCGCTCGACAACATCCTGCTGCCGTTCCACCTGGCCGGCGGCGCGGCAGTCACCGCCGCCCGGCTCGACGCAGCGCGCGGACTCGCCAGTTCGGTCGGCCTCGGCGCCGCGCTCCTGCGCCGCCGCCCCCACCACCTGAGCCAAGGCGAACGCCAGCGCGTCGCGTTGTGCCGCGCGCTGGTGACCGAGCCCAAGCTGCTGCTGTGCGATGAACCCACCGGCAACCTCGACCCGGCGACCGCGAACAGCGTGCTCGACCTCACCTTCGCGCAGGCGCGCACGCGCGGCGCCACGTTGTTCATGGTCACCCACGACCACGCGCTGTTGCCGCGCTTCGACCGCGTGCTCGACATGACCACGTTGGCGGCCGCGTCGTGAACGGGCTGGCGTTCCTCACCTGGTCGCATCTGCGGCGCAACCCTGGGCGCACGGCGATCCTGGTGGCGTGCACGGCGCTGGCTCTGTTTCTGCCGGTGGCGGGCGCGCTCTTGGTGTCGGGCTACGAACGCGATCTCGTGGCGCGCGCGCGGGCGACGCCGATGGTGCTCGGCAGCAAGGGCAACCGCTTCGACCTCGTGCTCACCGCGCTCTATTTTCGCGCCAGCAAACTCGCGCCGATCACGCAAGGCGCCGCGCAGGACCTGCAGGCAGAGGGCAACGGCACCGTGATTCCGCTGCACCTCGGCTACACCGCGCGACAACGGCCGGTGGTCGGCACCACGCCGGAGTACTTCGAGCTGCGCAAGTTGCTGGCCGCGCAGGGCACGCTACCCCTGCTGCTCGGCGATGCCTGCGTCGGCGCCGACGTGGCGCGCGACCTGCAACTCGCGCCGGGCGGCGCGTTGTTCTCCGATCCGCGCGAGCTGTACGACATCGCCGTGCCGCCCGCGCTCAAACTGCGCGTGTGCGGCGTGCTGCCGCGCACCGGCAGCGCCGACGACGGCGCGGTGTTCGTCGACGTCAAGACCGGCTGGGTGCTCGAAGGCCTCGCGCACGGCCACCAGGATCCGCAGCGCGGCGTCGACCCTGGCCTCGTGCTGCGGCAAGATCGCGACAAGGACGGCCGCGACGGCATCGTGCTGAGCGAAGCGATGATCGAGTACAACGAGATCACCGAGCAGAACGTCGCCGACTTCCACTTCCACGGCGACCCGGCCCACCTGCCGCTCACCGCGGTGCTGTTCGTGCCCGATTCGCCAAAGGCCGCGACCATGACCAAGGCGAAGGTCAACTTCAAAGGCGATCTGCAGATGCTGATCCCCGAAGTCGTGGTGCGGGACCTCGTCGCGTTCGTCTTCCAGCTGAAGAAGCTGTTCGACGCGCTCACGCTGACGCTCGGCGGCATCACCGCGGCGCTCACCGCGCTGGTCTTGCTGCTGTCGGCGCGCCTGCGCCGCCGCGAGATGCAGACGCTGCATCGCCTCGGCTGCAGCCCGCGTACGGTGACGCTGCTGTATGTCGGCGAGGTCGCCTTCATGTTCGCGCTGGGCGCGGCGCTGGCCCTTGTGCTGCTGGCCGCCACGCTCGCGCTGTTCCCCGACCCGGCGGCGCTGGTCGGCGCGCCCTGACCCTGAGTTCCACAGCCGAAGCATCTTCGCGAAGCGCGAAGATGTTTCGGCTGTGGAAAGTCATGAGACGTAAGTTGTTAGCCGTAAGTCCAGAACGCGGACAGGCGGTCAGACAGGTAGGCAGCGGTCTGGGACTTAGGGCTTACGTCTTACGGCTCACGACTCGCGGCAGAGCCGCCGTAGCGCTCACTTCGCCTCTCGTTGGTTGCGGCGCTGCCGCGCTGAGTGATCTTCTGGGCGATCTCCTCGCCGATCGCCAGGCATGCGGTCGCCGCG
>JANPER010000128.1:0-18253 GCA_031423015.1 Planctomycetota bacterium | reverse complement strand
GTCGCTGCGCGACCGCCAGTCGCCGCCTGGATCAACAAACCTCTGCAAGTCCACCGCTTCGATGACATCCAGACCGAGCTAGCCTCGGTTGCTCAGTAATCTTCTCTTCCCCGTGTCTCATTCACGTTGACACGTTCCGGTCCCCAGTCACCCCGGGAAGCCCGGCTGTTGCTCTTCTCGCTTGCTTCACAGCCGATGCCAGACCGTCCAAACTCCGGGTGGAAGGTCGCTTCCAACGTACGTATCGAGGTCGAATCGGGTTCAGTAATTACGGCCCGCGCCTTTGACCATCGCCTTGCGGCGACCAGCCACCTCACAGTGGCCCTCCGCGGCTCCCACAGCGAGGTTGCCCCCGTCCATGGCGCGGCGGTCTACATGACGAGCGAGTCATTCTCATGGTCAGCACCTTTCAGTTGACAAGATCAGCCAGGCTTCACCTGGCGCACCGGAGAGCACAGAGGAGCATGGTGGGCTTCGATCCTCCTCTCTGTGGCCTCGGTGTTCTCTGTGGTTTTTTTCTGCTGTGGAGCTGACGTCCAACGCCGCGGTGCCCGCCGCGCGCGCCACCGCGATCGGCTACGTGCAGATCCTGTTCGCGTTGATCTGGGGTCTGTCGGTATTTGCCGAGGTGCCGCAGCGGACGGCGCTCGCCGGCGCCGGCCTCGTCATGCTGGGCGCGCTGCTCACACGCTGAGGGAGCGTCGTACGCCGCACCTCACCCACCGAGCGCGCGCACCGCCGCTCCACCTCGTCGACCAGCGCCGGCTCGAAGGCGCGCGTACGACTCGTCATGCCCGCCGCGGCGTTCCGCGGCGGAGGTCAACGGATCGCCAACGTCGCTGTCCCTGCGTTCGACAGCGTGATGCCCAGAGCGTTCGCTCCCGGATCGAGGACGCCGCCCTGGAGGTAGAGCGCCACGCCCCGCAAGCTCGTGACGCTGGGGATCGCGATTGACCAGCTCGCGCGACCGCCTGCGTTCGCCAGAGGGAACCAGAGATCGGCGCTGGCCAAGAGATTGCATCCGCGCATGCCGAACGGGTCGAGCGGCAACGGCAACCGCCGCGACCCCCACGACGTGTTCGATGTGCCGAGGATTCCGAACGGAACGTTCGCTGCCGCTGGCGGCAACGACGCGACCTCCATCGTGAAGCTCGCTCCGATCCACGGGAGCTGACCGGCGGCGGCGGCGAGCGAAGGCGTGCCCGCGCTGCCCGTGCAACCGCTGCCGAAGCCGGCGTAGCCGGCCGCGATTCCGGATTGGTACTCCCAGGTGTCCCCTAGCGTGGGGGTGCCGTTGCTACCGACGCCGCCACCGAATACGACTGTGCTCCCGCGTTGGGCATCGAACGCCAACGCGAAACCGCGGCGCGCCGGCGGCTGCACGGCCGGCCGGCGTTCGAGCCAGTCGTCGCCATCCCATTCCCACACGTCGTTGTGTTCGCCGCCGCTCACGCCGGATGCGCCGCCAAACATCACAAGCCGGCCACGGTTCCAGTCGTAGGCCATCGCGTTGCAGCATCGGAGCGGCGGGCGATGCACTGGAAGGCGCTGGAGCCAATTGGTCCCGTCCCACTCCCAGGTGTCGTCGAGCAAGGCCCTCGAGAACCCTCCGAACAGCAAACAGCGTTGGCGTGCGAAGTCGTAGGCAAAGGCCGCGCAGCAACGAGCCGGGGGCGCCACGGCCGGCAGCGCCAGCATCCAAGTGATCCCGTCGTACTCCCAAGTTTCGCTGGGCAGCGACGGACCCGAGAACAACACGGTGCGGCCGCGGCCAAAGTCGTATGTCATCGAGAACTGTGAGCGATCGGAGGGCGATGTCGGCGTGACAATCTGCTGCCAGTTGCTGCCGTCCCATTCCCAAGTATCGGAGAAGGAGTTCGATACCGCAGCGCCGCCGAAGAGAACGACACGTTGGCGGCCGAGGTCGAAGGCCATCCCGTGGCCGCAGCGCGCCGATGGCGCGACCAAGGGCTGCATTTGGCTCCAGACCGTGCCATCCCATTCCCAAGTGTCGGCGTAGTACGTCGCACCATCGAGGCCGCCGAACAACACGCAACGTCCGCGGGCCAGGTCATGGGCCATCGTCGTGATGTAGCGCGTCGCGGGTCCACTGACGGGTTGCTGCCGCCAGGACGACTGTGCGAACGCGGCGGGTGCCAGCAGGCAGAGCAGTGCCGCGCACGGGAGGCTCACTCGGTTGAGGATCGCCGTGGATGGAGACACCGCAAGTGGATGTTTCGGCTTGCGCGCGTGGATCATGGATTCTTGGAGGGGGCCAGCTGTGCGGCGGAGTTGCTTGTGCCGTGGGGTCGCGGTGCTGGCTTCGACCAAGGATAGATTGATGGCGGCAACAATGCGGCTAACCAACCACGCGCGACCAGCAACCGCGTGCTTCGCTTCCTGCGCAAGATCGGCCGCTCCGATTGTTTTGCCGGTCCGCCAACCGATGCGACGTTCGGCGCTCGCCGGCGCCGGCCTCGTCATGCCGGGCGAGCAGCTCGCACGCTGAAAGAACGTCGCACGCCGCACCTCACCCACCGAACGCGCGCAGCGCCGCTTCCACCTCGTCGACTAGCACTTGCTCGAAGGCGCGCGTGTACGACCCGCCGTAGTACTCGTAGTCGCGGTCGCCCGAGGCGCGCGGGGCGCGGTGCATCTCGGCCAGAGCCGGCTCGAGGATCGCCTTCGCCCGCGCGGTCTCGCCTGCCGCGGCGAGCGCCAGGCCGACCTCGATGCGATCGACCGGCTTGCCGGGCTTGTAGTTCTTCGGGTTGAGCTTGCGCGCGCGCGCCTCGTTGCCGTCGTGGATCGCGACCGCTTCCTTGCCTCGGCCCACCAGGCGCAAGGCCAGCGCACGTTGCGTGGCAAACGTCTCCGCACGCCCGGTCTCGACGGCGAGCGCATCGAGCAGCGCGAGGCCGGCTTGTGGGTCGACGCGCTGATCGATCAGAAACCCGGCCAGCGCCTGGCGCTCGGGGAACCCCGGGCGGCCGCCACCTTCGGTGGCGATCGCCTCGACTGCCTTCTCCAGACGCGCCCGCTCCAGCGCCAGCAGCGTCTGTTTGAGTTGTTCGTCGCCACACCGCTTGGCGATCTGCAGGAACTGCTGGTCGTAGTACGTGCGCTCGAAGCGCTCCCTAGCTTGCATCTGGTCGCGCGCCAACCCGTAGAGGCGCAGCGCGTCAGCGTACAGCCTGACGCTCGCGAACTTGCTCGCGAGACTCTGGCACACCTGCATGCGCCGCTCCCCGGCCGGCGCCTGTTCGATGAGGTCGCGCTCCACTTCCTGCGCCTTGGCGCCTCTTCCGGCGAGGGTCAAGATCACCACCGCCATCGGCCGGCGCCCCTCGAAGTCGTCGTACGAGGAGCTGTACGACGTGGTTGAACTACCGCCGGTCTCGAACGAGAACGAGAACGGGTTCTTCTTGCCGGCGATGTGCGTCGGCCGGTTGCCGATGCTCTGGTAGGTGCGGTCGCGGCTCCGACTCGCCGCCCTCGCAGGCTGACGCAGCGCCTCGCTCTCCAGGTCAAAAACCCCGCTGAGGTGTGCGATCGCTTGGTCGGCGTCGCCGGCGCGCGCGCGACACACCGCCGCCGCCATGCGCGCGTTCGCGTTGCTCTCGTCGTCGATCAACTTCTGCTCGGCGAGCTGGGCCTTCTCACGCCAATCGTCCCCGGCGGCGATGACCGCGCGCCGCAGTTCCTCGGCCTGCAGCCGCGACTCCGGCCGCGCCGCCAGCTCCGACCCTTTGGCCTTCAGCTCGGCGAACGCGCCCCGCTTGCGATACGACGCCACCAGGAACTGGATACTGGGCTCCGACGGCGCCGACTCGCCGGTCATCTCGTCCCACATCCACGTCTGACTCTGCTCGCGCACGCCGTAGAGGCGCAGCGGGTCGAGCAGGCGTTGCCACGCGTTCTGCTCGGCGTCCGCACGGCGGTCGGCCTCGCACAGCGCGCGCCAGTAGGTGTCCCACGGGGGACTCTCGTGCATCAAGAACTCGCGGTCGAGCGCGGCGAGCGCCCGCGCCGGCTCATCGTGCTCGAGCCAGCGCTCGGCGGCGTACGGCACGTCCCAGTCGTAGCGGTAGCTGCCGGAGCCGGCGCTGATTGGCGAACGCCGCAACGACGGCGTGCGGAACGTCGCCTCCGCCGCAGTCGAGTCACCCAGCGCGTGCTGCCACTGACCGATCGAGCGCCACAAGCTGTCGGTACGCCAGCGCGCGTTCCAGTCGGCGCGCACCACGTGCTGCCGCTCGACGACATCGTGCAGGCGCTTGGCGTACGCGAGCGCTTCCTCCGGCTGCCCGTCGCGCGCGGCGAGGCCACCCATCTGCTCGAGCTCGACGGCTCGCCGTGGATCGACGGCGAGCACCTCGGTGAAGAGCTGGCGCGCGCGCGTATCGTCGCCGCGTGCCGCGTGCAGGAACGCGGCCTGCTCCTTGGCCGCCAGGTCACCCTCGCCACTCAGACGCTGCGCGCGCTCGGCGGCGGCCAGCGCCGCCAGGGCGTCGAGCAAGCGCAACGCGTCGACGTAGTTGCCGTAGTAGCCCTTCGCCGACGCGCGGTCCATCCGCTTGAACGTGCGGTCCAAGAAGGCGGGCCAGTCCTTGGCGCGCCACGCATCTTCGATGCAAGCGCTCAGCGCTTCCTCGTGGTCGGGGTCCAGCTCGAGCGCCTTGGCGAAGGCGGCGCCGGCCCTGTCGTCGCCGCCGTTTCGTCGAAGCCACTGGCCCAACTCAACCTGTCCCGCCGCCGTGTCCAACTGGATCGAGAGCCGCAGCTGCTCTTGTGCGTGGTCGAGCTGTCCAGCATCGACGAACGCCTGGCTCAGGCGGCCGTGCACCTGCTTCTTCTCCTCGCCACCCTTGAGCAACAACAACTGTTGCAGCAGCTCGACGCGTTGCGCCCGGTCGTTGTCGCGCTCGGCGACCCCGATCAGCGCCTCGAGTGCGGCCACCTTGGTCGCCGGGTCGTCGAGCATGCGCACGTAGATCGACTTGCGCGCGTCGTAGCGGCGGAGTTCGCCGTAGAGCTGCACCAACTGATCGCGGATCGGCGCGCTGCGCGGATCCTTCTCGTAGTCCTTCTCCAGCGTCGCGATCAGCTCGGGCAGCGTGCCGCGCCGGCGATGCAACTGTTCGCTGAGCGTGCGCGCGCGCGCGTGCCCCTTGGCCATCAACTGCGCTTGCGCAAGCAACGCCATGGCCGCGTCGAGCTGCTTCTGCTCCAACAGGATCTCGGCCTCGTCGCACAGCGCATCGGCATCGCGTTGCCCGGCCTGCTCGAAGTACTTGCGGCGCCACTCCAGCGCTTGATCGAAGCGCTTGCGCTCCTTCATCGCGTGGGCGACCGTGAGCATCGTGGCCGGCTTGGTGGCGTCGTAGATCGACTCGACCGCGGCGTCGCCGTCGGCCGCGCGGTCCAGGTCGTCGAGCAGCGCTGCGCGCTCGACTGTGATCTGGTCCTTCTCGCTGATGCCAGTGTTGCCACCCGTCCAGCGCACCGTGTCGCTGCCGCCCCACGACGTCGACATCCGTTCCAACACGGCCAGCGCCCCCTCGTAGTCGCCGCGCAGCTTCCTCAGGCCGTACAGCAATGGGAACAGGTAGACCTCCTTGCTGGACAAATCGAGCGCCTGCTCGATGTCTGCGGTCGCGGCTGGCCCGTCGCCGCGCGCGAAGTCGAGCGCCGTCATCACCAACAGGTCTTCGACGCTGGCGCGGCCAGCGTGTTTGCCGAGCTTGTCGACCAACGCCTGCGGCGCGTGCGAACCCGTGAGCGCGCCGAGCAATTCCTTGAAGCGCTGCTCGCGGTCACCGAGCGACGGCGCGGTCTTGATCGCCTCGAGATGGCGCGCGACCGCCGCCACGACGGCGCCGCTCGCCAGCTCGGTGCGCGCCAAGCGCGGCCTGATTCGATCGGCTTGCCAGGTCTGCGCCTTGTTCTTCTCCAGCTCGTCGGCGAGCTTCTTGGTCGCGCGCCCGAGTTCGTGCCGATCGAGATACCAGTTGCCCGCCGAGAACTGGTTGTTGCCGGTGCCGCCGGCCTGCACTTCGAGGTCGTCGATCACCGCGAAGGCCGCGTCGCGCTTCCCGTCGGCAAACAGCCAGTTGGCGTACGCGACGCCGCGCTGCACCTTCTCGCTCGACTTGCCAGTCTCCAAGAACAGCTTCTGCATCACCTCGCGCGCGCGGTCGTCTTGCCCGGCAGCGCACGCGGCGCGGATCAACTGTTCCTTGGCGAGCGCCAAGTGCGGCGCCTTGGCCATCACGTCCTCGGCGTGCCGCAGCGCCTCTTCGTAGCTGCGCTCGTCGAGCAGCTTGGCCACGAGTTGCGTGCGGTGCCGGGTGTTGTCCGGCTCGGCGTCGACCTTCCGGCGCAGGTCGTCGAGGGTGAGCTTGGCTTCGCCGGTGCGCTGCGCCACGGTCGTCAACATTCGCTCGGCCTCCTGCGTGTAGTACTCGTTGCCCGCGGTAACGACCGTGAGCAGCTTCTCCAGCGAGCGCTTGGCTTCCTGTAGGTCACCCGCATCGACGCAGGCGCGGCCATACTCCAGCATCAACCACTCATTGTTGGCCACCGCCGCGCGCAGCGCGCGCAGGATCGGCATCTTGTCTTTGCCCAGGTCGAGGTTGCGAACCTGGTTCACCACCTGGTACGCCATGCTGCGGAAGGTGCTCGGATCCTCGCGCTGGATACGCGTGAGGGTGGCGAGGATGCCGGCGGAGTCGTTGCGCTGGCGGTAGATCTCCAGGATCTGCTGGTAGGTCTCGGCGACTTCCAGACTGCTCGTCGTCATTGCACGCGAGCCGCTGGACATACTGCCACTGACGATCCTGCTGCGCGAGGTGCTGATGATGCGCCCTACGCCCGGCATCATCATCTGTCCCGGTCCCTGCTCATCGGGCAGGGACGGCTGCAGCCGCGAGGGCGGCAGCACGGCGTCGATCTGTTGCGCGCGGCGCTGGCGCCGCTTGACCGCCAGGATGTCCTCATGCGTGGCGATCGCCTTGTCGGCCTCGCCCTGCCGGAGACGCAGAGCGGCGAGCACGCTGCGGATCTCGAGGTCGTCGGGCAGCAACGTGAGCGAACCCTGATACAGCGCGTCGACCGCGGCGAACTCCTTCTCGCCGAGCAAGAAGTCGGCGAACTTGATCACTTCGTCGCGATAGTCGAGTTCGGTCGCCACCAGATCGCGGGCCCCGCCGGCGCGCTCGGCGCGCAGCTTCGTCTCGGCGGCCTTGGCGCCGGCTTCGAGCAGCGCGCGCACGTCTTCGACCTTGGCCTGCTTGCGCAGCACGAGTTCGGCCTGCTGCGTCTGACTGTGGTCGCGCAGCAGCTTGTAGCCTTCGATCACCTTGCCCTGCTCGGCGTAGATCTGCCCCAAGCAGCGCGCCGCCTCATCGAAGTGCGGCGCGTAGGCTGACCACGCGTAGGCCAGCAAGGGGTCGCGCTTCACGGCAGGCTCGCGCGCGAGCACCGCTTCGAGCAACGGCACCGCCTCGGCCTTGCGCTGCTCTTCGAACAGCGTGACCCCGAGCGTGGACTGGCCCGCCAAGGTCGTCGCCTCGGCGGTCGCCAGCGCGATGGTCTTCGCCAAGCCGGCCTCGTCGCCCGCGGCACGCTGCGTACGAATCAGCTTGAGTAGGGCACCAAGGCGCGGCGGCGCCGCCTCCGGGAAGTTCAGCACTGACGGCTTGCTCCAGTGCATGTGGGGCATGGTCTGCTGGCGCATGTCGCGCAAGAACTCGTCGTTCACGCGACGGCGTAGCTGGCGCGGAAACTGCTCGTAGGCCCGGCGCCTACCGATCTGGAACTGCACCGCGATCGTGCGATCGAGGTCGCGCTGCGCCGCCGCACCGGCGGGCGTCTGCCACCACCCCGCGATCCGCTCGATCCAGGTCGCCGCCTCGGCATGCTGCTTGGCCTCGAGCAACAACTCGGCGAGCATCGTCATGGCGATCACGTGCTCCGGCGCGCGCGTCAGCGCTTGGCGCAGGTCGGCCTCCGCGGCTGCGGCTTGCCCGAGCTTGGTCTGCAACCAGGCTCGCTCGACCAGCTCGGACGCGGGGCGACCGTCGCCCGCAAGCTCGGTCACCCGCGCCTGCGCGGTCGCGTTGTCGTCGCGGTAGACGCCGAGCAGCGTCGTCTCGAGCATCTGCTGGTACGAACGGACTGTGTGGCTCGGCGGGACGCGCACGTTCGACCAGTCGCGCGCCAGGAGCTCCTGCACGAACGCGGCCAGCTTGGCCGGCGACTTGTCGCGCCAGCCGTAGTGCGATCTCACCTCGTTGAACAAGCTGTCGTCGGCGGGGCGCCGCTTGGCCTCGGCGACCAAGATTCTGCCCCACTCATCTTGCAGCCCGCGCTCGGTGAAGAACGCCTGCGCCGCCTGCACCCGCTGGGCGTTGAACGTGGGCGACCAGCCACGCCCGCCTGCATAGCCGTACGAGCCGCGCTGGTTCTTCTCGTCTTCGTACTCTTCGCGCCTCGACTTCTCGGTCTCCTCGCCCCGCAGACCAAACAGGCGCATGCCGCACTGCACGGCGTCCGCGCGCCGGCCCACCTGCACATACAGCTTGCCCAGCAACTCCAGCGACCGCCGGTGTGAGCCGTGCAGGTGCAGCGCGCGCTCGAGCGCCGCGACCGCGTCGTCGTTGCGGTTGCGCTCCATGAGCTGCTCGGCGAGCGCGACGTAGTTGCGCACGTCGCCGGGGAAGCGACCGATCGCGCGCTGATAGAACGCGATCGCTTCCTCGCGCAGCTCGTACTTCTTGTAGAGGTCCGCGACGCGCCCGCGGTCCTGGATCTTGGCGAACGTCGCCTTGGCCTCGGCGGCGCGACCGAGTTCGTACAGCGCCTGGCCGATGCCGGCGAGATGCACGTCGCGCTCGGCGCCGGGGAACTTCAGCAGCTCCTCGTGTGCGAGCCGTGCCTTGTCCCACTCTTCGAGCGCTTCCAAGATCTCGACGCGCCGCACCAGCAGTTCTTGGTTGCGCTGCTGGAACTGCAACGCGCGGTCGATCATGTCGAGGCCCAACACGTAGTCGCCGGTGCGCAGGTACATGTCGGCGAGCAGCTGCGGCGCGTCCTGGTCGTACGGACTCTCGGCGACCTTGCTGGCCAGCGCCTCGATGCGCTGATCGATCAGGCCTTGCTCAGCGAAGAGGTCAAAGAGCCGGCTGCGCGCCTGCTCGCGGTCGCGCGGGTCAGCTGCCTTCGTCGTCAACTCCAGCAGCGCGCGCTCGGCGTCGTCGGGCTTGCCAGCCTGGCGCAGCGCGTCGGCCAGGCGCAGCAGGATGTCGGGATCGTTGGCCTTGAGCCGTGCCGCCTGCTGGAACGCTTCGAGCGCCTCGGGCACCCGCAGCGCCGTCATGAACTCGCGGCCCACCTCGACGAACACCGCGGCGTTGTCGGGGTTGTCGCGCATCGCCTTCTGCCACACTTCGACGGCACGATCGAAGTCGTAGGTCTCGAGGTACAGGCGGGCGACCTCACGAAACTGACGCTTGCCTTCCGAGGGCAGGATCTGCGCGATCTTGTCGTACTCGGCGAGGGCGGCTTGAACCTCGCCCTGGTCGGCCAGCAGGCGCGCCAGCAAGCGGCGGGTCTCGGTGTCCTGCGGCTTTGCATCGATGACTGACCGGTAGCTGGCGATCGCCTTGTCGAAGTCGCGCGCGCGCGAGTGCAGCCGACCGAGTAGGAATGCGGCGCCGGCGCCCGCGCGCTGGCTGGCCTGCACCGCCAGCGCGTCGGTGGTGTTGTTCTTGGCGGCGAGCTGCACCAGCGTGTTGGCGGCGCGCACGCGCAGGCCGTCGGCGGAAGTTCCGTCGTCGGCGTCGACGATCTGCCACAAGAGCGCGTTGGCCGGCGCGTTCTCTTGCCGTTCCAGCAGCAGGTCCGCGAGCGCGTAGCGCGTCTCGTGATTGCCGGGCTCCAGTTCCAAGATGGTGCTCAGCGCCGCCTGCGCGCGCTCGAGCAGGCCGCGCTCGCGCAGCGGGCCGACGATCGCTTCGAGCCGCCGCGGCTTGCCCTGCGCCGCGACGAATGCGCGCTCCAGCACGGCTGACGCTGGCTCGACCTTGCCGCGCGCAAACAGATAGTCGGCGAGGTCGGTGTAGCGCGGCATCGCGTCGGGCTCGAGTTCCATCGCGCGCTCGAACAGCCGCACCGCGTCCTCTTCGCGCTCGAACGTCGCATACATGCCGGCGAGACGCGCACACAGGGTCGCATCTTGCAGACGGCGCGCCAGGGCCTTCTCCCACTGCAGCTTGGCCTCCGCGAACTGCGCCCCCTTGGCGAAGAGCTGCCCCAGTTCGAGATACATCTCCAGCTCGTCGGGCTTCTGCGTCAGCATGCGCTGGTACTCGCCGATCGCCTTCTCGACGTCGCCCTGATCGACGTAGAGCTGCGCCAGCTTGCGCGACAGGCGAAGGTCATTGGGAAAGCGCGGGCTCGCTTGTGCCAGCACCGCCACCGCCTGGTCGCGCTTCTTGGTCTCCAGATACACGTCGGCGAGCAGTTCGGTGATCGCTAGCTCGTCGGGTTGCTCGCGACGCTGCGCTTCGAGGCGCGCCACCAACGCGTCGAGCTTGCCTTGCCGGCGGTGGATCTGCACCACGCGGCCCTCGATCTCCTTGCGCAGCCAGTTGCCGCGCGCCGTTGCCGCCAGGATCGCGTCGTACGTGGCGAGCGCCGGGTCGAGGTTGCCTTGCAGTTCTTGCAGCCGACCGAACTCGCGCAGCACGCGACAGTGCTGCGCCGGGTCGCCCGCCGTCTCTTCCAGCAGCGGCGCGTACGCGGTCTGCGCCTCGGCCAGTTGCCGCGCCTGCGTCAGCAGCTCGGCGACGCGCATGCGACGATGGAACTTGCCGTCGTCGAGCGCGCCGAGCTTCTGCCACGTCGCGATCGCTTGGTCCTTCTGGCCGAGTGCGAGCTGGCTCTTGCCGATCACTTCGTAGAGGCGCGCCTTCGCCTCGCTGGTCACCGCCGCCGGCAGCGCTGCCGTGAACGCGCGCGCCGCATGATCGTGGCGGCCGAGCTTGACGTAGATGTCGCCGAGCACGCCCTGCACGTCGGGGGTCTTGGTGGCGATCGCGTCCAGCACTTCGAGCGCCTTGCTCTCCTTGCCGGTGCGCAGGTAAAGCCGACCCAGCACGATCGAGGTCGCTGCCTGCCCCGCATCCTTGCTGAGTTTGGCATCGAGCGCCGTGATCTCGCTCTCGACCGCGTTGTTCTCGACGAGCGCCTTGAAGTAGTAGTCGAAGAGCTGCGCGTGCGTTGGCTTCTGGTCGAGCTGCTGGCGCGCCTTTTGCAGCGCGCGCTCGCGCGGCTCGGTGGTCGGCGCGGCAGGTGCGTCTTGCGCGCGCACCTGAGCGAAGCTGAGGGCGAGGAGCGCGAGCAGAACGAAAACGCGCGGTCGGTGATCGATCATCGTTGGTGTCGACGAGTTCCCAGGGTCGCGGATGCTACGCCAAAGCGCGCCGCGCAGGAGGACGGACCACCCGCAGTAACTGCCCGGGACGCAGCAACGCGCGGTGCGGCGAGGCCATGTGCAGGGTCGCGCAAGTCGCCGGGCCAGGGCAACTCCGCATGGACCATTCTCCACTTCGCTGCCACTCTGCGATGTGGCCGCTCTCACCAGCACGTGGCGCCGCAGACAACCCCAGGCCACCGCTCTGTACCGAGTCCTCGCCAAGCACCTCGCCACCTTCCTCGCCCAAACCTTCGAGGACGACGAGACGCGCAACCCGCTGCCGCGCTTCCTGGTCCGCGAACTCCGCGACTTCCTCGACTGCGTGGGTGTTGTCGCTGCCGCACCGCGTGCGCTACGCCTGCGCGTTCGACCATCACATTGCGCAAGGAGTTCGCAAGATCCTCGTCCGCGCCATTGCCAGCTTCTATCGCGGCGCTGTCAGCACCAAGGACATGAAGGCAGAGCGGCCAGTGCAGTCGGATCATGACGGTTGGCGGAGTTGGCGGGAGCGAAGGTAGCGAGCGCGACGCGCTACCGGCAAGGAGCCACGCGGGGGAACGGTCACCCCGGTCGAGGGGTTTCACCGTGCGTGCCGGTTCGGTTCCCCCGGCGCAGCGAGGTCACTCTGCGCGCTTGGGTCCGAAGCGCAGCGTGCGCGTGAACTCTTCTTTGGTCTCGATCACGACGCGCACCCAGTTGTCCTGGTCCTGCCGCAATCCCTGCAGCTCCAGGGCCACGACCGCGCGGTAGTCGTCGAACTGCCGTTGCTCGGACCGGGTGGGGGTGACCGGCCGCGGCGCTTCGTCGTTCACGGCGACGGAGATCGTCTTGATCTCGTCTTTGGCAATGACCGCGAACTCGATCAGCATGCTGGTCCCAGGGACTGGCGCGCCGTTCTTCGTGGGTTCGAGCAGTTCGATACGGCAGAAGTCAGTCTCCAGAGCGCGCTCCTCGAAGTCCTGCTTGAGGAACGCAGCGATCTCCTCGGCAAGGTTGTCGACCGACCGCTTGGTCAGCGCGGCGCTCGTCGCGTCTTTCTGGTCGGTGGTCCAGAACGGCGGCAGTACGAGCGATTGGAGAGTCGACCAGCTGAGGAAGTCATTGCGCTGGAAGAAGCTCAGTGAGACGGCCTTGCTGCCCACGGCGCGCACGATCGATCGGGGGCGCGGGAACTTGAGCGAGCAGTCTGCCGCGAGCTTGACGTTGTAGGAGGAGTCGGGAACCAGCAGGCCACCGATCCAGGTGATGAGCCAGAGGCCGCCGGCGGCGAGGTAGCTGGAGGTCCCTTGGTGGGACATTGTGACTGGCTCGCGAAACGAGAGGTTGAGCGTGACGTCGGCGTGCGCGGCGTTGTCCTCGGTTGCCGGCACGACCCGACTTGCCGCGTTGACGGCGCGGAGAGCATCGACGAGCATGTCGCGCAGTTCGGCGGCGCTTGCAGCGAAGGCAAGCCCGTCGGTGCTCTCCCCCAATAGCACGCTCGGCACGGCCTCGACTGCGATCGTCAATGCCGATGGCGGCAGGTTCCGCACGTTGGCCATGGGCTCGACCGAGGAGCAGGCCGGGAGACCAACGAGCGAGAGGGAGAGGAAGCAGCCAAAGAGAGTGCGCATGGTTTCAACCGTTCAATGACAATTGGAATGTGGGGAGCTGTGTGAGGGCGTCACGGCTAGCGTGCTTTACGCAAAGGATAGGTGAGTCGGAAGCCAGCCCCTTTCCGGAAGCCACCGCTCCGCGCAGTGCGTTCGTATAGGGTTGGTCCGCGGGCCGTCCCGTCGCTGCACCACTCGGTCAAGCCCGAGAGTAAGCCACGCACGCCGTTCTGTGACACGTCGGTCATGTCGTCGCCTGCGGATGGCGGTTTCGGACGTGCGGGCGCACTCGGGTAGGGGGGGGCAAAGGCCTGGAGCCGGTCCCATTGCGTCGGGTTCACGACCTCGAATTTCGTGCTCGCACTCGCATAGGCCTCGGCGAAGGACATGGCGACCTCATGCGAGGTGTCGAACGCTAGGGTCTGTGGCGACTTGTCCCGGAAGCTGGAGCCACGAAGACGGTAATACCCGCCGAAGTCTCGCCCCTGACCGAGTCCCGCTTGGAACATTTCACCCAGCGTTACTTCGTGCACGTCGACCAGGAAGGCTGGATCGGCATCGACCAGGACCATCCACACCGCCTCGCCGGCGGACGTCTTGCGGCCGGCCAATTGCCAGAGCACCCCCTTGCCTTGGTTTGCGCGCAGGTAGTCGACCGTGTAGAGACGCTCGCAGTCTGGATCTCCGACCGTGAGCCTCTTGAAGGTGGGGACGGGGTCGGGGAGGAGGTATCCCCGCCAGAGCCGCCGGATATCTTCGTTACCTTCGTCGAGCCAGGTGTCGGGAAACCGGGGCTCGCCCTCCCCTGTGGGGAGCAACCGGAGTGGATCGAGAGGCATGCGGCGTTTTCTTGTGGCGTCGGAGAGTGTCTTGTTGCCATACAGGGGTCCTACCGTGAGCGTTAGGTCGCCGAGCGCAGTGAACACCTGCGAGTAGCGACTGCACTCAGCAGCAACTGCCTGATGCTCCTCCTTGGTCGTGCGGTCGATGGCTTCATTCACCTCCTTGATGCGAGCTAGGAGCAGGTCCGCGGCGCGCTGGAGTCTGGCGGTGATCTCGCTGGCCCAGACCTGGCCCAAGCGCTGTTGGCGTGCCGTCCACCACGACGACAAGGGCTCGTCGGAAGCGGCGACATCGATGCTGACGACTTGCTTCGCTGCGGCTAGCACCGATTCCAATCCATCGATATCTCCGACGTCCGGCGCCGGCCAGATTGGGATTCGGCCTTCGATCGCGCGCGCAGCCTCGATCGAACCGAGAAGCTGTCGAGCGCGTGCGGTAAGGGCGGTTTCTCCGAGGCGCTCCATTCTTTCAGCGAGCGCTGAGGTCTCAGTGTCGAGTCCATCGAAACTGACTTCGCGCAGACGGCGTGTCAGGTCGTCGAGCGCTCCCCGCCGGCTGGTTTCTTCCTTGCCGATTCTGATCTCGAGATCCCGCCAGAGCTTGCCGAGGCCCGCGCAGTTGATGAAGACCTCCCCGGCGCGGGCGGCCTGGAGGCGCGCGCGCGCCTCCTCGGTACTCAGCGAGAAGGATCCCAGCGTGTCTGTCAGGGTCACGATCTTCTGCCGTACCGCCCTGGCTGGTCCGACCCTCGCCGTGGCAACGTCGAGCCTGCTCTGAATGTCGCTCACGGGCCTGATATCCGCCGGGAGTCTCGCGCGCACTTCACCGCCGTTGTCAGCGATGAGCTCGTCGAGTCGTTTCAGTGCATCCTTCGTGTCGGTGCGAACGGCCTCGACCGGTGCGCGGAGTTCGTCGATGTTCGCCCAGTCGCCGCCGGCATCGAGTGCCTCGACGCGCGGCAGGAGCTCCGCATAGCGCTTGCGATATGCGTCCAGTGTTTCCGCGGTGGAATCCCCGATCAATCCTGCCGGGCCCACCAGGTTGATCACGCCTGCGACCTCGAGCCCCAACGCTGTCCCGACGAACAAGAGCGTCGCAAGGGCAGCGATCAGAATGCGAGGCGTGCGAACTTCGCCCTCGAGCTCACGCACCTCGGCGACGACGTCCGCAAACGACGAGTAACGGTCGTCCCGCTTGGGCTCCGTCATCCTACGGATGATGCGGCACAGTGTCGGATGCAGGTCCTTGCGCAGTGGCTGCGGATCCTGGGCCGCGCCCAGTCGATCCCGAGGCAGCACGCCGGTGAGCAGGTAGTAGAAAGTCAGACCCAGCGAATACATGTCGCTGCGGTGGTCGATCTCTTCCCAGGCGAGTTGCTCCGGGCTGGCGAAGCCGGGCGTGAGCGGAGCGTTCAGCTGGGTGATCTGCGTGCGCGAAGGGCTGCCGAGCTTTGCGGCCCCGAAGTCCGCCACCAGGACATCGCGATCCCTGCTGAGGAGCAAGTTCTCAGGCTTGATGTCGCGATGGTAAATGGGATCTGGCTGGCCCTGCTCGTTCGTGTTCCTCTCGGCAGCGAGAAGGCCCTGCGCCGCTTGGCGGAGCCAGCGCATCGCATCTCGCACGTCGATCTGCTTCCCGGCGCAGGCGCCAAGGCTGCCGCCCTCTGCGAACTCCATCACCAAGTAGTGCACGCCGTCCGCAACGTCGGCGTCGAACACTTTGCACACGTGCGGGTCGTGGAGCTGGCCGGCGGCGAGAGCCTCCTGCTGGAAGCGCTTGACGTTCTCGGCATCCCGCAGCGTCTCGGGCCGGATGCTCTTGAAGGCGACGCGGCGATCCCTGTCGAACATCCTCTGGCGTGCGTCGTACACGACGCCGAAACCACCCTGCGCGATCTCACGCAGGATGCGATACTTGCCGGCGATGATCTGCCCGATGAGGTCAGCTACAGGAGGCGTTCTGTTTGCCTCCGACTCGCCTTTGTCTTGTCCAACTGCTGGTGGCAAGCCGTCACCGAGTCTTCTCGCCGGGATCGTCGGTGGTTCGAGTTGTCGGGGTTGTTCGGGGTCCGGAAGGGTGGGGTGATCGATTCCTGCCAATGAATCAGTCCTTTGAACGCGTGAATCGTATGTTGCCGCGATGCGGCGAGCATAGGTGTTTCTCAGGCGAACCGAGAGTCAGGCCGGGCCCTCCCGCGCTCCATGGAGTGATTTTCGAGACAGAGTCGGGTTCCGAACAACCTCGGAGGGAGCCACAAGGTCCCGTCAAAGTCGCCTGGCCGTTGTTGGCCTGACCGCAACCGAGCGTCGTAGCTGATGCTGAACGTGTCGTCGAAGCCAACGAATCGAGGCACAGATGGCGCTGTGTGGCCGTTTTGGCCACATTGGCACAGACCCTCAGCCTTCCGCGAAGAGCGGCACTCGCCGAGGTCGGCGGCGCGAGCGGCAGCTGCGTCAGGCGCAGGCGACTTGTCGTTCGCGAGGCTTGCGGCCACACAGCAGGGTGAAGCTGCGGCGGCTGTTCTGGCAGCAGGAGCGGGTTGCGTGGCGCATGTTGGTCTCGCCGTTCAGGCGATGGATCCCAATGGCGATGTTGCGCAGGCTTGCCATCACGCGCGGGCCAGATCCGGTGCGGACGCGGGAGCCGTCTTCGCCGAAGGTGACGTCGCGCACGTAGTGCAGGTTGTTCTCGATGCACCAGTGACCGCGCAGCATTCGAGCCAGATCGCGCGGCTTGGCTTGATCCCGCGACAGACTGGTGATGGCGAACACGACATCCGGATCGTTGATGACGGTGCCGTCGAGTGTCGACCGTTCACGGATGACCATCATCATCTGCCGCGCAGATGGAAAGCCGGGCAGTGGTGCGTCCGCGGGCACCTGGAACACTCGCAGTGATCGCTTCTCGATGCGACCGTGGCCGCGATCCTTCTCGACATCGTCGGCCCTGCGGTCCATCCACGCCTTTTCGACCAGACGCTCGCCGAGAGAAGGCTGGTTGTCCTTCACCGTCAGGATGTAGTTCCCTTTTTTTTGACGATCAGATCGGCGGTTGCCCTCTGGGTGTGCATTGCGTCCATCGTCACCGTCACGCCCTCAAGATCCAACTCAGCGAGGATGGCGCGAGCGGCAGGGATCTCGTTGCTCTTGTCTGCGACCTGTCGTTGCGCGATCACCACACCTTCGCGATGCGTGAATGCCGCGACAAGGTGGACCTGCTGTTGAGGATCGGCACCGTGGCTCCCGCGCAGACTCTTGCCGTCGATGGCGATCGCATTGCCAGGAAGCTTCACGCCCTGCTGGCAAGCCCATTGGGCGAGCACGCGATCCACCGCTTCTCCATCCACTGCCTTGATGATGCGGCGGATGGTCGGCTCGCTGGGTCTGCGGCAGCGACCTGTGCTGGCTTCGCGGATGCAGCCCAGTGCGCGCAGCAGATCTTCCGGCACGTCCTGCACCCAGTGGGCGATGCCTTCGTAACTCTCCCGCCCTGCCAGGACCGCGGCGATGACCAGCACGAGCAACCCATTGCTCTTCCGGTACGAGCAGCCTTGGCGATCACGCGGATCGGGCACCTCTTGCAGGGCTTCGTACAAACTGCCGGAACCAACCAACCGCAACGAGAGAGAATCCATGCCTTGCTCCTCACGACTCCATTCAGGATGCGGAGCAGGGTCGCAAAGCAGTGCACGGCAATCGCGATGCAGTGGCTTCACCAGGATCCGCTTACACACACCGTGTTCGTAGTAAATCCCCGCGCTGCGCCCGAAGCCCTTGGTCTCGCCCAGCAAGGTCCAGCCAGCCGCTCGATAACACGTGCCAAGGAAGCGGTCGCGCTCGACAAAGGTCTCCGCCAAGAGCAGAGGATGCCCAAACGCAACCTGCCAATCTCCAGCGAGCCGCCGGCAGCTGAGGCCAAGTACACGAGAGGCCAAGTGCGGTTGCCTCGCATCCGGCAAGACCAGGAAGCGCGAGTTGTTCACGATCAGGCGCAGCCGACGCCACTGCAGCCGCTCCGGCCATCCGATCCACTCATCCCGGGGCCGACACTTCAGCGACGCCGTCGACCAGCCGAGCAGGGCAAGCCAGCGCTCGCCGACTGTCGCCACATACCGCAACGCCTCACCGACCAGCACCGAGCTCTTCAGGTAGTGATGCTCGATCAGCAGACGATCGAACGTCTGCCGCTCGTCAACTCGGATCGGGCGCACAATGACCCGCCGCAGGTCCACCGACATGTCGGCCATGCCCGGCCATCAGAGCCACAGCCTCTCCCAAAGCCAGAAGAATCCGTACCTCCGCTGGCGATCACAACTTCAAGGCGTCCTGACGGGGCCCTG
>JANPER010000127.1:0-47809 GCA_031423015.1 Planctomycetota bacterium | reverse complement strand
CGCGGCGACCGCATGCCTGGCGATCGGCGAGGAGATCGCCCAGAAGATCACTCAGCGCGGCAGCGCCGCAACCAACGAGAGGCGAAGTGAGCGCTACGGCGGCTCTGCCGCGAGTCGTGAGCCGTAAGACGTAAGCCCTAATTCCCAGACCGCTGCCTACCTGCCTGACCGCCTGTCCGCGGTGTGGACTTAAGGCGAACAAAATACGGCTCATGACTTTCCACAGCCGAAGCATCTTCGCGCTTCGCGAAGATGCTTCGGCTGTGGAACTCAGAAGGTCGGCTAGCAGCAGGTTGCCCCGCTGTTGGTACTCCGTGGACAGTTTGTGGACAGCGACCGTGCCCGCCGCATCGCCTTCCACAATTTGCCGTCGGCGCGAGTCGAGCCGATCACGCTCGCGCGCCGGTGCGTAGTCTGCACCGCGACGCGACCTTCTGCGTCCCCTGGGCGGTTTCGAGGAGTCTAGATGCGCACGCTGTTGAGTCGTTTTTGCGAAGAGTTCGTCGGGCGCCTGCGCCCCCTGTTGCAGCCGCTCACCAAGGCGGCGAACGCGTTTCGCGGCGCGGCGCCGGCAACGCCCGGCAAGGATCTGGAGGCCAAGGCACTCGAACTGCGGCATCAACTGTCGCTGCTGTCGGCCAAGGTCGACGAACAGCACGCCTACGTGCTGATCTTCGGTCCGCTCAAGAGCGGCAAGTCGACGCTGATGAACGCGTTGGCGAAGAGCTACGTGAGCGAGGTGAGTGCGTTGCCCGCCTACCCTTGCTTGGTGTTCGTGTCGGCCGCCGAGAAGCGACACTACGCGATCACGCACTATGACGGCCAGGTGCAGCAGTTCGATGATCCCACGACGCTCGAGCAGGCGTTGACCAAGGGCTTCGACGACCTCGCCGAACGCATCCGTCGCGTCGAGGCGCAGGGCAAGGCGTTCGATCCGCAGCAGCACTTTGCGGAGGCGATCCGGCGCGTCGACGTGCGCTTGCCGTCCGCCGATCTGCAGCAGTCGGGCGCGGTTCTGGTCGACACGCCCGGCCTCTACAGCCGCATGCGATTTGGTTACGACCAGATGACGCGCGACTTCAAGAACGCGGCGGCGTGCGCCGTGTTCGTGGTGCGCAGCGACAATCTGTTCCTCGACCACGTGTTCGACGAGTTCGAGCGGCTGTTGCAGCTGTTCAGCCGCATCTTCTTGATCGTCAACGTCGACAAGACCAAGCTCGACCTGCGGCCGGACGGCTCGCTCGTGCCGAGCCTGGAACAGAGCAACCCCGATCGCATCGTCGCGGCGTTCGAGCGCCTGGCGATGAGCGCCGCGCTGAAGGAAGCCGCGGCCGACGGCCGCCTCCGCATCTATCCGGTCGATCTGCTGCGCGCGGCGAGCCGGCGCATCCGCGGCATCGAGACCGAGACCGAGACCGAGCGCGACGGCTTCGATCACTTCCTGAACGATCTGACGGCTTACCTCGAGAGTTCCGACTACCTGGTGTCGTTCCTTGGTGACAGCCTGCGCCGCGCCGAGGCGTTGCTCGACGACAGCCTGGCGCTCACCGAGCATCAGGATCTCGGGTTGCTGCGGCGCAAACTCGCTGAGTCGAAGCAGCAGCTGAAGGACCGGCACGCGCAGTTGGCCGCGGTCGAGCGTTTGACGGCGCGCCGCTGGGACGATGACTTCGCCAAGTTCCGCACCGAGCTGGGACCCGTGTTGGCGCAGCAAGGCGAGCAGGCGGCCGATCGCACGAGCCGCGAGGTCGATCACTCGATCAAGCGTTGGTTCAAGGACGACGCCAGCTTGCACGATCTCAGCAAGGGTGAGATGTCGGCGGCGCTCGTGAAGTACCAAGAAGAACTCACGGCGTCGGCCAGCAAGGAACTCGCGGAGCGCCTGATGCGCGGCGACGCCGGACTCGTGGTGCCGCCCGAGGTTGCCGAGGATCTGCTGCTCGCCAACGTCGACCTCGGCGAGGTGGGCCGGCACGCACACGCGGCTTCGGATCGCAACGCGCTCATTCGTGTCGTGCCGACGCCGCTGCGTAGCGACAGCCTGAAGGTGAAGCCGACCGTGCTGCAACTCGTCACGCTGCGGCGTGCCAGCGCGGTGCGCGAGAAGCTGCTCGGGCCGGTGGAGGCGCCGGTGCGGTCGATCAGTTCGCGCGTGAAAGCCACTCGCCTCAACGAGGCGACCAGCGGTATGCGCGTGCAGGTCGAGCGCTTCAGCCGCGCGTTCTTTGCCGAGACTGGTGCCCGCATTCGCGGCGGGTTTTTGGACGGCTACTGCACAGCGGTGGTCGAGCACTTGCTGCGCACCTTCGCGGCGCGGCGCGAACAGCTGCGCGTGCAGATCGGCAAGCTGTCGGCCGTGCAAGAACGCTGTGACACCGTGCTCAATCCGCTCGTCGAACTGCGCGCCAAGGTGGACGCGGCCAAGGAGTCGGTGTCGCGTCTGTCGTCGCAGTACGTGCGCGTCGATCCGACGTTGCTGCTCAAGCCGTATCAGATCCCGGCCGTGGCGCCCGACGCGGGCAAACACGAGCCGACGCCAGCGATGCCGCGCTTGGCCGACCGTGACTCGATGGAGATCTCACGCCTATCGCCAGAGGGCGCGCCCCCGGAGGTGAACGGCGGGCGCGACGCCGTGGTCAACGGCAGTGGCAAGCTAGGCCTGCACTAATCGAAAAACCGAAAGCGCACGATCGCGCTCAGCGCGGCGAAGCCATCGGTCCAGCCGATCTTCTTGCCTTCGGAGAAGTCGCGCCCGGAGTACGAGATCGGCACTTCGTACACGCGACACTTCATCTTCGCGACCTTGGCGGTGATCTCCGGCTCGACGTCGAATCGCCGGCTCTTGAGGTTGAGCTTCTGCACGACCTCGAGGCGGAACATCTTGTAGCACGTCTCCATGTCGGAGAGGTTCAACCCGGTGAACAGATTGCTCATCAGGGTGAGGAAGCGGTTGCCGAGGTAGTGCGAATACAAGTGTACGCGCGCGTACTCGCGCACGAGGAAGCGCGAGCCGAACACGACGTCGGCCTTGCCCTCGACGATCGGTCGCAGGAGGCGCGCGTACTCGTCGGGGTCATACTCGAGGTCGGCGTCTTGGATGATCACTACGTTGCCCGTCGCGGCCGCGAACCCGGTCTTGAGGGCGGCACCCTTCCCTTGGTTGCGCTCGTGGCGAATCAGCCGGATGCCGAGTTCAGACGTGAGTGTCTCGACGATCTCGATGCTGTTGTCCCGCGAGCCATCGTCGACCACGATGATCTCCTTCGGCGTGGCTTCGGCAGCGACGCGACGCAGCAGAGCCTCGATCGTGCGAGCCTCGTTGTAACACGGGATCACGACCGACAGGCGCAGTTGGTCGGGCGGGATCGGCGTGGCGCCTGGTTGGAGTGGACCAGAACGGGGTCGCGAGTCGGGTGCGCTGCTGGACAAAGGCGGCGGGATGATGCTGACTGCAATGCGGTCGAAGGAACCGACGTGCGGTGTCGCGACCAACAGAAGTGTGTCGCACAAGACGGCAAGAGTTGAATCAAAAAGGGTCGGGTCCGCGATCCGGACGTCGCTCGCCGCGCGCTTTTGGGTAAGGTGGTTGGCCCATGGGTGAGATTCGCGTAGAGCGCGACGAGCGTTGGGATTGGTTGCGGCTTCAGCTGGGAAAAGCCAACGCGGTGGGACCGCTGCTCCTGACCAAGTTGGAGAGCGAACTCGAGCGAATGAACGTGATCGTGCCCGACGGCCCGGCGCGTCCGCTCTTGATCACCGGTGAAGGCTCGGCGTTCTCAGCCGGGCTCGATCTGCCCACCCTGCTCGCCTACGACCGGGCGCAGTTGGTGGCGTTCGTGCGGCACTTCCACTCGGTGTTCTTGCGCCTTGCGTGCTTGCAGCGGCCCACGATCGCGGTGGTGAACGGGCACGCGGTGGCGGGCGGTGCTGTCTTGGCGATGGCCTGCGACTACCGAGTCGGCGTGCGCGCGCTGGCCGGGTCTGGCAAGGCGCCCGTGCTAGGAGTCAACGAGGTCGCGATCGGCCTGCCCTTCCCCCGCTCGGCAGCTGCGATCGTCGAGCACAGTCTGGGCGGTCCGGCGCGCGCGGGCGAGATGATGTTGACTGGCCAGCTGTTCGGACCCGACGACGCGGTGCGCTGTGGCATCCTGCATGCCGTCGTCGAAGCCAGTGAGCTGGCGGCGGCGGCCGAACACCACGCCAAGCGGTTCGCGGTGGCCGGGGCGAGCGCGGCGGCGGCGGTCAAGGCCGACCTACGACGGTCGCTAGCGACGCTCGCCGCGGAGGACGCCGACGACTCGGCGTTCATCGATGCGTGGTTCAGTTCTGACACGCAGCGTCGGCTGCACGAAGTCGTAAGCAAGTTGAAGGGCGCCTAGGAGTTCGCGTCACGGTATCGCCCGACGCGCGTGCCGCGTACTGTGGGCGGCCATGAACGATCAGCCGCAGGTGCCGCAAAAGGCCCCCTACGTCTTGGAGATGTCGCCCGGCCGCTACGCATGGTGCGCGTGCGGTCGTAGTCAGAACCAGCCGTACTGCGACGGTTCGCATCGTGGCACCGGCCTCGTGCCGCTCATGCACGAAGTGACAACGCCTGGCCGGGTGGCTTGGTGTGGGTGCAAGCACTCGACGTCGAAGCCGTTCTGTGACGGCAGTCACAACAAGCTGTGAGCCGCTGGCCGGCAGGGGAGGGCGCGTCGCTGTGCGGGTCTTGATCGCTTACGGCCACACCTGGGCATCGTCGAGCGCGGCGGACGCCGCTGCGTCGCGCGCGCAAAGCCTCGCGGCAGCGTTGATCGCGGGTGGTCACGAGTCGAATGTCGTGGCGCCCACGGCGCGCGCGCGGCCAGCGTTTCGCAAGGTCGGTGCACGGCTCGAGGACGCGCAGCATGAGCATGCGGTGGCGGCGACGATCCGTGCGTTCGCCCCAGAGGTGGTCCATGTCCTCGGCTGTGGGGGTGGCACGTCGATGCACTTGCCGTGGATCGCGCGGGCGCTGGGGGTCGCCAGCGTCGTCGAAGTCGACGCCGCGGCGCTGCTGTGCCACCGCGGCGACTTGGTGCACGAAAGCGGCGATGCTTGCCTGATCACCGACGACGCGGCGCGCTGTGCGGCGTGCTGTTGCGCCCGGACGCGTGGTCGCGCGGGGCTGTCTGCGGCCGGCGCGATCGCGGCGCGGGCGACGCGCTGGCTCGGGGATGTCGCGCCGTTCCCCACGCCGCTAGCGTTCCGCAATCGCCGGGATCTGTTGAGCGCGGCCCTCAGCGAAGCTGCCGCGGTCGTCGTGCACGACGAGGCTGGGTGGCGAGCGGCGCTCGCGTTGGATCTGCCGGCGTCGCGCCTGCACTTGTTGGAGTCCCATGCTGCCTTGTGGCCCTTGTGGACCACGCTCGCTGCGCGACCGACAACCAGTTTGGTCGATGACGGTGTGCACGCTCGTCCCACCGCAGGCACCGCATGAGTTTGCCCGCGCGACGTCCCCTGCTCGGGTTGCTGACGGCGCAGTTCGTCCTCGCCTTCAACGACAACGCGTTCAAGCTGATCGTGACTTTGCTCGGGATTCGGGCGGCGACCGGCGCGCTCGGGGTAGCGCCCGGCGATCCGAACTATGAGCGCGTGGCGCAGAGCCAGACCACCTTGGCGTTCGTGCTGCTCACGCTGCCGCTGGCGATCTTCTCGCTGCCAGCCGGTGTGATCGTCGATCGCGTGAGCAAGCGCACACTGCTCATCGGCATGAAGGCACTCGAAGTCGTGCTCATGCTGGCGGCGACCCTGGTGCTGGCGTTCACGCCGGCGGGGCACTGGAGCCTGCTCGTGGTGCTGGCGCTCATGGGCATGCAGAGCGCCGTGTTCAGCCCGGCGAAGTACGGCATCCTGCCGGAGCTGGTGCCACACGAGAGGTTGTCGTTCAGCAACGGCCTGCTCGAGATGTGGAGCTTTGCGGGCATCGTGCTCGGCACCGTGGCGGGCGGGCAACTGCTGGTGCTGGGCGACGCGGCCGGGCGCCCTTGGTTGGCGGGCGCCGTGCTCGCGAGCCTGGCAACCCTGAGCCTCGGCGCGTCGCTGCTGGTTCCTGACGTGCCGCCCGCCACACGGGAGCCGCGCGCCCCGATCGCCGCGTTGCGGGGCGCGGCGCGCGTGATCTGGCGCGATCGGCCGCTGCGCTTGGCAGTGCTCGGCATCGCCATCTACTGGGGCGCGGCCAGTCTGCTCGGCCAAGACATGTTGGTGTATGGCAAGGCGGTGCTGGGGTTGAGCGACGAGTCGGCGGCGGTGCCGCTCGGTGCGTTCGCGGTCGGCGTCGCGGTCGGCGCGCTGCTCGCGGGGCGCCTGTCGGCCGGCAACGTCGAGCACGGGCTGATCCCGCTGGGCGCGCTCGGCGTGGCTCTGCTGGCGCTCGCGCTCGGCGCGTTTGCACCAGGTCTGTTCTTCACGCTCGTGGCGATGCTGCTGATGGGCGCGTGCAGCGGGCTCGTGCTCGTGCCGCTGAACGCGCTCTTGCAATGGCGGGCACCCGCGTCGCGCCGCGGCGCCGTCATCGCGCTCGCCAACGTGTTGGCGTTCTCGGCGATCTTGCTCGGCTCGTTGGGCGCCGAAGCGATGTCGCGCGCTGGCCTCGACTGTCGCGGCATCCTGCTGGGCGGCGGCGCCATCGCCGCGGTCGGCACGCTGTGGGCTCTGTGGCTGTTGCCCGACGCCTTCCTGCGGTTGCTGGCCTTTTTGATCACGCGCTCGACGTATCGCCTGGCCGTCGTCGATCGCGCGCAAGTGCCCGATCGGGGGCCGGCGCTGCTGGCGCCCAACCACGTGTCGTTCATGGACGGCATGTTCGTGATGGCGAGTCTGGACCGGCCGGTGCGGTTCTTGGTCGACAAGGCCTACTTCGAACACTGGCTGCTGCGGCCGTTCATGCAGAGCCTCGGCTTCATTGGCGTGCAGTCTGGCAGTGGGCCCGACTCGGTGCATCGTTCGCTGTCGGCGGCACGCGAGTATCTGAAGAAGGGCGAAGTGGTGTGCATCTTCCCCGAGGGCGAGATCAGCCGAACCGGCGGCATGCTGCCGTTCCGTCGCGGCATCCAACGCATCGCCGAGAACACCGGTGTGCCGATCGTGCCGGTGCACCTCGATCGCGTGTGGGGCAGCTTGTTCAGCTTCTCGGGTGGTCGCTTCCTGCTCAAGTGGCCCAAGCGTGCGCCGTACCCGATCACGGTGACGTTTGGCGCGCCGCTGCCAAGCGACGCGGCGCCGCACGCGATCCGCGCAGCCGTGCAAGACCTCGGCACCAGCGCGTGGCTGGCGCGGCGTCGCCAGGGTCGACCGCTGGCGTTGGCGTTCGCGCGCCGTGCGCGGCGGGCGCCGTTGTCGGCGTGGCTGCTCGGGCGATCGCGCCGGCGCGTCAGCCGTGGGCGCGCGTTGCTCGACGCCGTGGCGCTGGCGCGTGCCCTGCGTGGCCGACTCGAAGGGCACGAACGAGTTGCACTGCTGTTTCCAACCAGCGCCGGTGGCGCTCTCGCCGCGCTCGCGGTGGCGTTCTCTGGGCGCACCGCGGTGTGGCTCGATGCCGGCGCGGACACGGCGACGTGGACTCGACAGGCCGAGCAAGGGCACGCGCGCGTGTTGCTTACGCACGGCGAGTGGCTGCGCGCGGCAAAGAGGTCGGTGCCGACCGGGCTGACGTCGATCGAGATCGACAGCGTGCGCACCGAGAAGACGCTCGCGGCGCGCGCGGCCGCGCGGGCGATCGCGATGTTCGGATTCGGCGAGTTGCTGCCACGTGCTTGCGGCGCGCGCGCGGCCGTTGCACCCGATCACGTCGCCGCCGTCGTGTTCGCCGGCGACCGTGCAGTGCAGCTCACCTGGGGCGGCCTGGGGTCGCAAGTCGCGGGCCTTGGGCAAGTGTTGTCGCTGTCGGCCGAGGATCGCATCGCGTGCAGCACGGGCTTGCACAGCGCGCTGGGGCAGGTGGTGTTCTGGCTGACGGCGGCGCGGGGCATGACTCTGGTGATGCCGTCGGACGACGACGCTGCCCCGCTCGGTCGTGCGATCACGCGCTACGCCGCCGACGTGCTGGTGACCGAACCAGCCCAGCTTCGCCGCCTGGTCAATGGTTGTCGGCCTGGGCAGCTCGGCTCGTTGCGCACGGTGCTGAGCCTCGGCGCACACCACGACGACGCGGCGCTCGACGCGTTCGAGGCCCACTTTGGCCTGCGGCCGCTGGCTGGTCTGGCGCGCGCGGACCTTGGTCCGATCGTGTCGATCAGCAGCGACGGCTATCGCGCCGCTGGCTTCTACCAGGTGGGTGAACGTCGCGGCTACGTCGGCCACCCGCTCCCTGGGGTGCGCGTCAAGGCGGTCGACGCCGCGGGGTGTGATCTGCCACCTGACGCCGTGGGCGCGCTCAGCGCGGCCGGCCCCAGTCTCGATGGCGAGACCTGGCGCGCGCTGTCGTTGCGCGGGCGGGTCGACGCCAACGGTTACGTCGGATTGGCGGAGTGACGGATCGTGAGAGCGCAGCGCGTGTCGCGGTCCGTCAGTGGGCCGCGCCCTGTGACTCGAGCCAGCGCTCGGCCTCGATCGCGGCCATGCACCCGGTGCCGGCGGCGGTGACTGCTTGGCGGTAGTAATGGTCGGCGCAGTCGCCGCAGGCGTATACGCCCGGGATCTTGGTGGCCGCCTTGCCGGGCAGTGTTTGGAGGTAGCCGACCTCGTTCATGTCCAGCACGCCCTTGAAGATCTCGGTGTTGGGTCGGTGGCCGATGGCGAGGAACAGGCCCTCGGCTGGCACCTTCTGCTTCTTCTTGGTCTCGGTGTGCGTGAGTTCGAGGCCGGTGACCTTGTTCTCCTTGACGTCGAACACGTCGGTCACGCTCTGATTCCACAAGACCTCGATCTTGGCGTTCGACAGGACGCGCTGCTGCATGATCTTGCTGGCGCGCAGGCTGTCGCGGCGCACGACGAGCGAGACCTTGCTGGCGAACTTGGTGAGGAACGTCGATTCCTCGCACGCCGAGTCGCCTCCGCCGACGACGTAGACGTGCTTGTTCTTGAAGAAGAACCCGTCGCAGGTCGCGCACGCCGACACGCCGCGCCCTTGCAGCTTCGTCTCGTTGGGCAACCCGAGGTACAGCGCCGACGCGCCGGTGCTGACGATCACCGTCTGCGCCTCGTACACTTGATCTGCGTTGCTCCAGACCTTGAACGGCCGCTTGCTGAAGTCGACCTTCTCGGCCAGCTCGTGCCGCACCTGTGTGCCGAAGCGCTCGGCCTGCGCCTTGAACTTCTCCATCATCTCCGGGCCCATGATGCCTTCGGGGAAGCCAGGGTAGTTCTCGACGTCGCTGGTGATGGTGAGCTGCCCGCCGGGTTGTGGGCCGGCCAGCAGGAGGGGCGCGAGGTTGGCGCGTGCGGCGTAGATCGCGGCGGTGTAGCCAGCGGGACCGGAGCCGAGGATCAACGTCTTGTGAGCTGGCGACATGGCGCCTGGATACGCGCGCGCCTACGGTGGCGCAAGCCTGACGCCGCGATCAGTCTGATCCGTCGGCCTTGGGTGGGGCGGCTTGCTGGTTGGCTTCTCGGGCGAGGCGCGCGGCGCGCTCGCGTTCGGCGGGGGACATCGGACGCACGACGGTGCGAGTCGACGGGCCGGGCAACGGCACTTCGCGCGCGGTGAGGCCCGCGCTGGCGACCAGGTCGACGCGCAAACCGCCGTTCTCCTGCACGACCACGAAGACGCCGTCCTGGTTGGTGGCGTTCGGGCTGTTGGCGTTCGGGTCGCGCACGCGCACGTGCAGGGCGCCGCGCTGCGAGGTGGCCTCGAGCACCACCAGCGGCAGCTTGCTCGCTAGGGTAGAGAGCGGCATCGCGTCGATGGCCGGCCGTGACTCGAACGTGACGATCTCGCGCAGCGCGTCGCGATCGCCGCTGCGCAACGCTTGTTCGAAACGCGCGACCAGGGCCTGCGCCTGCGCGGGTGCATCGTTGCTGGGTTGGCAAGCGGTGCAGAACACGACAGCCAGGGCCAACCAACGATGCGGTTTCGTCATCCCCTGTCTCATCGGGCGACAGGGCCCGACGACTTGACTCCCTATAGCCAGGACACGATCCGACCGAGCACCGGCCAGATGACTGGGCCCATCGTGTACCACACTCCGATCAGGCACGCGATCAGCAGGAACGGCTGCCCGCGGATGAAGTCGTAGACCACGCTCAGCTTGGGGAAGAGGCCTTCGAGCACGCCAGCGCCGTCGAGCGGCGGCACGGGGTAGAGGTTGAGGGTGAACAGCAGAACGTTGAGCCCGAGAAAGACCGACAGGATGCGACACACGGCGTAGACGGGGCCGGAGGTCGAGCCATCCAGCGGGCGCGCGAGACGCTGGATCTCGAAGAACTGACCGGTGGCGTTGACCAGGTCGTTGGCGACCATGATCTTGAGGATGAGGAACGCGATGCCGGCGAGTGCCAGGTTTGCCAGTGGGCCAGCGGCGGCCATGAGTGCGGCACGCTTGGGATGGAAGCGAGCCCACACCGGGTCGAAGGGTGCGTGGGCGAAGCCCATGCAACCCTGCCCCTTGGTCATGATCAGCGACATCAGGGGCAGAATCACCGTGCCGAACGGTTCGCGGCGGATGTGCGGGATCGGGTTGAGCGTGACCTGGCCGCCGATGTAGGCGGTGTTGTCGCCGCCGAGGTACGCGAACAACGCGTGCGCCGCTTCATGCACCACGAGGCTGATCAACAGCACCACGAAGAACAGGAGGACGGAAGTGAGGTCGATGTCCACAGGTTCAATCGTTGGGCGTCGTAACGCTGGCGTCGTCGCCCAGCGTGGCGGTGAGTTCGTCGACCACCTTCTTCACGCGCAGCTCGGTGCCGGCGAGCTTCTCGCGGCACAGCTTGATGAGGCTCGCGGCTCGCTCGACCTTGTCGGACAGCGCGTCGATGTCGGTGTCGCCCGCCTCGATCGCGTCGAGGATGGCGTCGAGTTCACGACTCGCCGCGGTGTAGCTCAGTTCGCTCAGCTTGGCGTCGGCCTTGGTCATGGTACCGGGGAAGAAGGCCGGATTGTGACCGTGGTCACGCTTGCCCGCACGACTCCGTCGCGGAATTCGATGTCGAGGTCAGCGAGTTCGTCGATGTTCTTGGCGTCGGTCGCGATGCGTCCATCGCTGGCGCGGCGGACCATGGTGTAGCCGCGGCGTAGCGTCGCGCGGGGATCGAGCAAACGGCAGCGCAGGTCATGCGCGGCGAGGCTGCCCTGCGCTCGTTCGATGGCGCGCAGGGTGAGGCCGCGCACGCGGGCGCCGGCCCTTGTGGTTGCGGCGATCGCGTCGCGCACGAGCGTGCGCGCCCCACGGCGCAGCCGTTCGTTTGCCAGGGCGGCGCGATGGCGCTCGGTCGCGACACAGCGGGACAGGGCGCCGTGCCGCAGCTGCTGCGCCGCAAGCGCCAGGACGTGCCGCTGCGCCAAGAGGTGCGACGACAAGGTGGTTTGCAGCGACTCGGCGCGCTGTTGCAGGTGTAGGTGTTGGGCGTCCAGCAGGTCGCGCGTCGCGTCGGCGAGCAAGCGAGCGCGCGCCGCGAGGGCAGCGACTTCCAACATCCCCTGCTCGACGAGAAAGGCAGCGATGGCCGTCGGCGTCTTGAACGACTGCGCGATGTGGTCGAGCACGGTGCGGTCGCGTTCGTGACCGATCCCGATCAGGATCTTCAGCGGATGGTTGGCGACCGCGTAGGCCAGCTCGCGGTCGTCGAACCCGCTGAGGTCGCTGCGCGAGCCGCCGCCGCGCAGGATGCACAGCGCATCGTGGTCGGCCGCGGTCGCCGCCGCCTGCGCCAACCCGCTGAGCACCGTGCGCCGCAGCTCGACGCCTTGTACTCGGACTGGGTAGAGCGTGAGCGTGAACGCCAGGCCGCTCGCTTCGAGCTGGTGCAAGAAGTCGTGCCAACCGTCTGAGGTCGGGCTCGCGAGCACGGCCAACCGCAGCGTCGGGCACGGCAGCGGCCGCGCTACGTTCTTGCCGTCGAGTCCCTTGCTGCGTAGCTCGCGGAGAAGCTGCTCGCGGCTGAGGGCGAGCTTGCCCAAGGTGTGCGCTGGATCGATGTCGTCGATCACCAGCTGGTAGCGACCCGACTGCGGGAACATGTCGACGCGACCGCGCACGCGGATCTCGAGCCCATCGCGCAGGGCGAGCGGTGGTTGTGCGGCGGCGAGCTTGTCCGCGAGTTCCTCGATCTTGGACTCGAACAACGCGGCCTCGACCTGGGCCAGCGGCCGCGCTTCGTCGGGAGCCTTGTCGATGAGCGAGAAGAAGCGATGGCGGCGCCCCGCGGACTTGTCGAAATCGATGACTTCGCCGATCACCCAGACACTGTCGGGGAAGGCTCCGCGCAGGGCGTCGCGCACGCGATGGTTGAGGCCAGCGACCGTGAACGCGGTGGGCGGTGGCCGCGTGTCGTTGGTCGGCGCGCGCTCGTCTCGCGTCGCGCGATCGATGGGCGTGGGCGTGGGGGCGGCGAACGGCAGGGCGGCGTCGACAGGCCTGGCGATCCCGCTGACCTCAGGCGCGAGCGTGAACCCGTGCGGCAGCAGCGCAAGAACCACGGCGTCGACGTGCTTGACTGGCACGAGCCACAGCTTGGCGCGCGGGTCAAAACGACGGCCAGGCAGCTGGCGCACGGCCTCGACGAGCCGCTTGTCGTAGTCGAAACGGATCAGCAGGTCGCGACCGCGTTCGTCGAGTTCGATGCGCAGCGCCACGCGAGTCTCGGTCTACTCGCCGTCGCGCGCCGGGCCTGATGCACCGCGACGTCGGCGCGTTGGCTTGCGCGCGCCGGCCTCGCCGTCTGGGCGAACTGGGCGCTCGCTTGGTTTTGGCACCGCTGGCTTGGGGGTGGAGCCAGCGAACATCGCGCTCGTAGCAGAGTCCATCGTGAAGCCCCGGCCGATCAGTGTGGTGACCACGACATCCACGTGGCCCGCTGGCACCGCCCACACCTTGTGTGAGGGATCCCAGCGTCGATCCGGCAGCGTCCGCACGACCTCGATGAGGTCCTCGCGGTAGGGAAACCGGATCAGCAGGTGCTGGCCCGTGGGATCCAGCTCGATGGTGCCGACCATGCGGAGAGGGTAGCGCGGCGGCGTCGCCAGCGCTTGCCTTCATCTGTCGCTTGATGAACGGCTTGACGGTCCGGTGCCGTGAACAGAAAGCAGCACGGGCATCGCCCGCCGCGCGGCGGCGATGGCGGCTGCCATGGTGATTGGTCGGCCGGCGGCGCGGCTCAGGTCCGTCATGACGTCCGGCGCCAGGCCGCACGGGCGAACCGCGAAGAACGGCGCCAGGTCCATCGCCACGTTGAGTGCGAGGCCATGCAGGTTGACCCAGCGCCGCAGGGCGACACCGATTGAGCCGACCTTCTTGCCAGCGACGAACACTCCCGTGCCGTCCGCCGAGGGGACCGCATCGAGACTGAACTCGGCGCACACCGCGGCGCCGAAGGCTTCGAGCCGACGCAGCCAGGCGCCGACGTCGCGTTCGGGCAGGCGCACGATCGGATACACGACCAGCTGACCAGGGCCGTGGAACGTGATCTGCCCGCCGCGTTCGATCGCGATCGCGCCAACCGCGGTCGCTTCCTCGCTCGACGTGGCCCTTCCCGCGGTGAACACCGGCTCATGTTCGACCAACCAAACCTCGCCATCGCTGGCGCCGCGCGCGACTTGCTCGGCGAGCGTGCGCATGCGCGTGTGCGCCTGAGCGAAGGGCATACGGCCCAGCTCGACGATGGCGGGAGTCTGCATCCGAGTAGTGACGGGTCATCACCGACTCGGGCTTACCCCGAGTCGCACCAAGCAGAACGCAACGTTTGATTCGCGCGACAGAACTGCGGCGGATGTTGACAAGAGTAAGCTCGGCTCCGATGCGTGTCTTGGCGTTGGTGTCGCTGCTGGCGCAAGGGCCACAGATCGAGATGTCCACCTACCTTCCGACGAGCGAGGTGGAGTTCGTCGTGCGCGCGCTCGATCAGCGCGGGGATTCGGTGGGCGGTGCGGCCATCGAACTGTGTGATGCGAATGCGCGTCAGGTGGCCTTGTTCATGACCGCGCCCGACGGCTCTGCGAAGCTCACGGTGGCCGAGCCGGGGGTCTACGTGCTCAGGTGGCGTCGCGCGGCGGACGTGGAGGTGCTGGTGCCGTTTCACGTCGCGTCGCCGCGGACGCCGCTCTCCCTCGCGTTGTGGACCGTTCCCCTGGGCCTCGTGCTGGGATGGTCGGCTCTGCGTTCGCGCCCGCGTTGCCGTTCTCAGGCCAAGACTTTCTCGATGCGCTGACGCACCGAGCGCAGGTCTTGGTTGCCAAAGAAGCGATCGACCTCTTTGCCGTCCTTGAAGAAGATGCAGGTTGGCACGCTACCTATGCCAAACTGCGCCGCGGTGTCGGACGCTTGGTCGATGTCGACCTTGTACACCCGGAGACGGCCGGCGAACTCCTTGGCCAGCGCGTCGATGGTAGGTGCGAGTGCTTTGCACGGGCCGCACCAGGTAGCCGAGAAGTCGACGAGCACTGGGTTTGTGTCGGTGCGCAGGGACTTCGCAAACGTCTGATCGTTCAACTCTTGGACTTCTGCCATGACTGGTGCTCGTCGGGAAACGAATGCCCTTGCGGGTCGAGCGGGGATTGTTGGCCACGCCCCCTGATGCCGCAAGAGAGAAGGTCGACGCCGGCTCGCGCGCGGCTAGTGGGAACCGCGACTAAGCCTCGTTCAACGCCGCGAGCAGCGAGCGCGGTGGGATGCCGTTGTCCTCGGCGACCTTACGTACGGTGTCGGCGGATTCGAAGCCGCAGTGGTTGCACCCGCCAATGTGATAGCGCATGAGCACGGCGCGCGCCTGCGGCGCAGCGTCCAATACGCGGTTCATCGTGTCGGTCTCGGTGAAGCGAGTGCCTCCCGCGGGTGTCGTGGGCGTTGGCATGACTAGGTGGCGTTGGCGGTGCTGATGCGAGCGGCAAGGCGGCCAGCGATTGCGGTGAGCGCGAGTGCCGCGTCGCTCTTTGGATGCGCGACCACGATCGGCTGCCCTTGATCGCCTCCCGAGCGCACGGCGAGATCGATCGGGATTTGGCCAAGAAGAGGCACTCCGAACTCCATCTGGATCTTGGCGCCACCGCCGCGGCCGAAGATCTCGTACCGCTCGGTACTCCCCGGCGGTGTGAAGTAGGACATGTTCTCGACGATGCCGAGGATCGGTACCTGCACGTCTTGGAACATGCGGATCGCGCGCCGCACATCGAGCACCGACACGTCTTGCGGCGTGGTCACGATGACCGCACCGGTGACGTGTGCTTGTTGCGTGAGGGAGAGCTGCGCGTCGCCTGTGCCAGGCGGTAGGTCGACGACGAGGTAGTCGAGATCGCTCCATCGCACCTCGAACAAGAAGGTCTTGATCGCGCTGTGCAGACGAGGTCCGCGCCAGATCACGGGTTGATCTTCGGGGATCAGCACGCCGATGCTCATCACCTCGATGCCGTGCGCCGGCATCGGCACGAGGTAGCGCACGCCATCGACCACGACGTCTTCGGGTTGGCCCTTCACTCCGAGCATGAGCGGGACGTTGGGGCCGTAGACATCCGCGTCGAGGATGCCGACACGCGCGCCGGAGCGTTGCAGCGCGCACGCGAGATTGACCGCGACGGTCGACTTGCCGACGCCGCCCTTGCCAGACGACACCGCGATGACGTTCTTGACCCCTTGGATCGTGCCCTTGCTGCCGAGCAACGGTCGGCTGGCAGTGACCCTCGCAGTCATGGTGACCTTGACCTCCTGCACGCCAGGGAGAGCGGCGACGACCTGCTCGGCTTGTGCCTTGAGCAGGTCTTTGACGGGGCACGCTGGCGTCGTCAGCTCGATGGCGAACGCGACGTTGCCGCCGCAGACCCGCAGATCCTTGATGAAGTCGAGGGCGACAATGTCGCGACCGAGGTCGGGATCCTTGACCGCGCGCAAGGCTCCGAGGATCGCGGCTTCGTTGACGGTTGCGGCCATGGGCGCCGGGTGTAGATCAGGAGTGCAGTTTGCGCTAGCCGCGGCTCGTAAAAGCGAGCGACGCGCAGACGATGGCCATGCCTGGTGCCAGCGCCTTGCGACCCATTGCGACCCCCTCGGGCGGCCTTGCGCCGCCGTTTCGGGTTGCTGCGCAAGGACAAAGCGAGCTTCTTCGTCTACCATCCTTTGCCTCGTTTCTTGCCCCCAGTCGCCATGCACTCGTATTCGCTTCGTTCGATTCTTTCGCTCCTCATCGGGTCGGTGGCAGGGATCGCTCCTGCCCTGGCTCAAGCTCCCGGCAATAGTCAGGTGAAGTCCGAATCAGGCGAAGGCAACGAGGCCCGCAAGGCGCAGAAGGGCGAGAAAGGCGGCAAGGACGAGAAGGGCGAACTCACCGATAGCGGCGACAATGCCGATGGCATGGCCACTGGTGCCTCGACGATCAATCCCAGCGCGCTCGTTGGCTATGCCTTCGCGCACGTCACCACGCGGCCCCGCCGTTTGGCGCCTGGTGAATCCGGGGCCTTGGTCGTGGTCGTGGCGCTGAACACGCCAGCCATCGTGCCTGGTGGTGCGGCGGTTGGCTTGGAGTACCAAGTAAAGCAAGCGACGCTGGACCTCGGCTCCTATGCGGTGATGCCGCCGAACCTCGGCACGCTTGACACCAAGTTCAAGGGGCAGCCGGTGCACGACAACACGTTGACGATCGAGATTCCGATCAGCGTGGACGACCAGGCGCATCGAGGCGACGTGCCGGTGGCCTTCAGCCTGAAGACAATGCTGGTGAATGGCACGACCGGCCAGCCGATGGGCGAACTGTTGCTGCCAGTCTCGGGGCGGGTCGTGGTAGGAACGTCGGTTCCGCGTCCTGGCGCCCGCGACGGTTCGGTGCCGTCAACGGCGAACGTCCCCGTGGCCAACGACATCAAGCCTCCGGCGGAGCCAACGTCTCGCCCGGTAGACGCGGTCAAGAAGGCGGCTGCGCCGGTCAGCCGCAGCAACATGACTGCGACCAGCCTCGACGGTGTGAGCCTCGATGTTGCCTTTCCTGCTGGCACCACCGTGCGTTTGGGCGCCACGGCCGAGGCGGTCGTCACGGTGCGCGTCCCGGCCGGCAAGGCGCTGTCGCGCGAGAGCGGCACAGCCTTGACGCTCGAGGTGGTGGGTGCTGATGACGGGTTGGAGTCAATCGTTTCGCCTTGGCCCGCGGCTTCGAGTCTGCGAGTCGGCGAGGCGGACGTCTTGGTGGCGAGTGGATTGGTGTCGGTCCCGGTGCTGTTCACCGCGGCGTCGGACGCCGTGCTCGGTGTGCGGAACCTGGACTTCCGACTCAGCTACCGAACGGTGGATCCTGCAGGCGCCACCGTGGCGCAGCAGCCGCACACGTTGTCGTTGGCTGCCGTTTTGTCAGTCGGGGTCGAACCGACCGTGGCCAATCCATGGATCTTCTACACGGCGGGTGCCGCGTTGGCAGTTCTGTTGGCGCTGTTGGCCGGCAGGGCGATGCGCAAGTAGCGGCCGTGGGTCTAGGCAAAGGTCTGCGATAGAACAACTTGTGTCCACTGTTTCGGACGGCGGTGGTCCTGCGAGCCGGCGGTCGCTGGGTAGGGGCGCGGTGTTTGCAAGGCGTTGATCTGTCAGGACAACTTCTCCTGGATACGAGGCAACCTTGCCTCGCTCTGCATCGAAGAGCCTTGAAACATGGTGCGGTTAGCAATGTCTCTCGTTCGTCGTCTTGGCTCGTCGCTCGCCCTCAGTGAGCTGGATGAGCAACTGGATGTGCCTACCGATCGTTTCGTGCGGTCGATCGAGCGCCTCGCCAAGGCCATGCTGGCCCGGCGGACTGGCGTCACGGTGCCGCCTGCGCTCCACACGGCGGTGGGCGGCATCGACAAGCGGACGCTCTGGCCGAGTTTCTATGACGCGCAGATCCAGCGCTTGCCTCGCCTTGAACGTGCCGACGAGTTTGCGATGGCACGGCGCTACGAGTTCCTGAAGCTGCGCGTGCGCCGCGCCCTGGAGGCGGCTGGTGTTGAAGCGCAGGCCGCAGTCGATGCGGTCTCACCGCCGCGCCCGTTGGTGGCCGCCGAGATCGAGCGCTTGCCTCGCCGTCGCCGGCTCTCGTTGGCCGGCGAAGCCGCCAGGCGAGCCGCGATCGGCTACGCGGAACAGGCAGTGCGCGAGCTGCACGAGCTGCGCAATCTCTACGTCGAGGGCTCGCTGTACATGGTGCTGGTCACCGTGCAGCGCTACCGCGGCCTCGGAGTCGACGTGGTCGACCTCGTGCAAGAGGGCAATGCGTCTCTCTTCCAGGCGATCGAGGGCTTTGATTGGCGCCGTGACGTCCGGTTTCGCACCTACGCCCAGTTCTGGATCCAGCAAGCGATCCTGAAGACCCTCTACAACGCGTCGCGCACCGTGCGCGTGCCGATCTGGGTGCAGAAAGCCCTCAAGAAGATCCAGCGGGTGCGCGAGTCGTCCGTCGGGCCGGATGGCACTCCCCTCAGCAGCGCCGAGGTCGCGTTGCGCCTCGAAATGCCTGTCGAGCGCGTCGAGAACTTGCTCAAGGTTCGTCGCTACGCCGTCAGCATCGACCAGGAGCGTCCGGGGATGGAGGGTCACTCGCTCGCGCAAGAGATTGCCGATGAGTCACTCAGTCCCGTCGAAGACACCGTGGTCGAGGATGATCTGCCTGCTCGCCTGGGCGAAGCGATGGCCGATCTGCCCGCGCGCGAGCGAATGATCCTCAACCGCCGTTACGGTCTGGATGGCAGCGAGCCTGAGACCCTCGGCGACATCGCCGATGACCTCGGGATCAGTGCTGAACGCGTTCGTCAGTTGCAGAACGCGGCCATCACTCGTCTGCGCTTGCCGCGCAAGATGGCGCTGCTCAAGGCGTTTGCCGGCTAGCCGGGGACGACCACGGGCCAGCCCACAAGTCGCGATACAGCGCCGGTCGGCGGTCCTTCTCGATCGGCATCATGCGTCGCATGGTCTTGACCTTGCGTAGGTCGATCGCCGCCATCACCGGGCCATCCTCGCCGTTGCCGCAAGCAACCAGCTCTCCCATCGGATCGACGACTCGGCTGTTCCCCGGGAAGACGAGCTGGTCGTCTGTCTTCAGCGAGGTTTCGCTGCCCGTGCGATTGCAACCGACGACGAACATCTGATTCTCGATCGCGCGGGCATCCACCAGCGCGCGCCAGTGGCTGGCGCGAGTCTCTGGCCACTGTGCTGGGACAACCAGGATCTCGGCCTGCTGGTAGAAGGACCAGCGCACCAGTTCTGGGAAGCGGATGTCATAGCAGATGAGCACGGCGATGCGGCCGGCGCTGGTGTCTACCACCACCGGCTGGATGCCGGCGGTCAACCCGCGGTGTTCCGCGTTTGGGCTGAACAAGTGGATCTTGCGATAACTGGCGACCGCTTCGCCGCAATCCAACACTTGGGCGCGGTTGAAGACCTTGCCATCACTGCTCTCCAACGAGCTGCCCACGATCACCATCTCGAGTTCGCCCGACAAGCGTGCCAGGCGCGCATCGGCGTCGAGGGCGGCGGCAAGCAGCGTCGGCGGATAGCTCTTGTCGAACGACGTCGACCAAAGCTCGGGCAACACAGCCAAGCGGGCGCCGGCCGCTTTGGCGGCGCGCAAGCCGTGCTCGGCACGTGCCACGTTGGCTGCCACCTCGCCGCGCTGCACGTCGAACTGCAGGCAGGCGCTGAGGAAATCGGCAGGCGGCTTCTTGTCGCGCGTCACGTTCCCGAGCATAACGGCTCGACCTTGCGAGCCGCACCACCAGCCCGACTCAGCCCTTGAACAGGATGTCGTCGGTCGCCGGCGTCAGGTTGGCGGGGCGCGATGGCTTGCGGCGGCGCGCGCGGGCAGGGTTGGTGTCTTCGATGAGCTGGTCGCTCGGCTTGAAGATGATGGTCTCCTTGTCGGCGACCTCAATGCTCTTGCCGGTGAGCGGGTGCTTGTAGGCGCGCCCCTTACGCACGCGGCGCTCGAAGGTGCCGAAACCCTTGACCGCGACCTTGCCGCGGTTGAGAAGCAAGTCGCGCACCGAGTCGAGCACGGCGTCGAGCACGCGCGCCGCCGTGCGACGAGGCACGTT
Source organism: Planctomycetota bacterium (assembly GCA_031423015.1). Lineage (GTDB taxonomy): Bacteria > Planctomycetota > UBA1135 > UBA1135 > UBA2386 > DATGPD01. The sequence continues at coordinate 27,654 of JANPER010000127.1, read as the reverse complement.
CAACTCCTCCGCCACTCGATCCGCCAGGATGCCTTTGTTGGCCTGCCGGCCGAACACCTCTTCCGAGGCTGCACCAGGTCGTTGCGACCCGCTGCTGGGATGTCCCTCCATGGTCATTGTCTCCCCTCGATCCTTCACCGTGATGTTCTTCGTGTCGTCGTTGGTCAAACGGTTCATCCCCCACCTCTCCATTTCGTGATCTGGCGTTTCAAGCCGGATCGATGTTTCACGTAGCGGGCGTCGATGCGGCCGTGGTCGGCGCCGGCGTCAGGTAGCGTTCGAGTCCGGCGACGATGCGCTTCAAGTACTTGCTCGCGACGGTATCCGGGAACACTTCGCAGAACGGTGCACGCTTCACGACGGCTCCTTCCACGTTCTGATCCTCCGGCAGCAACCCGAGCCAGTTGAGCTCGTGCTTGAGGAATCGTTCGGAACAGCCCTTCAGCTTCTGCCAGACCTGGTCAGCTTCCTCTGGCGAGCGCACGCGGTTCACGATCAAGTGCATCGGGTTCGTGTAACCCTCCTGCACCATGACCTTGATGATCCCGTAGGCGTCGGCGATTGCCGCGAAGTTGGCGGTGGTCACGATGAGCGCGTGGTCGCTCAAGGCGACGAAGTCGGTGACTGCGCGCGAAACACCGGCACCCGTATCGAGCATGATGACGTCGCAATAGGGGCGCAGGTCGCGCACCGCGTCGCGAATCCGATCCCGACCACGCTCGTCGAGGTTTGCCATCTCCTGGATGCCGCTGCCGCCGGAGATGAACTTGACCCCACTGGCACTGTGCTGGATCACTTCGGGTAGCGAGGCTCGGTTCTCCAGGTAGTCGCACAGGGTCTTCTCCGGCCTCAGGCCGGCGAGGATGTGCGTGTTGGCGAGGCCCAAGTCTGCATCGACGACGACTACGCGCCGGTTCGTTCGTGCCAACTCCGTTGCCAGGTTCACACACAACGAAGTCTTGCCGACTCCACCCTTGCCTGACGTGACCGCCAGCACCACTGCTCGTGTGCGTCCCATTCGATGCTCCTTGCGTTGCTCGTCGCGGGCACCAAACGGGACCCGTCGTGCTCATGATCGGATTCGTAAGGTCGTGGCTTTTGCTCAGTTGGAGACTTCCGCGACTTGGGGCCGATAGGCCTGTCTGCCGATTCCCCATGCAGCAAGACGCAGCGGCGCGACCCCACAAACACCAGATCAGTCCGGCATCGGAACTGGGTTCGCCTGCTCGCGGTGGCAAGGACTCAAGCGAACCCGAGTTAGCGCGCATGGCAGCCAACGAACGTCGTAGTCGGATCCTGATCGTCAACGAGCCCCTGCAGAAGCGCATCATTCTGGCGGTGTCGTTGATCCCGACGTTGGGACTCGCGTTGTGCACCCTGATCGTGGCCGTGTTCTGTCGCCGTCTGCTCGGCGAGGCTACCGAGCACGACGTAGACCTGCCGAGCCTGGTGCCGTTGTTCTTCGCCCTCCTCGGCTTCACCCTCGCCTCCGCGGCGGTGGTCGTGTTTCAAGCCCTGCGTCTGTCGCATCGCATCGCAGGACCGGCGTATCGCTTGATCAAGTCGATAGAACGCATTCGCTCTGGTGATATCAGCTTCCGCGTCAACCTGCGCCGTGGCGACCACCTGACCGAAGTTGCTGCGGAGATGAACAACCTCCTCGACTGGTTGAATGACAATCCACCGCGGGGAGTCAAGACGGGAACGGACGTGGTGCGCATCGGACGCAAGTCGACGGCGACCGACAGTCCGACAACCCTGGACGACGAGCCGTTGTCGGCGACGACCGTCTCGATGTCCGGCGGATCCGGGCGCCAGGGACAACCGTGAACGACCGCATGCGTGATGGCCATCGATGGCCAACCGAGGTCTTGCTTGCTGCCCTTGCGGTGGCGGTGAGCTGGTTCTCTAGCCGCCAGATCGACGACGCTACCCAAGCGCTCGATGAGCGTCTTGGCATTCGCCAGCGCGAGATCGATGCACTGGCCTCTACACAATCCGCCCTGAGCAAGCGACCGCGTGGCGATCCAAGCGACGTGGCGTCGGCGCTCGAACCGCATCTGCGGGACACACCACTCGCCACGCTGTTCCCAGGGCGTCGGCTGGTGCTCCAGGGCAGTGATGGCCTGTGGTTGCTCGCGCTCGAGGCTGCGGGCGCGGAGTCGAGCGGACGTTGAACGCAGCGAGAGTCTCGCGATGCGAATGAAACGCCGCCGCGCCCATGCCCCCCCGGCGCGAGGCGCCGCCCAGGAGCGGCGCACCCGAGGGCTACTCGGTGATTCGCCGCGGAACATCATCGCGCGCTTGCTATGCGATCACACGATTCCGTTGGCGGCGGCCGCGTCGGTGTGTTTGGTCGCGCTGTCGATGGTCGACGCTACGCGCGGACTGAGCGCGTCAAAGTCCCAACGCCAGGCGATGTCAGCGCTGTGTAGCGGGCTGGCGGCAGAAGAGGCTGCTCTTGCGGCGATGCGAGCCAAAGGCAATGGCCTGTCGTCGCATGCGACTACCTGGGGCCTCACCGCGCGTGTGGAACGCGTGCGCGATTTGCAAGAGCGGCTGGAGATCGTCGTGCAGTCGTCGAGCGAGCCGGCTCGCTTCTCGTGCGACTGCCTGCGCGGCGCTGCGCCGTCGTGCTTTGCCCGGCCGTTGACGCTGGGCGATCGAACGGGGCTCGGTGAGTCCAGCCCGGCGTGGCTGCGCGGTGCCTTCATGCCGGAGGCCGGCCCGCTACCGCAATTGACCCTGCCACCCAGCTATCGGTCCAGCTTGCCAGGTCTGTTCTGCGACAGCGAGGTGGCGTTTCTGTACATGCCGACCGGTACCGACCGCACCGACTACACCCTGGGCGGCCCAACCGACAGGGTCTTGCCGACGCCAGGCACGCTCGTGGTCGAAGTGCCAGGCAATCTCTGGTTGTTGCCCGCCCCTGCGCCCTTGCGCTTCGTCTTGCGCGCCCCGCTCACGCTGGTCGTGCGCGGCAATGCCTACCTCGCGCGTTCGATCGTCGTCGAGGGCGACTATCCGCTCACCATCGTGGCACACCGCTGCGCCGCGACGTTCCGCGACCTCGACGGCAACGGCGCGCGCAGCGATCCCGAACCGGTGCTCGGCGACGGCGCCCGCCCCGTCGAAGGCGATGGCTCGCTCTACCTCGGTCATCCCGGCTCGGCTGCCGGCGCGACGCGTGAGGCCCTCGAGTTCCGCTGCCACCTCGTGGCCTACGGCGAGATTCACCTTCTGGCGACGACCCGGCTGGACGGCGCCCTCGTGGGAGCCCACGGCCTGACGCGCTGCTCCCCACACGCCGACCTGTCGCTGACTGGTCGACTCCTACTCGACGTCAGCCGCGCGCGGGTTCCGGGCTTTGCGACCTCTGGCGGCCCGCGCCCCGGCCTCCTGCGCCGTGAGCCCAGGGCCGTGGAATAGCGGCGGAAGATCGTTGCAACCAGTTGCCAGCTCGGTAGCTTGCCCGCCTCCCCTGGTGGGGGCGTAGCTCAGTTGGTAGAGCGCAGCGTTCGCAATGCTGAGGTCAGGGGTCCGACTCCCCTCGCCTCCACCATCTTTAGCACAAGCCGACAGCCAAGTTAGGTGACTCGCCCCATGCGGGCGAAGCGGCGCAACGGAGCCAAAAGCGAGTGGATCGTCCACTTTTGGCCTCTGAACAGGAGCGTCGCATGGGTCGAAGACCCGTTGGTTGTGTTCCGTCCTACTGCCGCCACCGGCGGTCGGGGCGGGGTTTCGTCTTGCTGGGTGGCAGGCAGGTCTACCTGCCGGGTGACTTCGGCTCGGAGCAGAGCAGAACCGCCTACGAGCGGGCGCTCGCCGAGTGGCGTGCCAACGGTTTCCGCCTGCCCGAGGTCGATGGTGGCGAGCCCTACTTGGTGCGCGACCTGTGCGCCGACTACCTCCTGCACTGCGAGGTGTACTACCGGCACGCCGACGGCACGCCGACCCACGAAACCGATCGCGTCAGTTCCAGCCTCCGGGAGCTGCTGAAGCTCTACGGCGACACCGAGGCGCGGGACTTCGGGTTGGCCGAGCTGAAGGCCGTGCGTGGCGCGATGATCGCCGCCGATCTCTGCCGCAAGAACGTCAACGACCGCATCGGTCGCATCGTCCGTGCGTTCGGTTGGGCGGTGGAGGAGCTGAGGGTTCCCGCGGCGGTCTACGGCGAGCTGCGCTCGCTCCGGCGGCTCAAGCGAGGTCGCAGCGAGGCGAGGGAGACCGAGCCCATCCGGCCCGTGCCGTGGGCCGCGGTGGAGGCCATGCTGTCGCACACCTCCGCGCCGGTCCGTGACATGGTCTTGCTCATGTGGTGGTGTGGCGCACGCGTCGGCGAGGTCGTGCGCATGCGGGTGCGCGACATCGACCGCACGCATGGCGACGTGTGGGCGTTCAGGCCCGATCGCCACAAGGGCTCGTTCCGCGACAAGGAGCGCGTCATCGGACTCGGTCCGCGTTGCATCAGCGTGTTGCGGCCGTACCTCGTGACCCGTGTCCCACCGCTGGCTCCGGACGCATTCGTGTTCCGCCCTGCGGAAGCCACCGAGGCGCAGGTTGCCCGCCATCCGCGACGGCGGCTGTACCGGCTTGGCGACAAGCGTCGGGTGACGATCAAGGTCAAGTCGAAGCGACCGCCTGGCGCGTTCTACACTGTGGATGCCGTGCGTCGGGCCATCACTCGTGCTTGCAAACGGGCGGGCGTCGAGCCATGGAGTCCATTGCAGTTGCGACACTCAGCAGCGACGCGGCTCCGAGCCGAAGCCGGGTTGGAGGCCGCCAGGCTTGCGCTGGGGCACTCTGACAGTGCGACGACGCTCATCTACGCAGAGGCGGACAAAGAACGAGTGCTGCAACTCATGCGGCTGTTCGCGTAGGCTTGTCCACGGCGGAGGCGCTCGTGATTTTGCCACCAAAACGGAACGCGGCATCCAGCGCGACTCTTCCGTTGACGTGGTTCAGGACTGGAGAAACGGCGAGCGTGAACCGATTGGACTCAGACCTTGGCGGAGATCCGGCCGCTCGGCGCGGATTGATGAAGCATGCCGAGCGCATTGTGACTTGCATTGAACGGCTTGGAGCTGCGGTGGCGCAGAAAGCGGACGCGACAATTGCGACGCTCGTCTCTGACCTTGAGACCCTCGTCGTGAAAGGCAGCTCCCTTCGGTTGACGCGACGACACGGATGTGTTCATTGGGAACTCGCCAGGACATGGTGGCGGAGTCCCCTCCCATCTCGCGCTCGGCGTCGGCGCGAAGTCGCCGACGAGATCATGCTCGGCGCTGAGTGGATTCTCCGGAACCTGTACGCGGATCGACAGCGCGCGGGTGGACACCCGCTCGACCCCGGCCGTCACGCGCAACACGTTGTTGATGTTGATCCAGCAGTTCCTCTCGAACTGGAACGACTTGGTTCTGCCCGCGCAGTCGGCACCCCGCTTGACCCCGAACTTGCTCAGAGGGTTCAGCGAATCGTACGCTCGAAGGGCAGGACGGTTGATGAAGCGCTTCGTGAGCTCGGACTTCCAAGTACCGCCCGGCTACAAGACACTCCCTCGCCGGAGGCAGCAGCGGTGATGACGAGGATCCGTCGGCCAGAGGCACGTTCGGATTGGGATCCTCTGAGGATTCGAGTGTGGTGGCAGGGGTTCATTCGTTACCTGGGCTCGTCCTACGGGGTCCTTCTTGTGCAGTCGCCAGCGACGCGGCAGGAGAACGCGCCTCCTGGTCGCGGGCGGGATGGCACGGCAGAACTCGACTCCTACAACTCGTCACAAGGGCGGTTCATCCGCGCGTTGTTGAAGGAGCCGCGAGGCTCCTGGGTGTCAATCGTCAAGTTGCGGCGAGATGCAGGGATCAAGTTCATGAAGGGCGACATCTGGAAGTGGCTGGACGACTTGGAACGGCGAGGCGTCACTTCTCCGAAGTACGGCGCTATCGTGCGTGGCAAGGCTCGACGAGTGAGCGTCTGTCTCCTGCGTGTGCCAGGTGGCACGCCACCCTTTTGGAAGCGGGGCCTGGGTTGGGACTGAGGGCCTGGGTGGGTAGACGCAGATAGGTCTCTTCCCGGTCTCTTCGATCTCCAAGCGGCCGGTCCATGGTGGCGGCCCATGGAACTACCTGTTTCCGCTCGCACGTTCGTGGAACAGCCCGACAAGCTGTTCCCTCTCCATTCCTTCGGCTCGGCGGTTGTCGACGCCATCTGCGGCCAGCGCCCCCATTGCAACGGACTCCTTCGTTGGGCGCGGGTCGGCGTCGCGTCGACAAGACTGAAGTGCGTGTCTGTCGGCGGCACGCGCATGACCTGCACTACCTGGCTGCGGGAGTTCTTCGTTGCTGTCGATGAAGCTCGTCGTCGGCGTGCGCAGAAACGCGGGAAGCCGGGCCGACCCCGTCGCCGGCAACCACCGCCTGCACAAGGAGGTAGTGACCATGAGCGACCCTAGCCAAGAACAACGCGACCCGGGCGCGTACGAGGCGCTCCGGGCCGCTCCCGTTGCTATGCCACTGGGAAGTCTACGCTTCTCCACCTCGGGCAGCAAGAGGATCGACACCTGGCTTGGCTGCACATACGAGCAGGCTGAGACTGACTACTGGGAGTGCCTAGCCCTTCAGTTCGAGACATGCCTCCGCGACGAACCTAAGCGACTCGACGAATTTCAGCGCCTGCTCGGCCTGCCGGCCAACGCACTACTCTCGCTAGGTGTGGGGTGGGACCCGAAGGGGCAGTGCTGGACGTTCCCAATGCGGAACCGATTGGGAGACGCGTGTGGTATTCAGCGGCGCTTCCGAAAAGGCGAACCCCGCGCAATGGCCGGATCTCACCTCGGCTGCTTCGGTCTCCCGGTTGACGATCTCCAGCTCTTCGCTGATCGGGGAATCCCCCTCGTGGTGTGCGAGGGCGCCAGCGACACGGGTGCGGCCATGGCGCTCGGCCTCCAGGCGGTCGGCAGGGCCTGCGCTCAGCCCGGACGCGAGGCTGACGCCGGTGCGCTCGAAGCCTGCCGGGGCAGACAGGTGATCCTGGTTCCGGACAATGACAAGGCAGGCCTTGACGGCGCAGCAGAGTTCACGCCGGCTCTTCTCCGCGTGGCTCGCAGTGTCCGCTGCGTTGTGCCCAAGGGCAAAGACCTGCGCGCGGACTACCTGGCGGGACTGACCCGCCAGGAGTTCATCGCGAAGATCAATGGTACGCCACCCTTTCGATTCGATGTGGAGATCGCGTGACACACATCCCCTTGCCCAGCGCGAATGAGTCCCGACGAGTCGTGCTCGTAACGCGCTTGCGCGGCGGCCGAGCGCTGATCGCGGTCAAGGTGGGCGCGGATGTTCTTGCCAAGGACCAGTGTGATCCGAGCAGCGCTATCAGTCGGTCGCAGTGCTTGACGCGACTGCTCCAAGAGGTGCCAACGCTGTGGGAGGACAAACCGGAAATCGAACGCAAGCTCATCAACCTCGAATCACACTCGGTGGAGGACTCGACCTCACCGGTCTCGGGTCGCGGCCTGGGATTCGAGACGGTCGAGCCCTGGGCAGAGCCGGTCGACGGCGCCGCTCTCCTCGGTCAGATTGTCGCCACGTTGCGGCGTTTTGTGGTCCTCCCCGTGGAAGCATCGCTCGCCACCGCCTTGTGGTGCCTCCATACCTGGTTGTTCGAGACCTTCACTCACACACCGCGGCTCGTTCTGGCGAGTCCAACGATGCGGTGCGGCAAGTCGACGCTGCTCCGCGTCATCATGTGCTTTGTCCGGCGATCTCAGGTCATCGACAACGCGACTCCCGCCGTGCTGTTCCGTCTGATCGAATCGCATCACCCGACCCTCCTACTCGACGAGTGCGACCGTTGGATGAAGGACAGAGAATCCGCGGCCGCAATTACTGGCGTGATCAACAGCGGCCACCTTCGAGGAGGAACGATCCCTCGCTGTGAGGGCGACGCTCATGAGATCAGGTTGTACTCGACGTTTGCACCGATGGCCTTGGCGGGCATCGGCGCGCTGGCGGACACCGTTCGCGACCGCGGCATCGAGATCCCAATGCGTCGGCGAGCGCCGGGGGAACGAGTTGAGCGCCTTCGGGCCGAACTTCTCCTTCAAGAGACTGCCGACTTGCGCCGCCAGGCCGCGCGCTGGGCTGAGGATCACCGAGATCAACTTGCCCTGGCCGAACCTCCGATGCCGCCGTCGCTGAACGACCGTGCGGCAGACAACTGGACGTCGCTACTCGCCATCGCCGACGTCGCTGGTGGTGAGTGGCCACAACGCGCCAGAACGGCTGCGGTGACGCTCAGCCAAGCGACCGACGGTGACGACAACCTCGGGGTTCTCTTGCTCGCAGATCTCCAGTCACTGTTCAACGACCGCCAGGTGGGCCGGCTGACGTCGAGCGACATCGTCGAGGCTCTCATCCAGATGGAGGAGCGGCCGTGGGGAGCCGTAGATCGTGGCAAGCCGGCCTCCACATCCTGGCTGGCTCGCCAGCTCCGTCCCTTCGGTGTTCAGCCACGGTCCATTCGGGTCGGTGCCACAACCCCCAAGGGCTACCTGAAGGCCGACTTCGCCGATGCCTTCCAGCGGTACCTCTGTAACACCCCCCCCTGAGGGGGCGCAACAACGCCACACCCTTGTCGCGACAGAGGTTAGGTCGGTCAGTCCCCGCAGACCGTTGCGGCTCGCATCGCGCAGAACGCCCATGCCAGGCCGTTGTGGCGGTGTTGCGGCAGTCCGCGGGGGGTGAGTACTCCCTGCGGCCATGCAGGAGGGGCGGGCGCCGAGCTGCACCACGGCACCCGATCCCCTACGTCAGCCGGCCACGCGCGCCCGCCTTCCCCCAAAGGCCGGTCGACCGCCTCCATCACCGCTTCGCCTACCTGCAACGCCCTGTTCCCAGGCGCAACTGGACGCTACAAGGCGAGAACCCTCGCAGGGAAGTGCGACGCGACCTTGTCCCCCTCCGGCCTCACCCCCGAACAGCGCGCCCGCCAGACCATCGACGCCGGTCTCCGCGGTGCCGGCTGGCTCATCCAAGACCGCGCCGAGGCCAACCTCCACGCCGCCCGCGGCGTCGCCATTCGCGAGTTCAAGCTGGAGAAGGGCTACGGCTTCGCCGACTACCTCCTCTTCGTCGACGGCAAAGCCGTCGGCGTGCTCGAAGCCAAGAAGGCCGGCGAGCCCCTGCGCACCCACGAGCGCCAGGCTACCGACTATTCCGACGGCCTGCCCGCCACGCTCACCGCGCCCATCAAGCCCCTGCCGTTCCTCTACTTGAGCAACGGCACCGAGACCCTGTTCGTCAACCTGCTCGACCCCGACCCGCGCACGCGCGAGGTGTTCGCGGTGCACCAGCCGGAGACGATCGCCGAGTGGCTCGCCGCCGACACCTTGCACCACTGGGTGCAGGCGAGCGGCGCCCACACCGCCGCCGACGACACCAAGCCATCCACTCTGCGCGCCCGCGTGCGCGCGCTGCCGCCGTTGCAGCGTGGCAACCTGTTCCAGAACCAGCTGCGCGCCATCACCAACCTGGAGCGCTCGTTCCGCGACGGCCGCCCGCGCGCGCTGATCCAGATGGCGACCGGCTCGGGCAAGACGCTCGCCGCCATCTCGGCGATCTACCGCCTCATCAAGTTCGGCGGCGCCCGCCGCGTGCTGTTCCTCGTCGACCGCACCAACCTCGGCGAGCAGGCCGAGAAGGAGTTCCAGAGCTTCCGCTCGGCTGACGACAACCGCAAGTTCACCGAGCTCTACAACGTCCAGCGCCTCACCTCGCAGACCGTCGGCGCGGCGTCGAAGGTCGTGATCACCACGATCCAACGCCTCTACTCGATGCTGCGCGGCGAGCCGGAGTTCGCCGAGGACAACGAAGACACCTCACCCTTCACCGCCGGCGGCCCCGCCGCGAGCGAACCCCTCGACGTCGTCTACAACCACGCCATCCCGCCCGAGTTGTTCGACGTCATCGTCATCGACGAATGTCACCGCTCGATCTACTCGCTCTGGCGACAGGTACTCGAGTACTTCGACGCCTTCCTCGTGGGCCTCACCGCCACGCCGGCCGCGCACACCTACGGCTTCTTCAAGCAGAACCTGGTGATGGAGTACGGCCACGAGGAAGCCGTCGCCGACGGCGTCAACGTCGATTTCGAGGTCTACCGCATCAAGACCCGCATCTCGGCGCAGGGCAGCACCATCGACGCCGCCGTGGAACCGATCCTCGGCGTCCGCGACCGCCGCACCCGCAAGGTGCGCTGGCAGGCGCCCGATGAGCCTGTCACCTACGCCGCCGCCGACCTCGACCGCGCTGTCGTCGCGCGCGACCAGATCCGCACCGTGGTCCGCGCGTTCCGCGACCGTCTGTTCACCGAGATCTTCCCCGGCCGCAAGGAGGTGCCGAAGACGCTGGTGTTCTGCAAGGACGACAGCCACGCCGAAGACGTCGTCGACGTGTTCCGCGAGGAGTTCGGCCGCGGCAACGAGTTCTGCCAGAAGATCACCTACAAGGTCACCGGGAGGAAGCCCAAGGATCTGATCCAGGACTTCCGCACGGGTTTCTGGCCGCGCATCGCCGTGACCGTCGACCTGGTCGCCACCGGCACTGACATCCGGCCGATCGAGATCGTGATGTTCATGCGCACCGTCAAGAGTCGCGTGCTCTTCGAGCAGATGAAGGGTCGTGGCGTGCGCGTGATCGACAACGACGAGTTGCGCGGCGTCACCCCCGACGCGCCGGCCAAGACCCGCTTCGTGATCGTCGACTGCGTCGGCGTCACCGAGCAGCAAGACCTCGCCGACACGCAGCCCCTAGAACGTTGCAAGACCGTGCCGCTGCTGAGCCTGTTGGAGCAGGTGACATACGGCAGTACCGACGAGAAGGTGTTGACGTCGCTGGTCAGCCGGCTCGCGCGCATCGACCGGCAGTGTTCGCCGGAGCAGGAGCGACGATTGTTGCAGGAGTCGGGCGGCGTGCCGCTGACCGCGATCAGCCAGGCGATCGTCGCCGCCCTCGATCCCGACGAACAGGAGGCCGACGCGCGCCGGCGCTGCGCGTTGCCGGATGACGCCGTGCCTACGCAGGAACAACTTGCCGTCTCGCGTGCGGCCCTGATCGCCGCCGCCGTGCAGCCGATCGCCACCAAGCCTGGCTTCCGCCGTGCGCTCGACGAGGTGACGCGCCAGTTCGAGCAGTTGATCGACGACGTCAGCCGCGACGACGTGCTCGACGCCGGCATGTCAACCGACGCCAAGGCGAAGGCGAGCGCGCTCGTTCGTTCGTTCGAGCAGTTCCTCGCCGACAAGAAGGACGAGGTCGCCGCGTTGCAGGTGTTCTACTCGGTGCCGCACCAGCGCCGCCTGCGCTACGACGACATCAAGGCTCTGGCCGATGCGATCAAGGCGCCACCGCTGTCGTGCACACCGGATCGGCTGTGGCATGCCTACGAGGTGTTGGAGCAGAGCAAGGTGCGCGGCGCGTCGGGTCAGCGGTTGCTGACCGACCTCGTGTCGCTGGTGCGGTTCGCGCTGCACAAGGAGAACGAGTTGGTGCCGTTCGCCGAGGGCGTGAAGGCGCGGTTTGCGGCCTGGCTTGGGCAGCAGGGCAGGCGGTTCACGGCGGAGCAGGTGACGTGGCTGGAGATGATTCGCGAGCAGGTGGCGACGAGTGCCGAGATCACGGTGGACGACTTCGACGAGGTTCCGTTCGCGCAGGAAGGTGGGCTGGGGCGTGCGCAGATGGTGTTCGGCGGCAAGCTCGTCGACGTGCTGCGTGAAATGAATGAGGCGTTAGCGGCGTGAGCGACAACGGGACACCGAAGCACTGGGCGAGAGTCGCGCTGTCCCAGGTCGCAGAAGTGCGACTTGGTCGCCAACGTTCGCCGAAGCGCGCCGTGGGCGACCACATGCGGCCCTACATGCGAGCGGCCAACGTGACGTGGCAGGGCATCGACACGACGGACGTAAAGGAGATGGACTTCACGCCGAAGGAGTTCGAGACCTACGAACTCCGATCAGGCGACATCCTGCTGGCCGAGGCGTCCGGCAGCGCCTCAGAGGTGGGCAAGCCCGCCATTTGGCGCGACCAGGTTCCGGGTGCGTGCTTCCAGAACACGCTGATCCGGGTTCGCGCACCAGGAGACGTGGTTCCCTTCCTGCATCTGCACTTCGTGAAAGACGCGTTGACCGGAGCGTTCGCCAGTGCATCGCGAGGCGTTGGTATTCATCACCTCGGCGCAGCGGCCATGAGCGAGTGGCCAATCACGTTGCCTCCGCCGTCCGAACAGCATCGCATCGTCGCCGCGATCGAGTCCTACTTCTCCCGCCTCGACGCCGCTACCGCGACCCTGGAGCGCGTGCGGCGCAACCTCGAACGCTACCGCGCCTCCGTGCTCAAGAGCGCCGTTGAAGGCCGACTCGTGCCCACGGAGGCCGAGTTAGCAAAGAAGGAAGGCCGCAGCTACGAGCTCGCATCGGTGCTGCTCAAGCGCATCCTCGCCGAGCGCCGCCGCCGCTGGGAGCAAGCCGAACTCGCGAAGCTGACCGCCAAGGGCAAGAAGCCGACCGACGACAAGTGGAAGGCGCAATACAAGGAGCCCGCCGCGCCCAACGTCGACGCGTTGCCCGAGTTGCCGGAGGGGTGGTGCTGGGCGAGTTTGGACCAGTTCATTCTCAGCATTGAGCAGGGTTGGAGCCCGCGGTGTGAATCGGAGCCTTCGCCATCTGATGATGCGTGGGCCGTCATGAAGACAACGGCCATTCAGCCCATGCAGTTCGATGGCAGCCAGAACAAGACACTGCCCACTGCCCGTAAGCCACGTAGGTCTCTTGAACTTCACCAGGGCGACATCCTTGTGACCCGAAAAGGCCCTCGATACCGGGTTGGCGTTTGTTGTGTTGTTCGCCATACGCGGCCACGAGTCATGCTGTGCGACACGGTCTACCGGCTGATACATGCAAACGAAGCTCAGGCGGACTTCCTGGAATTGGCGCTAAACGCTCCCGAGGTCGTGACGGAATTGAACAGACGCAAGGCAGGCATCTCGGACAGCGGAGTGAATCTCGCTCAGCAAAAGCTGCTATCGATGCCTATCCCGCTCCCACCCGCAGCGGAGCAACGCCGCATCCGGGAGCAAGTAGATCGCAAGTGGTCGGTTGCTCGATTGGTGGAGGGACTGGCGTCAACGGATGCGCGACGCTGTGTCCGCGCTCGGCAAGCCATCCTCAAGTGGGCCTTCGAGGGCCGGCTTGTCGACCAAGACGCAAGCAAGACAGCTTCATTTCTGTCGCCGGCGGACGAGGCGGCGACATCCTTGGCCTCACATTCACGTGTGGCCACGCCCTAAGACCAACCAAGACATGAGCAATGGTGACGTATCAGCGGGTCCAACCGACTTCCTACACTATGCGGATTCATATCTTTCGGCAGGCGGATGCCTTTTTTTGCAGCCCAATGCTCAAGGAATCGGCGCCGACAGCCACCATCTGCTCCCTGCGCTGAATCTGCTGTCGCTGTGTGTCGAGCTGACCTTGAAGGCCTACATAGTACACCAGGACAACTCCTTCGGTGAGGCGCAGCTCAAAGCGCTGGGACACAACCTAGTGAAGGCTTTCGGTCATGCGGCATGGAACAGGCTCGCCACGCGTGAACCTGTCGTACAAGCCTCCCTCGCTGATATCACCTACCTCAACGACCGGTATCAGAATCACGCGGTGCGCTACCCTCGGTTGCCGATGAGCTTCAGTGGGGAGTTCTCTCGGCTGGCCACGGCCAAGTCGCTCTTGACGATCGTGGCCAAGGAGTTGGGCATGACTGGGCTTCGCGTTCAATCTGACGACTCTGTCATCGTCCCTGACGCCACCATGCAAGTTCGCAACGTAGCGACAAGCGGAGTTCGGATCCCCCCGGTCATTCCCCGTATGTCGGGCCGCGGCACCGGCGGTGGAGGTGCTTGAGTGACGGATACCAGCAACCGCCTCGTCCAGAAGCTCTGGAGCTACTGCCAGGTCCTGCGCGACGACGGGCTCAGCTACCAGGACTACCTGGAGCAGCTCACGTTCCTGCTGTTCCTCAAGATGGCCGACGAGCGCGAGAAGCTCACCGGCGAGAAGCAGGCGATCCCCAAGGGCTACCGGTGGTCCGACCTCGCTGGCGCGCAGATGGAGGGCAGCAAGCTGGAGCAGCACTACCGCGAGACGCTGCGCGTGCTCGGCCAGGAAGGCGGCATGCTCGGCCTGATCTTCCGCAAGGCGCAGAACAAGATCCAAGACCCGGCCAAGCTGCGGCAACTCATCGTCGAGCTGATTGGCAAGGAGGACTGGCTCAGCCTGACCTCCGACGTGAAAGGCGACGCCTACGAGGGCCTGCTGGAACGTAACGCGCAGGACGTGAAGGGCGGCGCGGGGCAGTACTTCACGCCGCGCCCGCTGATCGACGCGATGGTCGAGTGTGTGTTGCCGAAGCCCGGCGAGATCATCACCGACCCGGCTTGCGGCACCGGCGGCTTCTTGCTGGCCACGCACTCGTTCCTCGCGCGCACCTACAAGCTGGACCGCGACCAGAAGAAGCACCTCCGCTACAAGGCGCTGCGCGGTGTCGAACTCGTTGACGGCGTCAGTCGCCTGTGCGCGATGAATCTGTTGTTGCACGGCGTTGGGCCGACCCATGGAGATGGCGACGACGAGCACGAGCCGCCGCTGGTCACCGAAGACGCGCTGCGCAACGAGCCGAAGGACCACGCCGACGTGGTGCTGACCAATCCGCCGTTCGGCAAGAAGTCGAGCATCACCGTGGTCAACGAGGAGGGCGACACCGACAAGGAGACGCTCACCTACAACCGCCCCGACTTCTGGACGACGACCTCGAACAAACAGCTCAACTTCGTGCAGCACGTGAAGTCGCTGCTCAAGATCCATGGCCGCGCTGCTGTCGTGGCGCCCGACAACGTGCTGTTCGAGGGCGGCGCCGGTGAGGTCGTGCGGCGCAAGCTGCTGCACGAGTGCGACGTCCACACCCTGCTGCGCCTACCGACCGGCATCTTCTATGCGCAGGGCGTGAAGGCGAACGTGCTGTTCTTCGACCGCAAGCCCGGCAGCGAGAAGCCGTGGACGAAGGCCGTGTGGGTCTACGACCTGCGCACCAACATGCACTTCACGCTGAAGACCAAGCGCATGACGCGCACCGACCTCGACGACTTCGTCGCTTGCTATCGTCCCGACGCTCGGCACAACCGCAAGGCGACGTGGTCCGAGAAGACTCCGGAAGGTCGGTGGCGCCCATACTCGCTCGCCGAGATCCTCGCCCGCGACAAGGTGAGCCTCGACCTGTTCTGGCTGCGTGACGAGAGTCTGGAGGACTCGGCGAACCTGCCTGACCCGCATGTGTTGGCGGAGGAGATCGCCGACGACCTGCGCTCGGCCCTGGAGCAGATCGAAAGCGTGCTTGGCGATCTACAGGCGCGCGCGCAGGCGGCTGCGCCGGGCAATGCTGGTTCGTGAATGTGGCCAACTGAGGGAACTGAGTTCGCAACCGGCCATCGCTCTCGCGTGCGGCGGCTTCAGCCGGACCTACGCCTCTTCTTCTTCACGCACGAGCACCCACACGCGTTTGAACGGCAGCTCCGCCTTGACCTCCTCGGACAGCCGGTCGTAGTTACTGAGGAGTGCCTTGAGTAACTCATCCTGCCCCCAGAGGCGGATCTTGTAGCTCTGCGCGCGAGCCTCGCGTTCCGCGGCGCGCGTGTAACCACCCCAGCACACCAGCAGACCGTGGGTCGCCTTGAAGGCGTCCATCGTGCCCGACAGCTCTCGCAGCAACTTCACGTCGGCAGCCGCCTCGGTCGCCTTCACTTGCACACACAGGAACGGAGCATCCAGGCCGAGCGGACCGCGGCCAGCGAGGATGTCGGCCCCCCCGTCGGCCCCGGGCGGCGAGACCTCGGTTACGTAGCCCTCGGCGCGGAGCACCGCCGCCACGAGGCCGGCCATCGCGTGGTCGCGGAACCTGTCGCGAATGAACGATCGGATCTGGTCAAGGGCGGCTTCCTCGACGTTCGGCAGTTCCGCCACCGGGACCGTCACAGTGTCACTTCCCTCGGTGGAAACGCCCTCCTCGCGATCGTCATAGCCGGGATCTGGCTTCCCCTCAAGGACGCCGGCCACGCGGCGCGAGGCTTCGTGGCGAGTGACCTCACAAACGGTGAGGAACGCCCCGAAGGAGTGAAGTAAGTCTTGCTGGAAGACCGAGCGCGGGACGTCAGGTCGTAGCCACTTCACACTGCGGACGTGGCGCTTCTCGCCATCGACGACGGCGTACCGGTAGGCGCCACTTGCCTTCCCCACCGCGATCTGACCTGACCGGGTCTTGAGTGGGAGCACGATAATGTCGCCGTCTTGGATCGTGTCGCGAAACGCCCGCAACTGGCGAGCACGGTTCTCAGCTCGCTTCTCTCGGTTCTCGGGGTCGACGCGCCGGAGTTCCTGCAGGAGCGCATCGAAGGTCACGAAGCGCGAGAGATCGGTCACGTCCCGGAACCCGATGATCGCCAGGTTGTCGCGCAGGCAGGCTTCCTCGTCCTCCCCGCGCTTGCCAGCTCTGCATACCCAGACTCGGGGTGTGTCGGTGGTGGTTGATGGCATGGTGGGACGCGACGGCGATGCTACCGGCATGCAAGGGTGATCGACGCTCTCAAGACCGGGGCTGAACGCCCAAAGCTGTCAAGCATGAGAGTTCCAAGGCGAGGGGGGCCAGGGCGGCGTGGGAGGGCAGTCGCTGGTCAGAGCGGGCGTGCAGTATGGCCCCAGACAAGTCCTGTAAGAGAGCCACAAGGACTAAGGCGGCGCTACGTGCCAATCACGGCCGCGGCCGCGTTCGACGCAACGAGCCCGAGCGAGTTTGCCCGCAGGTCCATCTGAACCGCCTGATTGAAGAACCGCTGGTTCAGTAGGGATGGCTCGTTGGGAATCGGCATGAGCACAGTGTAGTTGGTCGATATCGGCAAGAAACCGATGCCCGAATCACCACTCACGTACGACGTGCAACCAGGCATGCCGATCGCATCCAACGGCGCCGGCAGTGAGATGCTACCCCACTGAGTATCGGATACCCCGATGAGTACTACACCACCCCAGAGTGGAGCTAGGTTGGCCAGCTGAATGGGGAACGACGTTCCGATCACCGGTGTCCCTTGGCCGGCGAGCTGCACCACACCAAAGGTACCGCGGCAACCGGCGCCGAACGTGCGATAGGACCCGGGAACCCAAGTCATGACCCGAACGCGCCAGTCTGTCTGGCCACCTGAACTCGCGTAGTCCGACGTTGCTATGTCCGCGACACCATCGTGGTTCATGTCGACTACCGCTACGGTGCGTCGCCCATGAGGCGATAGTGAGGCCGCGCGCGGCAGACTTAGCAACAGGGAGCCCGTCCTACCCGATAGGACATGGAGAAACTGCGTGGCGGCTGTAACGTCAGACGACGTGGCGATAATGTCGACTACGCCATCGCCATCGAAGTCTCGAAACGCTGCCACCTGGTTGCCAAACAGGACATGCCCGGGAGGTCCCGTTATCGTTCGGAAGCCGCGCAACGATGACACAACGATGCTCCCACTCGGGAGCGGGTTAGATGAGAGAGGCGACACTCCGGTTCCGATGACGACTTCATCGAACCCATCGTTGTCCATATCGGGAATGCTTGCCAACGACGATGGGCCGCCGCCAAACGGCCACAAGGTCGCACTTCCGATCGACAAGCCAGTGGCGCCAGACAGAATGCGCACACTGCCTCGTCCGCTCTGTATGTCCATCGAGCCCAGCAGTACTTCGGCTACGCCGTCGCCGTTACGGTCACGAGCCGTAGCCACCGACCAACCGTATGCCTCCGTCTCGGACCTGAACCCCGGGTAGGTCCAGAGCACGCGTCCGTGTCGAACCGAGTAGCACGTGGCGCCACCAGAGACTCGAGGATATGTGCAGATGCACAAGTACCACGTCGCAAGCAAGTCGCGAACTCCGTCTCCATCGAAGTCAACAGAGCCGATCAGATTCGAGCCAACGCCAGGTACAACTCCTCTCACCTGATAGGTGCGTCCTGATATGATCTTGGTGAAGGCAGGCGTCCGGTTGGACATTTGAACGTCTTGATCCCCACCGCTGACAGCAAAGTCCGGAACCGCATCACCATCGACATCGCCGAGCGCGCAGCACGCGGCCCCCAGTTGATCGTCCGGCACGCCGTCCATCCGGTGTATCTGGGCACCCGAGCGCCCAGAGAAGACATAGAGGCTTCCGGCGTTGAAACCGCCACGGGTGTCGCCGGGGTCACCGATGATGACATCATCGTACCCATCCGCGTCAAGGTCTCCGACGACAGCATGGCACGCCCCGAAGTAGTTGGAGCCTTGTGAGCTGGTGTGTGCCTCTGCTCGAAAGAGCGTGTACTGCGCGACGACAGGAGACAGAGCAAGTGCGTGAAGTAGCAAGGGGGCGAACGGGACGTAGCTTGTCATCGTCGAGAATCCTCCAGAACTCGCGCTGACGCTACTTGAGAAACCGCACACGCGCCACTGTTCCCAAGCCCACCACCATGGCGAAGGCTGCTACCCAGTCCAACCAGTGAGCCCAAGGCTAGCACCAGCAAATGGTTGTGCAGGGCCGGTGGCTCCTTGGCAGTCAGGCTTGCGCCGGAGGATCATCGGCCACCCAGGGGCAACGTGTCAGCGCAGGCGCAGGGCGCTCGCCTAGATCATGGCCAGCGACGAATCGTTGCCGCAGCCTGCGCGAGCAAGAGTTGACCGTTGACCGCAGTTCGGGCGGCCAGGATCACGATGTGGCCGGACACCAATTCGCGATCGGTGCGCGTCCGGAGGACGCCTCGTGACTCCACTTGCGCAATCGGAGTCCCAGCGACACGCACCCACCCCTCCTACCCCCGGGGGGTATCCGTCCGATCTGTCCTTTGCGAGAGACGAACGTCTCCCATATATCGATGCGCGGGCGCCTTGAGGCAGCGAGCAGCCAACGCGCGCATGCATCGCAAGCGCATGGACTTACACACAATGCGGAAGACGAATCTAAAGAATCACCTTCCAAAGGTAGCGCGAACTCGACGCGGCGTGTTACAGGGAATGTGTCGTCGCGGTCGTCGTGACTGCGACAAACAAGCGGCTCGCGCCGGCGCGCTAACGCCAACGCGAGCCTAGACAAACCCTGAGAGACCAGGACTTGCCATGGCCACCAAGGCTACCGGCGCAACCGCGCCCTGCCACGCCCCGATCGGGCGTGAAGCGTTCTTCTCGATCCGCCTGACTGGCGGAACCTACAGCGACCCGGAGCAGGCCTACGCCGACGCCTGCCGCATCATGGGAGCCGGATACGCTCCGAGTCCGTCCGATGCGCTCGACGCGTGCTCGGACATCATCGACGGCCACGGCGTCGAGTCCGTCACGCTCGCCGACGGCGCCGAGTTGCTCTACGTCAACAAGGGCGACACGTACGACGGCACGTTGTGCCACGTCGAAGGGCGCGGCTACTTCGTGTCGTCGTGGGGCGACGAAGTCGAAGCGGCAGACCGCGAGCGCGAGGAAGACGGCGACGAACGGCGCTGCGCCTACTGCTCGGAGTGGGCCGACGTCGGCGAACCCTGCGGTGCCTGCGGCCGCGACCCGGAGACGGGCAACCCGTGGCCCGATCCCTTGCGGCACGTGCGGCTCGACAACGGCTACACGCTGCGCACGTGGGATAGCGGCAAGACGCGGCGCGGGCGTACGCGCATCGGCTACGAACTCAAAGACGGCTTCCTCGGGAAGACCATCTTCAGCGACGACGAGTTCTGCCCCTCGCCTTGCCATGCCGACGACGCCGACGAGACGCTACGCGGCTTGCTTGGCTTCTTGACGCTGCGGCCCGGCGACACGGACCGCGACTACTTCGACGACTACACGCCGGCGCAACGCGAGTTCGCCGCGTCGAGCGCGTGCGAGTTGCTCGGCTACCTCTATGGCGACGAAGGGCCGGGCACGTTCGCTGACGTTGACGCCGACGACGAAGGGAGCGCCGACGCATGAACCGCGAAACCTGGCTAGGCCTTCTCGTCGATGCCTTGCGGCCGACGTTTGCAGCGCGCGGCTTCCCGCTTCCCGAGCGCATCCGCGTTGCCTGCGGCTGGCCGAGCAAGTCGGCCCTTGCCGGCGCCAACCGGCGCATCGGCGAAGCGTGGTCGCATCGTTGCTCGACCGACGGCGCGCATGAGACGTTCCTATCGCCAACGCTCGCCGATCCGGTCGAAGTCGGCGCGGTGTTGGTGCACGAACTCGCGCACCATGCGGTCGGCGTTGAGCACGGGCACAAGGGACCGTTTACACGCTGCGCCAAGGCGGTTGGCCTTGTTGGTCCGATGCGCGCGACGTCGGCTGGCCCGGCGCTGGCAGAGCGTTTACACGCGCTCGCCGACGGCATCGGCCCCTACCCGCACGGTGCGCTTGTCGCCGGCGACGGCAGGAAGAAGCAAACGACGCGCATGCTCAAGGTCGCGTGTGACACGTGTGGCTGCATCGCGCGCATGACGCGGCAATGGCTCGACGAAGCCGGTACGCCAACCTGCGGTTGCGGCGGCACCATGGCGGAAGGGAGGGTCGGGCGATGAGATTCGACAAGACGAAGGATCCCGCGGCCCTTGCCGACAAGGAACCCTGCCGCGTGCGTCGGTCGGCGATGAACGGCGTGGCCGTAGTCGAGCGCGATGGCGGCACGTTCCTCGCCGCGACCGACGGTCGCGCGTTGACACTCATCCGCTGCACGATGGACGACGGCGACAATGCGCGCGGGGTCTACCCGCTCGCGGCGTTTGCCGCTGCGCGCAAGGCGGCACGAAGGAAGGCGGAAGCGTGCGTCGTGTTGAACGGCGCCGCCTACGTCGACAGCGACGGGGCGCACACCGAGTTCGCGAAGGTCGACGGCACGTTCCCGGACGTCGGCTCGGTTGTTCCCACGGGTGAACCGGTCCGCACGCTGCGGCTCGACGCCGACTACCTGGCACGGATTCAGAAGGCGCTCGGAGCCGATGGCGTCGAGATTCGGATGCACGGCGACGACGACGATGCCCTGCCGCTAACCATCGTGCCGATCTACCTGCACGGTGGCCAAGCGGACGGCTCGCTCGGCGTGCTCATGCCGATCGGGGGTGGCGCATGAGCGCCGCGCTCGTCGAACGGCGCACGTGGCGACGCGTGCGCGTGTCCTTGGTGCGCGAACGCGCCGACCAACCCTATGCGGTGCGTGACGGCCGCGACGTGGCGGCGCTGGTGCGCGCGTTCTTGCGCGACGACCCGCGCGAACACTTCGTCGCGGTCTACCTTGACGCGCGGCACCGGCCGATCGCGGTGCACGATGCTGCCATCGGAACCGGCGAGGGATGCCCGATCGATCCGCGCGCCGTGTTCGGGCCGGCGTTGCAGTTGTCCGCTGCTGCCCTCGTCGTGGCGCACAACCATCCGAGCGGCGATCCGACGCCAAGCGCCGAGGATCGAGCCGTGACCGAGCGGCTCAAGAGCGCGGGCGAGTTGCTCGGCGTCCGGTTGCTCGACCACTTGGTGATCGGCGACGGCCGGTTCTTCTCGTTCGCTGACGAGTCGGTGCATGCATTCGCGCAGGGAGGTGCGGCATGAGCGCGCTCGATGCGTTGTTCGGTGAGCCCATCGACGCCTACACGCGCGCCCAGGCGCTCGCAGACGGCGTTCTCGTCGACGTCACGCGGCAGGCCTCGCCGGCCGAGATGCACGGCGGGTTCCGTGTTCCCGTCGCTGTCACGGCAGCACTATGGGCCACGATCGAGGCGATCCCTGAGCGGCTCGATGGCATCGCCGACGTGAGAGGACGTTTACACGACGTGCTGTGGATGGCGGCGTGCGCGGCTCGACGGGCTACCGACCGGCAGGCGTCGGCCGTCTGTTTCCGCATGCTGCTGCCACGGCAGGGCGAGCGCGTGCGGCTCGTCACGCTGTGGCTCGACATCGGCCCGGGCGATGCCGGCGAGCCAGTAGCGACCATCGGCCTACCGGAGGACTTCTGACCATGGCGACCGCCATCGGTTACTTGCGAGTCAGCAGCGCGGCGCAGGCCAAGGACGGCAAGGACGGCTTTCCGCGTCAGCGAGCGGCCATCCGCGCCTACTGCGCCGGCAAGCGGCTCGAACTCATCGAGGAACACGAGGACGCTGGCGTGAGCGGCACAGTGCCCTTGGAAGGTCGCGACGGACTGAGTCGGGCGCTACAGCGCTGCGCCCAGACCGGCGCCAACGTGCTCGTCGTCGAGAAGGCGGACCGCCTGGGACGCGACCTGATCGTCTCCGAGATGGCGGTACGCGCTTTCGGCGAAGCCGGCGTCTCGATTGTGACTGCCGACACCGGCCAGAGCTTGACCGATGCCGACAGCGACCCGAGCCGCAAGCTCATTCGGCAGGTGCTGAATGCGGTCGCGGAGTATGAGCGGTCGGCGCTGGTGGCGAAGCTGCGTGCTGCGCGTGAAAGGAAGCGTCGGAACGGTGGCCATGACGTCGGCTGCTACAAGTTCGGTGCGCACCCCGAGCGGCCATTCGAGGCGGAGACCCTTGAAGTGATCCGCCAGCTCCGGCGGCGCCAACCCGGGCGGGCGCGGCCGTCGCTCGGCGCCGTCGCAGCTCGGCTGAACGAGAATGGGCTCGGATCGCGAACGGGGCGGCCATGGACGGCGACGATGGTTCGAGATCTGCTTTGATCCTGCAACACTGCACAGTTGCCTCGTCAGGTTGTCGATTTCTCTCCTTCACACCCGACAGAAGTCACTGAATGCCTTCTCGATAACTGGCCAGCTCTTGTCGAGCGGGCCAAGCAAGCGCTGATACGCTCTCTTGTGTGCTTCACGAACAGCACGCTGAAATTCCTCCATGGTTTTTGCCTTCGAGAGTCCACCATACTCTACAAGAACCTCGTGCAGGAGGCGAGGCAGAAACTCCTCAAGACCGCGTATGTGTTGCGCTGGTCCAAACAAGAAGCGCAACGCCTGCGCACATTGGTAGTCGAGGTACGGAACCGTGCGATATAGAGCATCTGCTTCCTCGGCATCCATCGTCAGCAACGTACGCAAAGACTGCCGTGTGCCATCCTTCACGGCGTTTGCATGAAAATCTCGTTCCCACCATGGCATGACAAAGGTCACGGTCTTGCCTTTGACCCGCACGCCACGAAGACCCTTCGAGAGACCTTTCTCGACAAGTAATGGCAGATAGAAGCCAAGATAGGGATCTTTTTCGGCGATGTAGTACTTGCACAGGTCGGCCATTGCATCACCGTACTGATCCTCGAAAGCGCGGTCGTCGTAGACTGTGCAGACCGCAATCTCTCGATAGGCACCGCTCCAGCTGGGTTCATGTCGAAGTGCATCGCACTCCGCTAAATTCGCGCAAACGCGCAGCACTGGTCGCC
This sequence comes from Planctomycetota bacterium, assembly GCA_031423015.1. Lineage (GTDB taxonomy): Bacteria > Planctomycetota > UBA1135 > UBA1135 > UBA2386 > DATGPD01. The sequence continues at coordinate 4,206 of JANPER010000127.1, read as the reverse complement.
GGACGACATCGCTGCTGAGCGTAGCAAAGCGAGCGTCAAGGAAGTCCCACAAGGTATCAAGCACTCTAAGGAAGCGCTCGTCCACGGCTGCCTTGGCGTGCGAGATTAGATAGAATGACCGTGTCGCCTTCGTGTGCCAATCAGGCGATGCACTTTGCCGCGTAGCTTCGTGGAAGCGCCGTTCCGATTCAGCACGCAGTGCGAGACGCTCGGGGAGTGGCTTTGTGCGCCATTCGGCTCGGTCATCCGGAGACATCACGCGTCCGAGCCAGCGATCAAGTGGAGACGCCTCAGAAGATCCACGGGCGTCGACCCAGCGAAACGACGCTGGTATCTTTTCGCATGCCGTGAAAACTTCCTCGAACGCCTGCGACAGCGTTCGCATTTCCACTGCCACACTGGCATCATCTCTGCGAAAAACCCAGGCCCAAATGTGCCAGGTACCATTGTAATCAAGTTCTGCCCTGAGCCGGCGACACCGCTGACCGCCGACCTCTACCTCAAGATCATCGAGCACGCTTACCGGAGACAGCGGTAATGGCGAGCGAAGGGCCGTTTGGATATTCGGGTAGATCGATAGGCTCGCCATGGGAGCGAACAAGCTGGCGGCATCCACGTGCAGCATGCGGCGTGCCCTCTTCGGATCATCCGCCAAGACAACCAGGCGCATGATGACACGAGCCTCTTTCACGAGACTTGGGCTTGCGAACCGCACGAGTACCCAGGGCTCGACGCCGTCAAGAGGCGCTTGTGTCCAGGAATCAGGAATCCGGATCGATACACCGGCCGTCGGATCAGTGTATTCTCTCACCGAATCCTTGCGTTCACCCTGAGCGGGGAGAGAACACATGAAGGGAAGGAAGCAAGGGCACGCGTAAATGCATCGCATATCGAGCACCAATCTGTTGAGACAGCTATCGTTCGGTTGCGCGAGATGGAGAGCATAACGGTTCTCGGGGGGACGGGTTACGACAGAGCCTACGTCCTCGCCCTCGACACGCAGGGCGCGGTCACTGTCGCGGGACTAGCGGAGTCTCCCAACTTCCCGACCACGCCCGGCGCCTTCGACACGAGCCAGAACGGGAGTTGGGATGCCCTCGTCACCCGCATCGACATGATCCCCACCGGTGTCTCCCCTGTGCCGGTGGTCGGCGTGGAGCTGTGGGTCGACCCCGGTGGTGTTCGTGTCGCTCACGGCGAACAGCAACAGCGTCGGTGCGAGTGAGGTGCCTCTGCCGGTCCCCAACAACTCAGGACTCGCCGTTGGGCGGTTGTTCGCGCAGTTCATCTTGGGCCGGCCCGGCCTCGCCGACACCCTGAGCGCGCTCGACATCACGATCCAGCCGTGATGACCAGAGCAGGAAGCGGCGCCCGCCCGGGACAGCCGATCCAGCATTGTCCCCCACGCTTGCTCCAGTCGATCCCGAGATCGCCCCTGCCGCGCAACAGCTGTCGTCAGCTCTGCCTAGCACAGTTTGCTGGGGACGCGCTGACCGAGTACAGTGCCGCCACTCGTCCTCCCAGTAGAGGACAACAGGAGTCTCAGTCCCATGATACAACGCCGGTCACCCGCAAGTTCCGTCACATCCTTCTGGCTCTTGGCTGCCTTGACGAGCAACGGTCTACTCGCGCAGAGCTACGTCGTGGATCAGGCCAATGGGCCGGGGACTGACTTCACCAGCCTCGGCGAGGCGATCCGGTCAGTTCCTACCGGCGCTAGCTTGATGGTTCGCGCCGGCAGCTACGTCGTACCGTCCGACCTGCCGATCACCCGGGGTATATCGATCCTAGGCCAGGGTGGAGTCTCAGTTTCTCTGCCGGCTGGGGTTGGTCCCACTCCGCCCACCGAGAGCGTTCGGATTGCGAACGTTACCCTGTCCTCTGAGAACTGGATTCCGAGCGTCGTGTTTTCGGGGATCAGGGGGCCGCTCATTCTCGATTCAGTCCGAGGATCCTCACAGACCGTCGTCCTTGCCTTCGACTTTGCTGGCTGTGAGGACGTCCACCTTCAAGACGTGGTCCTCGATGGGTTCGCCTGGCCGACAGGCGGCCGCGACGGTTATCGTTTTCGCTTCGGGAACTCGAGTGCCAGCCTGTACAGGTGTTCGGGCCAAGGCGATTTGCTGCTCGGGGGGGGTGGCACTGAGGGCCACGGGGAGCCGACTAGTCTTGGACGAGTGCTCGCTCAGGGGCGGTGACGGTATCAGCGAGATCGGACGCGCAACTGGCGGGAGCCTGGCACTACGCGTCGATTCATCGTGGCTGGTGGCCAAACGATCGACCTTCCAGGGCGGCAACGGAGGGTTCGACTTCCGTAACAACTACCACTTGCCTGGCGGCGGGGGCCTCTCTGCATCTGACTCAAACCTACGCCTGGAGTCGACGTCGGTTCGGGGTGGTTTCGGTGCTGCGAGGATCCAAGAGACTGGTTGCACAATCATCGAACGACCCGGTTCCCTTCCACCCAGCACCCGGTTCGCGCCGTCGTCTATCGAGTTGTTGGGACAACCGGGGTCGGGAGCCGTCCTGTTGGTGTCCTTGAACACCACATTTGTCCCTCTCGCTTCATACATCGGCGTCTTAGAACTCCGTGACTTCGTGCTGGTGGGACCCGGCCTCATACAAAGCAACGGGATCTGGAGCGTTGCCGCGACGATTCCACCGGACCTGATTTCGCGAACGGTCTTTGCCCAGCACGCAGTCTTCGACCAATCGGATCTTTGGTTGACGACCGCAACTCAGATGCTTGTGCGCTAGTCAGGCGCCTCGTCCAAGTTCAGGGAAGCAAGTGTGCCTCCCGCACCTCGTTGACATTGCCTCACGTCCAGCCCGCGCACTGGATGCTAGGGTGAGGGACGGATGACTTGCTTCGAGTCTGGTGTGGCCTGGAACGCTGAAGCCGCCCGTACGACGCCGTCTGAATTGCGGTGGGTGCGCGTGACGGTGGATGCGCCCTGCTACGTCTGCTTCGAGAGCGACGGCTGCGGCCGCTCCGCGGACTTTCGCTTGGCGTTCTGTTCTCGCGTCTCCGAGGGCGCGGCGAGGCAGACGAGGCTCGGAGGCTACATCCACGTCCTCCACCAAGAGCGGGGCCGGCTGCCGTCGCGTGTGGAACTACCGCCGTCACCGCCAGACGTGGCCCAACTTGTTGATCGCGCGGTGGGCGCGACCTGGTGCACTCGGTAGCGCCCTCCACACAGGTGGATAGCTACTGGGTCGAGATCGGGCGTAGACTTGGATCGCATTGGTGAGACCGGCCTGGCTCGAGAGGGGCGCGGGACTCACGACCGCATGGTAGCTCAAGCCAGAGAGCGGAGATCGGCTTTCAACTTGTCGAGCGTTGCTCGAAGGTCTCGACCAACAAGGCGCTCGCTTGCTCACCGTGGGAGCGGACCCTAGGATTCGAGCGTGTTGAGCGCGCCACTGCCAAGGAGGGCGTCGAATGGCGTTCGGTGACAGGTTCCGCGACGCGCGGGTAGCCATACTTGCGCGAAACGACGTCCGGCGGATCCGGGCCGAGGTTCAGGACTCTCGCACGGAACCAGCACGGGCCGCGCGACGCTGGCCGTTTGAGTTGTTGCAGAACGCGCACGACGCAGGCCCGCGCGACGGTCGCGACGGTGTAACCGTGGGTTACCACGTCACGGGAAGGACCTTGGAGTTCGTCCACGATGGCGCACCATTCCGCATGGAAGATCTTGCGGCTCTTCTCTCCGGGGGGTCGAGCAAGGACTTCGAGTCCGAGGAAACCACGGGCCGGTTCGGAACCGGGTTCCTGTGCACCCATGTGCTTGCCGAACGAGTGGCTGTCTCGGGCCTGGCCACAAATCCGGAGGGGGTATTCCGCTTCGTGATCGACTTGGATCGCTCAGGGGACGAGGCGGCGCTTCTCGAAGACGTGGCCAGGTCGGAGGAGCAACTCAACGGTGCAACAAGCGTCACCGCAATCGATGATCTCCCCTCCGCGTCAATCCGTTACGACACGGATGCACTCGATGTAGTCACCGCCGGTCTCAACGCGCTTCGTGAAGCCGTGCCATTTCTGTTCGCGACGTGCCCGCTTCTTTGTGTCCTTCCGGCAAGCGTGTCTGACTCGCGCTGATGCGATCGCTAGGTTCGGCGGCTCCAAACGAACGACCAGGAGCACAACCGATGCAATTGCAAGCAACCCCACCAGTCGCGACGACGAAAGGCCTGACTGAGGCC
>JANPER010000126.1:0-24262 GCA_031423015.1 Planctomycetota bacterium | reverse complement strand
TGGATCGGGTTGGTGGGCATGCCGGTCTGCAACGGATGCCACGAGGCGCCGCTGTCGACCGACACGTGCACGCGCAGGTCGGTACCGACGAACAGCACGTGCTCGTTGCGCGGGTGTTGGCGCACGACGTTGATCGGCTCGCTGGGCAAGCCCGTGGTGATTGCCTTGAAGGTCTCACCGCCGTCCGTGGTCATGTAGAGGTACGGCTTTCTGTCGTCTTCGCGCAGGCCGCTGAACGCCACGAAGGCGGTGTCCGCGTCGTGCGACGAGGTCTCGACGCGCGTTACCCAGAGCTTGCCTGGCATGCCGGCGAAACGCTCCGTCAACTCGGTCCAGCGCTCGCCCGCGGTCTTGCTCACCCACACGCGGCCATCATCGGTGCCAGCCCACAGCAGGCCCGCGTGCTTGCTCGACTCCGCCAGCGTGGTGATCGTGCAGTGGGGGACGTTGCCCGCGAGCTTGTCCGGGTCGGCGTACGACAGGTCCGGGCTGATGATCGTCCAGGTGTCGCCGCGGTCGAACGAGCGGTGCACGAACTGCGTGCCGAAGTACACGGTGCGTGGGTTGTGCGGCGACAGGATGATCGGCGAACACCAGTTCGAGCGCAGCGCTGGCGTGCCCTTCGGCGCCCGCGGGCGAATGCTCTTGCTGCCGCCGGTCTTGTGGTCGTAGCGGTAGACCACGCCGAACTGCGACTCCGCATACACGGTGTCTGGGTTGATGGGGTCGACCACGGCGACAAAGCCGTCGCCGCCGCCGATGCGATACACGTCCTCGCGACGAATGCCGTTGCTGGTGTCGCCGCGGCTTGGCATGCCCCAGGTGCCGTTGTCCTGCAAGCCGCCGTAGATGCGGTAGGGCTCGCGCAGGTCGACGCCGATCGCGTAGTACTGCGCCAGCGGCAGCGTGTCGAAGTGATCCCAGGTCTCGCCGGCGTCGAACGACTGCGCCAGTCCGCCGTCGTTGCCGAGCAGCATGTGGCGTGGTGCCGTCGGATGGATCCACAGCGCGTGGTGGTCGGAGTGCAGCTTGCGCGCGAAGTTGGTGTTCCACTTCTTGCCGCCGTCGGTCGAGCTGTGCACGCCCACGTCGAGCACCCAGATCTTGTTGGCGTCCTCGGGGTGCACGCGGATCTGGCCGAAGAAGTAGAAGTAGTGGCTGGCGCGGTCGCTGATCAGGCGTTCCTTGACGCACTTCCAGGTGTCGCCGCCGTCGTCGCTGCGGTAGACCTCGCCGCCCTTGATGCGACCCTTGGCCGGCAAGTCGGCCGGCGCGGTGAGCGCGGAGTGGTTGGCGCGATCCCAGGCCGGGTCGTCGTAGGCGGGACCTTGCGGGGCGTCTTCGCCATCGCCGCCGCCGTTGCCGCCACCGCCGCGTGCGCGTCGGTTAGCGCGCGCCGGGGGCGCATCGCTTTCCTTGGCCTCGCCTTCCTTGCGCTCAGCCTCCTTGCCTTCTTCTTCGGCCTTCAGCGCGTCGGGCTCCTTCTCGGCCTTCTGCTCTGTGGCGGGCTCGCTGACGCTCGCTGCCTCGGTGTTGTCCGGCACCGGCGCGCGCGGGCTCGCCGGGTTGCGGTTCTCGACGAACGCGTACATCACCTTGGAGTCGCGTAAGAAGATTGCCAAGCCGATGCGGCCGAGGATCCCGTCGGGCAGGCCGCCGCTCAGCTTCTTCCAGCTGTCGCCGCCATCGGTGCTGCGCCAGATGCCGCCGCCGTCGCCGCCTTCGTTGAAGTGCCACGCTCGGCGCCGGCACTCGTAGCCCGCGGCGAACAGGATGTCGGGGTTCTTGGGGTCGATGGCCAGGTCGCAGAAGCCAGTGTCGTCGTCGACGAACAGCGTCTTCTTCCAGCTCTTGCCGGCGTCGCCGGTCTTGTAGATGCCGCGGTTCGAACCCGGGGTGTAGAGCGGGCCCATCGCCGCCACGAAGGCGACGTCAGCGTTGGTGGGGTGCGCCACGACGCGCGCGATGTGGTCGGTGCCATCCAGGCCGACGTGCTCCCAGGTCTTGCCCGAATCGGCGCTGCGGTACACCCCGTTGCCGGCGTACGCGCTGCGCAGATTGTTGGCCTCGCCGGTGCCGACCCATAGCACCTCTGGGTTGGCGGGCGAGATGTCGATGTCGCCGATCGTGATCGCCGCCTGCGAGTCGAAGATGGGCGCGAACGTGGTGCCGCCGTTGGTGGTCTTGAACAGACCGCCGGTCGCCGCCGCCACGTAGAACTCGGCCGACTTGGTCGGATGCACCGCCACGTCGACGATGCGGCCGCCGAAGTTGACCGGGCCGATCGGTCGCCACGACAGCGCGCCGAACACGTTCTCGCGCAGCGCCGCCGTCGAGACGTCTTGGCTCGCGCCGGTCGTGGCCAACGTGGTCGCGAGACTGGCCGCGAGCACCAAACGATGAGTGAAGGCTTGCATGATCAGTTGCCGCTCGCGGGTTGGGAGGTGGTCGTTGCTGGTGCGCTGTCGATCGGATCGGGGAGCAGGGCGAAGGCTTGCACTTGCGTCGCGTCGGCGTGCACGAAGCGCGCCGAGAAGGAACCAGGCTTGAGCGGTGAAGCGCCGCCGCCGCGACCGCCACCTCCGCCGCGACCGCCACCTCCGCCGCCTTGCGCACCCCACTGCAACGCCTGCAAGCCCGCCTCCTTCTTGCCGGTGAGCATCGCCAGCTGCTTGCCGGTGACGTCGTGGATCGTGACCTTCGGCGCGTCCTTTGGCTCGTCCTTGAGCCAGAGGTGCACCGTGGCTCCATAGGCCGGATTGGGCGCGTAGAACGTCTTGTCGCCCTGCGTGCCGCGGCTGCGCAGCCGCCACAGGATCGCGTTCTCCGGCCCGAACAGGTGCGCGTCGCTTGCCGCGACCTTGCTGCTGAGCTGGCGCAGGGGCGTGATGTCGACGACCCAGATGCCGCGCGCGTGCGTGGCGGCCACGAGTTCGTTCTCACGGTTCTGAATCACCAGGTCGCGCACCGGGATGGTCGGCAGGTCCTTGCCCATCGCGAACCACTCCTTGCCGCGGTCGAGCGAGACCCAGCACCCCAGCTCGGTGCCGGCGAACAGCAGGTCTTGATTGACCTGATCTTCGCAGATGACGTGCGCGCACTCGGCGGGCAGGTTCGCCACCAGCGAGCGCCACGTGTTGCCCTTGTCGTCGGACGCAAACACGTGCGTCGCGAAGTCGTTCGAACGGTGCCCGTCGAACGTGACATACACCCGGTCGGGCGCGTGCGCCGACGGGTGAATGCTGCTGACGTAGCGCGGACCCGGCAGACCCCACAGGCGATCACCGATCGCCGTCCAGGTGTGGCCGTGGTCCTCGCTGCGCCACAACGCGCCGTCGTCGGTGCCCACGTAGAGCAAGCCCGCCTGGCGCGGCGACTCGGCGAACGCGGTGGCCGTGCCCTTGGCGGTCAAGCCGAGCGGCTCCTGCTTGAGCAGCTCGGCGTTGCGGCCGTGGTCCAGCGAGCGCAGCGGGTAGTTGCCGGCCCAGTACAGGATCTTGCTGTTGTGCGGCGACAAGAAGAAGGGCGTGTCCCAGTTGAAGCTCAAGGTCTTGCCGCGCACGCGCGGCCTGGTCACCCCCGACGTGCGGTTGGTGGCGCGATCGAACTTGCCGAGCGCACCGCCCTGGCTGGTGGCGAACACGATGTCAGGGTTCTCTTGATCGAACGCGGCGCCAAAGCCGTCGCCGCCATACAGCTTGATCCAGTCGTCCCAGCCGATGCCCTCGCGGAAGCGCGTGCGCGACGGCCCGGCCCACGAGCCGTTGTCTTGCAGGCCGCCAGCGACGTTGTACGGCTGCGCGCTGTCGACATCGACGTGATAGAACTGGCCGATCGGCAGGTTGGGCAGCATCTCCCAGCTGCGGCCGCGGTCGCGGCTGACGTTCACGCCGCCGTCGCAGGTCGCCACCACGTGGCCGCTGTCGTCGGGATCAACCCACACGGTGTGGAAGTCGACGTGGATCGAGCTGTGGTTGGTGCCGGCGAAGTTCTTGCCGCCGTTGCTGCTCGCCCACAGGGTGGTGCCGGCGGTGTAGATGCGCTGGTCGTCGTTGGGGTCGACGCAGATCCAGCTGTAGTAGAACGGCCGCTCGGTGAGGCTGTTGAGGCGCTTCCAGGTCACGCCTTGGTCGTCGGAGCGGAACACGCCGCCGGTCTCGTGACCCTGCTCGCCCTGGTCGTCTTGCACGTTGGCGCGCTGCCCGCCGAGCTGCCCGCCGTTGGGGCCGCTGCCGCCACCGCCGCGCGCGCCGCCGCCGGCGACCGGGTCTTGCGCGGGGCGCTCGCCGAGCGTGACCTCGAGCGTCTTGTCTTCGCCGCCGCGCCGCACCTTCATGCTGATCTTGACGCCGGGCTTGCCGGCACCGATCGCCGCCGTGAGGTCGGCGCTCGCTTTGATCTCCTTCTCGCCAAACAGCACGATCACGTCGCCGTCTTGCAAGCCGGCCGTCTCGGCTGGGCTCTCGCTGCTCACCGTGGTCACCCGCGCGCCGCCACCTTGCTCGTCTTCGCTCTGCATGCCGAGGAACGCGCGGTTGCCTCGCTCGGCGCTGGCCGTGGTCTTCTCGGTGCCGGTCGCCCAACCGCTGCGCTCGGTCTCGACGATCATGAACACGGTGTCCGGGTTCTTGGCGAAGACATCGAGGTCCGAGCGGCCCCACTTGCAGGTCGGCAGGCCTTGCGTCATGCGCTGCCAGGTGTCACCGCCATCCGTGCTGCGAAACAGCCCTGCCTTCTCGCCGAACCGCACCTCCGGGTCGTTGTCGTCGAACGCGTTGCGCTTGCGCTCGTACATGCACGCCCACAGCATGGTCGGCGTCTTTGGGTTGAAGCGGATGTCGATGCAGCCGGTGTTCTCATCGAGGAACAACACGTTCTCCCACGTGCCGCCGCCGTCCTTGCTGCGGAAGATGCCGCGCTGCCGGTTGGGTCCCCATAGCTTGCCGAGCGCGGCGACGAACACGATGTCGGGGTTCTCGGGGTGGATCGCGATGTGGCCGATCTGGAACGAGTCGCCGAGCCCCATGTGCTTCCACGTGCCGCCGCCGTCGGTCGACTTGTAGACGCCGTCGCCCCACGACACCGAGTTGCGCGCGTTCTCTTCGCCGGTGCCGACCCAGATGATGTCTGGATTGGCGGGTGCGACCGCGACGTCGCCGATCGAGCTCACCGCTTCCTTGTCGAACAGAGGTTTCCACGTGGTGCCACGGTTGGTCGTGCGCCACACGCCGGCGGCGGCGGTGCCGATGTACCAGGTGTGGCCGGACACCTCGAAGTCGGTGACGCGCCCCGACATGTTGACCGGGCCCAAGTGGCGCCAGGCGAGCTTGTTCACCTGGTCGCCGCGGAACGCGACGACCGGTTCAGGCTCCGCCGCCTTGGTCTCGGGGACCTTGGCTTCGGCGGGCGGCGCCTCAGCGGGTTTGAGATCAGGGGGTTTGGCTGCCGCTGGCGGAGGCGTGCCGGCTTCCTGCGGGGCTGCGGAGAGAAACGGGGAGAGGCACGTCAGCAACAGGGCCCAGGTGTGCATAGGGTGAGCGCGAGGGGGGGTGAGACAGGCCGCGAGGGCAGGCAGCATACGAGTCGAGGACGGCAGTTGTCAGGTCGGCCCACGAGCGATTGAGCACAGAACCTGGCGACCTTGGGACCGGAGCGGCGCGCGATAACGCGGGCACGCTGCGCTTCACCGGCCCGGTTCTCGATCGGCTCGCGTTGGTTCTCGCGGTTGGGCTAGCCGCCCTCGAACACCAGCGTGTGGTCGAACGGGGTGAACCCGGTGACATAGACGCTCTGCCCCGGCAGCTTCGGCTCCGCGCCGCGCACCTCGGTGTAATGATGCGCCGCGGCACCGGGTCCAAAACGGATCTCGTGCTCGCCGACCCGATAGGTGCCGGTGCCGGCGGCCAGCACGCAGCTGCCGGAATCCCCCGGGAGCGCGCGGCAGCCGGTGAGCTGGCCACCCGGACGGAACGTGAGCTCGACGGCGAGCGGCACTCCGTTCGTGCCGCTGGCTTGCAGGCGGAGCTGCACGCCGTGTTCGGTCTCCTTGATCTCGGCTGACAGTTCGAGGCGACACACCTCGCTGTGCTGCCGGCGGCTGCGACTCTCGAGCCATGTCTGTGGCGTCACTTGCTCGGCCAAGGGCTGGTAGTACGGCGCCTCCAGCGATTGCCGGAGGTGGTACTCGTCGCCGCGCTTGTGCGCCGCGTCGGGGATGAACTGGCCCTTGCCGAAGAACGCCGCCGCCAGGCGCACGCCTTCGAGCACCGCGTCGCCGAAGCGCAGCGTGAGCAAGCGACTCGAGCCGCCGAGCAGCAGCGTGGCGCTCAGCGGGCCGCGGCGGATGCGGGTGATGCCGATCGCCGGCAGGTCCTTCTTGAAGTCGTTGGGCAGCGGTTGCGACGGCACCAGCGGCTGCAACAGGTCGGGGTACTCGAGCACCGCCGACAGACTCGCCCCGCCGGGCTCGGCTTTTTGCGCTAGCGTGGCGAACTCACCGTCCTGATCGTGGTGCGCCATGTAGGTGAGCGGCAACCAGTAGCGCGCGACCGTGCCGCGCGCGTTCTGGTCTTGTCGGCGCGAGATCTCGGTCACCACTTCGCCGTCTGCATGCAGCAGCCAGGTCAACGCGCGCAGATTGCGGCGCACGGGGTCGAGCAGTTCGGGCCGCTTCAACTTGTTGGCCATCACCACCAGCGCCCGGTCGGTGATCGGGTTGTAGACCAGCGTGCTGCGCTCGGTGAACTGCCCGTCGGCGTCGATGTCGATGCCCTCGGCCAGCCACTCGTCGATCCGGCGCACGAAGCGCGGGTCGGGGAACAGTTCGTGGATCTGCGCCAAGGCCGAGCACACGACCCAGCGGTGATTCGGCGTGTGGATGCCGCCGGTCGCCATCCCCGCGCCAGCCCGTCGCAGGAAGGGCTCTAGCCGCTCGGTGATCTCCTCACCGCCGTGCAGCCGGCCGATGGCCCCTGCGGTCGCGACGCCGTGCACCACGAAGCCGGTGTCAGGCGGCGAGTTGAAGTTGGTGACCAGCAGATCGATGTTGCCCTGCGGACTCTGCGCGCGTTCGAGGAAGCCCGCGGCCAGGCCGATGCGCGCCAGCAGCTCGGGATCCTTGTGCAACGCCGACTGCGGGTGCACGAACGACGCCGCCAGGACCTCGATCACAGACGCCGCCGACCCAGCCGAGTGCAGGCCGAACGCGTCGAGCACGCAGCCGCGCCAAGGACTCGCCGGGTCGACGATCTGCTGGCTCAGATGGGTGCGCACGGCCGCGTCGTTGCGCTCGACGAGAGTCTGCTGCGCGGCGCGTTCGCCTGGCGGCGGGGGAGAGGCGGCGGCGCCGACGCCGACAGCGCCCAACATCCGCAGCGCGTCCCGACGGGTGTATCGCGGTGACGAGTTCATACGGCTCTTGCTTGCTCGCGCGATGAGGTGGTTACTACTTGGCCCGCTCCAGGCGCACCGCGTGTTCGGCGGCCAGCTTGCCTACGAACGAGCGCTGGTACTTCTTGGACACCGCGTCGTAGGCCTGCTTGGCGGAGCGCAGTTTGTCGGGTCTGCCTTCGGCCTGCATCTCAGCGCGCACCGCAGCCTCGAACTTGCTCCATTCGGGCAACAGGGTCTTCACGCGCTCGATCTTGCGCAGCTCAGCGAGTTGCGTCTGCGCCCACTTGGTTGGCTCCAAGCCATCGAACTGCGCCGCGAAGCGCAGCAGCGTGGCGTAGCGTTCGTTGGGGTCGTCCACCTTTTCGGCGGCCAAGGTCAGCCGCACGAACTCGGCGTGACCGCTGATCTTGTTGCACATCAGCGTCGCATCCACGGCGACCATGGCGTCGGCGTCCTTGGTGGTCGCGCTGGCGATCTTGTGCGCGGCACCAAAGGCCCCCGCATCGTACGCGACGCGCGCCTTCTGCAGTTTGGCGTGCAGTTGCTTGGTGAGCTTGTGCGATGCCTCGAGCATCGCCCGCACATCGCTCTCGCTGGGCAGCTCGCTGCCGATGACCTTGCCGTCGCCGCCGACCACGAAGACGTGCGGCATCGTCACCTTCGGTGATGCCGCGTAGCGGCCAAGGCTGACGTCGAGCGGGTCGAAACCGACCCAGAACTTCGCCTTGCGAGAGTCGACCAGCTCCTTGCGCAGGGTGGCCAACGGGGCCGACGACAGCGCCACGACGCGCAGACCAACGTCGAAGAACTTGTCATGCAGGGACGCCAGGCTCTCGGCCATGTCCATGCACGGTTCGAAGTCGACGGTGAAGAAGAACAACAGCCAGACCTTGCCGAGCAGCATGTCGCGGTCGGGCTCAGCCTCGCCCTTGTTGAGCCACTCCTTGGCTTCGAACGCCGGGGCGTCCTGGCCAGCGAGTTCCTTCCAGCCTTGCGGCTGTGCCGCGAGCGTGGTTGCGAGCACGAGAGTCGTCAGGGCGATGCGCATGGTTCCTCCGAGAGCGAGGAGCATAGCGAGCCGAGTCGAAACCCGGCGCGGCGCTCGCGAGGTTGTCGGTGGCGCGCGGCGACGGCCCCGCCCCGTTGCCCTCGCGCCGGCATCGGCTAGTCTGCCTCGCGCTCCCTTCGTCCACGCTCGCAAGCAATGATGCGTTTCCTGCCTCTCGCGTGCGCCGCTGCCGGCGCGTTCACCGCGGCGTCACTGGCTCAAACCTACGACCTCGCCGACGCCGGACCCGGCGTGCGCCCCACCCTCAAGCCTCTCCTGCCATTCCGTTTCGATGCGAGCGCAATGGTCGCAAACCGCCTCGAGGTGAAGCTGCGCGAAGGTGTGCGCGGCCGTCTCATCGCCGGTCAGATCGTCGACCTCGGCGGCCAAGACCTTGCCGACCTCCACCGCCTCCTTGCCGGCTGCTCCGTGCAGCGCTTGTTTACGCGCGCGCCCGACGACCTCGACCGTGAGCGCACCGCGCTGAATGCGCACCTGCCCGCGGCGACCCCGCCGCTCGTCGATCTCAACAACTGGTTCGCCGTGCGCACCTCGGGCGCGCAACAGACCGAGGCGCTCGTCAACGCGCTCAACCGCCTCGACGCCGTCGAGACCGCTTATCCCGAGCATCGCGTCGCGCGGCTCGACGACATCCCGCCGACGACCCCGCAGTTCGCGGCGCGGCAGACCTACTTCGGCGCCGCGCCAGCGGGCTACGAATACAACGCCATCTGGAGCATGGTCGGCGCGCGCTTCCAGACTGGCCAGATGGCGCAGCTCGAAGGCGACTGGTACATGGGGCACGAAGATCAGAGCGACCTCGTCGCCGCCAACATCATCGGCGTCGCGCCGACCAACTTTGCGAGCTGGCGGAGCCACGGCACGGCGTGCGTCGGCCTCATGGGCGCGCAGCGCAACGGCTACGGCGTGCGCGGCTTCGGCAGCGGCTGCCGGCGCTTCTTCGTCAGCTCGCTGGAAAATGGCGCAGCCAACATGATCAGCTTGGTCACCGCGCGCTTGTCGGCCGGCGACATGATGAGCTCGTCGTTCGCGTGGGTGGTCGGCAACGGCGACCATGCGCCGGTGGACTTCCCGCAAGCGGAGTTCGACGCCGTGCGCGTCGCCACCGCGGCCGGCATCTTCTATGCGTTTGGCGCCGGCAACTCCGCCGACGACCTGGGCACCACGGCGCTCTACGGCAACCGCTACACGACGGGCGCCGTGAGCAGCGGTGGTTTCATCATCGGCGCCACCGGCGCCGGTGACCTCGCGCGCATCGGCTTCAGCAACTACGGCCAGCGCATCGACGCCAACGGCTGGGGCACTGGGGTCACCACGATGGGCGGCGGCGGCGACTTGTTCTTCCCCAACAGTGATGTGCGCCAGACTTACACGGCTGGGTTCGGCGGCACGTCAGCGGCCGGGCCCGCGGTCGCCGGCTGCATCGCCAGCTACACCGGCGCGGTCAAGGAGCAAAACGGCGTGCGGCTCACGCCCGCGCAGGTCGTCGCCGATTTGCAAGCGACCGGCACCGCGATTCCGAGCGGCCAGATCGGCAACCGGCCGCACCTCGTGCAGCTCCTCGCGCGCTATGGCCTGCCCGACGGTCTGCTCACGACGCAGATGGGCGCGCTGGGTGGCAACGCGCGCGTGCAGGTGTCAGGCAATGCCGGCGAACCGTTCGCGCTGCTGCTCTCGGGCGCCCGGGCGAGCGTCGCGTCGCCATGGAACCGTCGCATCCTGATCGATCTCGCCACCGCGGTGCAGCTCACGATCGGCGCGATCGGCGGCGGTGGGAGCACGACGTTGACGCTGCCGGTCCCGAACTCGTCGGTGCTCAGAAACGTGACGCTGTACTTGCAGAGCCCAGTCGTGCGCGCCGGGGCGATCCACCTGACGAACAGCGTCGAGCTCTGGATCGAGTAGGTGGATCACGGAGCACCGTTCCTCGCCACGGCGTCGCGGTCGCGAGATCTCGTCGGTCGTCGCCTGCTGTTGCGCGACTCGCGATGGCGTCGCGGCTAGCATGCGGGCGGTCATGCCAGACGTCGTCTTCGCGGTTCCCTTCGCCATGGATAACACCATGCGGTTCCTGCGCACGGTGCTGGAGGTGCCGGGCGTGCGGGTGGGCGTCATCTCGCAGGATCCGATCGACAAGCTGCCCGAGGACATCCGCGACAAGATCGCGGCGTTCGCGCCGACGCGCGACGCGATGGATGCCGAGCACATCGTCGGCGCGGTGCGGGCGGTGGCCAAGCAGTGGGGTGGCAACGTCGACCGCGTGATCGGCATTCTCGAGCAGGCGCAGGTGCCGCTGGCCGAGGCGCGCGAGCGGCTCGGGTTGCCGGGGCTGTCGGCTGCCGCGGCGCGCAACTTTCGCGAGAAGGCGCAGATGAAGGACGTGCTGCGGCAGCACGGCCTGCCGTGCGCGCGGCATTGTCTGGCGCATGATCCCGCGGCGGCGCTGGCCTTCGCGCGCGAGCTGGGCGGCCCGATGGTGGTGAAGCCGCCGGCCGGAGCGGGCGCCAAGAACACGTTTCGCCTCGATCGTGCTGCCGATCTCGAGACTTACCTGCGCACCGCGCCGCCGAGCCCCGGCTCGCCGTTGTTGCTGGAGGAGTTCATCGTCGGCCGCGAGTTCTCGTTCGACTCGGTCACCCTCGGCGGGCGGCACGTGTTCCATTCGGTGTCGTGCTACTTCCCGACGCCGCTCGAAGTGCTGCGCGAGCCGTGGATCCAATGGTGTGTGATGCTGCCGCGCGACGTGTCGGGGCCGGAGTTCCAAGCGATCCATCAAGCAGGACCGCAGGCGCTGTCGGTGTTGGGCGTCGGCCACGGCATCACGCACATGGAGTGGTTTCGGCGCGACGACGGTTCGATCGCGATCTCGGAGGTCGCGGCGCGACCGCCGGGGGCGCAGTTCATGACGCTGCTGAGCCACGCGCACGGCATCGACTTCTACCGCGCGTGGGCGGAGCTGATGATCTTCGATCGCTTCACGCCGCCCGAGCGCAAGTTCGCCGCCGGCGCCGCCTACCTGCGCGGCCAAGGGCAAGGCCGCGTCAAGCAAGTACACGGGCTGGATCGCGCGCAGCGCGAACTCGGCGCCTTGGTAGTGGAGGCCAAGCTACCGCAAGCTGGCCAAACGCCTTCCGACAGCTATGAAGGCGACGGCTACGTCATTCTGCGGCACGAGGACACGCGTGTCGTCGAGGCCGGCCTGCAACGCCTGGTCGCGTCGCTACGCGTCGAGCTGGGCTAGCAGTACGAATGTGTCAGACCTGGTACTACGCTCCTTCGATCAGTGACCGACGGGTGAAACCCGTCGGCAACACCTGACACAAATGTTCCGATCATGGTCAATGTCTTGATGCTCTCGCCGGGGTTCCCGGACGACATGCCGTTGTTCACGCGGGGCCTCGCCGAGGTCGGGGCGCGCGTGTTTGGGCTTGGGGATCAGCCAGCGCCCGGACTCAAGAAGGAGGTGCGCGAGTGCTTGACCGACTACCTGCAGGTGAAGAGCCTGTGGGACGAACAAACGGTCGTGGCCGAGGTGCGCTCGTGGTTGCGCGGGCGCAGCATCGACCGGGTCGAGTGCCTGTGGGAGCCGGGCATGGGGGTCGCCGCGCGCTTGCGGCAGGCGCTCGGCGTGCCCGGCCTCACGCCTGAGCAGACGGTGGCGTTTCGCGACAAGCAGCGCATGAAAGAAGTGCTCGACGCCGCCGGCATCCGCACGCCGCATCACTACCGCGCGCGCACCCAGGCCGAGGTGCGCGCCGGCCTGGAGAAGATCGGCTTCCCGGCGATCATCAAGCCGATCGACGGCGCTGGCTCGGCCGACACCTACCGCGTCAACGATCAGCAGGAGGCCGAGCTGGCGCTCGCGGCGGTGAAGCACGTGCCCGAGGTCAGCGTCGAGGAGTATGTCGACGGCGAAGAGTTCACCTACGACACGGTGACGAGCAAAGGCAACATCCTGTTCGAGAGCGTCGCCTGGTATCGACCGAAGCCCTTGGTGGCGCGCCTCAATCCGTGGATCAGCGCGCAGGCGATCGCCCTGCGCGACATCGCGCGCCCCGACATCGACATTGGGGTTCGCCTTGGCCATCGCGTGCTGAAGGCACTCGGTTTCGAGAGCGGCTTCACCCACATGGAGTGGTATCGCAAGCCCGACGGCGAGGCGGTGTTCGGCGAGATCGGCGGCCGTTCGCCGGGCGGGCGCTTGACTCACGGCATGAACTACTCGTGCAACATCGACCTGTTCCGCGGGTGGGCCGAGGCGGTGTGCCATGGCAAGCTCAGCCAGGACACCAGCAAGAAGTACAACGCGGCGTTGGTGTTCAAGCGGGCCGAGGGCGAAGGCCGCATCCAGCGCATCGACGGCCTGGCGAGTCTCATGCAGCGCTACGGCGACTGCGTCGCGACGATCGATCTCGTGCCCGTGGGGGCGCCCCGCCGGGACTACCGGCAGGTGGTGACCGGCGACGGCTGGGTGTGCGTGCGTCATCCAGACCTCGAGACCACGGTGAAGATGGCGGATGCGTTCGGTAGCGAGCTGCGCCTCTACGCGGGGTGAGGCAGGCCGGCGTGCGGCGGCGACGCGGCGTCAGCGACTGCTCTGCACGTCCGTCACGTGCAACGCGGCGGCCAGGGCGCGTAGGGGAAGCGGGATCACGACCGCTTGATCGCCGTTCGTGCCATGCACGAAGCCGACCACGTGGCCGTGAACTGCCACCGGCGTTCCCGACCACCCCGGCTCGAGCGGGCCGCGCTCGATTTCGAGACAGTCGTGGTAGACCTTGGTGACGCGGCAGCGTTCGCCGCCGGGCAACAGCGTCGCGACGTCACCCACCGAAACCGACACCGAAGCCACGGCATCGTGCGCACCGTCGCGTCTGAGACGCCGTGCCACGCCTCCAAATCTTTGGGGTGAGCAGGTTCATGGGGAGACCGCCGCCTTCGGCAACAGCAACGCGACCAGGTGCGGCCCCGCTATGCCGTGCAGAGTTGCGATGATGACCCCGTTGCGTACAACGGGCCGCCCAGACCATCCGGGTTCGGCGCCGCCGCGCGGCAGCGCGATCAGCCCGGGGAGCGGTCGGCCGGCAGGGTCAGCTAGCCACACGTCGACGACGCGAACGGGATCGGTCGACGGCGGGACAGTGACGATGTCGCCGGCAGCGAGGGGGACCGTGCGGCGCGCGACGATCCCGCCCCCGCTGCCCGGCACTTCGAGAACGACCCAATCGCGGACGACCGCGCCGAACTCGGGGGCGTAGCCCTCGCTGCCCGCAGCGCGCTCGCTGCCCGCAGCGCGCTCGGTCACAGGCGCGATGGCGTCACGTAGCAGGATGTGCGTCGCGATGGCCGGGAAGCAGTGTCGCGGGACGAGCCAGAGGTCGCCGCCCAACGGGACGGCCCATCCGGCGCCGACGGCGTTCACCTTGATGTCAGGGGGATCGCCCACCTCGTCGAGGACGAGGGCGACGATGCGCGCGCCCGCCTCGCCGCTGACCGCCACGCCCTCGATGATGAGCGACGGCGGCACGGAGCACGCAGCGAGCAGGAGGAACAGCGAGGCGGGCGCGCGCATGCTCACCTCAACGGCACCACGCGGAGAACAGTCGTGCGATAGAGGAGCACGACCCTTCGCCCGACGCGGTCGAGGACCGCGTCGCAGTCATAGACAGTGTCTGCGTGTGTGAGCGGAATGTCGGTCAGCTTCGTGATGCCCTGGTCTAGCAGGTAGGCGGCCACGTCGCGCAGGTCGCCCTCGACAGCCACCGACAAGAAGCTGGCGTTGCCCGCAGGCGCGGCCAGCATCTGGATGTCGAACCGGATCCGCGGGTGATCGTCGGGGTGCGGGATGCCGACGTCGCCGCGCATCGCGTAGACGACATGCGTGTCGAGGGTGTGCGAGTCGAAGTCGAGGACCTGCGCACCCGTCGTCGTGTTCCTGTTACTGGTGGGATCCCATCGGTCTAGGCCCGTGCTCTGCATCAGGCCCGCGTACGTGTGCTGCGAGAAGTCAAACAGAGCAGCGCGACTCGTGATGCGCGGGTTGAGGCTCCAGCGACCCCCGGGCGGGTTGGCAGGCGGCCGCGGCGTGACGCGATACGGCGGGTGGCGATCCCGGATCCACTCGCGACCGTTCGCGTCCTTGTACAGGTCGTACTCGTGGTTGTTGATGTTGACGATCTGCCCGGCCCATTCGAGGGCAAGGGGCTCGCCTTCGTGCTCGTGGATGATCGTCACGGGTCTCATGGGCGTGGGGATAATGAGGGTGGTCTTGGTGCGCTCGCCAGGGCCGGCGCAACTCGGAGCGAGCAGCGCGAAGGAGAGCAAGAGGAGCAGCGCAGAGGAGAGTCGTTTCACGACGAGCGTTTCCTTTCGAGGGGAGCAAAGAAATACACGAAGCGCGACTCGGCTCATCGATGACGACGTCGACGTCGACGTCGTAGGTCGCGTCTTCAAGAAACGAAGGGGCATGACTGATTCCTCGGCGCCATGGATGGCGAGCGTTCAGGGTGGCGTCGACCCGTGACGTTCTTCAGAGACGGCGGGGGGTTGCCGGCTCTGCATCCACGAGTGGCGCCGAAGGCGCGTTTGGTTACAGGAAATGAACCGGCCAAACCGAGCCGCGAACTCGAACTGGCGCGCCGCGGGCCGTTGCGTAACGTCACGCGGCCCATGCATGTGATTCTCCTCGGCCCGCAGCGACTGCAACCGATCCTGAACCAGGCGGTTGCCGACGTCGATCGCAAGGTCGGGGCACGCGGCCATCTCGCCGTCGTGACCGCTGGTTGGGAGGAACGCGAACTCGAGATCCAGGAACTCGACGAACACGTCGGTGGGCGGGCGCGCAACCTCGAGATCTACCATCGGGTCGAGGACATCTTTGCCAAGGACCCTGAGCTGCTGCTGGCCATGCGCCAACGGCACGACGCGCTGCGCGAGCTGCAAGAGCTGTATCGCGTCCGACTGTTGCACCAGGTGGCGGCGGTTACCGAGCTGGCGGCGCGGCCAGGACGGGCTGACCTACGCCAGGCAGCTCAGGCGGCAGCGCTCGGCGCCGTGCGGACGCTCGACGCCGAGCACCTCGACGCGGCGCAACACATTCACGCCGACTTCGAGCGGCGCTTCGTGCCGAGCGAACGTCCGCACGTGCAGCGGCATCAGCGCGAGATCGCGCACGTGTTGCAGGAGTGCAGCATCCTGTGCATCGCCGGTGGTCACGTCGGCGTGCTGCTGCATCGGCTGCGTCTGTTCGACGTGCTCGGCCTGCACGGCAAGCGACCGATCATCGCCTGGTCGGCCGGCGCGATGGTGTGCACCGAGCGCGTCGTGTTGTTCCACGACAGTCCGCCGCAGGGTCAAGGCAGCGCGGAGGCCTACGAATTCGGCTTTGGCTGCATCCCCGGCGTGGTCGCTTTGCCGCACGCGCGCCGTCGCCTCGAGCTCGACGACCCCCAACGGGTGGCGCGCTTGGCGCAGCGCTTCGCGCCGTCGCGCGCGATCGCGCTCGACGAACGCACGCGCGTCGATTGGGATGGCAAGCGCTTGACGGTGCAGCCGGGGACGCGCGGTCTGCACGCCGACGGGTCGGTGCGCGAGGGGGCAGCCTGATGCGCGCGATCGAGACCCTGCAGCAGCAGCGGCCGTTGACCCACGCGGCGGTGGAAGCGTTCTTGCGCAGTCGGCCGTTCCCCCTCATCGAGGACCGCACGGTTACCTTCGTCTTCGAGGGCGAGGCCAGCGGCGTGCAGCTCGTGCACTGGATCCACGGGCTCGAGTCGGCGCAGGCCTTCCAAGAGCTGCCCGGCACCGACGTGTGGTACTTCTGCATGGACCTGCCGCCCGGCTCACGCGTGGAATACAAGTTCGCGGTGGCGCGCGGGCCGCACAAGCAGCTGATCCGCGATCCGCTCAACCCGAACTTCGCGCGCGATCCGTTCGGCGCCAACTCGGTGGTGCACGGCGCCGACTACCGGCCGCCCGACTGGCTGAACGAAGACCCCGAGGCGCGCCTGGGCGAGCTGCGCCCGATGCGCATCTCTGGGCACTCGCTCGGCGACCGCGACGTCCAGGTGTACCTGCCAGCGCGTTTTCGCACGACGCGGCGCTATCCGCTGCTGATCGTGCACGACGGTCGCGACTACGTGGAGTTCGCGCGGCTCAAGCTGGCGCTCGACCAGTTGATCCATCGCCTCGAACTACCGCCGATGATCGTCGCGCTCACCAACGCCGACGATCGCATGCGCGAGTACGCCGCCGATCCAAGGCACGCCGACTTCTTGGTGAACGATCTGCTGCCGCAGCTCGAGGCTGCCTATCCGCTGGTGCGCGAGCCCGCGGCGCGCGGCCTAGTGGGCGCGAGCTTCGGCGCGTTGGCGGCGCTGTCGACGGCCTGGCGCCACCCCGGCCTGTTCGGCCGCTTGCTCTTGCAGTCGGGCTCGTTCGCCTTCACCGACATCGGTCAGCACGACATGGGCGCGATCTGGGATCCGGTGGTCGAGTTCGTCAATCAGTTCCGCCGTCGGCCCGGCAAGCCGTCGGAGAAGGTGTTCCTGAGCTGCGGTCGCTACGAGGGCTTGATCTACTTCAACCGCTCGATGGTGCCCCTGCTGCAAGACACCGGCATGGAGGTGCGTTACCGCGAGGCCAACGACGGCCACAACTGGGAGAACTGGCGCGACCGGCTGCGCGAGGGGCTGAGCTGGTTGTTTCCCGGGCCGCTGTGGATGGTGTACGAGTAGGGGGGCGCAGCGATCCGTCTTGTTTGGTAACCGTTCACGGGTCGTCGTTGTCTTCCGCTCCCGCTCCCGACCGCTTCCACCATGCGCTACGCATCGCCATGGCTTGCCCTCAGCGCGAGCCTCGCCGCCCAACAGCCTCCGGTCCTTGCCACGACTCCTCCCGCGCAGTCCTCGCAGTTCGGCGCGGCAGCGTTCGGCGGCGGTGTCACGCAAGTCGCGCAGCTCTCGATGATCCGCGACGCAGGTGCCGGCAACTGGTACGTCACCGCCGCGGTGACCGTGCCCCCCAACCCGTTCTTTACCGGCTGGTCGGGCCGCGCGACGGGTACGCCTGGCAACTACACGTTGACCGCGAACAACGACCTCGCCAACCTGCCGCCGCCTACCACTGACTACTTCGCCTTCAACGTCACCTCCGACCTGAAGGTGTTGGTATTCGAGGCTGGCGCTTCCGTGAGCCCGCAGGTGTACGTCCGTACGGCGATCAACGTGCCGTTCACGCTCTTGGGAGTCATCCCGGGCGTCACCGGCTATGTCGACTCGCAGGTCGGCAGCACGCTCGCCTCGTGGAACGGCACGACGGGCGGCTACGAGTTCATCTACGCCCGTGGCAACAGCCTGTTGCGCGCCCCGCTCACTTTGACCGCGCCTTCGACCGTCACGCTCGGCGCACCGGTGACGATGGCCACGATCGTCGGCGTCGTGCCGCACTCACCCAGCCCGCTGCGCCAGAACACGGGCTTGCCGTCTGACCGAGGCACATGCCGTGCACTCATGTTCGCGCGCAACAACAGTTCGGCGGACGCGTTCTTCCGCTCGTCGCTCGCTGGCGACTCCCTCGCCAACGTCCCCGGCTTGCAGGTCTACGACGATTCCAACTGGAAGTCCAATCCAGGCCACATCGGTGGCTCGATGTACTGGGCCTACCACTTTGCGGCAGGCTACCGAGACCCGCTGCAGCTCGACACGGTGTGCATGAGCTCGGCGCACCCGCCGGCCGCCGGCGGCATGCTGACCATCTGCGCCTGGGCACCCCCCAAGGCGACCGCGCAACTGGGCTTCGTCATGCTGGGCACGCTGGACCCCTTGGGCCTCGATCTGTCGTTCCTCGGGATCACCGGCAGGCTGGGCCTCGGCCTCCCTGGCTTGACCTTCCTGCCGACGCAGCCCTTCGACCCGACCCTCGGTGAGATGTCGTACACGTTCCATGTTGGTCCGCTGGGCAGGGCCGCGATCCACATGCAAGTCGGCGACTTCGATCTCGCGTTGAACCGGATCTTCCTCGGCAACAACGCGGTCATCAAGACGATCTGAAGCCCATCGCCGGGGGCGGCCGCGGCAGGGCGCGGCACTAACCCGCACTGCATCGACGGGCCACTCGCAGTGGCGAATTGAACGTCATGGCGAGTTACAACTGCCGTAGAGTTCGCGCGCCGCGGGCCTTCGCGGCTCTTGCAGCCCAAGGGGTCTATGCGTCGTTGTCGCTTCGTCGTTTCTTGCTTACTCACATTCCTGGCGCCGGTGATGGGCGCGCAGACGCCGCTCGCCGCGGTGCGGGTTGCCACTGGCCTGCAAAGCCCTGTGTTCGTCACCGCGCCGCGCGGCGATCAGGATCGACTGTTCATTGTCGAGCAGTTCACTGGTCGCGTTCGCATCCTGCGCCAAGGGGTACTGCTGACTCAACCATTCCTCGATATCGGATCCAAGGTCCGCACGGTTGGTGCAGAGACTGGCCTCCTGGGCCTGGCGTTTCATCCGAGCTACGACACCAACGGCTACTTCTTCGTCAACTACACGCGGTTGAGCGATGGCGCCACGCTGGTGGAGCGCTATCGCGTGTCGACCACCGACCCTGACCTCGCCGATCAAACCAGCGCCGCGGTTGGCCTCGGGCCGATTGCGCAACCCTTCGACAACCACAATGGCGGTTGCCTCGCGTTCGGCCGCGACGGCTTTCTTTACGTGGGCATGGGCGACGGCGGCAGCGGTGGCGATCCATTCTGCAACGGTCAGGCGCCGGCGTCGCTGCTCGGCAAGATGCTGCGCGTCGACGTCGACCAGGGGCTGCCGTTCGTCGCGCCGCCGAGCAATCCGTTCGTGGGCAATCCGTCGTATCGGCCAGAGATCTGGGCGCTGGGCGTGCGCAACCCGTGGCGGTTCAGCTTCGACCGCGCAACGGGCGACCTCTACATCGGCGACGTCGGCCAGGGCGCGCGCGAGGAAGTGATCTTCGAGGCCTTTGGCAGCCCCGGCGGGCGCAACTACGGCTGGAGCGTGATGGAGGGCACGCAGTGCTACTTCCCGAGCTGCCCGATCGGCACGCCGCCGTGCAACGCGCCGGTGTACCAAGGGCCGCTCTACGAGTATCCGACCGGCGGCGATTGCTCGATCATCGGCGGCTACGTGTATCGGGGCTGCGCGCTGCGCGATCTTCAGGGCACCTATTGGTTCGCCGACTACTGCAGCACGCGTCTCTGGTCGTTCCGCTACGTGCCGGGTCAGGGCGTGCGCGATCTGCGCGAGCGCACCAGCCAACTGTTCCTGCCCAATCAACTGTCCTCGATCAGTTCGTTCGGCGAAGACGCCATGGGCGAGCTCTACGTCGTCGATTACTGGTTTGGCTCCGTCTACAAGATCGTGGCGAGCGACGGCGGGCCCGCGCTCGACCTCGGGTATGGTCTGCGTGGCAGCAACGGTCAGATTCCGGAACTGAGCGTGTGCGGTCGGCTCGAGCCTGGCCTCACGGCCGACATCGCTTTGCGCTACGCGCCGAGCTTCACGCCGACCGTGCTCTTGATCGCGCTGCAGTCGAACCCGACGCAGTTGTTTGGCGGCACGGTCGTGCCGTTCCCGCCCATCGCGAGCCTGCCCGTGTCGAGCGACGCGCGCGGCCGGGTGCAGTTGTCGGTGCCTGGCGGCGGTGGCCCGGTGACCCTGTACCTGCAGTACCTGCTGCTCGACCTCGGGCTGCCGGCGCAGATCGGGATCTCCAACGCGATCGCCGTGCGCGTGCCGTAGTCGCGACGCGGTGGTGTAGCCGCAGCGTGCCGTTGATCCGGGACCTGATGAAGGTCCGCGCTGGCTTTTCCCCCGGCGCTTGTGGATGGTCTACGCCCAACCCCCCTATGGCAACCATCACGCGCCGCATCGGTCTGTCGCTCGGCGCCGACATCTGCTGGGTCGCCGCGTTCGAGGACATCCTGGCCAAGCTGGATGTCGCGGTGCCCGCCGGCAAAGACACCATCAAGCTTGGCTGCGAGCGCGTGACGATCGAGCCGTACGACCTGACGGACAAGGTGCCGTACGACCTCGTCGTCGATCGCTTGACGCACTGGTACGCGCCGCGGCGCGAGTGGATCAAGAAGGCCGTGCTGATGGACGGCGTCTACGTGTGGAACAACCCGTGGACGATTCAGTCGATGGAGAAGCACACGACGTACTGCGCGATGCTGCGCTTGGGGCTGCCGGTGCCGAAGACGCGCATCCTGCCGCCCAAGGAGTACGAGCCCAAGTCTGACTTGCGCGTGACCTTGGAGCGCTACGCCAAGATGTTCGACGTCGCGGCGCAGGGGCGTGCGGTGGGCTACCCGCTGTTCATCAAGCCGTTCGACGGCGGTGGTTGGGTGGGGGTGTCGAAGGTCGACGACGACGCACAGATGCTGCGGGCCTACGACGAGAGCGGCAAGGCGTTGATGCACATCCAGCACGGCGTCGTGCCGTTCGACATGTTCGTGCGCGGCATCGCCATCGGACCGCAGTTCCACGTGATGCACTACGACCCGGGGCAGCCGTTGCATGGGCGCTACCTGCAGGATGTCAACTTCCTGACGCCCGAAGACGAGTCGATCGTGCGCGACACCACGCTCACCATCAACGCGTTCTTCGGCTGGGACTTCAACTCGTGCGAGATGCTCGGCAAGGGCGGCACCTGGCACCCGATCGACTACGCCAACCCGTGCCCCGACTCACAGGTCACCTCGCTGCACTGTCACTGGCCGTGGCTGGTGCTGAGCAAGCTGCGCTGGGCGATCTTCACCGCCGCCACCAAGCGGCTGTTCAAGCACAATCAGAACTGGCAGCCGTACTTCGACGTGGCGGCGCTGGATCTGCCATTCCGCGACAAGCTGCGGCGCTACGGCAAGCTGGCGGCGGAGCACTTCGACAGCGCGCGCTTCGAGGACTTCTGCGGTCAGCATCTGTCGCACTTGCACGCCGTGGCGTGGGACTACTTCGGGTCGGACCGTTGTAAACAGGCGGTGCGGCAGAAGGTCGCGGCGCTGTATCCGACGATCGAGGTGGAAGCGTTCACCGATCGCTTCTGGCAGGGCGTGCAGCTGTGGCGGGAACGCAACGGCAAGGCGCCGGACAAGCCCGCCGCGGCGGCAAAGGGAGGCAAGCGATGAGCAAGCACAAGGCCAAGTGGCATAGCCAGCGAGTCGGCCGCGAGATCAACGTCGTGCGTTGGGGTCACATGGGCACGCCGGTGCTGCTGTATCCGACCGCGGGCGGCGACGCCGAGGAAGTGGAGCGCTTCCACATGATCGACGTGTTGTCGGACCTGTTGACGCAGGGTCGCATCAAGGTCTACAGCCTCGACTCGGTGGCGGCGCAGCGCTGGCTGACTGAACGAAAGTTGACGTCGTTCGCCGGGCGCGTGCACAACGAGTTCGACGAGTGTGTGCGGCGTGAGGTGGTGCCGTTCATCCACAACGACTGTGGCGGCGACGCGACGCGCGAGATCATGGTGGCCGGAGCTTCCATCGGCGCCTTCAACGCGCTGGCGTCGATTTGCCGGCACCCCGACGTGTTCAGCCGAGCGGTGTGCATGAGCGGAACCTACGACTTGACCAAGTTTCTGCAGGGTTCGGTGGAAGGCGAGCTGCACCGTGCCTCGCCGTTGCACTTCTTGCCGCCGCATCCCGAGGGGCCGCACCTCGACAAGTTGCGCACGCGCTCGGTGCTGTTGCTGCACGGCGAGGGCCGCGCCGAGAGCCCGGAGGAGAGTTGGAAGGTGGCGCAGTGCTTGGGCGGCAAGAAGGTGCCAAACAAGGTCGTGTCGTGGGGCAAGGACTACCCGCACGACTGGGTCACGTGGCGCAAGATGCTGCCGCAGTATTTGGCAGAGCTGGTGCCGGTCGCGTAGCCTGCGCGCATGAGCGCTCCAAAGCAGATCGCCAAGAACGCGGTCGTCGCCATTCACTACACGCTGACCCTCGACTCGGGTGACCAAGTCGACAGCTCGATCGGCGGCGAACCGCTGCTGTACTTGCACGGCCACGGCAACATCGTGCCAGGGTTGGAAGAGCAACTGCTGACGCTGGAGGTGGGCGCCAAAGCGATGGTGAGCGTGCCCGCGGCCAAGGGCTACGGCGAGAAGCAGCCGGACGCGTCGCGCCGCGTGCCCCGCAACTCGTTCCCCAAGAACCAGCCCATCGAAGCCGGCATGCAGTTCGGCGTGAAAGACGACGGCGGCGACGCCGTGCCGGTGTTCGTCGCCGAGGTGTTGAAGGACGAGGTCGTGTTGGACTTCAACCACCCGTTGGCCGGCGAGACGCTGCACTTCCAGATCGAGGTGATGTCGATCCGCGAGGCGAGCAAGGACGAGCTGAAGCACGGGCACCCGCACGGTCCGGGTGGGCATCACCATCACTGAGGCAGGGAGGCAGGCGGCAGCCTGCTCCCTGCCTCAGTGGTGTCTGTCTGTCTGTCTGCCGGTCTGAACGCAGCTCCCTCCCAAAGCTCCGAGCAGGCTGGGGGCTCGGGCGCATGGGTGGACAATCCGGTGAGGTGAGGGGCGGACGGACGTGCCGCGGCGACGTGCGGCGCTCGGGCAGCGAGGGTGAAGGTTGTTCCTGTCGTTGTTGTGGCCCTTGCAGTTGGTGGTGGAGTGGTTGTGTTCGAGCGCCAGCGTCAGCCGGTCGCCGGCATGTCGTACACGCTGACCAAACCGTGCCGGCGCCAGCCGACGGAGAGCAGCCATGTCTTCGCCTCGCTGATTGGGCGGATGTGGGCTTCGAGGCCCGCGAAGCGGATCGCTTCTTTCCAGCCGTTGAACCAGGGGCCTGACGTGAACGTGTCGACGGGCGCGGCGACACGCACATGCCGGCCATCGCGCTGATGCTTCTTGCCGTTGCCCAGAACGTAGACGAGGCAGTTCTTCACTTCGCGCGGGGTCTTGAGAAGGCGGTCGTGGTAGCGATCGGCGAAGACTTTGCCGCCGCGCTGCCACAGCTTGTTGAGCGACTTGGCGATGCGGATCAACAGCCCGTGCAGGCCACGCGTCATCGACGCGCGGTCCGCCGCCTCGACGAGCATGTGCAGGTGATCGTTGAGCACCGCGTAGTGAACCAGGCGGAAGCCGAAGCGATCGCAGCCGGCGGCGAAGGCGGCCCGGAGCGCGGCGTATTCACGTCCCTTCCGAAGCAGCGGCAATCCCGCCGCGACCTTCACCGTCACATGCGCCGGGAACCGCCCCGCCATCTCGCCGCGCGGCCGATGCGCCACCCCAGCCGCCTCGCCCTTGGGCTTCCGCCCCGCCCCAGGCCGCCAACCGCCCCGCTGCTTGAACGGCAGCATGCCCTTCGCCACCCTCATCCGCCGCGACTTCTTCGACCGAACCTGCAGCTTTGGACTCATGTCAAAACCAACGATTATCGTGACCCTAAGTGATTCAGCACAAGTTACGACGTCCAAGACCACAGCTCCACAAACTACACGACAAACTCCTGGCCAAATCAACAAATGCAGACGTATGTCCCGCATTCGACACTCGTGCTCGCCCGCTCCTCGCCGTACCGGATTGTCCACCCATGCCCCGAGCCCCCAGCCTGCCCGTCGCCCCGGTCGGTCGCTCGCACGGACGCGGCGGCTTCCTTCAAGATGATGCGTTCCCCTCCATTGATGTAGCGGATCAATTGTTGCCGCCGCGCTGCCACAGTTTGATGAGCGCTTTGGCGATGCGGATCAGAAGGCCATGCAGCCCGCGCGTCATCGACGCGCGATCCTCCGCCTCGACGAGCATGTGCAGGTGATCGTTGAGTACTGCGTAGTGAACCAGGCGGAAGCC
>JANPER010000125.1:0-31453 GCA_031423015.1 Planctomycetota bacterium | reverse complement strand
GCATCGAGTGGTTGGGCATCACCCTGGCAGAGGCGGACGTCTACCAATGCCGCGGCTATCGGGGTCCTCACCCTGGCTGCAATGCGTGTCGACGCTGAATGCACGGGTGCGGCGGACTCCAGCCCACCGCCGAAGAACAATGTGGAGTTGGTGCCGACGCCCATCTATCGCACCGCACGCGGGCAACGGGTCGCCAAGCAGCGTTCACAAGCCCTGACCATTCGGCGGCGACTCCGCAACGTGCGTCGCGCGGTCTACGCCAGCGTTGCCCGCTCGGCTACGCAGGTCTTGATGCGGTTGCCGTTCACTTGGGTGCGGCGCTTGACCCGCCTCTTTGTCGGCACGTTCGGCAGTCTGCTGCATCGCGCGGCTGTGGACACCAATCTGGCCACCGTGTTCCGCGACCAGATGTCGCTGGCCGATCGGCGGCGCGTACGGCGCGCCATGTTCAAGAACATGGCGGATCTGCCGGCGGAGGTCCTGGCCGTCGCACGGCGCGGCGAGGCCTTCCTGGGCAGCCGCTTCCTACCGGGGCCGGGCATCGAGAAGTGGTGTGACCTGCAACGGCGATACCCTGTGGGCTTGATCGCGTTGGGTGGCCACATCGGCAACTGGGAGCTGCTCTTGCAGTACCTGCACGTGGCTGGGGCGCGCCCGTTCGGCGGCGCGATCGCCAAGCGCATAACGAATCCGGGCCTGAATCGACTCGTCGAACAGATGCGGGGGCGCTTCGGCGTGCCGACGGTCTACGTCGACGAGGGCGCGGGCGGCATGGTGCGTCGATTGCGCCAGGGTCTCGCCCTTGGGGTCATGCCCGACCAGGACATCCGGCGCCTCGGTGGCATCTTCGTCGAACTCTTCGGTCGCCCAGCCTACACTCCCATCGGGCCAGCCCGCTTGGCGATCGTCGCACAGGCGCCCATCGTCGTGGTGTTCGCCAAACGGGTGGGAGACCGTTTGGAATTGATCGTGAACGATCCGATCGTGCCCGACCGGCAGGCGACGCGAGAGCAAGAGATTGTGCGCATAACGCGGGCCTGGAGTGGCGAGATCGAATCGTTCATCCGGGCGCATCCAGAGCAGTGGATGTGGCTCCACGATCGCTGGCGCACCAAGCCCACCGATGTTGCTGAGCGGCGCGCGCGCTGAGCTTCTCCTGCCGCGGTTCTTCGCGTGACGCGAAGATTTGGTTGGCGGCAGCGGCAGGAGAAGCGACCCAGAAACAACAGCGTCGGCGGCCTCTTCTGGTCGGCGCTGCGCCGACATCAGCCTCGTTGGCTGTGGCCGCCGGCCACGCTGAGACGGCCGCATCAGGTCGTGCAACCTATAGCGTTGATCGCCACAATCCAGCGAAGCGCGTGGCCACGACCTATCACACCAGCATGCTGACGCTCCGCGCCCTGTCGGCTGCCTGGCCCCTGTGGCTGTGTGTCTTGGCTAGTTGTTCCGCGGTCACATCGATGTACGCACGTGGCGATCGGGCGACTGCACCGCGTCGTGTCAGCGGAACGACACTCTTCGACTGGAAGGGCATCATCCACTGTCACTCGCACCTGTCGCATGACTCGACCGGTTCGATCGAAGACATCAGCGCCGCGTGCAGTGCCGCGGCAATCGACTTCTTGGTGATGACTGACCACCAAACCGATGCTTCGGTGCGAGATGGGGCATGCGGTCGAATCGGTGACACGCTCTTCCTCGTCGGGGCTGAGATCCGTACGCCGCAGGGCACGGTCATCGCCTTTCCGCTGACGCAGCCCCTGCGCCGTTGGCAGAGCGCGGCGGCGTTGGTGGCCGAGGCGGAGCGGCAGGGTGGGCTGTCGTTTCTCTGTCACGCCGAGCGGACCACGGCCTGGGACATCGAGGGTTTCACCGGCGTCGAGATCGTCAATCTGCACGCTGGTGCGGTAGCGGCCAGCAAGGTCGGCATGTTGCTGTCTGGTCTATTCCTTCCCCTACGCGCAATCATGCAGTTGGTCTGCCACCGTGAGGCCGAACTGTTTAGACAGTGGGATCGTCGGCTGGCGCAGCGACATCCGTTCACGCCAGTCGGCGGCAATGACGCGCACGCCAACGTGCGCGTGTTTGGACCCCTGGGAGGCACGATTGGAAACTACCGTGAGGTATTCTTGACTCTGAGTACGCACATCCTTGCAGAGCGTCTCGACGAGAGCAGCCTCCTGCAGGCGCTTGCCGCTGGCCGAACGTATGTGGCGTTCGACATCTTTGGCGAGGGTGCGGGGTTCGATTTTCGGGCGGTCGATGACGGTGGCGTGCACGTCGTGGGCTCCACAGTTCAGGCCTCCCCGGCGCTGCGGCTGATGGCTCACAGTCCAAAACCTGGCCGAATCCGAGTGTTGCTCGATGGCGCGATCGCCAGCGAGCGCGAGAGTGCCGATATCGAGTTATGCAACCCATCGCCCGGCGTGTACCGCGTCGAGGTGCGCAGCATGGCGGGCGCACCATGGCTGTTCTCGAGTTCGATTCGCGTCATCGCATCGAGCAACGTGAGCCTCTCGTCGGAGAGATCGACCGGACCAAGCGGTCGATAGTCGAGGCAGCCTGAAGACCTCGCGGCCTCCCGCGTCGCGCGCCTACTTGCCAGCTTCTCCGGCGAGCCCGCGCAGCGCGTCGAGTTCGAGCTGCGCACCCGCGTTGTCCTGCAATGCGCGCAGCACCTCGACCTTGATCAGGTGCCACGCCTGGATGTCCAGCGTGACGGTAAGGCACTTGCGGCACCGATCGAGCAACTGCAGGGCTGCGTCGCGTTGCTGCACCACCGCCATGGCCAAGCTAACCTCGTGCAACAGCGGCAACAGTTCGTGCACACTGCGCTCGCGCAAGGCCGGATCGGCGGTCGTCTCGATGGCCTGCGTGAGCGCATCGATCGCGCCAACGAGGTCGCCGGCATGTTGCAACAGGCGCGCGCGCTCGAACGGCGACGACGCGTGCTCGGCGCGGGCGCGCAGCGCGCGCGACAGACCGAACACCTCGACGCCGGCGGCGTGCGTCGCCACCACGTAAGGCCCGACCACACTCAAGTTGGGCCGCGTCGACAGCGGATCTTGCCCCTGGACGAAGCGGGGCAACTCGCGCACCTGCCAACTCGCGTTGCCGGTGGTCTTGAGCAGATACAGGCGGCGCTCGCCTGGCATCAGCAAGTAGTCGTCGGCCACGACCCCGCGGCCTTGCGCCGACTCCGGCACTTCGATGTCCCACAACTGGATGCCAGAGCGCAGCGCCAGGCACACCAAGCGCTTGCCCGCGACGAAGAGGTGTTCGCCGTCGTCGCCGAGGATGTAGTCGACCTGGGTCGGGCTCGACAGCCATTCGATCTCACCGGTCGCCGCATCGAGGCTCATCAGGCAGCGGCCATCGGTCGGCGCGAAGATGAGCTTGCCGTCGCGCAGCAGCATCTCGCTCGGGAACTGAAACCCCGGCAGCGTCGTGGCAGTCGTGAAGCTCACGCCAAACCTCGGCTGCCGGTCGCGCGGCAGCCGCGCCGCCGAGTGAACGCGGAACGGATCCAGGCGCTCGTAGCGGCGGAGCCAGCGCACGACGCCGGAGTAGGCGTCGATGGCAGCGATGACGCCCGCGTTCGTCATCACGAATGCGGTGTCGCGGTCGACCACCACCGGGCAGCCCGGCGCCCGCGCAAGGTCGGTGCCGCTCGAGTGCAGCGACGTGCGGAACAGACTGGCCCCAGTACGGGCATCGAGACACTGCAAGCCATACACGCCGCGCGTCAACACCGGCAGCAACAGCCGGTCGAGGAACACCGTCGGCGCCGCGAGGAACGTGGTGGCGCGGAAGACGTCGTCGTCACCGCCGTGCCCGATCGACCAGCGCGGTTCCAACGTGCGCGCGTCGAGAGCGACGAGACGATTCTCGAGCACGGCCGCCGCGCCTGGTAACGCCCGGGTCGGCACCATGATGGCAAAGAAGTGATCGCCGTTGCCCGTCACCTTCATGGTGGCAAAGTCGTACGAAGCGACGCGCGGCGATACGTGGCCTGACTGCAGGCGGTAGCACGACACCGCGCCGTCGCCTTCCAACAAGAGGCGTCCCGAGACCAGGTCGTGTACGCGCAGACGATTGTGTTCCTGGTAGAGCAGGCGGTCACCGAACTGCACGCTGCGGTTGCCCGGCTCGGCCAGACGAGCGAGCGGCACCGCACCGCCCGAACCACCATCGACGATCACGAAGCCGCGCGCGTTCTGGTTGGCGACGGGGGGGGAATAGGGCTTGGTGTCCACGAACAGGCGCTGCCACACCGGCACGAGCGTGTCGAAGTCGTCGTAGGGCGGCGCGTCGATGTCCGGAGCCGGCGACGGCGGCGACGGGTTCACGCCACCGTTGAAGATCGCGTGCGATGGCAGCGCGGTCACCGGCACGAGTTCACCCATGACCCGCACGCTGGCGCCGGCGTAGCGCACGCCGATCTCTTGCAACAGCGCTGCGGTTGCGACTGGTTCTTGCGCCATACGGTGACACAGCGCCAACTGGACATCGACATCGAGCGCGGTCACGCCTGGCAAACCATCACCCTCGACGAAGCGCGGGTGCAACGAGCGCAGGGTGCGCAGTACGTCGGCCGCCGCCTTGAACCTGCCAACGTCGAGCAAGAGGTGCGCCGTCGCGTCGAGGGCGCGCGCCGATGCGTCGGTCGCAAAGTAACGACGCGCGAGCGCTTCGAGCGCGGGCTGGTCGCGACGCGCGAGCGCGGCGGCGAGCTGTCGTTCTGCCTCGACTTCGAAGCGCGTGCGGTAGAGGTCGAGGCCCTCCGGCGGCAAGGACGCCAGCAGCTCATGGCACAAGCGGAGCACTGGCCGGTACAGGTGCCCATCGGCCGAGTAGACCGCCTTGCCGGGATCATCTTCATCGGCGAACGGATCCTCCGAACGCGTCTCGCCTTCGCCGCCTGCTGGTCGCGTCGGCTGGGCAGGAGGCGGCCCGACCTCGCCGCGCACCACGCGTCCTTCGATCGCATCCTGCAGCACGCTGATCGCTCCGGCGAACTCGCGGCGGTCGAGGAACTCCTGCGCCCGCCGCAGAAAGCGATCGAGGTTGGGGCTCTCGATCAGCTGCGCCCGCACCCCCAACTCAGGCGTCTTGCGACCATCGTCCTGGTTCGGCTCGACGACCAGCGCGCCCGGCGCCGCCGGCACGATCGTGCGGGCTCGTTGCGCTGGCAGCGTCGACCAGAGCAACAGCGGTGCGAACATCGTCGCACTCGCTCTTCGAACAAGGGGTGACCGGCTCTTCACGCGGATTGGCTGAGATTGGCCCGGGAAAGCAGGCGCGCAGAATGTAGGCAACGGTCGGCATCGCCGCGAGTCCCCCGTCGGGATCCGGCGGGCGGCTAGTTCAGCAGTTTGAGCGCGTAGCGAATCGGCACGCCGAAGTTGGAACTCTCGAAGCCGCGCAGGATCGCGTAGTTGACGCCGATCACGTTGCCGTCCTCGCCGAGCACGGGGCCGCCCGAGCCGCCCGACGTGGTGCCGGCGTCGTACACCAAGCTCGCGTCGGTGACGTCGGCGAGTACGCCCTGCGTGATGAGCGGGCGGATGGCGTTGGCGTTCGCCAGGCCGGCGATCACGTCGGTCTGCGTCACGTCCGGCCCCGAGGTGAGCTGCGTGGCTAGCGCGCGGTCAGTCTTGGCGAGCAGCGCACGCACGCCGGTCGGATAACCGATCACATGCACGCGGTGGCCGCGATCGACGTCGGGCGTGCGCGACGACAGCGGCAGCACCGGCACCCCGACGAGAGCGTCGATCGAAGCATGCAGCAGGGCAACATCCACGTCGTCGTCGCGGGTCTTGGCCAGCATCGGATCGACGTCGACCGGCCGACGCCCGGGGAAGGTCACCGTGAACCGGAAGAACTGCGGCTCGAAGCCCGAGCGACACACGGCGAGCCAGTGCTTGTTCTCGAGCCAGGGGCGCACCACGTGCCGGTTGGTGAGGATGCCGCCCGTCGCCGTCACCAAGAACCCGGAGCCGGTGTACTCGATCTCCATGCGGTCGCCGACGTCGTTCTCCAAGAAGCCTGGGCTTCCCTGCGTGCGGCGAAAGCCATAGATGCCATGCACCAGACACACGCCACGCGCGTACTCGTCGTGGATGCGGGTCAGCAGTGCGTCCGCGGCAATCTGTCGCTGGCTGATCGCCCGGGCCGGCGCGCGGGCGCCAAGCCAACCAGCGAACCAACCGACCGTCACCAAGACGCCAAGCACGGCGAGGGGAAAGAACACCTTGAGCTGCCAGGTCGCGTGCGTGAACAGGTCGCGAACGAACGAGCGCGTGAACGCAAACACGCCGCCCTCTTGCGCGGCGGCGCCGGCGTCGGCCAGCATCGAGCGCACCGGCTTGCACACCGCGCCGGGTGGCACGTAGATGTGAAAGCGCAGCTTGGGGCCACCGGCGCCCAGTTCGATCAGATCGGTCTCCGTGAGTTGCACTTCGGAGACTTGCCGACGGTTCACAAACACTTGACCGTCGAGCGCGCGCAGGAAGAACGCGCAGTCTTGTTGCGAGTACGCAATCTCGACGTGGCGGGGCGCCACGCCGCTAGCGCTGGGAAAGCGCACCCGCGCGTCGGGGTCGGTGCCAACCAGGAGGTTGGTGTCTCTGTAAGTGCGAGTCTGACCGCGTTTGGGCCCTGACAGATGGACGAGCTGCGCGCGCACGGCTACTTGCTTCCCGCCCAGTCCCCGTAGTCGAGGTCCAGCGGCGGCAGCGGAGCCGTGCGGCGGTCGCCGGGTTGCAGGTAGTGATCGAACCACTGCAGGGTGCGCAGCGCGTAGTCGTACCGATACACGTTGATCCGGTTGCCGTGCCCTTCCCCAGGGTACTGCACGTAGCGGCATGGCGTCTTCGTGGCAGTCTCCACCGCCCGATACAGCATGTGGGGTTGACTCGGATGCACGCGCGGATCCGACGTGCCACCCAAGATCAGCAACGGCGTGCGGCACTGCGGCGCGAAGGTCAACGGGCTTCGCGATGCGAGGAACTCCGCCTGCTCGTGCGGCCACTTCTCCTCATAGTGCACGTAGTAGAACTCGCGTGGAATGTCGCTGGTGTACCACTTGGTGCGGATATCGACGAACGGCACGAAGCTGACGGCCGCCGCGAAGTGCTCGGTGTGCTTGGTCGCGGCCCAAGCCGCCGTGTAGCCACCGTAGCTTCCGCCGCCGATGCCGACCCGCGCCATGTCGATCAGCTCCATCTTGTCGAAGTGCGCGATCGCGTCGAGGTGATCCTCGAACTCGCGCCCCATCGGGTCACCGTGGTCCGCCTTCGCAAAAGCAACGCCGTAGCCGGTGCTGGCACGGTAGTTCGGATACCAAGCGAAGTAGCCGCGCGCACACAGCATCTGGCCCCAGTTGCCGTAGTTGGTGTTCCAAGCCAGCGAGAAGTGCGCCTCGGGGCCACCATGCACCACGATCACCATCGGATAGCGCGTGCCGTTCTCGTACCCAACCGGGTACATCAGGACACCTTCGATCGGCAGACCATCGCGCGATGCGTAGCGCACGACCTCGTTGCGACCGAGCCGAACCTCGGAAAGCCAGGGATTCGAGTTGGTGAGCCGCGATGCCTGCAAGCCACCCAGCCGGAACACCTCTTCTGGGTGCTCGGGCGTCGACCCCACGAAACAAATGCTGCCGTCGTGGCCGAGGGCAAAGTGCCGCGTCGAGACCGGGCCACCGTAGATCGTCTCGGTGCTCGGCTCAGCGAGGGTCCGGCGCAGTAGCTTGGTGTGCACGCCTTCGCTCACGGCGAACACCAGTTCCTCGTCATTCAACCATTCCACCTGATGCAGCATGCCCGCGTAATACGGCATCAACGCGCGGCGCTTGCCATCCTCGACGACAAACAGCATGCCCGCATGCGGGTCACGGCGATCGTCAGCACCGATGTAAGCCAGCTTGGTGCCGTCGGGTGACCACGCAAAGTCGCTGAGCTTGCCCGGGTTATCGTCGATGAGGCGCGTGCTCGCATCGAGGTCGACACGGTGCAGGCGCGTAAACATGTAACTGTCGTCGACCAGGTTGCGCGGCGCGATCGCGACGCACAGATGGGTCCCGGTCGGAGCCCACTTGAACCCGAACACCGAGCCCTGTTGGGTGAGGCGGCGTGGCGCAGCAGCCCCTTTCTCCCACAACCACAGACTCACTTGGCGGTAGTCCTCGTCGAACACGGTTTGCAGGAAGCCGAGCTTCTGCGCCGCGGCCCGCGCCTCGGGCAGCGGATCGAGCGCGCTGAAGGCGATCGCGTTGCCGTCTGGGCTCCACAAGAAACTGAGCGGCCGCAGCGCGGAAGTGAACACCGGGCTTGGCTCGCCGCCGCGCATCGACAGATTCATCACCACGCCGTCCTGCAGGTAGCTGATCGCTTCACCATCGGGCTGCCACGCCACGCTGCTCACCGATTTGCGATTGCCCACCAACAGGCGCTCGCCGTCGCCGTCGACCGAAGTCACGTAGAGATAGGTGTACGCGCCGCCCGGTCCGGCATCGGCGAGGCGAGGCTCTACGCGGGTGAACGCAAGGCTCTTGCCGTCCGGACTCGGGAACACGCCGCTGACCTGACGGAGTTTGACAACCTGCAGCGCGGTCAGCCCCGTCGAAGTCGCGGCGCGCGCCGGCGCCTGGCTCAGCGCAGGCCGGTCAAACACCGCCCCGCTCAGGGCCAAGAGCACGGGAACGAACCTCTGAATCACAATCATTTGCCAACCAACCCTTCCACCTCGCGACGCTCTTTGACGATCGCTGCCGTCAGCACTTCATTGCCGGACTCCGTGCACACCACGTCATCCTCGATGCGGATGCCGCCAAAGCCTCGTCCATCGTTCATTTGCAGGTAGCGCTCCGCGCGTGTGAAGTCGACCTGTCCCGCAAATCGCTCGCGGAACTCAGGGTGATGCAGGATCGCCGGCACGAAGTAGATGCCCGGCTCGATGGTGAACGCCATGCCTGGCTCGAGGTCGAGGTCGAGGCGGAGGAACTTCGTGCCGAACTGCGGACTGCGGGCGCGACCAGGCGCGTACGCGACCGCATCGCCGAACGCTTCCATGTCGTGCACATCGAGCCCCAACAGGTGGCCGACGCCATGCGGAAAGAACAGCGCATGCGCGCCGCTCTCTACCAAATCCTCCGGCTTGCCCTGCATGAGGCCGAGATCCACGAGACCCTCGGCAATGACCTCGGACGCCACCATGTGCACGTCGCGATAGCGGGCCTTGGGCTTGGCAGCGGCGATCGCTGCTACTTCGGCGCGCAACACCACATCGTAGATCGCGGCTTGCTCGCTGGTGAATCTCCCGCTTACCGGCCACGTGCGGGTGACATCGCTGCAGTAGCCGTTCGCCACGTCCTCGGCGCCGGCATCGAGCAACAGGATGTCGTCACTCTGACAGACATTGTTGTGCTCGTGGTTGTGCAACACCTCGCCGCGCACCGACAGGATGGTGTTGTATGCCGGCACACAGCCGGCGCGCACAAAGCACCCTTCCACGATGCCGGCGATCTCCTGTTCCTTCACACCGGGCCGCGTCGCGCGCATCGCGGCTTCGTGCGCTTCGCGCGTCACCCGCGCGGTGATGCGCATCGCGGCGATCTCGTCGGCCTGCTTGCGCGTGCGCAGCTTGGCGATCGTCTGCACGAGCTTCGGATCGCCCACCTTGTCAGCAGCGTAGAAGTCGAGAGACTCGCCGGTAATGGCGCTGGCGCGTGCGGTGGCGCGCTCATCGGCTACGGCGAGCGAGCAGACCTTGCGGCCAGCGACCCGCCGCTTCACCTCGACCTCGAGCTGCTGCAACCCCAACACCTGGTTCACGCCGAGCTGCTCTCGCATGGCGGCGAAATCGGGGACGGGCCCGTGCCACAAGGCGCCCTCGGGCGTGCGCTCATGCAGGAATAGAGTGACCGACTGGTCTTTGGGATCGAACAGGGCCGCCGCGTCCGCCTCGGGCGCCTTGAAGAAGAACAGGAACGAACCGTCGGCGCGAAACGGGTAGACGTTGTCGGGGTAGTTGCGCGCACGGGCGCCGCCCGCGAGCAGGAGCACCGGGCCGTCGATCTCCCGCAAGAACTCCGTGCGCCGACGCTGCAGGTGCGACAGGGATGGCATGATGTACAAAGAGACTAACAACTCACGGGGCGCGCGGATGCGTGGCATCCGCCAGGAAAGAGGTCGTATGCGGAGTTCGGTAGCCTGGTTGCCGTTCGGCCGCGCTTCCGTCTCGCACAGACATGGCTTCGCAACGCTCCACCGTCGTTCTCTCGTCATTGTTGATCCTAGCTGTTGCCGCGGGTGCTTGGCTCACGCTGCGGGGAGGCGACAGCGGCGACGGCAGCAAGATCGAGACGGCGGGCGGCGCGGCGGGGCAGCCTGCAGCCAGCCCGGCGGCATCGCTCGCGGCACAGGGAACGGCCGCGACGCGGGACAAGCCGACGACCGGCGTGGCTCGCACCGAGGTGAGAGGCGAGAGTCCTGCGGTGAGCAGCAGCTTCCGACTGACCGGCCGGCTGCTGGGCGTGGGCAGCACGCCGATCGCCAGCGTGCTGGTCGGGCTCTCGGAGGTTGAGCGCGGCGCGAGCGACGGCATACACATCGATCTTCCCGATCTGGCCGGGCAGAGTGACCCCACGAACACGACGCACAGCTCCGCCGACGGTCGGTTCGAGCTGCGCGTAGCGCGTGGTCATGCCACGAGCTTGCGGATCCTCGGCGACACTTGGTACCTGCGCGGCAAGGACGCCGGCATCGCCCTCGACTCACTGCGTGTCGCGTCGCTGACTGCCGACCGCGACCTTGGCGACCTCGAGCTTGGTCGCTGCGCGCGCCTGGCGGGAGTCGTGCACAACGAGGTGGGCAAGCCAGTCGCTGGCGTGCAAGTCGCGGTCGCGACCGGACGCGAGGGCATCATCCTGAACGGCCTTGGTCGAGGCCTGACCAGCGATGGCAACGGCAGGTTCGAGCGTCAAGGGTTGGCGCCCGGCAAGTACACGTTGCGCACCGCGTCACCAGACTTCTTGCCTGCGCAACTCGAGGTCGAGCTGACGGAAGGCGAAGGGCGCGCCGAGGTCGTGATCGCGTTGCGGGCAGGCGGCACGATCGCCGGCATCGTCGTCGACGACCAGGGCGCACGGCTGTCGGGGATCAAGGTGGCGGCCGACCGGGCGCGCGAGCTCGCGCCTGGGGTGCAGGTGCAGTCTTCGAGCGCGAGCGAAGCCACGACCACCGATGCGAGCGGTGGCTTCGTGCTGCGCGGCCTCGAAAGTGCCACGGTGAACGTCGACGCTTGGGGACCAGGGTACGCCCAGGGCAACGTCGCGAACGTCGCCGCAGGTACGACGGACATCGTGGTTCGGCTCGAACGCTTTGGCTCGGTCACGGGACGCGTTGTCGACGCGGCGCAGGCACCGGTGGTTGGCACCAGGGTCACGGCCGAGCGCACGAGCGGCGGTGGACAGGTGTTCGCCGACAGCGAGGGTGGCAGTAAGACCGACGCCGACGGCGTGTTCGTTGTCGAACGCGTGCGACCAGGCGCCACGCGGATCGTTGCTGAGGGCAACGATCATCTGCGCGTCGAGTCGTCGATCATCGACGTGCAACCCGGCCAGCGGGTCGAGGGCGTTCGGCTCGTGGTGCAGCGTGGCGCCGCCCTTTTGGTGAAGGTCACGGACGCCGCCGGCAAGCCGGTCGCTGGTGCGCGCGTGCGGGTGACCGACCCGCCAACCGAGAGCGCGTCGCTAGGTGGTGGCCGAGGCCGCACCATGCGCATGGCGCGCCGCCTCAGTAGCGACGGCGGAAACAGCGTGGTGCTGGGGAACGACACCGAACACGGCAGTGCCACCACCGACGCCGCGGGCATGGCTCGGATCGGTGGCCTGCCCGTCGGGAGCATGGTCGCGCGCGTCGCGCACGATCAGTACGCAGCGGCGACCAGCAGCCCGGTGACGATCCCCGAGGCGGGCGAGGTGAAGACCGAAGTCACCGTCGTCGCCGGCGGCTTTGTACAGCTCCAGGCCCTCGACGCCGCGCGCGACTCGTTGGCGAGCGCCAACTATCAGCTGCAGGGGCCCTTCGTCGATGGCCCACTTGTCGGTGGCCCACTTGTCGATGGCCCATTTGTTAATGGCAGTGCGCCGAAGGTCGAGAAGGGCAAGTGCGACGTCATGGGCCTCGCCACGATCGGCCCCCTGGCGCCAGGCCGCTGGAAGGCGCGTTTGCGCTTGGCACCACGGCCGCTCGAACTGGGCGAAGGCATGTCGATGGTGATCTTCGGCGACGATGGCCAAGAGCTGCCGGAAACCGAGGTGGTCGTCGAGGTGGTCGCCGAACGAACTACGCCGCTGACGTTGATCCAACCACAGTTGACGACGCTGCGCGGGACCATCAGCGACAGCACGGGCCGCGTGGGCGGCGCCAAGATCAAGCTGGCGCAGACCAGCGACTTCGCCGGGCTGGGCGGCGGTCACGGTGCGACCGCCGACGGCAGCGGCGCGTTCGAACTCGTGGATCTGCCGGCTGGCAAGTACACGCTGCGCTACGGCTATCCCGAAGCAGTCGCGATGTGTGAGGAGCCTTTGGAGATCGTCGGCGGTCAAGCGCTGCTGGAGCGCGCACTGATCCTGCGCACGGGCACCATCAAGTTGATCGTGAACGGCGAGGACGGCGAGCCGATCGCGGGCGCGCGGGTGACGCTCGAGCGTGAAGGCCAACGCGCGGGTGGCCAAGAGCCTCGGCGCGAGGTGCGCATGGTCGCCGTGATGCGCGTCGACGACAGCGGCAGTGGCGGAGGCAATTCGACCACGTCGATCACCAGCGGCGGCGCTTCGAAGACGACCGACTCCGTCGGTGAAGTCGAGATCACGCGCGTGCCCGCGGGGCAATACACGCTGCGCGTCGAACATGCGCAACACGTCACCGGGCGCAAGACCGAGGTGAAGGTGCTCGACGGCGCGACTATGGACGTGGGCATCGTCAAGCTTGCCGCAGGTGGCGAGCTGCGCGGCCGCGTGACCAGCGCCGACGGCAAGGCGGTCGGGTTTGCGCAGGTCGAGATCTCTCCATTGCCATCCGGCGAGACGCGCACGGAGACGGCGATGAACGGCAGTTTCCGCATCACCGGGCTCGCTGCCGGCTCCTATCGCGTACGCGCCGAGACCCTCGGTGGTGCGCCTGGCGATGAGGGTGGCCGCCGCAGCAGCGCACCGGTGCCGTTCGAGTTGGGCAAGGGCGAACGCAAGTCGCTCGACTTGCAGGTCAAGTAGGCGTTTCCCGGCGCCAGACAGTGGGCTGTGGTGCCAGCAAGGACGACGCGGCAGCGACGACGGCGACTATCAACGCATCCACACGCGTCCTGAAAAAGACCCCGCGGACGCAAAGTTCGATGCCATCGCGAATGTGCCTTGGATCGGCTCGCTGCCCCTCTACGCCTGCACCCACGGAACGCGACGGAATGCCATACTCGTCGCCTTCTTCTCACGTTCCCCTATGCACAACAAGCTCCTCCTTCCGATCGCCCTACTCGCCCTCTCACTGTCGTCCTGCGCGACAACCAACCTCGCTCGTTGGGGTTGGGATGCGACGTCGGCCATCGACGAGCCGCACGGCGACGTGTCGGCAGCGATCCTCAAGCCGTCAGTGACGGTTCTTGGCATGCCGGTCGCCGTCGTTTGGGACATCGCCACGTTGCCGTTCCAGGCCATCTTCGGCGTCTACCCGTACAGCGACTGGCACATGAAGCCAGACGCGCGCTGATTGCCGTCGGCACGAGTCACGCGTTGCGGTTGATTGCCTTCGCCCGCGCTTCATGCAGCGCACGGGCGAACGCCTCGCGATCACCTTTGTAATGCTGCCACAGCGCGCCTGCATCGACCGAGGCGCAGCATCGCCGAATGCGGGTAACCGCGGCGGCAACCTCGGTGCACTCGCGGTCGCCTTCCGACTCACAACCGAGTCGGCCCCCGCTGTCGGCGCCGACAGCCAGGGCAAACAACTCGACGGGGAAGGCGTTCCACTTGAACCACTCTTCGTACAGCGAAGCCTGGGTGCCAGCGCGGATCGAGTTGAGGTCGCGTGCCACCAGGTGCAGCGCGCACACTGCGTGGGCCAAACGGCGAGCGCGCGCATCCGCCAGGCTCGGCAAGCGGTCGAGCAGCGCGTCGACCAACGGTAGCCCGGCGTGCTCGTGACCGCGGTGCGACGGCCAATCGGTGGCTGGCGTCAGGTTCTTGCCGAGGTCGTGCACCAAGACGGCGGTCAGCACCGCCAAACGCGCGTCGTCGTCGAGCCCGGTCGTGCGCTGCGCCGCCCATTCGAGCGCCAAGATGAGGTGCAGGGCCTGTGACACCTCGGGGTGATGGCGCACGGGTCCGGCGGGGCGGGCGTCGAACTGCGGCGCCAGCTCTGGAGCGACCACCTGCAGGACGCCGGCTTCGTGGAGTTCCAGCAGAAAGCGCCCCGGCGACGCACACCGCAGGAGCGCGGCGCGCAGCTCGGCACTCACCGCCTCGGCGGGAAGCTGCGCCAATGCGAAGTCTTCGCCGCGCAGCTTGCGGATGCGCTGGTCCAACGCGAAGCCCCACTCGTGCGCGCGCCGGTAGTAGCGCAGCAGCCGCACGGCGTGTTCGCGCACGCGTGGTGCAGGCTCGCCGCAGGCCACGATGCGGCGGGCGCCCCAATCGACCAGCCCGGCAAGCGGGTCGAGGATGCGATCATCGCTGAGCCGCCACGCTAACGCCCCCACCGTCATGTCGCGCAAGGACAGGTCGAGCGCTAATCGTTGGTCGAGCGTCGCGTCGGCTGACGCGTCGCCGCGCAGCGACGTGATCTCGTAGCGCGCATTGCCGAGTTTGAGGGCCAGAGTGCCGCGCATTCGGTTCTGCGCCGTGGTCTCACAGAACACGTCGTGCGCGCGCAAGATCGACTCGCCTTCGACGACGCCGGGCCGCCACGCGAAGTCGACGTCGGCCGCGCGCGGGCCGATCAAGCCTTCGCGCCGGCAAGCCTCAGCAAGCGCGGTGGATCCCACCATGCACACGCAGAGGTCGACGGCGAACAACCAAGGGGCGTCGCGTCGCAACGTGACCAGGAGATCTGTGGGCGGAGAGTGATCCGTCACGCTTGCTCGCGAGCTGCCGCCACGGGTGCGACTAGAACCCCTTCACGCCGATCTTGGCCCCGTTGGCGCGCAGCCACACGCGGGCCTCTTCGGCGGACGCGAACTTCTGGCCGGTGATGCGCTGCACAGCAGTCTTGATGTCTTCACGCCACGTCTTCCACGCCTTCCAACGCGCCTCCCAGTACTCAACCGGTGGATTGGAAGCACCGTCTGGATCGGTCGGTGCAGGCTCGTCGTAGTTCTCGAGCAACATGGCGAGCGCTTGCTTCTCCTTGTGCTCGCCGACGAGCAGGATGATCGCCCTTTGCAAGCCGATGCGGTTGGCGGCGTAGCCGGCGCGGAAGATCGTTTCGAGACGCTTCCAGTTCTTCGCCTGATAGCCCACACGCGCGAGCGCCTTGACGAGCGGCTCGAGCAAATCAGTCGCGCGGCCGATGTTGCCGTCGTCCAACAAGCGGGTCACCGCGACATGAGCCTGGTTCTCCGGCTGCCACGCCAACGCCTCTGCCGCCT
Source organism: Planctomycetota bacterium (assembly GCA_031423015.1). GTDB lineage: Bacteria > Planctomycetota > UBA1135 > UBA1135 > UBA2386 > DATGPD01. Next base: position 15,805 of record JANPER010000125.1, on the reverse strand, counting down.
TCTTGCGCACGACCATGGCGCCATCAGCACGCACGATCTTGTCGAGCACCGGAACGAGTGCAGCATGCGTGCCGACGATCAAGGCCTCCAGCGCGGCGACACGATCGGCAAGCGGTGCTTTGGCCGGCACTCGCTTCCACTCGGCAACCGCCTGCGACGCTTCGATGTCGGTGAGGGGCTTGCCGACGACGACTGGGGGTTCCGCCGGCGGCGCCGCTGGCTTCTGTTCGGTCGCGGGAACGGGCTCGCCTTGGGCAAGCACGACGGCGAGCAGCAGGGAGAGCACCATTGCTGGATCGTAGCGCGGCTCCAGCATGCCGTCGCCAAGGGTCGATCACGTCTGTATGCGTCCGCTGTTCATCACCTGCCTGAGCGCTCTGGCCCTGGCCACGACTGGCTGTTTCGAGGCTGACACCGAAATCACGCTGGCTGCCGACGGCTCCGGCACGCAAACCATGCGTCTGGGCCTGTCTGCGCAGGCGCTGACCACGCTGCGCGGCGCCGCTGCCGCCGTCGAAGCGTCGGCGAAGCGGAGTGATCCACTCGATGTGTTCGACGTCAACAAAGTGCGCACCGAGCTGGAAGCAGCGGGCCTGACGCTAGTGTCCCACCGCACGAGCGACAACGCCGATCGTCGCACGGTCGACCTTCAAGTCCGCTTCGCCGACCTCGCAGTCCTGGCGCGCAACCCGCTGAGCGGCGGAGCGCGTGCCACCTGGCAGGTGAGCCGCGGCGCCGGCCGAGATGATGTGCGCTTGGTCTACTTCCCGCAGGGTGAAGAGGCTTGGAAGGCCGCGCGCCAGAAGGCGCGGGATCTGGCACAAGAGCCCGACGACACGGTGCAGCACTTCATCAGTTCGCGTCTACGGCAGATCGAAGGGCTCGACGTGACGCTGGCTCTGCAGTTGCCGGGGGACATCATCGCGCACACCGCGAACCTGCAACTCGAAGGCAAGCGCAAGGTGATCGCCAAGATCAAGGCGAGCGACATTCGCACCGCGACCGACCTGCTGGTTCGATTGGCGCCGCGCTACGAGGTGTTGTTTGCGTGCCCGAACTTCCCCTGTTCTGGCCTTCCCGTCGACGCGAGTCAACACAAGGCGACGGCGCCGGCCAGCGCGACCGTTGAACCCACGCGACGCTAGGGCCTCGGCTCCGCCATACTCTCGCCATGTGGTCTCGGGTCCTGCGTTGGATCTTTCTCGTGGGCGGCGGCGCACTGCTTGGCGCTGGCCTCGTGCTGCAAGGCCAATTGGTGTTCGCCGAACACCTGCGCGCACAGGCGCAGAACACGTTCTTCCTGTGGCGCGGCATCGGCCAAGTGTCCTTCATCTTCCAAGACGATCAGACAAAGCTCGCGCTGTGGCTGAACGAGATCGATGCGCGCGTGCTCGACCACTCTCGACACGTCGCGTGGGTGATGATCGTGTTGGGCGGCCTCGTGGTGCTGCTGGCTCCATGGATGAGCTGCGACAAGCGCCGCGTCGGTAAGGCGCGCGCGCGCTGACGCTCATCGACAACGCCTCGGCGAGCGCAACCCCCGGACTAGTGGCGGAAGTGACGGACAGCGGTGAACAACATCGTGGCTCCGGCGCGGTCGGCGGCGGCGATCACTTCCTCGTCGCGTTTGCTGCCGCCCGGCTGAATCGCCGCGGTGACGCCGGCGGCCAGCGCGGTTTCCAGGCCATCGGCAAACGGGAAGAACGCGTCCGAGGCCAGCACCGCGCCGGTCGCGCGCGCGGCCGCCTTGTGCACGGCGAGGCGCGCAGCATCGACGCGGCTCATTTGGCCGGCGCCGACGCCAACGACTGACAAAGTGCTGCCCTGCTCGCGCACCAGCACGATGGCGTTGCTCTTCACGTGCTTGCATACCCGCCACGCAAACTCGAGCGCGGTGACCTCGCGTTCGGTTGGCCGGCGCTTGGTGACGGTGCGCGTCGTCAACGGTGGAGGCACATCGGGTTGCTGCACGAGCAATCCGCCCGAGACCTGCCGTACGACGAACGGCGTCGGCCGTTCCGGCATGCCACCGAGTTCGAGCACGCGAGCATTGGCGCCCCACTTCGCCGCCTGCAACGCCGCGAGCGCATCGTCGTCGACCATGGGCGCGATAAGGCACTCGAAGAACGTGCCCGCGTCGGCCAGGCGCTTGGCGAGCGACAAGTCGAGCCGGCGATTGAACGCGATGATGCCGCCGAACGCGCTGAGCGGGTCGCCAGCGAGCGCGGCGTCGAACGCGGCGAGGCAAGTGTCGGCGATGGCCGCGCCACACGGGTTGTTGTGCTTGACGATGGCGCAGGCCGGCTGGGTCAAGTCGGTCACCACGCCGAGCGCGGCGTCGACATCGAGCAAGTTGTTGTAGGAGAGTTCCTTGCCCCCACGCACGCGTGCGGTGGCGAGGCTCGGCCCAATCGCGCTGTCGAGGCGGTAGAAGGCGGCAGCTTGGTGTGGGTTCTCGCCGTAGCGCAGCGAAGTGACGCGTTCGCCAGCGAGCGCGAAGGTGGCGCCAAAGAGCAGCTCGTCTGGCTCGGCAGCGCGTTCGGCATCGAGCCAAGCCGCGATCGCCACGTCGTAGGCAGCGGTGTGGGCAAACGCCTTCTGGGCCAAGCGACGACGCAGTTCTTGCGGCACCATGCCCTCGTGGTCGTCCAGCGCGGCCAGCACGGTCGCGTAGTCGAGCGGATCCACCACCACGCACACGCTGGCGTGATTCTTGGCTGCCGAGCGGACCATCGACGGGCCGCCGATGTCGATGTTCTCGACGATCTCGTCGCGCGCAGCGCCCGGCTTGGCCAGGGTCTCGCGGAACGGATACAAGTTCACGACGACCACATCGATTGCGTCGATGCCGTGCTGTCGCATGGCGGCGACATCACCCTTGTCGTCGCGGCGTGCCAAGATGCCGCCATGGATCTTGGGGTGCAGGGTCTTCACACGCCCACCCATCATTTCCGGCGACCCGGTGTATTCGGCGACTTCGGCGACCTTCAAGCCGGCCTCGCGCAGGGCGCGACACGTGCCGCCACTCGACAGCAAGTCGAAGCCGCGGCGCACGAGGCCGCGCGCGAACTCAGCCACGCCAGTCTTGTCGAACACCGACAACAAGGCGCGGCGGCTCATTTCTTGGGCGCCTTGGTGCCGAGCTTCAGATAGCCCTCGATGAAATCGTCGATGTCGCCATCGAGCACCCCCTGCACGTCGGAAGTCTCGATGTTCGTGCGCAAGTCCTTCACCATCTGGTAGGGCTGCAACACATAGCTGCGGATCTGGTTGCCCCAACTGATCGAGCTGCCGTCGTAGAACTGCGCCAGATTGTCGAGCTGCTTGGCCTGTTCCAGCTGATAGAGCCTGGCCTTGAGGGTCTTCATCGCCGTCGCGCGGTTCTTGTGTTGGCTGCGCTCGGCTTGGCATGACACGACGATGCCGCTGGGAATGTGCGTGATGCGGATCGCCGATTCCGTCTTGTTGACATGTTGACCGCCGGCGCCGCTGGCGCGGAACGTGTCGACGCGCAGATCCTTGTCTTCGATCTTGATCACGATCGTGTCGTCGAGCTCGGGTAGCACTTCGACCGAGGCGAACGACGTCTGCCGGCGAGCTTGGCCGTCGAACGGTGAGATGCGCACCAAACGATGCACGCCTTGCTCCGCCTTCAGGCGGCCATAGGCGTACGGCCCGCGCACCGCCATCGTCATGCTCTTGAGGCCGGCCTCCTCGGCCGGCTGATAGTCGCTCTGCTCGAGCTCGTACTCGTGGTCATTCGACCACTTGGTGTACATCCGCAGGAGCATCTCGGCCCAGTCCGAGGCATCCACGCCGCCAGCGCCCGATTGCAGCGTCAGGATCGCGTTCTTGTCGTCGTGCTCGCCGCCGAGCATGAGCTGGAACTCGACCTTGTCCAGGATGTCACGCACCTGGCTACGGCTCTTGTTCAGGTCTTCCTCCACTGCGGCCGGCTCATCCTTGCCGAGTTCGAGCAAGACATCGCCGTCTTCGAGCAGCTTCCTGACCTTGTCGATCGGCTCGACGACGCCGACGCACTTCTTCTTCTCCTGCATCACCAGCCGGGCGTGCTCCTGGTTCTCCCAGAAGCCTGGCAAGCTCATGCGGTTCTCGATGTCGCGAAGGTGCCTCAGCCGCGCTTCGTAGTCAAAGGGACACCTTCAACTGGTCGAGACGGCTCTGGGCTTTCTGCAAGAAGTCACGGTGGTCAGCGAGACCCATGCACGCACGCTAGCGCGCCCGGCAGCCGGTTTCCATGCCGCCTCGCTGGCCGCCCTTGGCATCGACGTCTGTCGCGCGTGCTGCGGCATGCGACAACCGCGGCTCTCCGCTGTCTCAACAAGATCACGTTGGAGCAGCCGCCGGTGCGAGCGGGCCGTGACACGTTGCCACGGTCGCCGCGCGCGGCCACATCTCAGGTCGCCAAGTCCGGCTCCGACAATGGCGTGTGCGCGCAAGTGCACCATGAGCGAACACCGAGCCGCGACGGGCCAAGATTCGCCGACTTCGATCCTTTGCCTGCAGCGCCCGTCGCGGCTTACTTTTGTTCGCTCAGCCGTGCAAGCGTGACAGCGTCGGGCTGGCCAAGGCTTGAGCGGCGGCGGCCCGGCGGCGCACGGCATCGGCCGCAGCGCCGTAGGCCTTGAGCTTGTTGTAAAGCGTCTTGGTGTCGATGCCGAGTACCCGCGCGGCGCGCGTCTTGTTGCCCTGCGTCGAGGACAAGACACGCAGGATGTGGCGCTTCTCAACCTCCGCGAGCGATGTGCGCAGAATGTCCCCGCCGGGGTCGGACTCTGAAGCCAAGCGTTTCACGCTGCGCGAGTCTTCCACCAGCACCATGTCGAAGTCCCCGCCCTCGACCTTGCCCCGCAGCTCGTCGATGGTATCGGCGGTAGTCACCAGGCAGCCCCAATCCGAGGTGGCTCCCACCAGCGTCGAGGCTCGTGGGTCGGTAGGGGAGAAGACGAGGAGTCGCTTTCCAATGGGGAGGGTTCGAACCATGACTAGCGTGCGGGGTGTCTCGCCGGAGCCGCGCGGGGGAGCGGGCGCCGGACCAAAATGGGGGCAAAGAACCGTGGACAGAGAAGCGCGCGAGTTGTCGAGTTCGCGCGGGCTTTATGCGCTTTTCCTGGGCAATACTCCCGAATCAGGCATTTATTGCCGGGCATTATCCCTGGACTCAGGGTGGATTGTCCTATCGGCGGGGACGATTTACGGGCCCCGAATTCCTGTTGAGCGCTTTTCTACCGATCGCTAGCGCCAACCGTGACTGGCCCGCTGGTGCTAACCAGGTCGAGGCGGGCCCCACCCCCATTCACGTCGCCCTGCATCGAGGCCGCTCTACCGGCGACCACGATCGGCACACCAAACGAGTTGTGGCATCGGCCGTGGTCAGTGCGGGCATCCAGGCCAAACGGCGTCGCCCGGGGAAGGTGAACCTCGAGCACGGTCCGCGCGGAAGCTCGGACTCCCGCCGTACCGAGTTCGCTTAGGTAGGCCCGCGCGCTGCCCTTGGGAGCAGCGAGGACCAGCCCGCCCCGGTGGCGGTCGACCATGATGTCACCGCTCGCACTCTGCACGGTCGCGAGGCCGCTACACGCGCTGACCACAACCTCGCCAAGGCCAGTGTCGATGTCGACACCGCCAGCGACGTGGTCGACCTTCACGCTGCCGAGCCCCGTCCGAATCGACACGCGCAGACGCGTTGGACACCGAACGATCCCGCGCACGACCATCCGTGCGGTCGAAGGTTCGAGTGACGTGGGCAAGGCTGGCGCATGCAGGCGGAGCACGCCATCTGCAGCGACCGCGTGCAGTGTGAGTTCGACGCTGGCCAAGGCCAGCAGGCCGTCCGCGGTGTCCGCGGCCCGCAGTGTGGATCCCTCGAAGGTGACCACGTCTTGCGTCGCATCGTCGGCCAAGACAGTGATGCTGCCGAATCCCACCTCGATGTCCAAACGCCCTACGTCGGCGGGGAGCGGCACACGACCCTGGATCGATCCCTCTCGACGATGCGCGAGCTTGCCGTCGCAAGCCGCGAGCAGGACAGCGAGGAGAGCGACAAGTGCGTTCGCCGCGTCGTTGCGGGGGCTTCCAGAACCGCTGGGTCGTAGCGAATTGAGCATCATGACGAATTGCGACTACCAGGGATTCGCGCGCAGCGCGACTTTTCGCGGCTCTTGCGGCCCATGTTGGCGTGATTTCCTCGGTATCCTAGCTCTCCGCCAGCCCACCCCAACGACCTCGTTCGTGAAGCAGAACTCACCGCCGCTATGCCCGGCGTGTTGGACACCGATTGCCTCGACCGCGCTCGGGTGCGAAGCATGCGGCCACCGCTGGTCCGTGGCGCGGCGCGCCTGGCCGCTGTGGGTCGCTCTGCTCCTAGGAGTCGCTGCTGGCGTCGGCATCACGGTGTGGCTGATGCGCCCCCGAAGCAACGCCAGCACAGAACCGGTCACGATCGGGCCTGCGGCCATGGCGGCGACTGATGCGAGGCCGCCCGAGCCCGAGGCTCGTGCAAACCACAACACCGTCGTCCATGACGCGCAGGGGGGAGTGCTGGGTTTCGTTCTCTTGCTACAGGAAGGCCCAGCGGCACCAATCGTTGGCTTCTTGCCGCTCGCCCGATTGCCCATGCGAAGCGCCATGTACGACCGAGTCGGCCAACGCCTCGACCTCGGAGTCGTCGCGGTCGCCGAAGCGTATGGGTTCGTTCTGTTGTCCGCCGTCGATGCCGACGGAACGACCGCCCTGCGGCCTCGGCGAGAACCGATCTTGCAAGGCGAGGCGCTCCGCGTGGTTCGCAATCGCAATGGCGATGACCGTCAGACCCATGTGGTCGGGCGGTCGCCAACCAACCCGAACGAGCTGTTGCTCGACTCGGAAGTGCCAGACGGCGCCACCCTGCTGGATTCCGATGGGCACGCTGCGGCGCTCGGCCTCGGCAGCAGGACGGCACTCGCCGTAACACCGGTGTGGTCGTGGCTCGATGCCAGGTCCTCGCCAATTCCGTTGGAGCGCGCGCAAGCCCAGCAGCGGGCCCGCGATCCCGCAGCCTTGCTGGAGGACGCGAGTGCCGAGGTGAACGCGGCGGCCACCCCCGACGCCACTCGGGTCGCTCTCGACCGCCTCGAACTCGGTATCGCGTTGGCCCGCGGACCCGAACTGGTGGCTGCGTACGACCGTGCCCTACGCGCGGGCCATCGCTTGCTCGCCCAACGCTTGATGGGAGCGGGTCAGGCGCGCGAGGGCTTCGCGCACGCCAGACTCTGCATACAGCGCTTCGCCGGAGACATCGACTGGCTGGCCGACGCAACCGTGCTGGCAACCAGCGCCGGTGAGTTCTTGGCTGCGAGCGAGTTCTGGCTCGAACTGCGCTCGCGAGACGCAGCCCGGGCGCAGGAGCAAGCGGCCGGACTGATCGATGCGTTCATGCAGGCCGCCAGTGATCGCGTGGCCAACTCCCCACGCGACGCCGCGGACCTGTTAGCCCGCGGCGTCGAGTTGTTCGCCGACGACGCCGCCATGCGGATGAGCTACGCCGGCGCACTGCTCAGCAGTGGCGAAGGGGACGCGGCGTTGTGGCAAGCGCGCATCGCAGCGTCGCGCGACCCCTCGCTGTCGGGTCGTCTGCAGGCGATCGAGGCGCGCACCAGCACGTCGGGCTCGGTGGTTGAGGTGCCAATCGACACCAACACCCACGTATTGCGCACCGCTTGCTCAGTGGGTGGGCGCCACCTCGAATTGGTCGTCGACACCGGCGCCTCGATTACGGTGTTGCCACTGTCACTTGCCAGCGCCGGCACCCCGACTGGTCGGCGCGTGCGGATCCAGACCGCCAGCGGCGAGATCGAGGCCGACTTGGTGCGCTTTCCGGAACTCAAGATCGGCACGATCACCGTCCGGCACATCCTGGCGGCCAGCCTTGACCTGCCAGGCGCTCTGGCCGGCAAGGGTCTCCTGGGGATGAACGTGCTGCGCCGTCTCAACCTGGAACTAGACGCGGCCCGTGGAGTGCTGGTGCTCCGCAAGTGAACGGGCGCCTCGACACTGTGGCCTTCCGAGGCGCTCTACAATCAACGGCAAGTCCACCCTGGAGTCAGGGAGTTCTTGTGGTCGACTCTTCGTCAGCCGCCATCCTTGCACCGTATGGACGCTCGCCCGCAACCAACCCTCGATCCCATGGAAGCGGTCGCTTTCAACCGCGCCATCGCTGAGCACGGGGAGGGTCTGAAGACCTACGCGACGCGGATGCTGGGCGACGGCATCCTGGCCGAGGACATCGCGCAGGACGCGTTCTTGGCCCTGTATCGCCACATGAGTCAAGTGCCGCCCGCCGCCTTTCGGCCGTGGCTCTACCGGGTGACCCGCAACCTTTGCCTCGATCACCTCAGACGCCGCAAGTTCAAGCTCAAGCTCTTCCGCGACCTGGCCAGTCGCGATGACGACGGACGCGACCCGCTGCCAGCCGACCCGATGGCGGATCAGCCCGATGACGTGGCGGCGGCGCGCGAGACCCAAGCCGCCGTCGAGGAGGCGATTCAGCAGCTCCCCGTCAAGTTCCGCGACGCATTCCTCTTATGCGAGATGCAGGGTCTTAGCTACGAAGACGCCGCCGCGATCCTCAAGTGCCCTGTCAAGACCGTATCGACCCGCCTGTTCCGTGCGCGACAGCGGTTCAAAGCCGCCGTCGGTGACCTCCTTCCCAGTTTCCATACGCACTGAACCACCCACATGCGTTGCAGCCAAGCCGAGCACCTGTTGTCGCTCAATCTCGACGGCCGACTGTCTAGCGGACAGCGCCGCGCCTTGACGGACCACCTCACGCGGTGTGGCACCTGTCAGAACACTGACAAGGAACTGAACGACGCCCGCGAACTCGCTCTCAGTCTGCCAGTGCAGCACGTGAGCGGCGGCTTCCGCGAAGAGTTGTGGCAGCGGATCCGCGCCGGCGAAGGCACGCCGGAGGCGGTGTTTCGCGAGCCCGTCCCGTTGGCGACCAAGCTGCGCTACTTCGGCACCGGCGCCGCGGCGGCAGGGCTTCTCATCTTCGCCGCGCACTGGCTTCGATCGCAAACCCAAGTTCAGACCCCGCAATCGTCTAACCCGCACGCAGTCGAAGTTGCCAAGGCGCCGCCAAGCAAGTTGGTGCCGCGCGACTCGATCCTGGGCCTCTCGCCGGCGACCCCCGATGGCCTCGCGGAGCTCGTCGCCGACGGCTACACCGACGCCGTGCGCACCCTGCACGCCAGGGCGCAGGCCATCGAAACCCAACCACTGACCGCTGAGGGCATCGACAAGCTTCGCCAGCAGATCGACTACGCCAACCGCTACGCGGGCATGCTGCGGTGGTTGGACGGCAAGTACCTCAACTTGCTGGATGACGACCGTGATCGTCTGACCGCGATCGAGCTGGTAAGCGATCAAGTGGGCAGCCACCGCGATGCCGACAGCCTGCGGCGTGTCCTGCGACCGATCCAGAGCCTGCGCGTCGAGGCGCCGCGCAACTTCTTTTGCAACCCCTGCGTCAAGGACGAGGCTGACTTCTATCAAGAGTTCCTCGTGCGCTTGCGGACTTCACAGCTCGACAGCGCGATCGGATCGAAGATCCAGTTGGTGGTCGAATCGACGACGGTCGGCAGCGAACGCGTCATGGTGTACTTCGTGCGCTAAGTCGGAAGGCCGCGGCTGGGAGGCCGCGGCGGCCACGGCACCGGTCATCGTGAACCAGCCACTCGCGGCTGACCGGCCGGCTTTTTTGCGGGTCTCGTCGAGCGACGACAACCGGCTACGCTCCTGGGCGTCGCTTTCGACCCGCCGGCGCATGCAGCTGTCTTGCTTCGGATCCCTCGTTCTGTCCCTGGTCACGTGGGCCACCTCCCTGCCGGCACAGGGCGACGACGCAGCGGCGGTCCGCGTTGCCCTCGACCGATGGACGCGCGCTTTTCTCGCGGGCAAGATCGACGTCACTGATCCGCGTCCACTCGACAAGGATGCGCCGCCGCGGGTGCCGCCGCACCTCGTCGCGCACAGCCCGCAGCGCCTCAACGAACTGCAGGTGCTCGAGATCCTGCTGCGCGCTGCCTCCGAACAAAGTGGCACGGCCGCCGCAGAACAAGTGCTGCGACTGGCTGCCGTTGGCCTCGAGCGCAAGAGCGCCGAGCTTGCGGGTGCCGTCATCGTCCGCAGCGCGGCCGAAGAGGCGCTCGACGACTGTGCGACCACCGAAGTGCACGCCTTTCTGCTCGACACCGCGCGCCGCCCATCCAAGACCCAAGACGACACGGCATTGCGCGTTGCGGCAGTGCGAGCGCTCGGCGGTTCCGGCCAAGCGGTGTTCTGGCCGATGCTCACGAGTCTCTTGGGCGACAGCAACAGTCAAGTGCGCGCAGCGGCGGCGCGCGCGGCCAGCGACCTGGGCAATTCCCGCTCGATCGCGCAAATCGCGCAGGCCTTGCGGCAAGAGCGCGAGCCGGCACTGATTCAAGCGATCGCCTTGTCGCTGCGCGACTTGCTCGAGATCGCCGAGCGAGATGGACAACTCGATCCTTTGTTGTACCGAGACGCGATCCGCGCCGTCGTGAGCGCCCTCGACAACACGACGGAGTGGCGCGTCCGCGCCGACCTCGTGCGCTTCTTCGAGCGGCATCGCGCGCCGGAAGCGGTGCCGGCGTTGATCGAGGTCCTCGCGCAGACGCGGGCCGAGCGCAAGACGAGTGGCGACGAGGCATCTGGCGCTCGCATTCTGCAAGCTGAGGCACATCGGACGCTGAAGGCGCTCACCGGTGGAGTGCTCGCAGCCAATCAAGTCGACCTCTGGCGCGATCTATGGGCGACCAGCAAGGGCACTTTCAAGGTCGTCCCACGCCGTCGCGACGCGCTCCCCGAGAACGCGACGGTTGCCGGTGGCTTCTTCGGCATCCCGGTGCTGGGCCAGCGCGTCGTGTTCGTGATCGATCGGTCCGGCAGCATGATCTCGCCAGCGCCACAACCAAACGACACGGTGACAGGTGAGACTGGCACACCGACGCGCCTCGATATCGCTTGCCGGGAGTGCTGGAACGCGGTCAAGGGCATGGGTGCAGACACCTACTTCAACGTCGTTGTGTTCTCTGACGGCGCCCAGGCCTGGAAGCCCGAGCTGGTGCCAGCGACGACCGCCAACAAGGGCGCGTTGCGCAACTTCCTGGCGCGGTTGCTTGCCAATGGCTCAACCAACCTGTGGGACGGCTTGTCCTCGGCGATGCAGATGCGCACCGCCGTCGGCAAATCCGACTATCGCGAGGCGGTCGACGAGATCTTCCTTCTCAGCGACGGCCATCCGAGCAGTGGCGAGGTCATGGACAGCGAGGGCATCAAGATGCGCATCGCTGAGCAGAACCGCCACACCGGGATTCGCTTGAACACGGTGTTCATCGGTTCCCGACCAAGTGAACTCGACCGCTTGGCCCAGCCCGGCGGCGGCCCGCTGTTGCAGGCTCTGGCGGCGCAGAACAACGGCACGTTCGTCGAGCGCTGATCGCGCGGGTTCGCGAGCATTCGCTGCTCTTGCCGCACAGAACGCCAACGACGTGGCTGCTGCACCTTGCGTCTTCGGTGCGACACCCAACAATGCGACGCACATGGACATTCCGGTCGCCAGCCGTCGCGTCATCCTCGGTGAGACGATCGCGCACCTAGCGGCCGTGTACCGCCTCCAGCTCATCGAGTCCGTGGGGCTCACCGTCGAAGAAGCGACCGCGTCTACGTTTCGCAAGGAAGCCCTGCGCTTTGCCGGCAAGGTTTGTCGCCATCTCGCCGAGCGCCATGCCAGCGACGGCCACGTCGAGACCGCGCTGGCGGAGTGGGCACACCAGGTCGAGGACTACGACGCGTTCGATGCCCTGCTCGCAACGTTCCGCGACTTCGATGGCAGGCCAGCGTTGCTGCGTCGCGGCAAGGCTCTGTTTCCCGGCCCGCTCACTGCACACTGGGACGACCAGTGAACCTGCAGACACGACTCGCGGCCGTGCATGCGCGCATCGCCGCGGCGTGCAGCGTCAGCGATCGCGACCCACGCACGGTTACCCTGGTCGCCGTAAGCAAGACCCACGACGCCGACCGGATACGCGAGGCGATGGCGCTAGGACAAGTCGCGTTTGGCGAAAACAGGGTGCACGAACTCGTCGCCAAAGCCACCGCGTTGGCTGACCTTCAACCGAGCTGGCACATGATCGGCAGCGTGCAGACCAACAAGGTGAAGGATCTGCTTGCGGTGCCTGGGCTGACGTTGCTGCACAGTCTCGACCGCGACAAGCTGGCCGATGTGCTGGAAGCGCAGGTCGGACGCCGCGCTACCGGCAAGCTCACTTGCCTGATCGAAGTGAACGCCAGCGGTGACCCCACCAAACACGGCGCCGCGCCAACCGACGCCGCCGCGTTGCTGGTGCACGTCGAGCGCGAATGCCCTGGCCTCGAAGTGTGTGGGCTGATGGCGATGGGGCCACTCGCGGGCGACGTGAAACCAGTGTTCGCAAGCGTGGCCCGCTTGCGCGACGACCTCATGCAGCGCTGCGGTCGACCTTTGCCGGTGCTGAGCCTGGGCATGAGCGACGATCTCGAAGCCGCCATCGACGCTGGCTCGACGCTGGTACGCATCGGCACCAGCATCTTCGGCTCGAGGGCTTGACGTCACCCGTTGTGGCGCAGGAACAACACTCGCAGCCGGCGCTCTTCGCGCGGTTTCGACACCTGCTCCAAGTCCTCGACCAGCGTACGATAGGGCTACATTCTCGCTGCCAACCCCTCGCGCTCGGCCGCGGGCGTCGGGCCTCAACGTTTCTCCATTGCCGTCACGATGGCCGCCGCGACCACCGTGGCCACGCGCGCGTGGCCGGCGGCAGTCCAGTGGCCATCCACCGGAAAAGCCCAAGCACCCGCGCCTGCGGGCAGCGCGGCTTTCAAGTCGACGAAGACCACATCACGATCCTCGTGTGCAAAGTCACGCAGCGCGTCGTCGCCCGCGACCAAGACAAACGCCGATGTCGAGAACTCAGCACGCATGCTGCGGTACAGCGCGAAGACCAGTGCCCAGTCTTCGACGATCCTGACGCTGGTGAACTGCCAGCTCCACCACACCTTGTTGAGCGCACGAAACAGCATGCTGTGTGCGTGCAAGAAACTCTCCGGCCCGGCCGCAGCCAGGAGCTTCGCGACCTTGCCTTCCACCACAAATCGCGGCTTGCGCAACCCGTACATCTCGTCGCTCGCCACCTCGTACACGTCGTTCGCGGTCGAGACACAGACCACGACGTCGGGACGCAACTCGGCGCCCAGACGCCGCAGCAGCAAGAGCTGCTGGTCGGGGGCATACCCCGAGATGCCGGCGCTGCGCACGTCCCACCCCGCGTTCTGTGCGCGCAGCAACCCGCACAGACTCTCGTCCTCCTGCACGCCCCAGCCGAACACCATCGAGTCGCCGAGCACCAACACCAGCGGTCGCGCGTCGCGCGATGCTGGCCAGTCTGGCCCGCGAAAGCCCTGCGCGTTGATCTCGATCGCGACGTCGAACTCGGCACTGGCGTGGCGGGCTCGCACACCTGGCCGATAGCGCCAGCCGAGTTCGTCGTCATGCATCACGTAGCCCGGGTGCGTCGTGGGACTGAGCCCCGGCACACGGGTTAGGCGGTAGAGGACTTCGGCAGCGATGAGCGCGACGACCGTACCGAGGAGCACGGCCAACACGCGACGCCGGAGGCGACGGCGAGAGGGCATCGACCCGCGCAGCTTACGGCACACCTCGGGTTCGCCGCACGATGAGATCTTCAGTCTGCGGGGTGCCGGGTTGTCCCGCGCGGATCAGTGCTTGACCGCGGCCGCAATGGCCGCTGTCAACGCCGGCAGCACTTCGAAGACATCGCCCACGATGCCGTAGTCGGCCACCTTGAAGATCGGCGCCTCCGCGTCCTTGTTGATCGCCACGATGTAGCGCGCTGTGCGCATGCCCGCGAGGTGCTGGATCGCGCCGCTGATGCCGCACGCGATGTAGAGCGTCGGTGCGACAACCTTGCCTGTTTGACCGACCTGCTCACGGTGCGGGCGCCAACCGGCGTCGACCACAGCGCGTGAGGCTCCGACCGCGGCCTTGCCGGGCCCGAAGGCGTTGGCGAGGTCTTCGACCAAATGAAAGTGCTCGGGCGCCTTCAGGCCGCGTCCACCAGCGACCACGACTTTCGCTTCTTGCAGCGGCACCCGATCGTTCGCCGCCGCCACGACCTCGGTGACGATCGCCTTGAGGGCGTCGGCGCCAAACGACGGCTTGCTAGCTTGCACCTCGGCCGCCACCTTGCCGAGCCGAGCCTCGAAGTTGTTGGCCCGCAGCGTCGCCATGAAGGGCTTCTGCTCGGCGATGGTCTTGAGGTAGGCCTTGCCCGCATGGACGGGCTTGGTGGCGCCGAACTTGCCGCCCTCGAAGTGCAGCGCGGTCGCGTCGCTGACCATCCCGGTCTTCAGTAACGCCGACAGACGCGGCATCAGGTCTTTGCCCATCGCCGAATGCGGCATGAGGATCGCGGCCGCGGAAAGCCCAGGCAGCACCTCCATGATCGCCTTGGCGTAGCCGTCGCCGCTGTAGTTGGCGAGCGCTGGCGATTCGATTGCCACGACGCGGTGCGCGCCACTGGCCTTCAGCTCATCGTTCGCCGGCGCCAAATCGTTGCCGACGACGACGATGATGACTTGCCCCGAAGCCTTGGCCGCCAAGTCAACGCCAGCGCCGACCGCCTCGAGAGTGGGTCGCTTGACCTTGCCGCCGCGGGCATCCGCGATGATGACGATGTTCGACATGCTCGTTGTTCCTTCCGGCTGTGCCGCTGCGGTCAGAGGATCTTGGCTTCGTTGCGCAGCGCGTCGACCAGCTTGCCCACGGCCGCCGCCCCTTCGCCGAGGATCTTGCCCGGTGGCCGCTCCGGCGGCAGCGTCAAGGACACGACCTTGGTCGCTGGTGCGATCTTCGCCGCGTCGATCTCTTCGAGCGGCTTCTTCTTCGCCGCCATGATGCCTTTCAGGTTGGCGTAGCGCGGCTGGTTCAAGCCCTTCTGCGTGCTGATCAGCGCTGGCAACGGACAGCGAACGACCTCGCGTGCGCCCTCGATCTCGCGCTCGGCGGTGAAGACGCGATCCTGCAGAGTCAGCTTCGCGGCCTCGCTCACGCAGGGCAACCCGAGCAACGCCGCGAGACGCGGCCCTAGCTGGTTGTTGTCATTGTCGACCGCCTGCTTGCCGACGAACACGATGTCGTGTGGCACGGTCTTGATGTATGCAGCCAGACACTCCGCCGTGCTGTAGGAGTCGTGCGGCACGCCGCCGTCACGCAGCAGCACAGCCTTGTCGGCGCCCATGGCCAAGGTGTCGCGCAGGATCTTGCCGGCGTCAGCAGCGCCGAGCGTCACCACGG
Organism: Planctomycetota bacterium; assembly: GCA_031423015.1. Classification (GTDB taxonomy): domain Bacteria; phylum Planctomycetota; class UBA1135; order UBA1135; family UBA2386; genus DATGPD01. Next base: position 369 of record JANPER010000125.1, on the reverse strand, counting down.
TGACACTCCCGGCCCCGGCGGCTTCCTTGATCTTCAAGGCCTCTTCAACCGCGAACTCGTCGAACGGGTTGATCACGTATTCAACGCCGGCCGGGTCGATGCTGACTCCATTGGCCGCAACCCTGACCTTCGAGTCGGTCGCAGGAACGCGCTTGACGCAGACGACGATATTCATGGGTTGCCCAGGAATGGGGGCAAGCACTGTACGGAACCCATTGTTTCGGGCAACACGGGAATGAGGTTTGGCACGGCGACGCGGCGGGCGATTTCGCTCCTACTGCTCTCGGCTCAGCGCGGCAGAGCCGCAACCAACGAGAGGCGAGGGCGGCTGCATGAACGGCTCTGCCGCGAGTCGTGAGCCGTAAGACG
>JANPER010000124.1:0-3554 GCA_031423015.1 Planctomycetota bacterium | reverse complement strand
TGTCGACGGCGGCCGAGACCCGCGTGATTCTGGCGGTCTGAGCTGGTTCTGATTCCTGCTCCTGCTGCGCAGCTCTTGGCTCTGGTTCCTGGCGACGGCGGCGAAGGTGCTGGCCACCGGACGTAACGGATGCCGATCGCGGGGGCGATCGCTACAAGGTGCCGCGACCATCGAGCCCGTACAGGACGGAAGCCCGGCGAACAGGTGTGGTAACCATGCCGAGCTTCCTTCAACACACGCGAACGGCTTGCGCCGTTACGTCTGCTGCGAAGAGTGTCGCCGCTGACCCGCGTGGCTGTCCAGTCCTCGATGGCGATCTCTCGCCACCGTGGACAGCCACCGCGTGTTCGCCTGCGCCTGTTGCAGGGTCTGGGTCGTCGTCTGCTCCCGGTGCGACCGTGGCAACCTGTACTGCGCCGATGGCTGCGCAGCGCAACGGCGCCGCGACGTCTGCAAGGCCGCCGAGCAGCGCTACCGGCAGAGCGAGGTCGGGCGGCGGAACAACGCCGCGCGGCAGCGGCGGCATCGGGCTCGCCGCCATCGCGGGGCAGATTCCGTAACGCATCTATGTCCACCCGCCGAGCCAGTCCTGGTTGAAGCGGTGCTGAGGCGACTGCCTCGACACCATGAACACGATCGCTACCTGCGTGCGTCCGCTCGGACGCGTTCCCATTCCCCTGCAACCTGCAGCTTCTGCGGCGAACCGTGCGGAGCCTACTCGCGCAACAGCCTGCTGCGGCGCCGCGGCGCGCCGCGCACCTGGCCATGACCGTGACCGTGACGGGAGGCACCCATGGTGATCCGCAGCGAAGTCGAGGCGGAGATCCTCCGCCTGCACCATGTCGAGAAGTGGCCGATCGGCACGATCGCGGCGCAACTGCAGGTGCACCACGACGCGGTGACACGCGTGATCACGAGCGGCGGGGCCTCGCCATCGCGCCCGCAGCGTCCAGCTCGCATCGACACCTACTTGCCGTTCATCCTGGAGTCGCTGCGACGCTATCCGGGACTGCCGGCAAGCCGGCTCTACCAGATGTGCCGCGAGCGTGGCTACCGCGGAAGCGGCGAACACTTCCGGCACATGATCGCGCGGCACCGTCCACCGCGAGTGGTCGAGGCCTTCCTGCGCATGACGGCGCTGCCGGGCGAACACGGCCAAGTCGACTGGGCACATTTTGGCACCATCACGATCGGCCGAGCCGTGCGGGCGTTGCTCGCCTTCGTCTGCGTGCTGTCGTACTCGCGGCGGATCTTCCTGCGCTTCTACCTCGGTCAACGCATCGAGAACTTCCTGCGCGGACATGTCGCCGCGTTCGCGGCCTTCGGCGGGCTACCGCGTGTCTTGATCTACGACAACCTGAAGAGTGCCGTGCTGGACCGGCGCGGCGACGCGATCTTGTTCAATCCGAGGCTCGTCGAGTTCGCCAAGCACTACCGCTTCCAGATCCGGCCGACGGCCGTGGCGCGCGGCAACGAGAAGGGCCGGGTCGAGCGCGCGATCCGCTATGCGCGGACGTCGTTTTGGCCCGCGCGTCCGTGGCGTGACCTCGATGACCTGAACGCGCAAGCTGAAGTGTGGTGCCTCGGCGAAGCATGCGAACGGCCGTGGCCGGACGACAAGCAGAAGACCGTGGCGATGGCGTTTGCCGAAGAGCAGCCGCGGCTCTTGCGGCTGCCGGACAACGCGTACGTGACCGAGGAGATCGTCGCGGCGCGGGTCGGCAAGACGCCGCACGTGCGCTTCGAGGGCAACGACTACTCGGTGCCGCACACGCTGGCGCGACGGCTTGTCGAGTTGCGAGCGACGTTGGAGCGGGTCCGCGTGCTCGTCGACGGCGTGGTCGTGGCGGAGCACGCCCGGAGCTTCGATCGTGCGGCCGTGACAGAAGACGGTGCGCACGTCGCCGAACTGCGCAAGAGCAAAGGCGAGGCGAGGAAGCATCGAGCGCTGGACCGGCTGGCGCAGTCGGCGCCGAGCAGCCAGCAACTCTTCGTGAAGCTGGCCGAGAACGGGGTGAACCTCGGTCGGGCGACGCAGCACTTCGTGAGCTTGCTCGATGCCTTTGGCGCCGTCGCGCTCGAGCAAGCCATTCGACAGGCTTTGTCGAATGGGGTGACGCATCACCACGCGGTGCGGCAGCTCCTCGAGCAGCAACGACACGCGTCTGGACTGCCGCCGGCCGTGCAGGTCAATCTGCCAAACGACGATCGCGTGCGGAACGCGGTGGTCACGCCGCGCGACTTGCGCAGCTACGATCAACTTGGCGACGTGGGCAAGGAGGCGGCCGATGGCAACGCAAAGTGACGCGGAGCTGAAAGACCGCGCTCGTCGGCTCAATCTCTGGGGCCTGCTGGCGAACTGGGAGTCGATGAGCAAGCAGGCTTGGGTGCGCGAGTATCTCAGCCTCGAGGAAAGTGAACGCGATCGCCGCAGCCTGGAACGCCGCGTCCGCGCAGCACGGCTTGGTGCCTTCAAGACGATGGCCGACTTCGACTGGGAGTGGCCGGGGAAGATCGATCGCGACCAGGTCGAGGACCTGCTGCAACTGGGCTTCCTCGACGACGCGACCAACGTCGTGTTGCTCGGGCCGGGCGGCATCGGCAAGACGATGATCGCCCAGAACCTCGGCTACCAGGCGCTGCAGCACGGGCACACCGTGCTGCGCGTCACGGCCAGCGAGATGCTGAACGACCTCGCCGCGCAGGACTCGTCCGCGGCGCTGGCCCGGCGCCTGCGACGCTACTGCAAGCCGAGACTGCTGCTGTGCGACGAGGTCGGCTACCTGTCCTACGACGGCCGCTACGGCGACCTGCTCTTCGAGGTCGTCAGTCGGCGGCATCTGCAGCGCTCGACGGTCCTGACGACCAACAAGGCCTTCTCCGAGTGGACGCAGGTCTTCGCCGCCGCATCGTGCGTCAGTGCGCTGATCGATCGCATCGTGCACCGCGCCGAGATCGTCAAGATCGACGGCGACTCCTACCGGCAGAAGGAAGCCATGGAACGAGCGGAACGCCGCGCCAAAGAACGGGCGGACGCGGCGAAGAAGCGGAGGTCGTCATGAACCGGCGAGCGCCACCAGTCCCACCGCGACCGGAGTTGGAGCGGCGCCCGCGGGGCGCCTTCGGCTGGTTGGAGGCCGAACTGCTGCACGACGGTTGGCTCGCCGAAGTCGGGCCGCAGGCGACAGCGACGCTCGTGCTGCTGGCGCTTGCCGCCGACCGCCGTGGAGCGTCGTTCTTCAGCCGGGAGCGCATGGCCCAGGCGCTCGGCATCAGCCGACACGAGGTCGACGTCGCGCTGCAACGGCTGCTCGACGTCGAACTCGTCGACCATCGACCGTGGCGGGCCGGCGCCCGCGATGGAGTCTGGCAGCTCTTGCAGCCTTCGCCGCGACGACAACCGGAGCGATCACGGCAGATGCTCTCGGCGGCCGATGTGCTACGCGACCTCGGATTCCAGCCGCCGTGACTGCCCGCCGCGGTCCGTCCAGCGAGGCGGATCGTCACCGCCGCTCAGACCGCCGTAATCACGCGGATCCTGGCCACCGACTACA
>JANPER010000123.1:0-6299 GCA_031423015.1 Planctomycetota bacterium | reverse complement strand
CGGCCTGTTGGATCTCGGCCGTGCCGCCCCGCAGGTGCAGCGTGGCCCCGGCCGCGCGGGCGAGGAACTCGCAGCCCGAGGCCGATTGGCCGTGGTTCGGCTCGAAGACGAGCGGCGCCGGCGATTGCGACACGAGAGCGGAGAGACAGGCCAGCGATGCGCTGGCCGCGATGGCGACAAGTCGTGGCACGAAGTACTCCTGGAGTAGGGACCTGGCCAGCGTGTTGCCCGGCGGCATCTCGAATTGCCAGGCCCGCTGCCGTAGCGCCGAGCGCGCGGGGTCGATGGTCCGATCGGGGTTTCATCGGCGAACTGGACTGGCGCGACAGCCGACCTACCAAGGTCGCTGATACGCGGCCTCGCCAAGATCGCGATCGCCGACATGCCGATACCTGAGCTTCGCCTCGACCTCGCGCGCACGGCCTTCGCCGACCGCGGTGGCGTCGATCGAGCGAAGCAAACCGGTGTCGTCGTCGACCACCATTTGGATCGAGCGCAGCTCCAGGTGGCGTAGTTGCACGGCGCCGGTGGCTTCGACGCGGATGCCGCCGGCCTCGCGGCCGATGCAGCGCAGCTCGGTCTGGGGCAGGCGACCCAGCAGGGTTTCTAGGTCCAGATAGCCGAGGTCGAGCACGTCGCCGAGGCGCTCGGTGAGGCGGCGGGCCTCGGCGAGGGGCACGTCCATGCGGAAGGTCCCGACCGCGGGTTGGAACCACACGGTCTCGCCGTCGCAGCCGGCCTTGAACTTGCCGAGCGGGCCATCCGCTGACACCAGGAAGCGTCGGCCGGGGCGCAGCGTGATCTGCATGCGGCGTGAGGTTAGGCGGCCGGCGCGCTCGACATCGACCACCAGCTCGAACTCGCGGTCGATCGGTTGCTCGAAGGCGGCGATCGCTTTGGCCACCATCGCCTCGGCGCGCGGCAGGCGCGAGGGGTCGGGCCACACCGCGTACAGCAGACAGGCGGCGGCGATGAACACGGCAGCGGCGACGGCGAAGCGGTGTCGCATCGACGGCCGCGCGTTCAGCACGTTCATCACGGTTTGCACGCGGGCTTGCCGCGCGTGCGCGTCGGCGGTGTGCAGCGCGCGCAGCAGGCCGTGCACGAAGCGTTGCTGCGCGAGCCAGGGGCGCGCTTGTGGCGGGACTTCGGCGACGGGGCCGTCATCCAGCGTGTCGTCGGCGGCGCCGAAGCGATCCTCGGGTTCGAGTGCGTCGTCGTTCACGACTGTCCCTCTGTGGCCATCGACTCGAACGGTAGGCTGCCCTGCATGCAGCGGAACAGCGCGGCGCGCCCGCGTTGCAGGTGCTTCTTCACGGCCTCGAAGCCGATGCCCAAACGCATGGCGATCTCCTTGCAGTGCAGGCCATGCTCGTAGTGCAGCTTGATGGCCTCACGCTGCGCCCCCGACAGATCGCTGAGGCAGGTGCGCAGCACGTCGAGCTTCTCGTCAAAGGTGTCGCCTGGCAGCGTGTGGAACTGTTCGAAGCTGCGGTCGAGGAGCTGCAAGTCTTGCTCTTCGCAAAACGTCACCTTGGCGCGCCCGAGCCGGCGCCGCCAGTTCAGCATCAGCTTGCCGGCGATGCCGCGCACCCACGGCCCGAACGGCAGCTTGCGGTCGTAGCGGTGCAGGTTGCGCCAGGCGACCAAGAAGGTCTCTTGAAACAGGTCGTCGGCGCTGGCCGGGTCGCGCACCGACGCCAGCAAGAACGCGCGCACCATGTCGGCGTGCTCGCGGACGAGGATCTCGAAGAGGTCGCGCGGGTCCATCCGTCCTTATTGTCCGCGTGGGGACACCAGGACGAATGTGTCAGACACGTTCGTCCTGCAAGAACGCGAGCGCGCGCGCCTTGGCCTCGGCGACCGTGACCTCGGTGCGACCGTCCTCACGCCGCAGGCCGAACTCGACGACCCCCTCGGCGGCCCGCCGCCCGACCACGATCTGCACCGGGAAACCGAGCAGCTCCAGGTCTTTGAACTTGGGACCCGGGCGCAGGTCGCGGTCGTCGATCGCGGCGTCGACGCCAGCGGCGCGCAGTTCCTGGCACAGGGAGTCCGCGAGCTTGGCCTGCTCGTCTTTCTTGTGGTCCATCACCGCGATCACCACCTCGAACGGCGCGATCGGCGCCGGCCAGATGATGCCGCGCTCGTCGTGGTTTTGTTCCACCGCGGATGCCGCCGTGCGACTCACGCCGATGCCATAGCAGCCCATCACGAACGGCTGGCCCTTGCCGCCCTGATCCATGAAGGTCGCGCGCATCGCCGTCGAGTACTTGGTGCCCAGCTTGAAGATGTGGCCGACCTCGATGCCGCGCGCGCCCGACAACACCTTGTCGCAGCGCGGGCAACCCTCGCCAACGTGCGCCAGGCGCAGGTCGTGGAACGCGGGCATGCGGCTGTCGCGCCCGGGGTTGACGTCGAGACAGTGGTAGCCGGTCGCGTTGCTGCCGGTGAGCAGGTTCGTTTGGCCCTCCAGGCTCTTGTCGGCGAGCAGGCGCACCTTGTCGTTGAGCCCGACCGGACCGGCAAAGCCCACGTCGGCGCCGGTCGCCTTCTTGATGTCGTCTTCGGCGGCGAGCTTCACGGTCAGCGCGTTGAGCGCGTTGCCGAGCTTCACCTCGTTGATCTCATGGTCGCCGCGCGCCATCACCGCCACGATCTCCTCGCAGTCGGCCCACGTCGCCTTGTAGAGCACGGTCTTGGCCATGCGCGCCTGCTGCCAGCCGGGAAAGAACGCGACGAGCTGCTCGACTGTCTTGACGTTCGGCGTCGCGTGCTTGGTCATCGCCTTCGGTTCGCCCTGCGCCGGGGCTGGCACCAGCCTCGAGTCCGCCTTCTCGACGTTGGCCGAGTAGCCACAGCCGGCGCAGAGGATGAGCGCGTCTTCGCCGGTGTCGGCGACGACATGAAACTCCTGGCTGCCGCTGCCGCCGATCGCGCCGGCGTCGGCGTCGACCACAGTGAACTTCAGGCCGCAGCGCTGGAACACCCGGCGATACGCCGCCTCCATCTTGTCGTAGGCGACGTCGAGCCCCTTCTGATCGGCGTCGAATGAGTACGCGTCCATCATGATGAACTCGCGCCCGCGCATCAGGCCGAAGCGCGGCCGGATCTCGTCGCGAAACTTGTCGGCGATCTGAAACAGGTTGACCGGGAGCTGCTTGTAGCTCGTGATCATCGCCTGCGCGTACGCGGTCACCACTTCCTCGTGCGTCGGGCCGAGGCACAGCTCGGTGCCCTTGCGGTCCTTGAGGTGGAACATGATCCCGTCGCGGACGTAGCGATCCCACCTGCCCGACGACACCCACAGCTCCTTGGGCTGCGCCATCGGCATCATCAGTTCGAGCCCATCGCCGCGCGTGATCTCCTCGCGCACGATCTGACTGACCTTGGTGAGCGTGCGCCACATCAGCGGCGAGTACGCGTACAGGCCCGCAGCGATCTTGTAGATGTAGCCGCCGCGGGCGAGCAGGCGGTGCGAGGCCACCTCGGCGTCGGCGGGATCGTCGCGGAGGGTAACGAGGAAGAACTGGCTCAGACGCATCGTGGGCGATCGTAGGGGCGGCCGCGCGGGTTGCGAGTTCCAGCGCGGTTCAGCCGGTGAACGTCGCGACGCGCGCGCGCAGCAAGTCGACGTAGACCTGCTTCATGTCCTCGGGCAGGAAGCTGTGCTCGACGAGGGCGACGGCGCGATCGAGCGCGCGCGCGAACGTCTGCGCCAGGCGCGCCAACGCCTTGTCGGGGATCCCGGCGTACGCCGCGATCTTGCTCCACGCGGTGGGCCCGAGGTTATCCCTCTTGCCGGCGAGCGGCATCGCCAGTTGGTCGTCAGCGATGACCAACCGCGTGCACAGAAGATCGTACACCGGCGACAGCGCATGGCGCCCGTCGACCGTGAGCAGCGACAGATTTTTGCGGTGCATGTCGCCGTTGCCGGTCCACCACGCAAACATGAACTGGCGCAGCAGCTTCAGTTTCTCGACGCCTGGCTCCGACGCGAAGCGATCCACCAGCTTGAAGCAGGCCTCGGCCGAGCCCTCGTACTTCTCCTTGGGCGACAGACCCGCGAGCTGACAGAAGTCCTCTTGCGCACGCTTGCGTTCCGCTGTGCGATCGAAGCGCCGCACGATGTAGGCGAGCGAGGCATCGGTGAGGCGCACCAGACCGCACGACGGAACCTCGAGGCCAACGAGCTGCGCGATGCGCATCGTGACGTGCTCGTTCTCCGGCAAGTTGGGAAAAGTCTGCGCCTGCGGCTTCAGGATGAAGAGCCCGTTGCCGGTCGCAACCTGCAAGGTATTGCGCTCGCTATCGAGGCGCAGTGAGATCTTGCGCTGCAGGCCCGAGATCGACGTGGTGCCGACCATCGCGAGCGCCAATGTGTGCAGTTTGCTGAGCTGCACGTCGAGGCGTGGGGCAGTACCAGCGCCGAACAACCCTTGCGAGCACGCGGCGTGGATGTCGCTCCGCGCGGGCGCGAGACAGACCAGGCAGCGCGTCATGACCGCGGCTCCGCGGCGTCTTCGTCGGCGATGATCTCTACGGCGCCTATGCAATCAGCGCACGTCGCGAGCAGTAGGCCGAACGCGTCGTCCTTGGCGATCTTCAACTTGGTGGTGGCGATCTCCAGCAGCCAACCCTCCGGCAAAAGGTTCTCGAAGAACGGCAGCAGGCCTTTGGCGTCGTACGGCGCGGTGCTCAACGGCATCGTCAGCGACACGGGCGTTGCACTCGGTGATGCGAGCCACGCCGGGTCATACGTGAAGCGCGTGCCGTCGAGCGTCTCGACCAGCGTGCCCGCGCGCCGGCCATCGAGACGTACGGTGGCGGAGCGTGTCATGGATCGGAGCGTTCACGATCGATCACCCCGAGACGCTTGCCAAACACCTTGAGCACGGCGTCGACGCGGTCGATGCGCAGTGTTGGTTTGCCGTGCTCGAGTTCGAGGAGAAAGCGCACGCCCACGCCGGCGAGCTGAGCAAGGTCGCGCAAGGACATCTGATGCGCGACGCGACGCTCGCGGACGTAGCTGCCCAGAGTCGTATCCCGATCGGGGTTTACCGAGCCGTTTGTGTGGTCTGGTGGGGTGACTGGCACGGACGATCGGCGTCAATGTATCCCGATCAGGAAATGGAATCGACGTTTTGGTATGGGTGGTTTAGCTTTTTCCCGGGTTGTAGCCTAGTGTTCGTATCCCGATCGGGAATCACGAGTTCCGAGTTGTAGGACACCGTCACCAGCGCCTACCCTCGGCCCGCGATAGCCCCCCAGGACGGGGGGCCGAGGGTAGGCGCTGGCGACGGTGTCCTCGACCTGCAGCTAGACGCATCCCGATCGGGAGACGATCGCGTGCGTTGAGCCCCTCCCTACTTGGCCCGAACCGGCGCCGCCGGCTCTTCCACGCCTCGCAAGCTCACGCGGTTCTTCGCCCACAGCTCGGCGTCGACCAGCGGTCGGCTCGACTGCGCCCCCAGCTCGAAGGCGATGTCGTAGACGTAGGTCGCCACGCGCAGCAGCTTGTCGAAGTTGATCTTGTCGGGCGTGTCGGTCGGCTGGTGATAGTCGGGGTGGAAGCCGGTGAAGAAGAACGCGATCGGGATGCCCTTGCGCGCGAAGTTGGCGTGGTCGCTGCGCGAGAACACGTCTTCTTCGTCCCACTCGAGGTCGAAGCCGGCGGCCGAGTTCTTCGCGATGCACAGCTCGTGCAGATCCGTCGACAGCTTCTGCGTGCCGACCAGGTGCAGCGAGTTCGTGTTGTCTTCCGCCTTCTCGCCGCCCGACTCCTCGTTGCGCCCGATCATGTCCATCTGCAGTTCCGACACGATCGACTCGAGCGGGATCGGGCTGTGATCGGCGAACCAAGCCGAGCCGACGAGGCCGTTCTCTTCGCCGCAGAAGCACACGAACAGCACGCTCCGATTCATCCGCACGGGGTTCTTGGCGAACATCGTGGCGACGGCGAGCACGCCGGTCGTGCCCGAGCCATCGTCGTCGGCCCCGGGATAGATCGTGGCGCCGCGCCGGCCGAGGTGGTCGAGATGACTGCCGATGACGACGTATTCCTGCGCCAGTTTGTCGTCGGCGCCGGGCAGCACGCCGACGACGTTCCACACGGCGGCTTGGGTGACCTTCACTTCGAGGTTGATCTTGGCGGTCAGGCCTAGGAGTCTGCGTCACGGGAAGGCAATCAGACAAAACGGCAGCCACCAAGTGTCGCATCTCGTGTTTCAGGCCGGCCTCGCGCGATGAGATTCGGTGTTCGGTGATGCACGTTTCGTCCCGTGGCGCGGACTCCTAGC
>JANPER010000122.1:0-206656 GCA_031423015.1 Planctomycetota bacterium | reverse complement strand
CGCGAAGATGTTCGGGCTGTGGAAAGACGTAAGTCATTAGCCGTAAGACGTAAGTCCAGAACGCGGACAGGCGGCGGCGGTGAGGCGGTCAGGCAGCGGTCTGGGACTTATGGCTTACGTCTTACGGCTCACGACTCGCGGCAGAGCCGTTCATGCAGCCGCCCTCGCGTCTCGTTGGTTGCGGCTCTGCCGCGCTGAGGTAGCGAGTCGTGAGTGTCGCGCTTCTCGACACTCGCGTCGCGCGCCGTGCCGCTCTGTCGTCGCCGGCTCCCTTGCCCTGGCGACCATGGCACCGACGGGTCGACAATTCGTTTGCCAACCTCAGGTCGCCTCCTAGCCCTACCGATAAGCCCTAGGGCCCGCGAGGCTCCGCAACGGCAGATGAAATTGTGGTGAATCCGACCCTCGAGTTCCAGCGCTACGAATGCAAGTACCTCTTGTCCGAGCTGACCGCGCTCGAGGTGTACCGCTTTGCAGCAACCTACGTGAAGCCGGACGAGCACGCCGCGCTGCACGCTGACCACACCTACTCGATCTCGAGCCTCTATCTCGACGCGCCGCATCTGCGGCTGCACCACGAGACACAGTCCGGTCAGCGAACGCGGTTCAAGCTGCGCATCCGCACCTATGGCGACGGCGCCACCGATCCGGTCTTCTTCGAGATCAAGCGCCGGCACAACGCGGTGATCACCAAGTCGCGCACGATGCTGGCGCGACAGCAGATGGCCGACTACTTCGCGGGGCGGCTCGATCATGCGGCGCTCTCGCCGCGCGACCAGGGCTGCATCGGCGAGTTTCAGGGACGCATGGTCGAGCTGGACGCACGACCCATCGTGATCGTTCGCTACCGACGGCAGGCTTACATCGGGGCGCTCGAGCCCGGTATTCGCTGCACCTTCGACCGGCAGATCGCCTGCACGCCGTCCAACGAGCCAATCGTACGCCACGGGGGCGACGGCTGGATCAACGTCGAGGATCAGCGGGTCGTGCTCGAGTTGAAGTTCCGCGGCTCGATGCCGGGCTGGATGCAGGACATGGTGCGGCACTTCGAACTCACCCGCACCAGCTTCTCCAAGTACTCGAACTCCGTGCTCGCCTCGGCAACCGAGCGCGCATTTGGCCGTGTGTCACAGCCGACTGCATGAACGAACTCTTCGCCAGCCTGTTCGAGTCCGAGGCGAACACCATGTCAGGGACGGCGATCATCTCGCTTCTGACGTTGTCGTTCGTGCTCGGTCAACTCCTGGCCTGGGTCTACATCTGGACCCATACTGGCTTGTCGTACTCGCGCTCGCAGGCCCAGGCGTTGGTCCTGCTGAGTGTGATCGTGACGCTCGTCATGCTCGCCGTCGGCAACAACCTGGCGCGCGCTTTCGGCTTGTTCGGCGCCCTGGCCTTGGTTCGCTTTCGCACGCCGATCAAGGACACGCGCGATACCGCGTTTCTGTTCATGTCGGTCGGCGTCGGCATCGCCGTCGGCTCGCAGAACGTGCGCATCGCCGTCCTCGGTACCGCGATGCTGAGCCTGCTGTCGCTGTACTTGTACTGGACCGGCTTCGGCGGGCGGCTCAACCACGACGGGCTCCTGCGCTTCTACTTGCCAGGCGGCGATGAGAACAACTCCGCACTCCGCGAGGTGCTCGCCCGCCACTGCGCCAACTTCTCGCTGGCCCAGTCGCGCGACGCCGGCGCCAATCACGAGTTCGCCTACCGCGTGCGACTCGGCGACACACGCCGTTCCGAGGACTTCCTGACCGCGATGCGCAAGTTGCAGGGGATCAGCGGTCTGTCGCTGTCGATCCAGGATCAGGATCAAGAGGTCTGACCGGTGACGACCAGCCCGCAGATCGACAGCCGCTTCGCGCGCATGTGGCGTCGCCTTCGACGGCCGCCGCGCGGCGCCACCCTCATGGTGTGGTGCACAGCCATCGGAGCCTTGCTGTACCTCGCGTCCCTCGAGGGGCATGGCTTCCGCGTCGCCGGCTATGTCGAGTCACGCTCCTACCGCGTCGCGTCCCTGTCGAGTGGTCGGGTCGGCACCATTGCGGTGCAGCTGCAGCAGGACGTCGAAGCAGGCCAGGTTCTGCTGTCGCTCGAGTGCGATGAGACCGCGCTCGCGGTGCGAGCCGCCACTGCTGAGCTGAAGCGATTGCGAGCGGAGCGCGCCAGAACAGCCGCCGCGCTGCAAGACGGGCGTGCTGACCAGGCGATCACCTACCGTACCGAGCAGCGTCGTTTCACCAGCGACTGCGACCAGGCCCGTCTCGAACTCTTGCGCGCGCAGACGCTGCTCGCCGAAGATGAGAGCCGCCTCGAACGACTCGACGTCGAGCTGACGAAGCTCACCGAGCTGGGTGCCGAGTTGGTCGCGCCCGACCGGCTACAAGACAAGCAGCTCCTGCGCGACACGCTCGCAACTCGCGTGCAAGGCAATCGCAGCCTGGTGTCCGAACATCGCGCTCTCTTGGAGAGGGCTACGCTACGCGCCGATGAGTTTGCGGCGACGACGCCGACCATGCGCGACATCGCGATCGAGCTTGCACCGCACGACGAAGCGATCGCGGCGCAGCAGGCGCACATCGAGAGTCTCCGTCTGGCAGAGCGCGAGCTGGTGCTCCGCGCACCCACCGCGGGGCGCGTTGCAGCGATCCTGCGACGCAAAGGCGAAGTCATCGCCGCCGGGGAGGCCGTGATGACCGTGATCGAGCACGAACCAAGCGCGGTCGTCGCGCACCTACCCGAAGAGTTCGTGCAACGTGTGACGCCTGGGACCGAGGCGGTGCTGTTCCGCCGCGGCAGCAGGGCCGCGGCGTTCGAGGCCGTCGTGATGCACACTGGATCCGAAGTCGAGCGCCTGCCGGAGCGCGCGGATGCGACGTCAGCGACTCCTCGCTGGGGGTTCGCCGTGCACTTGTCGTGTCCGACGGGACGCGGTTTCGTCCACGGAGAAGAGTTCACAGTCGTGTTTCGCGACTCCGACAACGCGCCCGCGACGCCCGCCCGCTGAGTCGGCGCGCAGTCTCATCTTGATATGAGACTCGGGGGTAAACCCCCGGCGTGGACTCAAGCACAAGGGTGAGCCGGCCGAAGGTTCCAAGTGACGAACACTCGTTCGGTTCATCGTAGTCAGACGCAGACGGCGACATGGGGGGCCTCTCGACTGTGAATACAACACACGCTTCTCGCCATTGTTTTGGCGCTCTAGTTTTCGCCTGGCTTGTGGGAGCGGTCAGCGCACAGACCGTCGGCGACACGCGCTTCAGCACCAAGCGCGGGCTGTACGACCAGCCCTTGGACGTCGTGGTGAGCACCAACACGGCGGGCGCAACGGTGCGCTACACCTTGGATGGCAGCGATCCGTCGACATCGACGAACTACGCCGAGGGCGTTGCGCCGCTCACCATCCGCATCGACCCGGCCAGCACGAACGGCACGTTGCGTCGTCTCACGCCGGCGGTGACGTTGCGAGCCTACGCCTGGAAGACAGGTCTGCCGTCGAGCAACGTCGACACGCAGACCTACGTGTTCCTCGACCGCGTGCTCACGCAAACACGGCCGTCGGGCTATCCGACTGGCTTCGAGTACGACATGGACCAGGTGGTGGTGAACGACGCCCGCTACCGCAGCCGCATCAAGAACGATCTCTTGTTGCTGCCCACCATGTCGGTGGTGACCGCCATGGACGACATGTTTGGCAGCAACAGTCTGCTGACCGCCTCGGCCAGCACCATCGAGAAGGCGGGCTCGATCGAGATCATGTACCCGGACGGGCGCGACGGCGCGCAAGCCAACTGCGGCTTCAAGCCGCACTCGCACGTTCTGCGCAAACGCAGCCTGCGCGCCTACTTTCGCGACAGCGTGTATGGCGTCGGTCAGTTCAAGCATGACCTCTTCAAGAACGCCGTCGAAGGCGTGGACGCCCGCGTTGCGCGCTTCGACGTGCTGGTGCTGCGCGCCAGCGTGAACGACAACCTGCAGTCCGCGTACGACGGACGGAACGGACGGGCGACCTACGTCGCCGACCAGCTCGCGCGGTCTTCGCAAGCGGCGATGAGTGGCTATGGTCAGCGCGGCTTGTACGTGCACATGTACCTGAACGGCATGTACTGGGGCCTCTACAACCTGGCGGAGCGGCCCGACGACGCGCTCTCCGCCGCGCAGTTCGGTGGCACCAAGTCCGACTGGTTCGCGGCAAATCACGGCGGCGAGCTGACCGGCGACCCGACCTGGGTCAACGGCTTGGTCGGCAACGCCAGCAACTGGAATGTCGTCCGCGAACGGCTCGACATGCCAGCCTTCGCTGACTACATCCTGTACTACTCGTTCAGCGGTGGCGGCGACTGGCCCAACAACAACTGGTACGTCGGCAACCGCGTGCTGCCGACACCCGGTCGCGTGCGCTTCTTCGTCTGGGACTGCGAGGACTCGTGGATTGCCATGCAAGGCCGCGCCAACGACGGTGCCTGGCTGCACCCTGAGTTGATCGGCGGCGGATCGGCAATCGGCCGGATATGGCAAGGAGCCGACGATCACGTCGACTACCGCATGATCTTCGCCGATCGCGTCTACAAGCACTGCTTCAACGACGGGGCGATCACCGAGGAACGCGTGGTGGCGCGCTTCGATCAGTTGTGCGCGCAAATCGATGGAGCGGTGGTCGGCGAGTCCGCGCGTTGGGGTCGGTTCAAGGGCGGCGGCGGGCGCTGGACTCGCGACGACGACTGGGTGCCCTACAAGAACTCGGTGCGGAACCTCATGGTCGGCAACGTGCAGCGGTTGCTCACTGCGCTGCGCAACGTCAACGTGCCGTCGCCGCATCCGAAGTACTACCCCGACGTCGAACCGCCATTGTTCAAGAGCAACGGCGCGACGCTGAACCTGACGACGTTGAGCGTGACGCCAGGCTTCCCGCTGCGCATCGAGCGGGCGAACGCCAACGGCTCGGTTTACGCCACCGTCGACGGCAGCGATCCGCGCGACCCAGGCGGCGGCGCGCATGGCACCAACATCGGCGCCGCGCTCGATCTCACCGTCAGCAATTCGATGATCGTTCAGGCGCGCACACTGCACAACGGCGAGTGGAGCGCGCTGCACGACCTGGTGCTCAACGTGGTCGCAACTTTGCCGATCGAGATCCACGAGTTCATGGCGCAGAACGACACCGGCGTACGCGACGAGTTCGGCGAGCGGGACGACTGGATCGAGATCTGGAACAAGTCGCCACAGCCATTCAACATCAGTGGCTATCGCCTGACCGACGACTTGCGCGTGCCGACCAAGTGGACCATCCCGCCCGGCTCGGTGATTCCGCCGTGCGGGACGCTGCTGGTGTGGGCCGACGATCAGACGACGCAGGGTCCGCTGCACGCCAACTTCAAGTTGAGTGCGACCGGCGAAGTGGTGGCGTTGTTCGATCCGTCGGGCACCGTTCTCCTCGATGGTCAGGTCTTCGGTCCGCAGATCGCCGACATCGCGTTGGGACGCATGGCTAACGGCGACGCCACGTGGTTCGCGTTCACCAGCACCACGCCGGGTCGCCCGAATCGACCGAGCCCGTGTGGCCACCTCTCCTACTTGGGCGCCAGCTTGCGCCCAGTGGTTGGCGCGCTGCGTGGCGAGGGCACAGTGATGCCAACCGAAAAGGTGACGCTACGGTTGAGCGGCGCTCCGGCCACGAGCACGGTGGCGTTCGTCATCGGCACACGCCCCGCGAACCTCGAACTGGGGCTGCTCGGCACGGTCTTGGTCACGCCTTGGATCGTGGCCCAGGGCACGACGGACGGCGAAGGCAAGGCGCTGCTGGCATTGCCCCTGCCGGAGGGGCCGGCGATGCGCGACCTGACGTTGCACACCCAGGCCTTGGTGATCGGCGGGGGAATCGCCGGGCTCACCGAAGCGGTTGTCTCGCGCGCCTGCCCGTAGCGCGGGCGCGTGGTCAACTCGACGGCTATGCTCTGGGGCATGCTGCCGCCCATTGCTTTCATTGGTCCGATCGGGCCGTGGGAGTTCGCGTTGATCGCCGCGGTGGGGCTGCTGCTGTTCGGCAAGCGGCTGCCCGACGTGGGCCGTCAACTGGGCAGGACGCTCGTCGAGTTCAAGAACGGCTTGAACCAACTCAAGCGGCAGGTCACCGACGACTCGTCGCTGCGCGATGCACGCAACGCGATCTCGGATCTGCGCCAGCAAGTGCGGGCGCCGCAAGAGCTGCTGCGCAACATGCGCGATCCGGTCCGCTTGTTCGAGAATCTGACGCAGACCGACCTCGCGACGCCCGGGCCGCAGGCGCAGCACGTGCCGCCACCGGTGGAGTCGTTCTTGCCCGGTCAGTCACCGACGAACGGTTCCTGACCGCTCAGCCGCGCGGTCAGCCCTTGCCTGGGGTGCCGGTGCCGCCGCGCACCGCAGCGTCCGCTGAGTCGAACAGCGACATCCAGTCGTCATCGCCGCCACTTCGCTTCTGCTTGCGCTTGCGACGAGCTTCGATTTCCTTCTGGTTGTTCGTCGACCAGTCGCGGAAGTCCGGGAACATCGCGGCGAGTACCGTCTTGTTCTCAGACGGCAAGCCGACGTAGGGGTAGATCAGCGTCTTGTGATCGGTCTGGATCGTCTTGAACGTGTCGTATGGCGTGAGGATCGGCATCGCCACGATCATCACGTCGTGGAACACGTCGAGCGGCACCATGAGGTTGGCGAATAGCACCTCCTTGGGCAAACGAACGCGCACCTCGTCCGGCACTTCGTAGCTGCCCGACATGATGAACGGCAGCTGAAAGTGCTCGACGACGACCTTCGCCAAGTCCCACTCGGTGATGTGACCACCGCTCACCAGGATCTCGGTGAAGGGCTCGCGGTACTTGTCGTTGGCGTAGAGGGCATCGGCGATCGCCTCGCCGCTCACGAGAGCCTTCTGGCTCAGCACCTCGGCCAAGCGGATGGGCGTCAGTTTCTCGAGTCCCTTCACCAGGGGTCTATCGGCAGGAACCCATCGCAGCCTTGCCACAGCAGAGAAGAACCACCGAGAACACAGAGGCCACAAAGAGCCCATAGGGTTCCTCTGTGCTCTCGGTGCTCTCGGTGGTTCTTCTCTGGTCTGAGGTGAAGCCTCACTGATGTTCAGTATTGCATCAGTGTGAACGCACCATGCACGGCGAGCACCAAGACCATGCCAACGACGATGGCGCCATTCACGGAGTTACCCACGTCGATGCCGGAGCGTTTGGGGCCGGTGCCAAGGTGATACGTCAGCACGGCGATGCCGAAGCCTGACAGCAGGGTCTTGGCCAGTCCAAACCAGAGATCGCGATCGTCCACTGTCGCAAAAAACGCCAGCGCGAAGGCGTGCGGGTGAATCCCGGTAACCAGCCGAGCCGCCAACATCGCCGCCATCGACGCGCACGCCATGCCAGCCGCGGTGACGATCGGCATCGCCACCACCATGCCCCACAGCATCGGCGTGAGCAGGTAGTCGGCGGGCAAGATGCCCATCAGGCGCAACGCCGTGACCTGATTGCTGCGCTTCATCGTCCCCACGCGCGCGGCGGCGCCTGCTGCCATGCGTGCGGTAAAGAAGAACCCCGCCATCAGCGGGATCAGCACCGAGATGAGAACCTTGCCGGAACCCTGCAACACTTGGCCGATGAAGGCGCCCTCGAGCGGGTTGTTGCGCAGGGCAAAGTAAGTTGCGAGACCGCCGATCACGCCGCTCCCCAAACACGAGAAGGCGATCGGTTCGAGGGTGAAGCGCGTGATGGTGCGCAGCACCAGGCTCGGATAGACCGGCGGCAGACGCCACAGCGCCTCCCCCATCGTCCACACGGCGCCCGCGATGCCCAGCAATGCAGCTCGCAGTTGTGGCACCCCAGGGATGTCGTCGTCTTGCCGCTCCGGCACCTGCGCCCCTTTGGTCTGCGCGTCGCTGAGGTCATCGAACGCGCGTTCGGGCGCTACCAGGCGCAACTTGTGCTGCGTTGGATCGAGCACGAGGACGGCGTCGGCGACGCTGGCGAAGGTCATGACGTCGTGGGTGACCACGAACGTCGTACGCTTGCCACTCGCTGCTTCGTGCGTTTGTCGCAGCAACGCGGCGATGTCGCGCGCCGAAGCCGGGTCGAGGCCAGCCGTGGGTTCATCGAACAAGCACAGGCGTGGTTCGGCAGCCAACGAACGTGCCACCGCCACGCGCTTGCGCATGCCACCCGACAGCGACGCAACCTCGTTGGGTGGATCTGGCAGGCCAGCCTGCGTCAACAGGGCCAAGTCGAGCTTGGGCGAACGGCCGGCCGCGCGTAGGGCCAAGCGAACATTGGCGCGCGGACTCAACTCATCCAGCAAGCCCTCGTCTTGCAGCACGGCGGTCACGACGGCGCGGAGCTGCTTGGGGTAGCCATCGATGACTGATACGCCGAGCACCTTCGCCTCGCCGCCAAAGCGCGGCGCTGCCTCGCGCGCCTCCCACAAGCCGGTCAGCAAGCGCAGGAGAGTCGACTTGCCGGCACCGCTGGGACCGACCACGAGGTAGAGCTTGCCCGCGGGCAGTTGCAGGTCGACGCCTTCGAAGACTGTGCGCAGGCGCCCACCTCGAACCCGAAAAGCGAGCGAGAAGCCGCGCAGGTCGAGTGCCAGCGCAGCGCTCGCGCCCGCGTCGTTCACCGCTTGGGCCTCAACGCGTCGGGAAGTCGACCGAGCGGCACCACCAAGGGACGCGCGTCGGTGGCGCTTGCCTGCCCAAGCACGCCGACGATCTGCTCGCCGGCGAGAACCACGCCGCCGCGATAGAGGGGGAGGTCGCTAGCCGAGGGCGCCACCACGGCGAGCGCTTTCACTTGGGCGTCGACGGCGCGCACCGTTTGACTGTCGTCTGGTTGTCGGTCGTTTGGGATCGCGTCGCCAAACGCCAGGCGCTGCGGATCCGACGCGACCAAAGACGACGGCGGGTCCTGCAACACCAACACCGCCAGGTCGACGCCATCTGGGGCGGTCCATGCGCGGGTCGCTTGCAGCACCTGGCCCTCAGGCAGCGCAACACGAATCGACTCGCGCTCGATGTCAGGACGGCCGCCGAAACTGTCGGTCTCGAAGTAGGCGCCGTCACACGTGCTTCGGGTCGTCACCACCACGGTGCGACCGTCGGCGTCCTCGAGCACCAGGCCGGAGCCTTCGCGCTCGACATCGTCGTCGGGGCTCCAAAAGTCGCGCTCGATCGCTTGATAGAACACCCGCACCACCCGCACGCCATCTTCGACGGTTCGCGGCGGCACTTCAGCCTTCGGCTTCGTGAGCGCTGCACCAGGCACGCCGCCGATGCGTACGTCTGGCCTCTCGGCAAGCGCGGCGGCGCGGTGGCCATCAGGCACGGGCACACCAGCGCCTTGTTCGGTGTAGTAGCCGATGAACGGACTCAGCAAGGCCGCGGCGTCTTGCAGCAAGAAACCGGTGAGCAACGCGCCGGACAGGCGGGGGCGCGCTACCCAGAACTGCGCCCGATCAGTCACCGTCTGACGATGCTCGCGACGAACGCGCAGTTCGAGTTCTATGTGCGTGCCGTCCGGCGCCAAGCGAACCTCGCGCAACTCACCAGTCTGCACGCCGCGGAACATCACGCGTGCGCCCGGCGCCAGGTCGTGACTCTCGGGCACCAAGAGCGTCATCAGCAAGTCGCCACGCTCCACCGGCTCGAGGCCAAGGTCGCTTTGCGCCGGTGGGCGTTCGGCGCCGATCACCTGGCTGCCACTCGGCACCTCGGGGCCAGCATCGTTCGCCGTGGCGAAGCTGACGTAGGTGTCGCGGATGAGGGTGTCGAGCCCGGTAGCCCCCTGCGTGAGGCCCAGGAAGCGAGGCGTCACGATCCAGAAACGGCTGCCGTAGCGTACGAACCTGGTCGCGGTCGGCTCGAGCACCGCTTCGACGACCGCGCGTTCGCCATCGCCACGCAGCTCGACTCGACGCACGCTGCCAACCGACACGCCCCGGTGCTTGATGTCGGCGCCGGCGCGCAGCCCGCGCGCGTCGCGAAACTCGATCTGCAACGTAAACAGGTCGACGCGATTGCGACTGCGCAGCAGATCGAACAACCAGTAGCCAGCGATCAACGTCGCCACCAGCGTCAGAAGACCTACCAGGTAGCGGACACGGGTCATGCGACTCGATGCACAGACGCTTACACGTCGAGGTTGGTGACCTCGAGCGCGTGTCGCTCGATGAACTCGCGCCGCGGCTCGACCGCTGGTCCCATCAGCACCGTGAAGATGTGGTCGGCCTGCACAGCGTCGTTGATGGACACTTGGAGAAGCGTGCGCCGAGCCGGGTCCATCGTGGTCTCGAACAGTTCCGAGGCGTTCATCTCGCCGAGGCCCTTGTAGCGCTGGATGTCGACCGTGTCTTCGCACACGCGCTGGGTGTATTCGCACGCCGTACGCAGACTCTCGCAGTCTTCTTGGTTGCTCTTGGTCTGCACCGAGAACGCGCCAGGTCGCTTGGCGCACACGTTGGGGTCGATGCCACGTTCCCAGAGTTGTCGAAGCGCCGGAACCAGATCGGCGGGGGCGTGCACGCTGTACACCTCGACATCGGCCGCCTCGCGCGCGCACGCCGACTCAGGGCCCTCGTAAATCTTGAGGCTGCCGCCGCCGCGCAGCTTCTCGAGTTCGGCATCGAGTTGCGCTTGGGTGTCGATCAGCCGACCAACGCCCTTGTGCACCAGCCAGTAGTGCGGCAGTTCGAACTCCGGCAGCTTGAGCGCGCCGAGATAGCCGTTGAGGTCTAGGCCCACGCCGGTGGACAGGGAGTCGGCTGCGCCGATCACGACGTCGACCAAGTCGAGCACCTCGCGCAGCGCCTTGCCCTCGAAGGTCTTGCTGCCGCCGCGCGCCAGCGGTGCCGTGAGCTTGGTCTGGCCCAAGCCAAGCTCGGACACGATGCGCAGCTTCTCGCGATCGGTCAGCGCGTAGCGCAAGTCCTTGTCCTTGCCCTTGAGGTGCATTTTGTAGAGCGGCGGTTGCGCGATGAAGATGTGCCCGCGCTCCACCAACTGGTTCATCTTGCGGTAGAAGAGCGTGAGCAGCAGCGTGCGGATGTGCGAGCCGTCGACATCGGCGTCGGTCATGATCACGATCTTGTGATAGCGCAGCTTCGACTGGTCGAAGCCTTCGTCGATGAAGCCGGTGCCAATCGCCGCGACGATCGTCTGCACCTCTTCGTGGCCGATGACGCTGTCCATCGACGCCTTCTCGACGTTGAGCAGCTTGCCACGCAACGGCAGGATCGCTTGGAAGGACGTGCGGCCCTGCTTGGCGGTGCCACCGGCGGAGTCGCCTTCCACGAGGTACAACTCGGCGTCTTCGGGGCTAGTGCCCTTGTGGCAGTCCGACAGCTTGGCCGGTAGGCCAATGCCCTCGAGCGCCGACTTGCGCCGCACCAATTCGCGCGCCTTGCGCGCCGCCTCGCGAGCCCGCGCCGCTTGCATCGCCTTGGCGAAGATCGCCTTCGGGACCAGCGGTTGTTCTTCGAACAACGTGCGCAACCCGTCGCCGACCACGGTCTCGACGATCGACTGCACCTCGCGGTTGCCAAGCTTGATCTTGGTCTGCGACTCGAACTGCGGCTCGGGCACCTTCACCGAGATGACGGCGGTGAGGCCTTCGCGGTAGTCGTCGCCGGAGGGTGCTTCTTCCTTCGGCTTCAGCAGCTTCTCTTGCTTGCAGTAGTTGTTCAGCGCGCGTGTGAGCGCGGCGCGGAAGCCGACCAGATGCGTGCCACCCTCCGCGGTGTTGATGTTGTTGACGAAGGTGAAGACAGCCTCGTTGTAGCCATCGTTGTACTGCAGCGCGATTTCGACCCCGTAGACTTTGCGGGGGTCGTCTTCACCCGGCACGTCTTTGTTGATGTAGACGACTTGCGGATGAATCGCATCGCGCGCGCGGTTGAGGTGCTGGACGAACTCGCGCAAGCCCTCCGGGAATTGGAACTCCTCGCTCTGATCGGTGCGCTCATCGACCAGCGTCAGCTTGAGGTTGTACGTACCCATCAAGTACGCCAACTCGCGCAAGCGCTTGCGCAGGACCTCGAACAGCAATTCGGTGGTGTCGAAGATCTGCGCGTCGGCGCGATAGCGCACCATCGTGCCGTTTTGGTCGGTGTCGCCGATCACGCGCAGCTCGTCGGTCTTGTGGCCGCGCGCGTAGTTCTGGCGGTAGATCTTGCCGTCGCGATAGACCTCGACTTCGAGCCACTCAGCGAGCGCGTTCACTACCGAGACGCCGACGCCGTGCAGGCCGCCCGACACCTGGTAGCTGTCCTTGTCGAACTTGCCGCCCGCGTGCAGCGTGCACAGAATCACCTCGAGCGCTGGCACGCCTGTCTCGTGCATGTCGACCGGAATGCCACGGCCGTTGTCGCGGACCGACACGGATCCATCCTTGTGCACGCGCACGTCGATGCGGTTGCAGTGGCCGGCGAGCGCTTCGTCAACCGAGTTGTCGACGACCTCCCAAACCAGATGGTGCAGGCCCTTGGCGCTGGTGTCGCCGATGTACATTGCCGGCCGCTTGCGCACAGCGTCGAGGCCTTCCAGCACCTTGATCGAGCTGGCGTCGTAGCGTTGGGGAGGTTTCTCGGACATTGGTACAGGCACCGACTCAGACATTGGCGGTTCCCCCCATCCGGAAGAGGATGGTGGCGACTTCAGACCGACCGAGCTTTGTGTTGATGGCAAGGCGCACGGCTTCGGCACGGAAGCCACGCAGTTCGGCGAACAAGGGAGACGAGGCGACTTCGACCACCAGGCGTCCGCCGCGCCAACCGGCGACCTGACACGATGGTGCGGCCAACGAACCGACCGCGGCTTCCAAGGCGTCCTGCAGCTCGACGCGTCGGCGATTCTTGCCGAGATCGCGCAGGACGCCGGACATCAAGTCTCCCACCGACTGGGGCTGCAAGAGCCGCGAAGGCTCGCGGCGCGCGAGATCTCTACGGCAGTTGTAATTTGCCATGACGTTCAATTCGCCACTATCCAGCGGCTCTGGAAGCCCCAAGGCCGCGATGGGCTGCATCATCCGCTGATGGGCATGAGCACGTAGGTGAACGATTCGCCCAGCGTGAACTTGGCGGGGGTCGACTCGTCGGTAAGGTCGATGCGCACGACTTCGGAGTCGCTGACGCGCAACGCGTCGAGCACGAAGTCGGGGTTGAAGGCGACGGTGCAGCCCGGACCCTTGACGTCGACATCGACGCATACGTCGGCGCGACCCACCGCGCTGTTTTCGGCCGACATCTCGAGGGTCGAACTCGAGAAAGCGAAGCGCACTTGGCGCACGTCGCCTCCGGTCAAGACGGACACCTTGCGCACGTTGCTCTCGAGCACTGAGCGCGCGATCTCGACCGTGGTCTCAGCCACCTTGGGGATGACAGACTCGTATTCTGGAAACACCTGATCGATGGTGCGGCTGATGAGCACCGTGCTACCCACGGTGAACGCCATCTGGTTTTCCCCGAACAGGATGGTGACCTCGTCGTCGCCAGCCTCCGACAGAACCTTCATCACCGCGTTGACCGAAGCCAACGGTTGGATCGCACGCAAGCGGCTCTCGGTGGTCTCCAGGTTCTCGTAGTTGAGCGCCAGGCGACGACCATCGGTGGCAACGAGGCGCAGGCAGCCCTGCTGGCAGTCCCACAGCACGCCACTGACGGCGTAGCGACTCTCGTCGCGAGTCGACGAGAAGACCGTCTTGCGCATCATGTCGGACACCCGCCCGGCTGACAGCGTCAGCGCGCGTCCGCCTTCAAGCTTGGCCTCGGCGGGAAACTCGTCTGGGTCGCCACCCAACAGGATGAACGAGCCCCCACCGCTCTCAACCGTGCACCGGAACTCGCTCGCCTTGAGCGTCAAGGTCGGGTCGGACAATTCGCGCAGCAAGGCCATCGTCTCACGTGCCGGCAACAACACTTCGCCAGGAGCTTCGACCTTCACGGCGTCGACGGTGACCTTGGCCGACATCTGCAAGTCAGTCGCCAGCAGCGTCAGGCCGGACGCATCCGCGCGCAGCTTGACGTTCTGCAGCACCGGCTTGGTGCTCTTCTGCGGTGCAACTCCGGCAACCACACTGAACGCTTGAGTCAGCTGTTGGCGATCGCAAAGGAGGCGCATCGGCGGTGTGCTCGTGGCGAGTTGTGGGACTTGACTTGAGGCATCATCGGCGGGTCAGCAAGACGTCGCGGTGATGATCTAGAGATAGAGAGGTACTTGATCTCTCTCTCTTCATCCTCCGTGGAGGATCGAGTGTGAGAAGAGTAGCGGTCGGCCTAGCGAGGATCGACTGGCTAGGGCTGTTTCTCCCGCGAGTTCGTCGATCTCGTGCGGTGTGGAGAGTGTGGGGATCAGACCGCTTCAGGGGTCGATTGTCCTGAGCAACGTGTGGTCAACGGGGAGCACACCGGCGAACCCTGCACGAGGTCGACCCATGACTCCGCAGCTCGCCTACACCCATTGCACGGGTTCCTTGTCGCTTGCGGCCGCAACACGCGTGCTCGAATGCTGATCTCCACAACGACGCGTCAAAAGATGCAGCGGCTGGACTGGGTCGCCTTCGGGCCAAGTGGGCCCCGAGTTGCCGCGCGTCCACCGAGAGCGCGACTGGGCGACCCACCTTGCCGGGGTGGCCTGCGGCCGATGCGCCTCAGAAGCGCCACGGGACAAGTCTGCACGCGGTCGGGCGACGCGCTCTGACCGCGCGCGACCCCATCGAAACCCTACTGAGCGACACCCATCCGATGCCCAAGCCGCTCGACCAGCGCGTGGAAGCTGCGATCTTGGTGCATGCGCTTCTTGATCTTGCTCAGGCCGTAGATCACCGTCGTATGGTCGCGGTTGCCGAAGAAGCGGCCGATCTCTTCAAGGCTGTGGTCGGTGTGGTGGCGGCAGAGGTACATCCCCAGCTGTCGCGTCGAGCTGATGTGCGAGACGCGACTCTTGCCCGTGATGTCGCGTGGCGACAACGAGAACTCGCGCGCGATCACGGTCATCACACAGTCGAGGGTCACCCGTCGCGCGCGCAGGCGCGTGACGCCGTGCAACGCTTCTTGCGCCACCTCGACCGAGATCTTCTGCCCGGTCAGTGTCGCAACGCCCAGCAGCTTGACTACGGCGCCCTCGAGTTCGCGCACGTTGCTGTCGATGGTCTCCGCGATGTGCCGGGCCACGTCGTCGGGGATCTCGACGTTGCGCGTCTTGGCCTTACGCTGCACGATCGCGTACCGCGTTTCGTAGCACGGCAGTTCGAGCTGGGTCACGAAGCCCCACTTGAAGCGCGACACCAGCCGCTCCTCCAGCGTCGGGATCTCGAACGGCGCGCAGTCCGACGACATCACGACTTGTCGGTGGCAGTTGTACAGCGCGTTGAACGTGTGGAAGAACTCGTCCTGCGTGCGATCCTTGTTGGCCAAGAACTGCACGTCATCGACGACCAGCACATCGACGCTGCGGTAGTGCTCACGGAACGCATCGAGCTTGCCCGTCTGCACCGCGTTGATGAACTGGTTGGTGAACTCCTCGCAGCTCAAGTAGGCGACGCGCTTGCCGGGATGCCGGCGCAACACGGTGTGACAGATCGCCTGCAACAGATGCGTCTTGCCGAGACCGACCCCGCCGTGCAGGAACAACGGGTTGTAAGCGCGGCCAGGGTTCTCACCGATCGCTAGCGCGGCGGCATGACCCAAGCGGTTGCACGGGCCGACGACGAACGTCTCGAAAGAGTAGGTCGGGTTGAGGCTGCTCAAGCGCGGCTCGCGCGGACTTGCGTTGCCAGGGTGAGCAGGTCCGGCGCTTGCACCTTGGCCGGACAGCGAGGCGGCACGAGCGTTCTTCTTGGCGTGTGTGCCGTTGCGCCGACTCTCGGCCTCGTACGACGTCAACGGGGACTCATCTTCGACGCTGCCCAAGACCGCGTCGACGCCGGCGCGGCGCGCCTCGTCGCCGTCTGGAATGCGAAGCGGCGTCACCACGAAGCGCACCGAACGCGTCAACCCGCCGATGTTGTGCACCGAGCGCCGAAGCTCGGCGAGGTGGTTGCGCGTGAGGAAGTCGCGCACGAAGCCGCTCGGTACAGCGAACACAGCCTCATGGTCGTTGAGCGACGCAAGCGTGAGCTGCTTGAACCAGGCATCCAGCTTGTCGCGCCGAATTCTGGAATCGAGGTCGGCCCGCACTGCTGCGGCGAAGGCTGCCGTATCGACGGGAAGAATCGACGCCGCCGAATCAGCGGCCGGTTCGGAACCCTTGCGATCGCCCACCGGGTCGGGTGTTACACGGGGTGTGGCGTCACGGTTCGCGCCATGGTGGCCGTGCGGCGGCAGGCTCCCATGCGGCGGTGGGCCGCGTACTCCTTCGTCCCCTTCGGGACGACGTGAGGCCGACTTCGAGTCGGCTTGATCGTTGGGTGACGAGAAGACACGGTGCTCCCTTTCCGTGGACATACCCCGGGACCAGCTGGCGCAAGAGGGACTTGGAGGACGAGGAGAAACGCTCGCTTGGCGGAGCGAGCGTTGCAAGGACGACGCTCTTCATACCGACTTCATCGAGGGATGCAACTTCGACATCGTGGGAAGTTCCGCGAACTTCGTCGAGCAAGTTGCACGCATGTCTGTGTCACGTACGCAACCTCCTTGCGCGCATGCAGTCGCGCGTCGTACGCGATGCTCACTCGCGTGCGAGGCGCACGAGCACATCGTGCACGCGTCGCGCCGCCACTTGCGCTGCATCGCGCATGGTGCGGTGCGAGAAGCTGAAACGCACGCAGCGGCGCGCGTCTTCTTCGCTGCGTCCCAGCGCGCGCAACACGATGGGCGGCAAGGGCGAGCCCGACGCACACGCGGCACCGTGCGACGCGTCAACGCCGGCGAGATCGAGCGCCGGCAGCAGCGTTCGGCCGTCGCGCACGCTGTTGAACGCCAGCATCAGCGTGTTCGGCAGGCTGTGTTCCAGTGGCGACAAGCACTCGATGTCGAGGCGCGACGACAATTCCGCGACAAACGCATCGCGCGCCGCGCGCATCGCGAGCGCGCGCTCAGCCTGTTCTGCGACCGCTAGCTGCAGCGCCAGCGCGGCAGCGGCGGCGAGCGCCGGGCTCACGCTGCCGGGGCGCAGTCCCCGCTCCTGACCGCCGCCGAGCAGCGGCGGTCGCAACACCGGCGCCCGGTGGCGCACGATCAACAGACCCATGCCCTTGAGGCCGCCGGCTTTGTGCAACGACAACGCCAAGGTGTCAGCCGCGGCGACGGCCTCGTTGAGTGCCACGCGACCCAGGGTCTGGCTCGCGTCGACGTGCAACGCAGCGCCGTGCGCGTCGGCGCACCGCCGCGCGGCGCCGAGATCGGTCAACGTGCCGAGTTCACTTTGTGCATGCACGGCGCACACGAGCGAGGGCGCGCAACCGTCCGGTATCGTCGAATCAAATCGCGCTCGGGCGTGCGCATCGAGCGGTAACTCGATGAGCCCACGTCGACGCGCGGGTTCGAGCACCGATGAATGTTCGGCCGCGCTCGCGAGCACCGGTCGTGTCGGATCACCGAGGCCCAGCACGACCATGTTGTTTGCTTCGGTCCCGCCGGACACGAACAACACTTCGTCGTCTTGCACCGCAAGCACCCGGGCGATGGTGTGACGGGCCGCTTCGACGACGGCGCGCGCCTGCCGTCCGGCGGTGTGCACGCTGCTCGGATTACCGGGACAACCCGACTCGACGGCGACGAAGCGCTCGAGCACGCGCGGGTCGACCGGCGTCGTCGCGTTGTGGTCCAGATAGACGCGCACGCGCCGCTACCTGGCGAGCACTTCGCGGTAGACGTCGAGGTAGCGTGGCACCACCTGGCTCTGCGCGAAGTTGGCCACCGCACGCTCGCGGCACCGGCGGCTGTGGTCCCGGTGGCGATCCGGATCTTCCAGCAGTCGCAACGCTTCGCGGGCGAGGCCGAGGATGTCGCCGAGCGGCGCCATGCCGCCGGTGTCGCCCAGGGTGTCGGCCACGCCGCCGACATTCGTGCTGACGCACGGCACGCCGCAGCTCATGGCCTCGAGCAACGCCAGGCCGAAGCTCTCGGTCTCCGACGTCAGCAAGAAGAGGTCGGCCCCGGCCAGCAGCGCCGGCACGTCGGTCACGTTGCCGACGTGTTCGACCTTGGCGCGACAACCGAGATCGGCGGCCACCGCCATCGCGTGTTCCAGATCAGGACCTTCCCCGGCCAGGATCAGGCGGGCCGGCACGCGGGCGAGAATCTGCGCGAAGGTGCGCACCACGTCGGCCACGCGCTTCACCGGCCGGAAGTTCGAGACGTGCACGACGACGCGTTCCTCATCCGACCGCTCGTAGTAGCGGCCTTTGGTCTCGGGCTTGTAGCGCTCGATATCGACGAAGTTCGGCACCACCACCACCGGCCGACGCACGCCGAACATGAGCGTGGTCTCGTCGGCCAGATACTTGCTCACGGCGGTGACCGCGTCGGACTGTTCGAGCGCGAAGCGCGTCGGTCGCGTGTAGGCGCGATCGGCACCCACCACGGTGATGTCGGTGCCGTGCAGCGTAGTGATGAACCGCAGGGGATCCCGACTCATCGACCGCGCGAGGAAGGCGCTGATCGCGTGTGGGATCGCGTAGTGCACATGGAAGATGTCGAGCCGCGCCTCTTCGTGCACTTCGAGCATGCGGGTGGCGAGCGCCAGGTCGTACGGGGGGAAGCGGAACAGCGGGTAGGCCGAGACGTCGACGGCGTGATAGCGCAGGCCTGGGATGCCGGCGCGCAGGCGCAGCGGCCGGCCGTAGCTGATGACGTGTACATCGTGGCCGATGCTGGCGAGGTGAGTCGCCATCTCGGTGGCGACCACACCGCTCCCGCCGACGGTCGGGTAGCACACGATGCCGATCTTCAAGTGCATGCGCCGATGGTAACCAGTGATCGCTATGGCCGCGTCATCGGCGATCGATAGCGGTCAGCCGCCTTCTGGCGATGCGGCGTGCTCGCGCGCGACCGGCGCCGGCGTCTCGACCGCCGTTTCCTGGGCATCTTCCTCGACCTCTTGGCGCTCGCCGAGCAGCTCCGTCGCGAAGTCGAGGTAGTCCTGCGCGCCGTTGCTGTCGGGTGCGTGCTCGAAGATCGTGCGTCCGAAACTCGGCGCCTCGGCCAGCTTGACGTTGGCGCGGATGAAGCTCTTGGCCATGTAGCGGCCGAAATGGCGTTCGATCTCGGCGAGCACTTCTGCCGTGAGGTTGGTGCGCAGGTCGACCATGCACGGCAGGATCGCGGCGATGGCAAGCTGCGGATTGAGCCGCTTCTTGACCAGCTCGATCACTTCGAACAGCTTGGCCATGCCTTGCAGCGCGAAGTACTCGGTCTGCACCGGCACCAGCACACTGTCAGCGCCCACGAGGGCGTTGGCGGCGAGCACGCCGAGCGACGGCGGGCAGTCGAGCAGCACGAAGTCGTAGCGGGCATCCGTCTTCTCCAGCGCTTCGAACGCTTCGCGCAGGATGGTCTCGCGGCCGATGCGGTTGGCGAGGACCTGTTCGACGCCAGCGAGACTGGTGTCGGCGGGCGCGATGTCGAGGTTCTGCACCGACGTCGGCACGATCACCGAGCGCAGGGGCGCGTCGTCGACCAGCACGCTGGTCATGGTCTTGGTCTCGAGATCGGGCCGGCGGTCGACGTGCAGAGTCAGGTTGGCCTGCGGGTCCATATCGACGAGTAGCACTCGCTTGCCCTTGAGCGTCAGCGCCGCGCCGAGGTTTGCCGTCGACGTCGTCTTGCCGACGCCGCCTTTTTGGTTGATGACCGCGATCTTCAACATGGAATGGAACGCCCTCCCTACCTCTGACCGCCACCGCGAGGGCGTAGGACCACCTCGCGGCGCCGCCGGCTGCCTCCGCGATACGCGCCCGCGTACCGCCACGACGACCGACGCCCCAACTCTACGGGCCCGATCATCGCGACCCTACAACCAGTTGGGCTGCAAGTGCCGCGGTGGTCCGACAGATGCGAGCAAAGTCTGGCCACCTGGCGCCCGACGTGCGTAGTTGCAATTCTGATTGCGGGCGTACGTTGCCCCGGCATTCCGAATAGGCCGCCCGGCTTGCGAGGATTTGGCGAAAGCCCCTCGCGTCCTACCCGGCGCCTTGCTCATGGAACGGGGATCCGTCCCCTGACCAACAACCCTCAAGAAGACCCAAACATGATTCGTCTCGCGATTGCCACTCTCACGCTCTCCGTCCTCGGTACCGCCCAAGCCAAGCTGTTCGGCGGCAACGATCAGGCGCGTATGGCCGCCACCAAACTCTGCCTCGACGAGAGCCAGGGCTACAAGATGCTCGGCGCCGTCTGCATCCAGTATGGCTCCCCCGCCTGGAAGGCCGAATACGACGGCATGGTGGATCAAGCCAAAGGCAAGTCCCACCGCCTGGGCAAGGACTTCTGGACGACGATGAACACCAGCGCCGCCCTGACCATCGGTGGCACCAGCGTTCCCGCCGGCTCGTACTACCTGGGCCTGCACTGCGACGCGAAGGGCACGTTCAGTCTCGTCGTCCTCGACGCCAAGACGGCCAACACCAAGGCGTGGACCCCGTGGATGGCCGACGAGTGGAAGCCTGACTTCACCTGCGCGATGACGCACGGCAAGTCGAAGACCACCGTCGAGAACCTGTCGATCTCGCTCAATGGGGATGACCCCAGCAAGTTGGATCTGAAGATCGCCTGGGGCGGCCACGAACTGACGGCCCCCGTGCAGATGAGCACCGGCACCATGACCGACAAGGCCAAGGACGCCGCCGCCAAGGGTGTCGAGAAGGCCAAGACCGACGCCGCCGAGATCAAGACCGAGATCAAGAAGCTGCCCGAGCCAGTCAAGAAGTGATGTTGAACTGACCCGTCGCTTCCCAGCGACTGTCTGCGCGCAAGCCCGTGCCGACGTGAGTCGGTCGGGCTCGCGGTGCTTTCGGGGAGGCGTGTCAACGCGGTGGGGCGGCGGGGACCGGTGGCTTGCGGTCGCCATGGCGGGGCGGTAGCTTCCCGAAGTCTCTCACCCAGGAGTCGTGACATGCGCCCCGGAATGTTCCCGAGCCAGCAGCGCGCGATGCGCCAGGCTTTCAAGAAGGCGGACAAGTTCGACCACTTCCGCGCCCGCACGCGACGGTCGTTGGTGTTGGGAGGAGTGGCCTCGGTGGCGGCGGCTGTCGGGGCGTTTTGGGCGGGGACGCGGATGGGGGGTGCTGCTGCTCCGCCAGACGCAGACTCGCATCCTCGCCGGCAAATCGTGCATCGGCTTGCCGCGGCCACGGACCCCGACCTCTGGCAGCAACGGCACACGTTTCTTCAGGCGTTAGAGGAAGTCGGTGGCGATCAAGCAGGGTGGGTTGGCTTTCGGCGCCTCGCGGAAATGGCCCTGGTCGTAGGACCAACCGAGCAGGTCCTCGCCGCGAGAATGTTGAAGACGCTCCAGCGTGAACGCCCGACTCACCTGCAGGATGTCGAAACGCGACTGTCGGCTATCGCGCGTTGAACATGCCCACGCACGACATCTCGCCCCAGCCGAACCCGCCGCGCGAGGGACAAACTGTTGTCATCACCGTTCCCCATGGCGGTCCGTGGTTTGTCGCGCGCGACGGCTCGGGTGAGGTTCACGAATACACCCCTAACGATCGCGGCGAGATCGAACTGCCAGCCCCGCCTGGGCGAGGCGGCGAGACGTTCACGGTCACGGACTATCGAGATCCAGCGACCGAGGCCAACTTCAACATCGAGTCCAACTCGTGATGGCTCCTATGCACAGCTTCGCATTCTCCATTCTGATTCTGGCTTCCGCGGCCGCGACGCAGAGTCCGATCACTCTCCCAGCCGATGCGGTAGGTCGCGATGGACTCGGGGTGGGCCATCTGGCGGGAGTGACTCAGGGACGGCGACAGCAGTTCATTCTCGGGGAGGGACTGCTGGTTGCCCTTCGCGGTCATGTGATCGAGAGGTTGACCTTCAGGCGAGATGGTCAGCCTGCGCGGCTTACCGGTGGGCAGGCGACGCTCCGCGTACTTGTGTCGCAAGGAGTCCTGCAAAGCCCATCGCAAGCGTCGCCCGACTTTGCCACCAACCTCGGGGTCACGCCGACACTCGTCTTTCAAGGCCAAGTTGCTCTGCCAAACTCGCCGCCCCCAACCGATCGGAACAGCGTTGGATTTGGCCCCGGCGAAGTGATCGACATCGCTCTCGCGCCGCCGTTCTCATATGTGGGCGGCACCCTCTGTCTCGACATCGCTGGTGAGCCGGTCACTGGGAGCGCCAGTCCAGCCTGGCCGATCGATGTCGACCGATCGAATCTCCGGGGCGTCGTGTCGGTGATTGGACGGGCCTGCGTCCGAACCGCTGAGCAAGTGACACGCAAGATCTCGGCCGACCCAGCTTTCCTCCGCGCCGGCACGACGGCGCGATTCATGGGTTTTGCCGAGGCCGGTGACTTTGGCGCTCTGCTCTTGGCGGCCCAACGCCTCGGTGCGCCCATGAACCTTGGCTTCCTCGGCGCATCGAATTGCGATCTCTGGGTGTTGCCTGACGTGACCTTGATGGTCTTGGCGACGGCTAGTTCGCGCGGACCGCTGGCAGCCATGAACACGATGGTCCACATTCCTCACGAAGGAGCCTTTGTGGGAAGCACGCTTCACTCGCAATGGCTCGTGTTTCAGCGCGACGGCCTGCGCACTTCAGAGGCCATGACCGTGACCCTCGCACCGGGGCTGCCGAGTATCGACGCGTCGATCGTTCTCTCCACGCCCATGCGGGGTGCGACCATGCCCGTGGTCGGCGAAGTTGAAGTGGGCGCCCTGCCGGTGATGCGGATCGAGCACCGGTAGTCTCCGCGACTACGTCAGCAACTGCAGCGCATCCGTCACGCGCACCCCACCCTCGCCGACAAACCCCTCGCCGCCCCGCACCCCCACGCGCGAGCCGTAGTACCGATCCCGCAGCTCCACGCGCTCGATCGGATCCAGCTTGTGCACGAAGTGGGAGCGATCCAAGCCTTCCATCTGACTTGCGTAACACCGGACCACCGCCATCTTGTCGGCGAGCACGGTGCTGATGTCGACGACCACTGAAGGCGCGACCAGGTCGTTGCCGGGATACCACAGCAGTCGTTCTGGCCGGAACGGCGCGCCGAGGTCGGGGAGCACGTTCTTCAGGCCGGCGTGAAACCATGCGCGCCGGCAAATCGCGTGCGCGGCGGTGTGGTCGGGGTGCGGATCGCTTTGGTGGGGCGCCAACAAGAGCGTTGGGCGATGGCGGCGGATGGCGCCCAGCACGGCGCGCAGTGCGGGTTCGTCGTCGTGTAGCTCGGTGTCGGGGAGGCCGAGGTTCTCGCGCGCGCTCAATCCCAGCAGCAGGGCGGCCGCCTCGGCTTCTTTGGCGCGCGCTTGCGCGGTGCCGCGCGAGCCCTTCTCGCCGCGCGTCAGGTCGCAGACCACCACGCTTCTCCCGGTGCGCGTGAACTGCAAGATGGTGCCGCCGCACGCGATCTCGGCGTCGTCAGGGTGCGGCGCCAGCACCAACACATCGACCGTGGCGTTCATAGTTCCAGCACTCCGTGCTCGGTGGCAAACGGATCAGCGGCATCGACGAGCATGGGGCCGAGCTTGGGACCGTGCGACACCAGCGCCGGCAGCGCGACCAGCACGCGCTCTTGCAAGCGACCGCGCGGGCGCAGGTTGGCACACAGACGGCGAATCTGCCGCGCGCCGGCGCCTTGCTGGTCGGCGCGTGAACTCTGCAGCTTGTCGGCGAGCTTGGTGAAGTCGGCAATCGTCTTGCCGCGCAGCTTGTCGAGGCCGCTCGCGAGGCCCTGCTCGTGCGCGTGCGGCGAGGCCTGCGCGCGCGCGACCATGTCTTGCAACCGACGGTCGGCCGAGTCGGTGAGGCTGCGCAGGTCGTGTTCCAAGACGGTGGCCTGATCGCCGGCAAGGCGTTTCTGTAACAGCGCATCGGGGCCGTCACCCAGGTCGGGCAGATCCCAACCAAACTTGGTGAGCAGCTTGCTGAGCGACGGCTCGACCAGCGTCAGCGACACGCGCGGCACGAAGGCTGGCTTGGGCACACCGAGCAGGCGGTAGAGCGGACCGGTCAGCGACAAGTAGGAGAGTTCGCCAGGACCCACCACGAACGCGATCGTGGGCAAACAGGCGTCTTGCCATAAAGGCCGCAAGATCGCGCCGGGGCTCAGATCGGTCACGCTGTGCGGCAGCGGGTCGCCATCCGACAGCGGCACCCGACGCGGCCCCTTGAGCTGGAACATCAGCGTCGCGCCGGGATCGATCCCGACGTCGAGGCCCATCGCGGTGAAGTGCTCGGTCGTGCCGCGCTGGCTGTTGCGCACCTTCTCGCCCTGGCGCCACCACTTCTCCAACACGGTGAACGCGCTCGCCGGCAACTCGCGCGGCTCCAACACCAAGAGACCCTGCTCGCCAAACAAGCCAAACAGCAGCCTCGCCATCCCGGCGCCGAGACTCTCATTGGGGTCACGCGGGCGCAGCAGCTCGAACGCCCAGTCGCGAAACTCGGTCTCGGGCAACAGCTCGCGGACTTCAGCCAGCACCACCTCCATCGCGTGGCCAACCCCGAGGTGACGAATCGCCTCGCCGTTGTGTGGCAAATCCAAGCGTAGGCGCTGCACCTCCTGCTGCTGATTGACCACGAAGGCGCGATTCACTTCGTCGAAGTCGTGGTCGTCGGTGTGATTCCAGAACACCGGCACCACGCGCAAGCCGTTCCCAGCCGCCTGGAGGTCGCGCGCCAAACGCACCGCGGTGGCCGCTTTGTGCAGCGTATACAGCGGCCCGCCCAGAAGGCCTGGCTGTTGGCCGGTGACCACCATCACCACCTGCTGGCCGTCGATGAGTTCTTGCGCGCGCTGTAGCGCCGCCGCCGGCGCGCCGTGGCGCTCGCCATAGCCGTGCAGCACCCGACCAAGCTCCGGCAAGGCCAACACCCGCGCCGCGCCCATTGGTGCCTGCGCCAAGAGTTCTTTCACATCGCGCGGCCGCCGGCCAAGGTAAGGCACCAGGTCGGTGTCCTCTTCGAGATAACGCATATGCACAGCCGAGGTATCGAGCCGGCGGAACGACAAATGACGCAAGGATCCCTTCACTTGATGGTTCCTTGCGCGCGCAGAGCGTTGTGCATCTCAGTTGAAAACGACTTGGCCGCGGTCACCACTCGATCGAGCCATTGAGGATCGTCGGGTGCAAAACACTGCGCGATGCCGCGGCTTTGATTGACGATGCCGCCGACGCCGTGGGCGTCGAACGCCGACAGCGCGTCGCGCACCGTGCCACCCTGCGCGCCGACCCCGGGCACCAAGATCAGGGCACGCGGCATGCGGCCTCTAAGGCGCGCCATCTCTTGCGGATAGGTCGCTCCCACGACGGCGCCCACCGGGCCATAGTCGTGCGCTTCACCCAAACCCTCGCCCCACTGGTGCACATGCGCGGCGATCACATCGGACAGCTCTTCGCCGTCGCGCGTGTGTAGGCCCTGAAACTCAGTCGCCGACGAATTGCTGGTGCGCACCAACACGAACACAGCCCCGCCGGTGACCAAGCAGCGCTGCAAGAACGGGTCGACGCTGTCCTTGCCCATGAGCGGGTGCAGGGTCACAGCGTCGGCGAGGTCGAGGTGCACGTCGGCGTAGGCGCTAGCCGTCGGGCCGATGTCGCCGCGCTTGATATCGCCGATCACCAACAAGCCCGCCGAACGCGCCGCCTGGCACACGCCCTCGTAGGCCGCAAAGCCAGCCGCGCCGTAGCGCTCGAAGAACGCGATGTTCGGCTTGACCACCGGCACGTAGGGCGCGATCGCCGGCACCACTTCGCCGTAGAACGCGGCGATGCGCGCCGCCGGCGCGGCGGCGGGCAACAGCCGGCTGGGCAGCGCGTCGAGCCGCGGGTCGAGCCCCACGCACACCGGCGCGTGCCCGCCGGTGAGCTTGTGCCGCAGGCGCGAGACGAAGGAGGCGACCATCAGCCGATGGTGTACGGCGGCGGCGCACCGATGTCACGCTTCGCCGCGCACCGTGCGAGTTCCATCGAAGAAGATCGGCCGGCGCCGTATCCTGGCCGTCGTCTTCCTTGCTGCTTCGCGGCTCGCCAAGCACCATCGCTCGAACGAGGACTCCTCATCATGCGAATCTCAATTGCCCATGCGATCGTCGGGATCGCGCTTCTCACCGCCATGAACGCTCAAGCCCCTGGAGCCCAGACGCCGGGCGACAACCGCCTCAACATCACCCGAATCGTCCTTTACAAGCACGGCGTTGGCTACTTCGAGCGCGAAGGCACCGTGCGCGGCGATGCCACGGTGCCGCTGTCGTTCAAGACGGCGCAGATGAAGGACATCCTGAAGTCGCTGTACGCCATCGATCTCGGCGGCGGTCGGATCAGCACCATCCTCTACGACAGCAAAGACCCGATTCAGAAGCAGCTGGAAGACATTCTGTTCCGGGTGCCCGAGGGCAGCGCGCTGACCCAGTTCTTGGCCCAGTTGAAGGGAGCCAAGGTGCGCGCCAACGTCGGTGCCACGCCGGCGGTCGGCAGCGTGCTCGGCATCGAGCCGGTGCAGCGTTTGGTCGATCAGACCGTGTTGACGACGCACAAGTTGGTGTTGCTGCGCGAAGACGGCGCGATTCAGGCGGTCGACGTGCTCGACGCGAGTTCGATCGAGATCCTCGACGAGACCGTGCGTCGCGACCTGGCGCGCATGATGGACATCTACGCCAAGGCGCGCTACGCCGATCGCAAGACGGTGAACCTGCGCGCCGTGGGCGAAGGCGAGCGCAAGGTGCGCGCCGGCTACATCATCGAGACGCCGATCTGGAAGACGTCGTATCGGTTGATCATGGAAGAGGGGCAGGCGCCTTTGCTCCAAGGCTGGGCGATCGTCGAGAACCGTACCGACGAGGACTGGAACGACGTGCGCTTGTCGTTCGTCGCTGGCAGCCCACAGTCGTTCGTGATCGATCTGTACACCTCGTACTACCCGCAACGGCCGGTCGTGTCGGTGGGCGCGGGGTTGGCGGCGGAGCCCGCGGGCGGCATGGCCCCATCGGCACCCGCGCGCGGGCGGGCACGGCGCGAGATGGCGAAGGCCGAGGAGATGGCGGACGCGGCCCCAGCGCCGATGGCGGCGGCGCCCGGCATGAGCCTCGGCGAGGCGCTCGAGATGTCGAACATCCCCGCGGCCGAAGGCGTGACCGTGGGTGATCTGTTCTCGTACACCGCGAGTGGTCCGGTGACGATCAAGCAGGGCCAAGCGGCGCTCGTGCCCATCCTGCTGGAACGCGTGTCGAAGAGCGAACGCGTGCTGTTCTGGCGGCGCGAGCTGTCGCAGCACCCGCATCACGCGGTCTACCTCGACAACAGCACGGCGTTGACCCTGGAGAAGGGGCCGATCACGGTGTTCGAAGGCTCGACGTGCCTGGGCGAAGGCATGCTGCCGAAGACCTTGAAGGCCGGCATGCGCGAGATGGTGACCTACGCGCTGGAGACGGCCGTCGAAGTGGAACAACGTGGCGATCAACAGGCGATGCCGATCGTGCGGTCGACGCTGGTGAACGGTCTGTTCACCACCTTCTACCGCGAGGCGTATGAGCACCGCTACAAGCTGCGCAACAAGGCGGGCAAGGCGTACGTGCTCTACCTCGATCACGACAAGGCGGGCGGCGACTTCAAGCTGATCGAGCCCAAGGCCGCGGCCGAAGAGATGCCCGCGCACTACCGCTTCAAGATCGACCTCGCGGTAGGCGCCGACACCGAGTTCGTGGTGCGGCAAGAGCGCGAGGTGAGCGCGCAGGTTGGCATCCTCGATCAGGGCGTCGACCAGATCCGCGTCCATTTGCAGCAGAAGTATCTGTCGGCGAGTGCGCGCGCGTTCTTGGACAGCATCGTTGGCCTGCTCGATCAGCGTGCGGCGGTAGAACGTGAACTCGCGAACCACGAGCGGGAGCGTGCAACCTTGAACCAGACGCAGACGACGCTGCGCAACAACATGTCGGCGCTGCGCGATTCGCCGGAGGAGAAGAAGCTGCGCGACCAGTACGTCGTGCGCTTCACGCAGGCGCTCCAGCGTACCGACGAGCTGGATCGCCTGGTCGCGGCGGCAACGCAGCGTCGCGATCAGCTCGCGCAGGAGATCGGCGTCAAGGTGCAGGCGTTCCGCGAGTAGGGCGGTCGGACTGAAGCGGCGCCCTTGCGGCCCGCGGGGCGTAGGGCCCGAGGGTCGCAATCCCGCCGACGCCCGCTATCTTCGGGCCGATGTCCAAACTCACGATGGTGGACGCGACGGCGTTCGCCGAGGCCGGAAAGCGCGTTCCGGCGACCCGCGTCGGCAAGATGGCGCACGGCCTGATCGGCTCGGAGATCCTCAAGATCGCTGCCGAGATTCGTGCCCTGCAACGCGGCGGCCGCACCATCTGCAACCTCACGGTCGGCGACTTCGACCCCAAGCAGTTTCCGATCCCCGAACGGTTGCGCGCTGGGATCGTGGCGGCCTACGGGCGCGGGGAGACCAACTATCCGCCCTCCGATGGCATGCTGCCGCTGCGCGAGGCAGTGCAGCGCTTCTATGAACGCGAACTCGGCCTGAAGTACCCGTTCACGTCGGTGCTCATCGCTTCAGGCGCGCGGCCGATCATTTACTCGGCCTACGCGGCGGTGTGCGACCCCGGTGACCGCGTGGTCTACCCGCTGCCGAGTTGGAACAACAACCACTACACGCACATGGTGGGCGCGGTGGGCGTGACCATTCCTTGCACGCGGCAGACGCGCTTCTTGCCGACCCGCGGCCAGCTCGAGAAGGCTCTCCCCGGTGCGCGTTTGCTGACCATCAACTCGCCGCTCAATCCCACGGGCACGGCGATCGATCCGAACGAACTGCGCGCGATCTGCGAGGCCGTGTTGCGCGAGAACGAGGGGCGTGAACGGCGTGGCGAGCGGCCCCTGTTCCTGCTCTACGACCAGGTCTATTTCATGCTGTGCGTCGGCGACACAGTGCACGCGACGCCGACGGGGCTGATCCCGGAGATGGCGCGTTACACGATCTACGTCGACGGCATCAGCAAGGCGTTCGCCGCCACCGGCGTACGCGTTGGTTGGGCCGTTGGTCCGGTCGACGTGATCGAGCGCATGTCGGCCATCGTTGGGCACGTGGGCGCGTGGGCGCCGCGCGCCGAACAGGTCGCTGCGGCGGAGCTGCTCGACGACGCGCCGGCGATCGACGCCTACCTCACCACGTTCCGGGCTGGGATCGGCGAGCGGCTCGGCCGCGCCTACGAGGGCTTGGAAGAGCTACGCCGGCAGGGTCTGCCGGTAGAAGCGTTGCCGCCGATGGGCGCGATCTATCTCACGACGCGGATCACGCCGTTTGGCAAACACACACCCGACGGGGTCGCGCTGCGCACCAACGAGGACGTGCGCCGCTACGTGCTCGAAGCGGCGGGCGTCGGCATCGTGCCGTTCCAGGCGTTCGGCTGTCCCGCCGACGACGGTTGGTTCCGCTTGAGCATTGGTGCCGTGAGCCTGGCCGACATCGACAGCGCGTTGCCACGGCTGGCGCACGCGTTGCGCCAGCTCAAGTAGTTAGCAGTCAGCGCTGGCGCTCGAAACGCTTCTTGAGGCGCATGAAGAACGCCTCGAACGTGCGGAAGCTGATCGTGCACACGATGACGGTCACGATCGTGCCCAGTACGAAGAACGGCAGCACGTTGTCGTTCTCGCGGTTGATCAGGCGCCCGACGGCGATGAAGCAGAGCTGGTGCAGCAGGTACATGCCGTAGCTGACCATGCCGATGTGGACCGCTGGCTTGCAGCGCAACAGGCGTGACAGCGCGTGGTCGGCTGGCGCCACGACGGCGGCCACGAGCACTGCCATCGTCAGGTGGATGCTCAGGCGCGGCCAGCCGGCGAGGTCGCCGGGTACGCACACGAGGCCGCCGAGCGCGAGCAGCGGCAGCCAGATGAACTGACGCTTGCCAACCAACGCGTACACCCGCTCGAACACGCGTGGTGTGTGCAGGCTGATGCCGAGCAGCACGCCGATCACGATCGCCGAGTAGCCGCCCATGCGGCGCGCGAAGTCCAGCCATTCTTCGCCGAACAACCCGAAGTCGAACACCTGGTTGAACGCCAAGAGCCCCAGGAGTAGCGCGAGCGAACGCCGCACGCCGAGCCACAGCAACATCGGCGGCCATACCAAGTAGAACTGCTCTTCGACGGCCAGCGACCACGCGTGCGCGAACAGGTTCTCCTTCGCGGCCCAATTCGCGGTGTAGGTCGCGTAGTACGGGAAGATGGCGAAGTAGTCGTTGGCCACCGCCGTCCCGCTCTTGCTGTGCCACAGCCACGCGGCCTGGCCGAAGAGCACCAGGTAGTAGAGCGGGAAGATGCGCAACGACCGGCGCATGTAGAACGCCCGCAGCGAGATGGTGCCGGTCGCGTCGCGCTCGCGTAGCAGCAGAGTGGTGATCAGGTAACCGCTGAGCACAAAGAACAAGTCGACGCCGAGGAAGCCACGGGTCGATGGGACGGTGTAGGCGTGCGGACTGTGATGCCACAGCACGGCGAGAATGCTCAGGCAGCGAATGCCATCGAGCGACGCCAGGTGGCGCCGCGTGCGGTAGGCGTCATACGCCGACGTCTCAGCCGGCGGCGCGCTGCGTGGCATGGCTCCGATCAGGCTCATTCCGTCGGCCGGCGGGCGAGAGGTCGGGCTCGCAGAACGGTTCGCATCGGGGTCGTCATCTGCCTACAGGTTGGCCAGCCGGCGAGCAACAGACGGCCCCATTCCCTCATCGGCTGTTGGCCCGGCCTACGCAAGCGCGGCGATGGTGTGGCAGAACTCGTGGCCGGAAGGGCCGGCTGCCGAAAAAGTCTGGTCAGGGGCTGCCGGAGGCGCAATTCTGCTGCCTTCGCGCAGCTTCCAAATCGTATCGCCATGAGCAATCCAATCCCCCGCGCCGAAGCCAAAGGCGACGAGAACATCCTCGACCTCCTGAGCCGCTTCTTTCCGAGCGGCGGGGAGATCGCTGCCTTCGTGGGTGGCATCGTGCTGGGTGGTGGCATCCTCGGCGTGCTCGTGGCCGTCGCCTTCCTGCTCGGCGGGCACATCGGGATCTGGCGAACCTTCTAGCCGCGGACCGACCGAACTGCTGTTTGGCGCTCACGCGCGCAGGATTCGGGCTCCGACTTCATCAGCAACGAGAAGGCCGGCGTCGGTCAGGCGCAGCCAGTCGCCGGTGCGCGTGATCAGTTCGGCACGCGAAAGGCCGTCG
Source organism: Planctomycetota bacterium (assembly GCA_031423015.1). Taxonomy (GTDB): domain Bacteria; phylum Planctomycetota; class UBA1135; order UBA1135; family UBA2386; genus DATGPD01. Next base: position 175,323 of record JANPER010000122.1, on the reverse strand, counting down.
AGTTCGCGCGCGAACAGCGATCCAGGATCAGCGCCGGTGCGGGTCGCGACGGCGCGCAGATCGACACCCTCGGCGCGGCGAAGGCCGAGCCACAACGCTTCGGCCGCGCGTTTTGCTGGCGCGAGCGTCTCGGCCTCGCCGGCCGGCGGGTGTCCACGTTCGAGCGCCAGCGCCCACGCTTCGAGCGGCTTCAGGTTGGTCCAGCGCACACCGCTACGGTGCGACGACGCGCCCGGGCCGACACCGACGTAGTCGCCCTGTAGCCAGTAGTGGTCGTTGTGTCGGCACGGCCCCCCGCGGCCAGCGAAGTTGCTCACTTCGTAGGCGACGAACCCAGCCGCGGTGAGGCGCGCGCGGGTGTGCAAGAACATCGCGCGGTCAGTGCCTTCGTCGTTTTGCTGCATGCGACCCTGCTGCAGATCGCGTGTGAAGCGCGTGCCCGGCTCGAAGGTGAGCGAGTAGGCAGACAGGTGATCGGGCGCCAGCGAGAGCCCGGTGTCGAGGTCGACCTGCCACTGTTCGAGTGTCTGGCCGGGCAGCGCGAAGATGAGGTCGAGGTTCAGATTGTCGACGCCAGCGGCGCGCACGTCGGCCACCGCGGCTGCGATGCGCGCGCCATCGTGCGCGCGGTCGAGCAGCTTCAAGAAGCGGTTGTCGAACGACTGCGCCCCCATGCTCATGCGGCGCACTCCATGCTCGCGTGCGATCTGCGCCTTGGCGGTGGTGATGCTCTCGGGGTTCGCCTCCATGGAGACCTCCGGGCAGGCGTGCAGGTCGATGTGGCGGTCGAGTAACTCGAACAGCCGGTGCAAGCGATCCTCGTCGAGGTAGCTCGGCGTGCCGCCGCCGATGAAGACGCTCACCGGATGCCTGGGCACGTGCGCGCGCCGGAGTTCGATCTCGAGCGCCGCGAGGAAGCGATCGAGCGGCGCGGTCCCGTCAGCGGTGAACGAGTTGAAGTCGCAGTAGCCGCACTTCACCACGCAGAACGGGACGTGGACGTAAACCGACGAGAGCACGCGCCTGTCATACAGGACGAATGTGTCAGCGTCGCCGACAGGCTTCACTTGTCGGTCGCTGAGCCACGGAACGTAGTACCGGGTCAGACACATTCGTCCTGGTCAGTCGTCGCCGAACTCGCGGGACATCGTGCAGTAGAGCTTGCGGAGGGCCTCCTGCTCCATCTGGCGCACGCGCTCGCGGGTGATCCCCATACTCTCGCCGATCGCCTTGAGGGTCATCGGCTTGCCATCCTGCAGGCCAAAGCGCAGCCGCAGGATGTTGGCTTCGCGCTCGTCGATGATGTCGAGCAACTCGGATACGCGTCCGAGTTCTTGGGCGCTCAGGATCTCCTCGTCTGGCGCGCGCGCGCGCGGGTCTTCCAACGAGTCGGTGAACACGCACGCCGCGTCGGTGCCCATCGAGTGCGTCGGCTGCGAGTTCGAAGTCACGGTGTCGCGCACGACGTTCCAGTTGTGCTCCGGCAAGTCCAGTTCCTGCGCGATCTCGGCCGTGGTCGGGGCGCGGCCCATGCGGTAGCTCAGCTCCATGGCCATCGCCTTCCAGCGTGACACGATTTCCGCCATGTAGGACGGCACGCGCACGGTCTTGACCGAGTTGATGAGCGAGCGGCGGATGCCCTGCTTGATCCACCACGTCGCGTACGTGGAGAAGCGGCACCCGGCCTCGGGGTCGAACTTCTCGACCGCCTTCATCAACCCGATGTTGCCCTCCTCGATCAGATCCATGAACGACAAGCCGCGGTTGACGTAGTTCTTCGCGATCGACACCACGAGGCGCAAGTTGGCGCGGATCATGTGCTCGCGCGCAGCGCGATCGCCGCGCTGGATGCGAGTGGCAATCTCGATCTCCTGCGGCGCCGTCAGCAGTGGAACTTCGTTGATCTCGGCGAGGTAAGTGTCGAGCCCGTGGTCGCGCATGATTCTTCCCATGTCGTGTGTGGGAACGACATCGGGTGCGCGACCGTCGCGCTTGACGACACTGTCGACAAACGAAACAAACCGAGACGTTCAGCGCGGCTGCGTCGGCGCGGGCTTCGGGTTCGCCGTCGGCTCAGGCGTTGCCACCGCAGGCTTCTTCGCCAACAAGCGCACCGCTGCCAAGGCGACTTCCGGACCCGACTCGTTGTCCTGGCGGAACGCGCCCTTCTTGAACATGAGGTCGTAGGCCGGCAGCTCAGCCGGCGCCCCCGCAAACGTCAGCTTGAGCTTGGCCGAGCCGCCGTTCGGCTTGACCGTCACCAATGGTTTGGAGGTCACCACCGCCCGCCACTCCGCCCGCCCATCCGTGAGCACAAAGGTCCGACGGTCGACGACCAGCGGCCGCGCACTCGCGTTGCGCACGAGCAGCTTCAAGTAGATCACCCCCGGCTCCACCGACGAGTCGAGCACCTGAATGTCCACCGCCCCACCCTTCGGCGGATTCTGCATCTCCAACGTGGGCAACGCCGGGCCCCCAAACAAGCAGCCGCTGAGCAGAACAAACCCCACCGGCAACCACGAGCACTTCATGCCCAAAGGCTACCGCGCCGACCCCACAATGCCACCGAGGCAGTCCCTCCGACCCCGCCCAACCAGACACCTGATGTTCAGCGTCGACCCGGCTCCGCCGGGTCGCTTGATCGCATGCGCGCTCTGGGCGCGCATGTGGTCAAAACATCGCGTAGATGAACGGTGCGGCACCCGTGCCTGCCAGCACGATGATGATGCCGAGCAAACCGAACACCACGAGGAAGGGGATCAGCCACCACTTCGCGTTGTCCTTCATGAACGCGATGAACTCACTGACGATGCCGCCGCTCTTGGTTTCGGCGGCGAGGTTGTCGAAGTCTTGGTCGTTGGATTGAGTCATGGCGCGTGGTCCTGGATCAGAGTATCAGTACATCCGCAGGTAGCGAGACGGGGGGATGTCAGCCTTGCGCTCGAACCAATAGGAAGTGGCCTGCGGGTCGAGGCGGCGGTTGAGCTTGTCGCGGCCGGTCAGCTTGAAGAACAGCGCCACCGGCGTGAACATCAGATAGTAGAGCAGGCCGAGAACGACGGTCGACAGTACGAAACCGATCGGTACGGCGACGATCATCAGGCCCACGAAGACTGGCTTGATGAGCTTCGTGTTCGCCATGCCCAGCAAGAAGAGAGCGACACCGATCGCGGTGAACACCCAGGCCGTCGTGGTCGAAGCGCCATGCCACAGGTGCAGGATCAGCCAGCCGATCGCCGGAAAGCCGATCAGAGAGAACCAGGCGAACTGGCGCAGCTGGTTGGCAGGCGGGTTGAGGTCGAGCTTCAGCATGGCATCAATCGAGGGCGAAGGCCTTCAGGTACTGCTCGCGGTCGATCTCCGGCATCGCGGCTTGGTCCTTGCGCACGATGACGAAGTTCTCCAGCACCAGCACGTCCATCTCGGTGCCGAAGAAGCAGCGGATGGCGTCGGCGGGCGTGCACACGATGGGCTCGCCGCGCACGTTGAAGCTGGTGTTGATCATCACCGGGCTTCCAGTCTTCTGCTTGAACATGCGCAGCAGCTTGGCGAGTCGCGGATTGCGCTCGTCGTCGATCGTCTGCACGCGCGCCGAGAAGTCGACGTGCGTGATCGCCGGCACGACGGAGCGTAGCTGCTTCAGCTTGTCGAGGCCGGACTTGCTGTTGTCCACCTGCTTGCGCTTGTCTTCGCGCACTGGTGCGACGAGCAGCATGTAAGGGCTCTCGTGCTTCTTATCCATGCCGAAGTACTCGGCACAGTCCTCGCGCAGCACGATCGGCGCGAACGGCCGGAACGACTCGCGGAACTTGATCTTCAGGTTCATCACGCTCTGCATCTTGGGCGAGCGTGCGTCGCCGATGATGCTGCGCGAGCCGCGCGCGCGTGGGCCGAACTCCATGCGGCCTTGGAACCAGCCGATCACGTTCTCATTTGCGATCAACTCAGCGACGCGATCGCACAGCGAGTCTTCGCTGGCGTGCTCTTCGAAGATCAACTCGCGGCTGCGCAGCTCGGCGCGGATGTCGTCGTTCTTGAAGGCTGGGCCCAGCAGGCTTGCCTTCTGGAAGTCGGTGCCCTTGACCTTGCGCGGCTTGTTGAGCAGTTGGTGCCACACCATGTAAGCGGCCCCTAGCGCCCCGCCCGCGTCGCCAGCAGCCGGCTGAATCCAGATCGACTCGAACGGGCCGTCGCGCAGGATCTTGCCGTTGCCGACGCAGTTGAGCGCCACGCCACCAGCGAGACAAAGGTACTTCTTGCCCGTCAGCTTGTGCGCAAAGCGCACCGTGCGCAGCATCACGTCCTCGGTCACCTTCTGGATCGACGCGGCGATGTCCATGTAGAACTGCGTCAACTCCATCTCCGGTGTGCGCACCGGCGCGCCGAACAGGTCGCAGAACTTCTGGTTGACCATGCGCAGCCCGGCGCAGTAGTCGAAGTAGCTCATGTCGAGGCGATAGCTGCCATCGTCCTTCAAGTCGATCAGCTTGCGCACCTTGTCGACGTACTTCGGCTCGCCATATGGCGCCAGGCCCATGAGCTTGTATTCGCCCGAGTTGACCTTGAACCCGCAGTAATAGGTGAACGACGTGTAGAGCAGCCCGAGGCTGTGCGGGAAGCGGATCTCGTGCGTGAGCTTGAGTTTGTTGCCGCTGCCAACGCCGACCGATGTCGTCGCCCATTCACCGACACCGTCCATCGTCACCACGGCAGCCTCTTCGTACGGGCACGGGAAGAACGCGCTCGCGGCGTGGCTCTCGTGGTGCTCGGGAAACACGTATGGCCGCCTCGGCTTGGCGCCGAGTTCGCGCGTGAGCGTGCGCGGGATGTGCAGCTTGTCGCGCAGCCAGATCGGGATCGCCGTCATGAACGACTTGATGCCGACCGGCGCGTAGGCAAGGTAGGTCTCCATCAGCCGGTCGAACTTCAGCAACGGCTTGTCGTAGAACGCGACGTAGTCGAGGTCTTGCGCTCTGATGCCAGCCGCCTGCAAGCAGAACTCAACCGCCTTCTTGGGAAAGCCGGCGTCATGCTTTTTGCGCGTGAAGCGCTCTTCTTGGGCGGCGGCGACGATGTCGCCGTCGCGCAGCAGGGCTGCGGCGGAGTCGTGATAGAACGCGGAGATCCCGAGGATGTGCGTGGCCATCGGTGCGAGCGAGGTCAGGGAGCGAACTTAGCGAAAGGGCATCGGCCACCTCCTGGGCGCATGCGGGCGTCCAGGTTCGTCGCATCGACTGGCGACGTCGTTGTCGTCTCTGTCGGATTCTTATCGGAACAACAGGTGGCAGCAAACGAGCGCGAAAGGGTGGGAACGTAGCCCCGAAGGCGTTCTTTCATGGGGTCACCGTGAGCCGTCCGTCGCGGGCGGCGATTCCGCCGCGCGCGACCGCCAGCTCGATCCCCGCCGCCATGGCCGCCTGCACCTTCGTTCCGGCCCTGGCGAAGCCAAATACCTGCGCGGTGTGCCGTACGAGGTCTTCCTGGCTGAGCCCGATCTGACCTTGCACGATCTGCAAGGCGGCGTTGGCGATCTCCTCCGGCGGCAGGTGCTCGGCGTCGCGGGAGGTGAGGTCGTCCGTCGGATCGGGCACCCGGAAGTCGGTCCATCGAGAGGGGTCGAGGCCTACCAACCAAAGGAACTCACCGCGCTCGACGGGTTGGTGTGGCGCGGGTAGGGCCCGCGCCGCATCGAGGACGCGCTTGCGGGCGCGCGCCGTGACGCGGGGCATCTCGAGGAAGCTGCCGACGCGGCGCACCAGGAGATCGCCATGCAAAGGCGCCTCGGTGGCGAGCACCAAGAGGATGACTTCGACGAGCGCCGCCGCCGTGGCCGTTTCGAACGCTCCGCGGGCTCGATCGACTCGCGTCGGGGCGTAGACCTGCGAACCAGCGAGTGCCGTCATGTCGCAATTCGCGGCAGCGGAGTCTCGCTTCGGGGCCGCGATCGCTGGCTCGCTCACCGCGCACTGATCGAGCCGCGCGGGCGGGTTCGACGTCGCCGAGGCCGCAACGTTCTGCGCCTCAGTGAGCTTCTGTTCCAGCCGCAGCACTTCGCGCTCGCGCCCACGCCACCAATCGCTCGACCACACGCGCACCAGACGCCAGCCCAAACGCTCGAGCACGGTCTGCCGCAGGCGGTCTCGATCGCGCGCGGTCGTCGCGGCGTGGTAAAAGGCGCCGTCGCACTCGATTCCCAACAGGAAGCAACCGGGGCGTTGTGGGTCGCGCACCGCGAGGTCGACGCGGTAGCCCGAGCAGCCGACCTGCAGCGCGACGTCATGGCCGCGTTCGACGAGTGCTTGCCGCACGTCGGCCTCGAAGGGCGATCCCGCGCGCGCATGCGGATCGAGCGTGAGCGCCTCGGCGAGCGCCTGCGGCCCGCGCGTGGCATAGTCGAGGAAGCTTCTCAGGTGCTTGACGCCGAGCGCGTTGGTGCGCGCCAGGTCGATCTGATCGGGCCGCAAGGTGGCGTGCACCACGACTTGCTGGCGCGCGCGCGTGATCGCGACGTTGAGCCGACGTTCCCCGCCGGCGTTGTTGAGCGGACCAAACGCCATCGCCACCTTGCCGTGCACGTCGGGGCCGTAGCAGATCGAGAACAGGATCACGTCGCGCTCGTCGCCCTGCACGTTCTCCAAGTTCTTGACGAACACCGGCTCCGCCACCGCGTCGCCGAAGTAGGGCTCGAGGCCTGGGTCCTTGCGGCGCTCTTCGTCGAGCAGGGTCTCGACCAGCGTCTGCTGCGCCTGACTGAACGTGACGATGCCGACGCTCGCCTTTTGGCTGGGCTCGTTCGACCCTCCATGCGGGCTCGGCGCCCGCAGCCGAGCGAGCAGGTCGCGCACCACCGACTCGGCTTCCTTGCGGTTGGTGCGCGTCTTGCTCCGGTCGTAGACGCCGCCCTCGACCCGCACCACCGACACGCCCAAGTGCGCCACCTTGTCTTGCGCGGCGGGGAAGGTGAGCAGCGCGTTGTCGTAGTAGTGCCAGTTGCTGAACGCGATCAGGCTCTCGTGCCGGCTGCGGTAGTGCCAACGCAATCGAAGGGCGCGGAAACCAGCGCTACGGCACTCGTCGAGGATGCTCTCGAGTTCTTCGAGCGCGATGTCGTCGAGATCCTCTTCGCCCTCTTCCAACCGCTGAAAGAACGTGGTCGGCGGCAGCTGCTTGCTGTCCCCCACCACGACCCCAGATCGGCCGCGGGCCAACGCGCCCACCGCATCGGACACGGTGATCTGTGACGCTTCGTCGAACACCACGACGTCGAACAGTTCTTGGCCAGCCGTGAGGTACTGCGCGACCGACAGCGGGCTCATCAGGAAGCACGGCTTGAGTCGCGGCAGCAGGTTGGGGATCTCGACGAACAGTCGCCGTAGCGGCTTGTGCCGCGTCTTCTTGGCGAGTTCGCGCAACAGGATGCCGACCTCTGAACTTGCGGCTGGCTCGCCCACGCCGCGGGGCACGCGCGCGGCCAATCGCGCGCGCAGCAGGTCGCTGGCCAACTCCAGCGAGCGCTGATCGAGTTCGCCAAAGCGCTGGATGCGGCGCTCGTGCTCGCGGCCGGCGAACTCGCGCAACACCGGGTCGGCGTCGATGACCGCGGCGAGCCAGGCTTCGCGGAAGGCACGCTCGAACGCCGGGGCCAGGGCGCTCGGTTCGAGGGTGCCCGTCTCCAACGCCTGTACCAGCGGCGTCAACTCGTGCTGCAGCGCCTGCGCGCGCACACGACGCCAGTGGAACCACGGGTTCAGGTCGCCAAGGGCTCCGGTCAACGACCGCAACGCTGCGTCGGCGTGGGCGAGCCAAGGTGCTGCCGCGTCGGGCGGCGTGAAGGCGCCGGCACACTCCAGTTCGAGCAGCTCATGCACGCCTTGCCGCGCGCCGGCAAACGCCTCGGTCGCGGCGACGAACGCGCGCAAGCGGTCGCCGTGCCGAGCGCCGGCCGCCAGTGCGTCGCGTTCTACACCGGCGAGCGACACGACGCGTTGACGCAACGCGGCACCCTGCTGGTCGCCGAGCGCGTCGTGCAGCGTGCGCAGCGCCGCGCGCATGTTGCCTGCCCACTCGATGGCGTGCGCCAGGAGCGAAACGCCGGCGGCACCCGGGTCGCCCGCATTCCACAGCCGGATGCCAAAGAAGCGCGCGCCGGCATGATCGGGCGCAGCCAACGCGGCGATGCGCGCGCGTAGGTCGATGGCGTCGTCCAGCCGATGCGCCAGGTCTTGGTCAGAACCCAGATGCCTCCCCTTGGCTTGTGGTAGGAGCTCCTTGCGCACGCCGCGGCAACGCAACCAAGACATCGGCCAGAAGCTGCCGAGGCCGCCGCGCAGCCGTTGGCGCAGGTCTTCGAGATCGAGGCTCAGGGCGCTGTCGGCGAAGGTCTCGCGCACGCGCTCGCGCAGCAGGTCCTTCTGCCGCACGGCCTCCACGGTCGCGAGCAGCTGCGCGCGTAGGTCATCGAAGCCTGGTTCGGTCAGCAGCGCGTCGGCCGCGCCCGGCGTCGCCAGCAGTTGGCCGACGAGCGCTTCCAACGCGGCGAACGCCTGTTGGGTCAGCCGGCGCGCATCGACGCCGAGCACCTCGTGCGCCCCGGCACATGCTTGTGCCAGCGCGCTCGCCTTGGCCTGCGCCGTCGCCAACGCCTTTGCGGCCCGGTCGGGCAACGTCGTCTCCCATCGGCTGCGCTGCACGGCGCGCAAAGGATGCGTTGGCAGCGCACCGAGATCTGTTGCCGCGGCACGCAGCACGTCGACCACCTCACGCCGCGTCTGCGTCCACGCGGGATCGATCTGCTCGACGTGGGCGATCGCCAACGGCACGCGCACGGCTTTTTGCAGGCCGATCAGCGCCGAGGTCACTTGGAACACACTCTCCCCCGATGGCCGCGGCGCGTGCATCGCGCGCACGTAGGCGTTGAGCACACCGCGCGTCTCGCTCAGTTGTTCGGCCGCCTTCTGCCAGTCCTGTGGTTCGCGCGCCGCAACGACGTCGAGCGCTTTCTGCATCGAGTCGAGCACCGCACGCTTGCGGCTCTCCTTGCTGTGCAGCTCCAGACAGAACGGCCCGAGCCCGACCTTGTCGAGCCGCTTGTGCACCACTTCGAGTGCCGCCATCTTCTCGGCGACGAACAGCACACGCTTGCCCTGCGCCAAGCACTGCGCGATCAGATTGGCGATCGTCTGCGACTTGCCGGTGCCGGGTGGACCTTCGAGCACGAAGCTGCGGCCGCTGGCCGCCGCGATGACGGCAGCGAGCTGCGAGCTGTCGGCGTCGAGCGGCAAGAACGTGTCCTGTGGCAGCTGCGTGATATCGAGCTGTGCCGCGTCGGGGAACGTGGCTTCGGGGGCGAACGGCTGACCGGGTCGCTCGACCAGGTGGCGTAGCACCGGACTCTGGAGCAAGGCGTCCTTCTGTTCTTGCAGGTCGCGCCACATCAAGAACTTCGAGAACGAGAACGGCGCGATCCAGGCGTCGTCGACCACGTCCCAGCGGTCGATGTCGCGCACCGCGCGTCGGAAGCGTTGCAGCACGGCGCGCACGTCGAGGCCGTTGTCGTCTTCGAGCAACTCGTCGAGCCCCGTGACGTCGAGCTGGAACTCGAGCGTGAGCTTCTCCAGCAGCGTGACGTTGACGCGGGCGTCGTTCTCGCCCAGCCGAACGCGAAAGCCCTCGCGTGCCGAGATGCGTTCGATGTCGAGCGGCAACAACAGGATCGGCGCCTGCCGCGCTTCCTTGCTGCCCGGCGCCTCGAACCAACGCAGACTGCCGAGCGCCAAGAACACCACGTTTGCGCCAGACTCCTCGCGCGCCACCTTGGCGTGTCGCCACAGGTCGAGCAGGCGGGCGTCGAGTTCATCCTTTTGCAGGGTCGTGCAGATCCGGCGCTGCCCCAGCTCACTGGCAAAGAACGTCGCGCGCCGCGCGGACTCGTCGGTCGGCTCGCCAGGTTGGCGCGGCCGCCTTGTGGCGTCGTGCTCGGGCGCGGGCCGCAAGACGAAGTCGGCGCCGCTGGCCAGTGCGTCTTCGAGTCCGCTGAGGTCTTCGTGCGCCAAGCGCAGCGCCAGCTTGGTCGCCTTGAAGTTGATCAGACGATTGCGCAGGCTGAGGTCGAGCAGCTTGCGCCGCCAGCGATCGAGGCGCGTCGCGGGGGTCTCTGGCGGGAGTGTCGACGGGGTCGGGCCCGGCGTCTGCGGCGAGGGCGTTGGCGCCGCTGCGTCGTTTGGCTCGACGACCGTCGCGCCGGGTGCCGCCGCGGGGCCCGGCAGGCTTGGAGCGGGCAACGGGGCAAAGCCGAAGCGGCGGGCGCGCGCCACGTCGATCACCGTGCGAAAGCCATCGAGGTCGGTGAGTCGCTGCCGCGCCGCGGTGCGGGCATGGGCGAAGTCGGCGGCGCCTTGCACGGTGGCGAGCGTGGGGTCGACGACGCAGATCTCGTCGAGATCGACGCGCTTGCGCAGGCGCAAGCCATCCTCGCCGGCCGCTTCCTGGAACGTGTCGTCGCTCAGCCAGCACCCGGCGAACGCGTGCTGGTCGGCGAGCACCACGAGCGCATGCAGGCCGGCCTGCTCGAGGGCGGCGGCGTAGAACAGCGCGAGATCCAGGCCGTTGGCGCGCCGCGCGCGCGCGATCTCGGCGGGGAAGCTGACCCTGCCCCCGTCAGCCGGCGGACTGGCCGGCGGACTGCCCGGTGCGTCGGGCGCTCGAATACCGAGGTCGCGCAGGGCCAGATGGAGCGCTTCCGCCATCGCCAAGACGTGCTGTGGGTCGCGCGTCTGGTAACCGTTGAAGGCCGGGGGCCAGGCGTTGGTCGCGTCGCTCGCGGCGCGCAGGTGCACCAAGGCGCGCGCCAGCAGATCGGCGATCGATGGGTCGTCAGGCTGCACGAACGCAGCCAACAACTCGGGCAGCGACTCGAGGCCTGGCCACTCGCCCAGTGGAAACAGGTCGATCGGGCGTTCGATCGTCGCCAAGGCGGTCTCGCCCGAGCGCGCGGTGACCCGAAGCGCGGTGCGTAGGCGCTGGTCCTGCTGGCGCAGGGCCGCGATGTCGAGCCCCAGATCGACATCGGCGAAGTTGTGTGCCTCGCCGGCCCGCAGCACCTCGATCTGCCCACGCCATGCGTGTGGCTGGGCAGCGCCGAGTTGAGCCAGCACTTCGATCGAGGCCAAGTCCACCGCCCCTTCGTTGCGCACCGTCAGACGCTTGACGACCCCGACGCCGCTTTGCTGCAACGCGTAGTGCAACCGGGCGTCGGCCTCGAGTTCGAGGACCACCTTGGCCGGGCTGGCGGTGACTGTGGGCTGGGTCATGCCTGTCGTAGGGGGAGGGGCCGCGCAGTCTAGGAGTCTGCGTCACGGGAAGGCAATCGGACAAAACGGCAGCCACCAAGTGTCGCATCTCGTGTTTCAGGCCGGCCTCGCGCGATGAGATTCGGTGTTCGGTGATGCACGTTTCGTCCCGTGGCGCGGACTCCTAGGGTGAAGGTTCGGCGTCCGACACGCTGAGAGCGCGAGCAAGAAATCGACTCGCCATAGACGCCCGGCGCCCATCAGGCGCCGAGGAGGGGGAGGCCGCGTGTCGCGGCCGGCGTGGGGGAGGGTCCGCCTCCCCCACCAGCAAGGAACTCAGGGCCTGAGCAGATTGTTGCTCAGGCTCTGAGGGCGCGGGTTCTGCGGCAGTCTTGACCGCGAGTCGCTGCGGCCGCACCGTGAGCCCCCTGTGACTCAACGACCCCGATGTCGCGTGCTGGTTCGCGTGTGTGCGCTGGCCGTCGGCCTGGCGCTGGCGGTCGGCGCTGCCGAGGTGGTGGTGAGAATCGTCGATCCGTTGGCCGGGCGTGCGACGTATGAGAGTTACTTCGAAGACAGCGACCGACGGCGCATCGAGTATTCGGGTGCGCGCGAGCGAGGCTTGGTGATCGAACCCGGCCTGCCGCGGGGCCGCGCCACATGGACACCGGGGTTGGTGTTCTATATCTGTTATCGCGGTGGTAGCCGGCCTTACATGGACGACCGTGGCTGTGCGCGCGTCGATATCAACGAACTCGGTCTGCGGGATCGCAAGGATCTTGGCTGGGCGAAGCCGCCAGGCACCCGCCGGATCGCGTGCATCGGCGACTCCTTCACGTTTGGCTGGGGCGTATCGGAGGAGGCCACCTGGGTGCGCGGCATCGAAGCCGGCCTGCGAAAGAGATCGACTGGCCAGGACATATCTACAGTGAATTGTGGAGCGGCTGGCGCACTTTACATAGATGAGTACTGGTGGGCACTAAGGGACCGATTCGTGCGACTGGAGCCAGACGTGGTCATTGTCTCCATATGTCTCAATGACGTCGCTTTGATGCCCAACACGGTGGCTCTGGAGTCGCCCAAGGCGAGTGGGAGACGCTCATACCCCCTGCACCTGCTGCGGCTCCTCGACACCGTCGTGACGTTCCGCCGCCGCTTCGATCTCGACCCGTCCGTCGATTGGGGTCAACTGCTCCTGAGCTTCCCCGTCGGCGACCCCTGGTATGCGACCAAGGGCGAGACGCCGGACCTGTTTTGGCCGTCGGGCAACCCGCAGGCGGCCATGCGTGCGATGCGGGACTGGTGTCAGGCGCGGCACATCGCGTTGGGCGTGGTGGTCTGGCCGTTGTTCCAGAACCTCGGTCACGACGAGCACTATCCGTTCCGCACCCTGCACCGCGTCGTCGCCGAGTTGTGCCAAGCCGAGGCAATTGCCACCCTAGATCTGCTCGCGACGTTCCATGGTCAACGCGCCGACGAGTTGTGGGTCGACCCCTCCGACATGCACGGCAACGAGAAGGCGCACGCCTTGGCGACGCCCGTGATCGAGGAGTTCGTCGCCACGCTCATCGGCCTCGCCAAGTAACCCCTCGCGGCGTTGGGCCGATGTCCCCCGGCGACTTCGCGACTTCTTTCAAGACTGAAATTGCGCCGGACGGGGCGATCTTGTAGATCCGCATCCTTGCTGCGGGCGGACTGTTCCGCTGCTCTCTGACAACAGTCTGTAAAACCTTACGCCGCGAGGGTTTCCGCTCGGCTAAGGGCCAGTCTGCTGTCCGTTCATCTCTTCCTCTGGAGGCAGAGCCTTGACCCTGCTGTTCCCCAAGTGGACCAACCGACTGCCGCAGATCATCGGCGCGCTCGTGCTCGCGGGCGGCGGCGCTGTGACTTTCGTCATCGGCTTCTGGTTCTCGCCCCGCCACACAGACGTTGGGTATGCGCCGGAGCAGCCCCTCCACTATAGCCACAAGCTCCACGCGGGCTTGCTGGGGATCGACTGCCGCTACTGCCACCAAAACGTCGAGCGGAGCGCGCACGCGTCGGTGCCCGACACCAACACCTGCATGAACTGCCATGCGCAGGTGAAGAAGGACAGCCCCAACCTGGAGGCGGTACGCAAGTCGGTGGCCAACAACTCGCCGATCCCGTGGATCAAGGTGCACATGCTGCCGCAATACGCCTACTTCAACCACGAGGCGCACCTACGCGCCGGCGTCGGCTGCGTGAGCTGCCACGGTCGCGTGGACAAGATGGACGTCGTGCGTCAAGCCGAGCCTCTGTCGATGGGTTGGTGTCTCGAGTGCCACCGCGAGCCGGAGAACCACCTGCGGCCGACCGCCGAGGTGACCAACATGGACTACGTGCACACGCTGGCCGAGGGGCTGCGGCTCAAGCAAGAGAAGAACATCAACCCGCCGACCCACTGCTCGGGGTGCCATCGATGACCGACGTCCAGACTGCCCTGCCCCCCGCTGTTTCTCCGCAAGCGCCGGATCCCTACTGGCGCAGCTTGGAGCAGCTGGCCGGCGCCGAGGACTACCAGCGCTGGCTGAAGCAGGAGTTCGAGGACGGCGCCGATCTGCCGCCCGATTCGGTGTCGCGCCGCAAGTTCATGGGTGTGGTCGCGGCGTCGGTGGCGCTCGCCGGCCTCACCAGCTGCCGCAAGCCCTACACCAAGATCCTGCCGTTCGCCAAGCGTCCTGAGGGCGTGGTGCCGGGGCGCGCCGAGCATTACGCGACGACCTACGTCAGCGGCGGCTACGGCCTCGGCACGCTGGTAACCAGCCACGACGGCCGGCCGACGATGATCGCCGGCAACCCCGAGCATCCGATGAGTCGCGGCGGGTCGAGCGTGCCGATGATCGGCGAGCTGTTGAACCTGTACGACCCGGCGCGCTCGAAGACGCCGCAGGGCGTCGATGCTGCCAACAAGGTGCACGCGGCGAGCACGCGCGACGCGTTCATGTCGGCGTGGAACGGCCAACTCGCGGCGCTCGGTGGTGCGCGGGGCAAGGGTCTCGCGATCCTCGCGGAGCCGACCACTTCACCTACGCTGCACGCGATGGTGAAGCAGGTGCTGGACGTGTTGCCCGAGGCGCGCTTCCACTGGTACACGCCGGTCAACCGCGACGCCGAACTCGCGGGTTCCCGCCTGGCCTTCGGCCAAGCGCTCGACGTGCACTACGACCTGAAGCAAGCCAACGTGGTCGCCTGCTTCGATCACGACCTGCTCACGGCCGGGCCTGCCGCGCTCGTGTATGCGCGCGCCTGGGGCGAACGCCGCCGCGCGCCCGCCGCGACGGCTGAGTTGCCGCGCATGTATGTGGCCGAGCCGTGCTTCACGCCGACTGGCAGCAGCGCTGACCATCGCTTCCGCCTGCGCGCCTGCGACGTCGGCGCGGCGGTGTTCGCGCTCGGCGCGGCGCTCTTGGACCTTGGCGCTACCGCGAACGCCGTGAATGGCGAGGTCGTGCAGGCCTTGCGTGGGCACAAGGACCACGCCTTCGCGCAGCGCGGCAAGAATTGGATCGCGGTGTTGGCGAAGGACCTGTGGGCCAGCAAGGGCCGCGCCTTCGTGTCGGTTGGCCCGCGCCAACCCGCCGCCGTGCACGCCGCGGCGCACGCGATCAACGAGCTGCTCGGCAGCGTCGGGGCCGTGGTGCACTACACGGCGACGCCGGCGGGGCTTGCGGTCGATCAAGCCACGTCGCTGCGTGAACTCACCGCGGCGATGGGGAGTGGCGAGGTGCGCGCCCTGGTGTGCATGGGCACCAACCCGGTCTACACCGCCCCGGCTGATCTCGCCTTCCGGGACCAGCTCGGCAAGGTGCCGTTCAGCGTGCACCTTGGCCAGCACTTCGACGAGACCGCGAAGGCTTGCACCTGGCACGTCAATCAAGCGCACGCGCTCGAGGCCTGGGGCGACGCGCTCGCCTACGACGGCACGGCGTCGATCGTGCAGCCGCTCATCGCGCCGCTCTACGACGGACTGTCGGACATCGAGCTGTTGGCGAATCTCATCGCGCACACCACGGTGTTGGGCAACGAACTGGTGCGTCAGACTTGGCGCACGCCCAGCCAGGCAGGAGACGGTTCCGACCGCTTCTTCGAGCGGGCGTTGCACAATGGCTTGGTCGCGGGCAGCGCTGCCGCACGCGTCGCGCCGCCGCCGCTGCGAGCCGCCGACGTGGCGCGGGCCATCGCTGCCGTCGCCAAACCCGGCAGTGGCAGTGCCAGCGCGCTCGAGGTTACGTTCCAACCGCATCCGCACATCGAAGATGGTCGCCACGCCAACAATGCGTGGCTGCAAGAGGTGTCACACCCCACCACCAAGTTGTCGTGGGACAACGCGGCGCTGATGAGTCTCGCCACTGCCAAGGCGCTCGGCGTGACGCTCGGCGAGATGATCGAACTCACCGTCGGCGGCAAGAAGCTCGAGATGGCGACCTGGGTCGCGCCGGGCCACGCCGATTGGTCGATCACCGTCGAGTTGGGCTACGGCCGCGACCTCACGACGGCGCATCTGGTGGCCGCGGGCAGCGGTTTCGACACCTACAAGCTGCGCAGTAGCGACGCGATGGGTTTTGCGGTCGGCGCCAGCGCGCGCAAGACGGGCGCCGTCTATCCGATGGCGACGTCGCAGGATCACGGCACGATCGAGGGTCGCGCGCTGTATCGCGAGAACCTGGTCGCCGACCTGAAGGACGCGACCGGCAAGGTCACTCACAAGGGCTACCAGAGCGATCCAGGGTTTGCACCGGCGATGTCGCCGCTGGCCATGCAAGCCAAGGTGAAGGGCAAGACCGAGAAGGACCTGCTCCAGTCGCTGTGGCAGGAGCGTGACTACGAGGGCCCCTACCAGTGGGGCATGACGATCGACCTCAACGGTTGCACGGGTTGCAACGCCTGCGTCGTCGCGTGCATCGCGGAGAACAACATCCCCGTGGTCGGCAAGCCGCAGGTGCGCAAAGGTCGCGAGATGCACTGGCTGCGCATCGACCGCTACTTCACCGCGCCGATCGGCCAACGCGACGAGGGCTCGATCAAAGGTGTCGAGGACAGCAAGACGATCGCGGCCGCGGCTGAGCCACAGATGGTGGCCCAACCGGTGCCGTGCATGCAGTGCGAGAACGCGCCGTGCGAAGCGGTGTGTCCGGTGGCGGCCACGACGCACACCCCCGAGGGGCTGAACGACATGGTCTACAACCGCTGCATCGGCACGCGGTACTGCAACAACAACTGCCCCTACAAGGTGCGGCGCTTCAACTTCTTCGACTTCACGGGCAACAAGTCCGAGACCGAGAAGATGGCGATGAACCCCGACGTCACGGTGCGCAGCCGCGGCGTGATGGAGAAGTGCACCTACTGCGTGCAGCGCATCGAGGGCGCGCGCAACGTGGCCAAGCGCGAGAAGCGCATGATCAAGGACGGCGACATCGTCACCGCCTGCGAACAGGCATGCCCCACGCAGGCGATCACGTTCGGCAACTTGGTCGACAAGGACAGCCAAGTCTCCAAGCTCAAGGCGCACTCACTCAACTACGCGATGCTGTCGGAACTCAACACGAAGCCGCGCACGACTTACCTGGCGCGCATTCGCAACCCCCACCCGGAGTTGGTCTGACCCATGAGTGCGATCACCGTGCTGGACCTGCCCGAGAACCCGCTGGAGCGGGCGTCGATCGTCGAGGGCAACGAGACCCTGGCGTCGGTTACCGACACCATCGCGCGCGTCAGCGAGAACCGCACGCCCAAGGGTTGGTTCATCCTGTTTGGCGCCGCGGTCATGCTGCTCGCCAACTTGGGCGCCGCAGTCGCCTATCTGTTCTGGCAAGGCATCGGCGTCTGGGGCAACAACAACCCCGTGAGCTGGGGTTGGCCGATCGTGAACTTCGTGTTCTGGATCGGCATCGGCCACGCCGGAACCCTGATCTCCGCCATCCTCTTCTTGTTCCGACAGAAGTGGCGCACGCAGATCAATCGCTTCGCCGAAGCGATGACGATCTTCGCGGTGATGACGGCCGGCCTGTTCCCGGCGATCCATGTGGGCCGCATCTGGGTCATCTACTGGGTGTTCCCGTTGCCCAACCAGATGGTGATGTGGCCGAACTTCAAGAGCCCGCTGTTGTGGGACGTGTTCGCGGTGAGCACGTACTTCACGGTGTCTCTGCTGTTCTGGTACGTCGGCCTCATCCCTGATCTCGCGACCTATCGCGATCGCTTCCAAAAGCGCGGCAAGCTCCTCGCCGCTCGCATCTACGGCTTCTTTGCGATGGGCTGGCACGGCAGCAGCCGACACTGGCTCAACTACGAGAAGGCCTATCTGATTCTTGCTGGGCTGAGCACGCCGCTCGTGCTCTCCGTGCACTCGATCGTGTCGTTCGACTTCGCGGTGTCGATCGTGCCCGGTTGGCACACCACGATCTTCCCGCCGTACTTCGTCGCGGGCGCCATCTTCAGCGGCTTCGCGATGGTGATCACGCTGCTCGTGCCGGCGCGGCAGTGGCTCGGGTTGCAGAACCTGGTCACGCTGAACACGCTCGACAACATGGCGAAGATCATCCTCGTGACGGGGATGATGGTTGGCTACGGGTACGCGATGGAGTTCTTCATCGCCTGGTACAGCGGTAGTGAATACGAGAGGTACGCGTTCATCAACCGCGCGACCGGCCCGTACTGGTGGGCGTACTGGACCATGGTGTCCTGCAACGTGATCTCGCCCCAGTTCTTCTGGATCCGCAAACTGCGGCGCAACCCGTGGTTCCTGTTCGTGCTGTCGATCTTCGTGAACATCGGCATGTGGTTCGAGCGCTTCGTGATCGTGATCACCTCGCTGCATCGCGACTACATGCCGTCGAGCTGGGGTTACTTCCGGCCGACGCTGGTCGACATCCTGACGTTGGCGGGCAGCTTCGGCTTGTTCTTCACCTTGTTCCTGTTGTTCGCGCGCTTCCTGCCCATCCTCGCGATCAGCGAAGTGAAGGGCACGATGAAGGTGGCGAACCCGCATCTGGGTCACGAGGGTCAAGGGCATGGCCATGGCGGCCAGCACGGCGGCACGCACGCGCACCAGGGGGCACACGTATGAACCGCAAATGGGGTGTCATCGCCGAGTTCGACTCGGCCGCCGCGATCTACAGCGCCGCCAAGAAGATCATCGACCAGGGCTACACCAAGGTCGACGCGCACACGCCGTTCCCAGTGCACGGGCTCGAGCACGTGCTCAAGCAGGGCTCCAGTCACGTCGGTTGGGTTGCAGCCTTCGGCGGGCTGTGCGGCATCGCTGGCGCGCAGGTCATGATGTGGTGGATGAATGCGTATGACTACCCGATCTGGGTCAGCGGCAAGCCGCCGTACGCGTGGCCCTCGACGATTCCGGTCACCTTCGAGTGCATGGTGCTCCTCGCGTCGTTCGGCGCGCTGTTCGCCATGCTGGGCGTCAACAACCTGCCGCGCTGGCACAACCCTCTCTTCAAGCACACCACGTTCCATCGCGCGACGGACGATCGCTTCTTTTTGTCGGTCGAGTCGACCGACCCGAAGTTCGACCAAACGCGCACCGTGCATGCGTTGCAGGAAGTCGGCGGCGAGCAAGTCGAGCTGATCGAGGACGAGTGATCATGAAGAGCAATAACCTCGCAGTGACTCTCGGAAGGACAATCGGAAAGACAATCGGCGTGCTCACGCTGGCGGCGCTCGTGTCCGTCGGCTGTCGCGGCGGTGTGTCGAAGAAGCCGCCGGTCCACCTGGTCCTCGACATGGACTTCCAACCCAAGCTCCGAGCGCAGGCGGACTCGAAGTTCTGGAAAGACGGGATGTCGATGCGTATGGCGCCGGCTGGCTCCGTCAGGCGCGGCTCGATCCAGGAGGGCGCCTTGTTCCACTACAAGGACACGGCCGCCGACGGTGTGGTGACCTGGGTCACCAAGAGTCCGTTCGACGCGACGCTCGCCGATCTGGAGCGCGGGCGTGAGCGCTACAACATCAACTGCGCGCCTTGCCATGACCGTACGGGCGCCGGCAAGGGCCTGGTCGGTCTGCGTTGGCCGACGGCGACCGGAGTGCCCTCGTTCTACGAGGGCGAGCGCGTCGACCTGCCGCTCGGTCGCATCGTGGGCGCCATCACCGATGGTTTCACGACGATGCCGAGCTATGCGCACCAGGTCGATTGGCACGATCGCTGGGCGATCGCGCACTACATCCGCGCCCTGCAGTTCCGGATGAAGGTTCCCAAGGACTGATATGACCTCCGTCGCCTCCACTGTCGCGCCAACTGTCGAGCAAGTTGCTCCCAAGCTGGTGACTCGAGTGCACGAGGGTGCACTGAGTGGCCACGCCCGCATGCTGCTCGCGGCCGGCGTTCTCTTGCTCGTCGCGAGCCTGCTGATTGGCTACACGACCGATCGCGTGCGCTTCCTGCACGCGTACCTCACGGCCTACGTGTGGGGCCTCGGCATCGTGTTGGGCGCGCTGCTCTTCGTGATGATCCAGCACCTCACCCGCGCGGGCTGGTCGGTTGTGGTGCGTCGCATCGCCGAGCACGTGGCCGGCACGATGTGGTTGATGGCCTTGCTGTTCGTGCCGATCGCGGTGGGCGACCACGACCTGTACCACCACTGGGTGGACATGGACGCCCACCCTGAGGATCTCGTCCTGCAGGGCAAGAAGCCATACCTCAACGTCGGCTTTTGGTTCTTGCGCGCGGGTATCTACTTCGCGATTTGGATCAGCCTGGCGATGTTCTTCAAGCGAGCCTCGCTGGCACAAGACAAGAGTGGCGACGCGCGGCTGACGCTGCGGATGGCGCGTGTTGCCGCGCCTTGCACATTGTTGCTAGCGCTCACGGCGACGTTTGCGTCGATCGACTGGATCATGTCGCTCGACCCGCACTGGTTCTCGACGATCTTCGGCGTCTGTTACATCGCTGGCGGCCTGATGGCGCTGATGGCGCTGCTGGCGTTGTTGTGCATGTTTCTCGGTAGGCAGGGCTACCTCAAGGAAGCCGTCACGACCGAGCACTACCACGACATGGGCAAGCTGATGTTCGCGTTCATGGTCTTCTGGGCCTACACGAACTTCTCGCAGTACATCCTGATCTGGTACGCGAACCTGCCCGAAGAGACTGGCTTCTTCGCCCACCGCACCGAGGGCAACTGGCGATGGATGGGGACGCTGCTGCTCGTCGGCCATTTCTTTGTCCCGTTCGTCTTCCTGATGTCGCGGCACATCAAGCGCAATCGCTACACGCTGGCGCTGGCCGCGATCTTCATGCTCGGGATGCACTGGATCGACATGCTCTTCCTGGTGATGCCCAACTGGCATCCGACGGGCGAGGGTCACCACGCGCCGGGCTACCACTGGCACTTCTTGGATTTCACCTGTCTCTTCGGCATCGCCGCGCTCATCGTCGGCGCCACGCTCACCACGCTGCGTCGCACGCCGCTGGTCCCCGAGCGTGATCCGCGCCTCGCCGAGTCGCTGCACTTCCACAACGTCTAGCCATGGGTTCGCACAAGCCAGCCTTGCATGCAGGACACGCCGGTGACTCCGCGCAGGTCCAGCCGATCGACCCGCTGCACGACATCGACGGCAAGAAAACCGTGTTGTCGGTGGCGGCGTTCACCGTCGGCGTCTTCCTCAGCATGGGTCTCTTGGCCGCGGCATTCGCCTACGTCCTCGAGCAAGAACACCAAGCCAAGATCTTCGATCGTGAAACGACTGAGCTGAACGCCCTGCGCGCCACCGAAGCAGCTGAGCTGACGAAGACCGAAGACCTCGGTTCGGGCAACCAGCGCATTTCGATCGACGAAGCGATGCGCCGACTCGCGACCAAGTGAACACCTGAAACGATCGACGTCGAGACACGTTACGCCCTCATGACCACGCCAACCCAGAGAGCCGTCCACGCCCGCGCGATCCGCGCGTTGGCCGCGACCATGCTCTGGTCCGCCGGTTCGGCGCTGACGCTGCCGGCGCAGGGCATCGGCGGCGGGCAAGAGTTCGTCGACGGCAAGATCGTGGTGCAGGAAAAGCTTGGGCTCGCCGTGCCCAAGGATCTCACGTTCGTGACCGAGGACGGTCGCACCGTGCACAGCGGCGACTGGTTCTCGGGCAAGCGCCCCGTTGTGTTGAACCTCGGCTATTTCGGTTGCCCGCGTGTTTGTGGCGCGGTCTTGAGTGGCCTGATCAATGGCCTGGCCGAGCTGCCGATGCAGCCCGGTCAGGAGTACGACGTGGTGACCGTGAGTTTCGATGCGCGCGAGACGCCCGAGTTGGCGAACGCGAAGAAGCAGTCCTACGTCGATTCCTACCCCGCGTTGTCGCTGGCGCCGTGGCACCTGCACACCGGCGACCAGGCGGCGATCGATGCGCTGTGCCGCTCGGTGGGCTTCGGCTTTGCCTGGAACGAACACAGCAAGGACTTCGACCACGAGGCAGTGACGATCCTCTTGTCGCCCGAGGGCAAGGTAATGCGCTACCTCTACGGCTATGTCTACGACAAGCGCGACCTGCGCTTTGGCATCGTGGAATCGGCACAGGGCAAGGTCGGTAGCTTTGCCGAGCGTCTGCTGGTGTCGTGCTACGCTTACGACCCGACCACGCGCGAATACAAGGTTCTGGCGATCGCCGTGATGCAAGTCGGCGGCGTCGCCACGCTGATAGGTCTTTCTCTCCTTCTGCTCGCCATGTGGCGACGTGAGCGACGCCGTAGCCAGCCGAGCGTGCCCGACGTCACTGTCCATCCACGCGAGGTGACTCCGTGATGCTATTTCAACAAGACCCGACGCAGCCCCGCTCGACGCTGCCCGACACCGCCTGGGGCATGCCGCCTCAGGTGTCGACGTTCGCCGAGGACATCGACGGGCTGTACGAGTTCACCTTCTGGATCTCGATCTTCTTCTTCGTTCTGATCACCGGGGTCCTGCTGTACTCGGTGGTCAAGTGGCGGCGTAGGACCGAGGATCAACCGGCAGCGGGCAACGAGACGCACAACACGCCGCTCGAGGTGACCTGGACAGTGGTGCCGCTGATCCTGGTGATGATCATCTTTGCCTGGGGTTGGCGTGGCTGCCTCGATATGACCGTAGCGCCGCCCGATGCGCTCAGCTACCAGGTGCGGGCACGCAAGTGGTCGTGGTCGATCACGCATCCCAACCACAGCGAGCCGCTGACCAACACGATCTACGTGCCGCTGGGCAAGCCAGTGAAGTTCATCATGTCGTCGGAAGATGTGCTGCACAGCTTCTTCCTGCCGGCGATGCGGGTGAAGCGCGATGTGTTGCCGGGGCGCCTGCAGATGGTGTGGTTCGAGGCCACCAAGATCGGCATCTTCCCGTTGTTCTGCACGGAGTACTGTGGTGAGCGGCACTCCTTCATGATCGGTGAGATTCATGTGGTCAGCGCAGACGAGTTCGAGCGCGGGACCAAGAACCTGGACTACGGGCCGAAGGACGACCCGACTCTCCCGTTGCCTGAGCGCGGCAAGCGTAAGTATGTGGCCAAGGGCTGCGTTGCCTGCCATTCGACCACCGACGCGAACATGCGCGCGCCCTGCCCGAGCTTCGTTGGCTTGTGGGGTCGCGAAGAAGAGATGATCGACGGCACCAAGATTGTCGTCGATGAGAAGTACTTCATCGAGTCGGTGCTGAAGCCGCTCGAAAAGACGGTGAAGGGCTACATACGTGGCGCAATGGCGCCACAAGCCATCACCGAAGATGAGGTGAAGCTCATCATGGAATACGTCAAGACACTCAAGTGAGGGCAGCACCATGACGGCCACCGCAGTCAACGTCCCAACGCCCACCGCGAAGCACTACCTCAACATCTCGTCCGGCTTCTGGTCGTGGTTTGGCACCCTCGACCACAAGCGCATCGGCTTGATGTATCTGATCGGCACGACGCTGGCCTTTTTGGTCGGCGGCTTGTTTGCCCTGCTGATCCGCACGCACCTGTGGGAACACACGGGCATGCTGTTCGAGCCGGGCACCTACAACCAGGTGTTCACGCTGCACGGCGTGTTCATGGTGTTCGTGTTCATCATCCCCGCGATCCCCGCGGCGCTCGGCAACTTGGCGCTGCCCGGCATGCTGGGAGCGCCCGATGTGGCGCTGCCGCGGCTCAATCTCGTGAGCTTTTATCTGTGGATGATTGGCACGGTCTTCATCGTCGTGTCGCTGGTTTGGGGTGCGGTCGATACCGGGTGGACCTTCTACACGCCGTACAGCGCACAGAGTGCCACGCCGGTGATCGCGGTCGGCACCGGCATCTTCATTCTGGGGTTCAGCTCGATCTTCACGGGGCTGAACTTCATCGTCACCACGCACAAGATGCGCGCGCCCGGGATGACCTGGTTCCGCATGCCGCTGTTCGTGTGGGCGATCTACGCCACGGCGCTGCTGCAGGTGCTAGCGACGCCGGTGCTCGGCATCACGCTGCTCTTGTTGGTGTTCGAGCGCCTCTACCACATCGGCATCTTCTTGCCGGAGTTCGGTGGCGACGCGGTGCTGTTCCAGCACTTCTTCTGGTTCTACAGCCACCCGGCGGTCTACATCATGATCCTGCCGGCGATGGGCGTGATCAGCGACGTCATCTCTGTGCACGCACGCAAGCCGGTGTTCGGCTACCGGATGGTCGCCTACAGCTCGCTGGCGATCGCGATCATCAGCTTCTTGGTGTGGGGCCACCACATGTTCACCAGCGGCCAGTCCGAGTTCGCACTGATGGCGTTCTCGTTCTTGACCTTCTTCGTGGGCATCCCGTCGGCGATCAAGGTGTTCAACTGGGTTGGGACGATCTGGAAGGGCTCGATCGCGATGAACGCGCCGATGCTGTATGCGATGTCCTTTCTCATCATCTTTGTGATCGGCGGCCTGACCGGCATCTTCCTCGGGGCGCTGTCACTCGACATCCACCTGCACGACACGTACTACGTCGTCGCCCACTTCCACTACGTGATGATGGGATCGACGGCGGTGGCGTTCTTCGCCGGGGTGCATCACTGGTGGCCGAAGTTCACCGGCAAGATGTATTCCGAGTTCTGGGCCAAGGTTGCCGGCACGCTGATCTTCATCGGTTTCAACGCGACGTTCCTGCCGCAGTTCGTCATGGGTAGCCAAGGCATGCCGCGTCGCTACGCGACCTACTTGGAGAAGTGGGAGGGGTATCACCAAGCCTCCACGATCGGTGCATTCGTTCTGGCGATCGGCGTCGGTATGATGATTGTGTACTTCGTGCACTCGCTGATCGCGGGTGAGAAGGCCAAGGCCAATCAGTGGGGTGCGGTCACCCTCGAGTGGGACTCCCCCTCGCCGCCGCCGCTCTACAACTTCGAAAAGGATCCGGTCGTGACTCGCGAGGTCTACGACTACAGCGTGCTGACGCACAAAGCTGAGAGCCATCGCGCATGAGCGACGCACACTCACACGCCACCCCGACGCCGACGGGCTTTGTCCCGCACAACGTCGCGCATCACTTCAAGACCTGGGAGCAAGAGTTCCAGGCGGCGAAGCTGGGCTTCTGGCTGTTCCTGGCGACGGAAGTCCTGCTCTTCGGTGGCCTGTTCGCCGCCTACATCTACTACCACGGCGCCTACCCAGAGACCTTCAAGGTCTGCGGTGAGATGCTGAGCTGGAAGCTGGGCGCGCTGAATACAAGCGTGTTGCTGCTCAGCTCGTGGACGATGGCCATGGGCGTCCGCGCAGCTCAGCTCAGCAAGAAGACCGCATGCTTCAATTGGCTGATCATCACGGTGCTCTGCGGCGGCGCATTCATGGTGGTGAAGTACTTCGAGTACTCGGCCAAGATCGAGCACGGCACCTTGCCGACAGCGTGGTTCCATCCACATGGCCCCGAGGCTGAAGTGCTGAACGCGTTGATCGCCAACGGCGGTCAGCCGTCGATGTTCTTCAGCATCTACTTCACGATGACGGGCTTGCACGGCGTCCACGTGCTTGGGGGCATGGTGGTTATCACCTGGTATGCCATCGGTGTCGCCAGGGGGCGCTACCACAGCGGCCACTATCTACCGATCGACTTGGTCGGTCTCTATTGGCACATCGTCGACATCATCTGGATCTTCCTTTTCCCCCTGCTCTACCTGGTGCCCTGATGTCTGCTCACGCAACCGCTCACGATGCGCATGCGCATGCGCATGGCATGCATGTGTCGCACGTGTCGTCGGCCGGTACCTTGCTCAAGGTGCTGGTCGCATTGCTGATCTTGACCATCATCACGGTCGCCGTGTCGCGCGTCGACTTCGGCGGGGCAAACCTCTTCGTCGCGATGTTCATCGCGGTAATCAAGTTGAGCTTGGTGATGATCTGGTTCATGCACCTCAAGCACGACACCGCGACCAACATCCTGTTCATCCTCAGCTCGTTCGTGTTCCTGTCGCTGTTGTTCCTGTTCACGATTGCCGACTGGAGCACGCGTGGTGACACGGATCCGACGTTGACGCAACGAGCACCGGTGACTCAGGGCGTGTACCCCAGCTCGTTGCGGTCGGACCATTGATCCTGTCCGGGGCCGCTCAGGCGTGCCCAGGCTTGCTCGCCTAACTGTTCCTGTGGACGCCGCCTATCTGCACACACGCTACCCGGCGGACGCTCGCGTCGTGTTCTACGACGAGGCTGGGGTGGAGGCTGCGCGCGCCAAGTTGCCAGAGGAACTGCGCGGCCAAGGCGAAGCTCGCGAGTTCGACATTCTCTTGCCCACCGAAGAGCTTGCCCTGCGGCCGCTCACGACAGTCGATGGTCGCTCGGAGAGTGAGACGAACGACCGGGTCGTGCCGGCGCTTTGGCGCATCCCCGGGGTGGCCCTGCCCCTATCGGTCGCGGTTCCCTACCTGGCGCAGAGTCGTTCGACGGAGGGCTCCCCCGGCGCCCGCTTCCTGAGCGCGGCTGCTCGCCTCGTGTACTCGATGCTGCGCCGTGGCGACTTCGCCGCCGCGCGCCCCGATCACAAGTTGTTGCGTTTTGTGCCCGCTTGGCAGCCCGCGACCATCGCGACGCTGCGAGCGGTAGCCCAATTGTCGCCTGAGAGTTTGCAGACCGCTCGCCCGCCAGCACAGGAGGACCCCGTGTACGCGGTGACCTACCGCAACTTGGCTGTCAGCTTCGTTGGGCATGCGCTCGACGTGTTGGCTCCGAACTACACGCCCCGCGAACCGGCGTTGCAACCCGAGCCGCTGCCGCGCGATTTTTGGCACCGTGACCTTTGTCCGGTCCTGGAGATTCACGTGCCGGAGCGCGAACTCGAAGAGGGGGTGCCGTTCGCCATCCTGTTGACCTTCCGTCCGGCTCCTGACGTCGCGGTTGAACTCCCACTGGAACAGCTCGCGGAACGTGAGCGCTCCCGTCTCTTTCCTGACATGCACGACCGCGAGGCTCTGCGGCGTCTGCGCGTGCGATTGGACAACGTGGCGGCGCGCGTTGGTGTGATTCGGCGCGCCATGAACATGGTGGACGGGCGGGCCTCGCTGAGCCGCATGGAACTCGACAGCGTGCTCGACCATATGCCGCTCCTGGAGTCGGAGGGCTTCATCCTTCGTGTGCCAGGCAACGAGACCGCGCAACGCATTGCCGCGCGCGTCAACCTCGTCGAGGTGCCGGGCAGTGGCGATCGACCGTGGTTCGAGTTCCAGTGGAGCGTCGCGCTCGGAGACCGTGAACTCAGCAAGGCGGAGTTCGATCGGCTGGTCGATTCGACGTCGCCCCTCGTGATCATCGACAAGAAGGCGGTGCTGATCGCCCCCAAGGACCGTGAAGCGCTGCAGCGCTTCAAGCGACGGGAGGGTACCGAAGGCCACAAGATCAGCTTTTTCGAGGCCCTGCGCTTGCGGCTCGGCGGCGCGACCCACCTGCATGGGCTGGCGTTGGAGTCAATTGGAGCGACACCGCGCCTGGAAGAGCTGATGGAGAACTTGGAACGCGCGCGTCACGTCGAGATGCGCGCGTGTCCAGATGACTTCCACGGCGAACTCAGGCCATATCAAACACGTGGGCATTCATGGGCCTACTACCTTGCTGACCAGGGGTTTGGTGTGTGCTTGGCCGATGACATGGGGCTCGGCAAGACTGTTCAAGCGATTGCGCTGGTCTTGGATTGGCGCCGAGACGAGCGCCGCCGCGGAGCTGTGCTGGTCGTTTGTCCAGTAAGCGTCCTTGGCAACTGGCGGCGCGAGATCCACCGGTTTGCGCCATCGCTGCGAGTGGTAATGCATCACGGCAAGGGTCGCGCGGCGACGACCGAAGAATATGCGACGATGCTCGCCCAGCATGACGTTGTGCTCACGAGCTACAATCTGCTGCAGCGAGATAGTGAAGTGATACTGGCTCCCGAGTATCAGGGCGTGATCCTCGACGAAGCGCAGAACGTCAAGAACCCGACCACTCGGCAATCCAAAGCGGCGCGCGCGTTGCACTCTGGCTTTCGCGTGGCGTTGACCGGCACGCCGTTGGAGAATCGGCCGCTGGACCTGTGGTCCATCATGGACATCTTGAACGAGGGGTTGCTTGGCACGCGAACGCAGTTCGTGCAGACGCTGGAGCACCCAATCGTCAAGCAACGCAGTCGGAGTTCAATGAGCACCCTCGCACGTCTGGTGCGGCCCTTCGTGCTTCGTCGCCTCAAGACCGATCCCGAGATCGTCAACGATTTGCCGGAGAAGTCGGAGCAGGTCGTCAACGCGACGCTGACGCGTGAGCAGGCGGTGTTGTACGAGAGTGTAGTGCGGCGCGGTCTCGATGAGCTGGAACAGGTGGAGGGCATGCAGCGTCGGGGTGCGATCCTCACGACGCTGCTGCGCCTCAAGCAAATCTGCAACCACCCTGCGCACTATCTCGGCGACGGATCGGCGTTGCCGTCGCGCTCGGGCAAGCTCGATCTCCTGACCGAGATGCTGCAAGAGGCCATTGAAGAGGGTGACCGCAGCCTCGTGTTCACGCAGTTCAAAGAGATGGGCTTGCTGCTGCGAGCGCATCTCGAAGCCGTCATGGAGGGCAAGGTGCTGTTCTTGCACGGCGGCGTTCCGCAGAAGGAGCGCGAGACCATGGTGGCGGAGTTCCAACTTGCGGCCGAAGATGGGCCCAAGATCTTCGTCCTGTCTCTCAAGGCCGGCGGCACGGGCCTCAATCTGACAGCCGCCAACCGTGTCTTTCACTTCGACCGGTGGTGGAATCCAGCGGTCGAGGATCAAGCGACCGATCGCGCGTTCAGAATCGGCCAACAGCGGAACGTGTTTGTCCACAAGTTCGTGTGCGTCGGCACACTGGAAGAGCGGATCCAGACGATGTTGGAACGCAAGCGTCAAGTTGCTGGCGATCTGCTGGGCGCAGGTGAGTCTTGGTTGACGGAGTTGTCGAACGATGAGCTGCACAAGTTGCTCACCCTTGACCGCTCGGAGGCCCTAGCGTGAGCGAAGTGCGGGCGACTTCGATGGGTGATCGCTGGCGGCGTGAGGCGACGCGCGGCATCGACGAGAAGCGGCTGCAGCTGGCGTTGCAGACGTTGCCCTCGATTCGACAGCCGATGGTACGAATCATGGTCGGGGCCATCACAGCCGAGTTCGAAGGCACGATGGGCTCGATCCATGAAGTGAGCGTGCGGGTACCTCCGTTGCCGGCGCGCGTTTGGGATCAGCTCGTGCCGGTGCTTCGCCGCTCCGTCAAGATGCTGGAGGCGCTCCAGGATGGACGGGTGCCGCTGGCGTTCGACCGCCTGGTAGCTCGTATTGGAGGCGAGTCCTGCTTGCCAGAGGGGCGGCGCATCTCACACGCCTGCACGTGTGGCCTTCCAGATGTCCCCTGTCGCCACGTACTCGCCTTGCATGAGCTGTTTGGCCGCCGACTCGATGAGAAGCCATGGCTGTTGCTGCAAATGCGGGGCGGCAACGTGCGGAATCTGCTCGAGAAGGTGACGTCGAGCGTCCGGCATGACCTGCCGGCGTTGGTGTTCGGGAGCCGCGAGGAGCCGTTGCTATTTCCCGAGGCGGGTGATGGCGATCTCGACAACGCGCTCATGCGTGAGCAGACCGGGAGTCTGCTTGGAACCATGGCTGCAACGACCATTGCCGCCGTTGACCGGATGCTGAGTGTGCTCGAAGCCCACGAGACCGTCGAGGCCGCTGCATTGCCGACAAGCGCCGAAGCCGTGCCGGTGCTCCCGGCAGCCAAGCCAGTCGCAAAACGTTCAGCACGTCGCGGCTGAGGGACCAGCTTCTTGGGCGAAATCATTGCCCCGATGGACCCCAGCTGAGGCGCCGTTGGCTCTCGATCACACGCCGATCGCCAGACGATCGGCTAGTACGCTGGGAAGGCCTGCGGCGCGGATCTTGTCCTGGACCCGTTGAATGTCGTACGGCGTGCGGCGAATCGCAAGCTCGCCAGTATCGGTGTCCCAGATCGCGTAGGCCGCCTCGCGGTTCTCGTCGCGTGGCTGCCCAACGCTGCCGACGTTGACCAGGATGCGCGCCGCGCCGCGAGTGTTCAGCTCGAAGGGTGGTGTGACCGCGCGGATCGACGGGTCGTCGTCGGACATCACGTAAATCGCGGGAACATGCGAGTGCCCCACGAAGCACATCAGCGTCTCCTGGTGCCGCATCGACTCGATGGCCTCTACCGTCGTCAAGACGTAGCCGAACTGCTCCGGCATGTGGAGGCTGCCGTGGACCACCGTGTAGTCGAGGTCGCGGCGAATCACGCTTACCGGTAGGTTGCGCAAGTAGGCGAGGTCGCGCATGCGCAACTGCGTCTGCGTCCACTCGATGGCCATGCGGGCATACGCGTTGAAGTAGTCGGTCTCCAGCAGGCGAACAACGGCTGCGTCGTGGTTGCCCATGCACACCGTTGCCTCCAACTCGCGAACGATGTCGAGACACTCGCAGGGGTCAGGGCCGTAGCCAACGATGTCGCCCACTTGAACCCAGTGGTCCACGCCCTCGGCCCGCATCGCTCGAACGACCGCGGTGAGCGCCTCGAGGTTGCTGTGGATGTCGCCTAGGATGCCGATCCGCATCGTGTGTTTGGTGAGCGTGGGTACGCGATCGTGAGTGAGATGAGGAGGCACGCTGCGCCGGCCAACGCATCGGCCAACCAACGTATACCTACCCCGGTGGTGTACAAGACTGTATCGGCAGGCATTGGCGAGTACCGACCGAAGAATCCCACCAAGCCGAGCAGCAAGATCAGGACCAGCATGAGGAATGTTGGTGCACTGATGCGCAGCCGTACGAGGCCTGGGGCAAGTGCCATGGGGGCTAGACTGGTCAGAAGGGCTGGCATAGACATGACCGCGACGATGCCGAAAGCATAACCCCCCGAATTAAATACGGTCCAAAGTAATACAGTCAACGTGACACTGCCCATGAGTGCCAAGGCATCGACCACGACCCCCCGCCACGTCATCGTGTGACGACCGGACACATGAAAGCAGTTTGCTCGAGAAACAAGCCAGCCGAGCCACAGGGTGATGCACAGGGCCCACGTCGCAAACTCGTCTTGGCAGGCCTGCAACAGGCTCGCGTCCCGCCCCCCCATAGGTGGCGCAATGTACGTCGTACCCCGGGTCAAGAGCTGAAGGGCGAAGACCGTGGGTATCCCAGTAACCAAGAAGTGCCGGCTGGCGTCCCTGGCGGCCAAGTCGGCTACGGCCCGGATAGCAAGGCGTTTGTTCAAGACGCTTCCCTTAGCGCTTGCTCTTGGTATTGTCACGCCCGGCGTGGCGATGCCCCCTTGTGGTTCTCGCCAGGCGAGGGCCATCTCCGCGTGCGGTCACTAGCGTTAGCGAATCAAAAGGGCGGCGTGGGCAAGACGACGGCCGCGATCCACCTGGGCCATTGTTTTGCGCTGGCTGGGATGCGCGTCGCCATTTTTGACCTCGATCCGCAAGGGAACGCGACCCTTGCAATGCAAGAAATGGTGACTGGTACCGCGGAGGGGCTGGAACCGCTGGTTCGGGCGGGGGAACGGCTTTGGATTCTGCCTTCGGCTGGGACCGACCGAGCGATTGGCCCCGGAGAGCAACTGGATGTCGACGGGCTTGAGGGTCTCAAGGCCCGGATGGAGCGAGAGATTGACGTCTTGCTCGTGGATTGCCCTCCTCGCATGGATGCTTGGGGCTGGGCGGGTCTCCACCTATGCGACCATGTGCTCGTGCCCGTTCAGGCGGAGTTCTTCGCGATGCACGGCCTATCGCGCATGATGGACACCATCGACCTGGCGCGGCGCTCAGATGCCGGACGGGCCGAGCTAATGGGCGTTTTCGTGAGCATGTTCGACCACCGCGAAGAGGTGGCGATTGAGGTGCGGGCCGACCTTCAGACGAACCTGGGTTCCAAACTGTTCGATTCGGTTGTCGTCCGCGATGCACAGTTCATCGAAGCCGCTAGCCATGGAGTGACCCTCCTCGACTACAATCCGCTGGCTCGGGGGGTGCGCTGCTACATCAGTCTGGCTCGTGAGGTCATGGTGTTTTGGGCGGACGTTTCACGTGAAACAGGAAGGCTGAACAATGGTTGACCGTAAACTTGGTCGGGGGCTCGACTTTTTTCTGTCACGGGGCGACAAGTCCGAGAAGCGCGATTCGACGACGGAAGTCGTGGATCTGGAGATCACGGCCCTTCGGTCCAACCCGTTCCAGCCGCGGAAGGACTTCGAGGAGCGCGGTCTAAAGGAGCTGGCTGACTCGATTCGTGCGAACGGACTCATCCAGCCGATCGTCGTGCGACGCACCCCGTCTGGCCACGAGATCGTGGCTGGCGAGCGCCGGTGGCGGGCCGCGCAGTTGGCCGGACTGGATCGATTGCCAGCCATCGTGCGTGACGTTTCCGACGATTCCAGCGCGGTCATGGCGCTCGTCGAGAACGTTCAGCGCGCCGACTTGAACCCCATGGAGAAGGCCCATGCCTTTCATCGTCTCTCCGAGGTCACTGGGTCACGGCCCGATGAACTGGCCAAGCGCATGGGCCTAGATCGATCCACCGTCTCGAACTTCGTGCGGCTGCTCGATCTGCCCGAGCCGGTTCAAGCGCTCGTTTCACGTGGAACTCTTGGCATGGGCCACGCTCGAGCTCTGCTGGGTTTGACCGTCGAGCAACAGGAAACACTCGCTGAGGTGATTGTTCGAGATCGCCTCAGCGTCCGCGAAGTCGAGTCGCGAGTGCAGGGACTCAAGGACCGAGCAAGCAGTATTGCGCCGACCACACCACCGGCTGTCTCGAAGGCACGACCGGTATGGCTGAACGAGATCGAAGACACCCTTGCGGAAGCCCTTGGTACGACGGTCCATGTTAGATACGGGCGCAAACGATCCATGATCACCCTCGAGTGCCGTGGTCGACCGGAGTTCGAGCGGGTCTACGAACTGCTCAAGACGCTTTCTAAGGGATAGCGTCGCTCGCCATGTCGATGACGCTCCCCCGACCGTCTTGGCCCCTTTGGGGACGATGGAGACCAGGGCCAAACTGAACTCGACTCCAGCAGCGGGACGCCATCCATCGGCTGGAGCCAATCGCCCGAACTCCGGCACTGCATGGAATGAACGCAGTTCGACTCCACCCTCAGTTCGACGCCCTGCGCCAGCGCCGTAGTCCCCAGGGCGTCAAGCTACCTGTCTCGGGCCACCGATGCGGCAAGTGCGACGTCCGGTCCGGGGCTTCCGGGCCTCGCCGAGAACCGACCAGTGCCCGATCGTCTTCAAACATGCTGTACAGCATGTTCTCTGATGCGACGCATCTGCGTTCGAGTCCTGTTTGGTCTCGTGAGGATGAGAAGTCCCAACTCCCGTGCACTGCAAGGTTGACGCAAGCCGGGAAGCTCCCGCCAGAACTAGCCCTTTGGCGCGGTTGGAAACGCGTTCCGACCGGGCCGATCCGACCGGGCCGATTGGTGGGGTTTACCGCAGCCCCTGGCCCCTGCTGCCCGAAAAGGAGCCGTCTCTCGGCGACCTTGGTCCAGCTGCTCGCGCGCCGCTACTTCGTCTCGATCGTTATCGACTGAATGCGGATGGTGTCGCGGGGCGCTCCGCGACCGTTTCGGCGCTCGTCCTCGCTAGAGAACACGGGGTCAAGGACCAACTTCCGCGCCACATCTTCGCCGGCGATCACTTTGCCGAAGACCACCCGCCGACCGTCGTGCTCACTGCTCGCATCGCTGACGTTGATACAAATGCGCGTCGGTAGCGACTTGCCGTCCTTGCCCGCAGACGCCGAAACCATCATCGGAAAGTGGCTGATTCGAGAGTCCTCGAACTCGATCGAGTCGGCCAGGCTCTTGTCGTCGAGCTTGTTGCGTTCTTCGTCCCACTTCGTTCGATCTTGTTGTTCCTTGGTTGCCACGAGACCGAAGTGCATTTCCTCAACTGGCGTGGATGGGGCAGAGGAGTCGCCAGCGCGCCGAATCTGATCGATGGCCATCTTGTCGAAGAAACCATTCTTGGCGCGATCGACGAACGTTTGCACGTGCTTGGGTGCCGCCGCCTCGAAGAACCCGATCTTGAACTCGCCAAAGTCGGTCTTCACGACCGCAACGG
Source organism: Planctomycetota bacterium (assembly GCA_031423015.1). Lineage (GTDB taxonomy): Bacteria > Planctomycetota > UBA1135 > UBA1135 > UBA2386 > DATGPD01. The sequence goes on along the minus strand of JANPER010000122.1, from coordinate 141,511 downwards.
TTGTGGACTCGGGTTCCGGCGCGGTGTAGATCGGCGCATGCTCCTTTGCGAACTGCATGTCGCGTTCGATGCGAGCCAACGCGAGACTCGCGACGCTGCCAGCAACCGGATCCTGCAAGTTGGCCACGTGCTTGGGATCGGGAGCAGCGCCAGGCTCCGGCTTGTTGAGGTCGATCCTGTACTGGGGCGGATAGTCGCTCTTCTGGCAGAGAAAGTGGTTGGGGTACTTCTCCACCAGTTGCTTCAACAGGGTCTTGGCCCGCTCGAAGGAACGCTCGCCAAGCGCACGATTCGCCGCGACCCACATGAGTAACGGGGCGCGCTCGGAGCCCGCCGCGGCAACAATGGCGTCGTCGAAGGCCTTGTCGTCGATTCGACCTACGTGGCTCCCGAGTTGGCTGACCAAGCCCTCCGGGATCGATCCCAGGTAACTGTCAAAGGCCTGGGGGTACTGCTTCAAAATCTGTGCGAGGCCCCCTGGCTCGCTGTAACCCGCTCTGAGGCCTGCGGTCTGTGCGAAATTGCTCCAGGTCGCATCGAGCCTGCTGCGCTGGAAGAAGCGCCAGCCGTAGAACGCGACGACGCTCAGCAGGATCACGGTGACGACGGTAGTGATCGTGCGGCGCTTCTTGTCCCACCACAGCTCGAAGGCGGAAGGGGCTTGGATGTGACCCGTTGTCATTGGCGGCGATTAGTGGCTTGAAGAAACTGGTTTCTGCTCATCCCTTGGCGATGGGGCGAGCGTGGGTCCGAATGTCGACGTCGATCAACGTTCGCGACTCCTGTCGACGGACACGGTACTCGACGCGGTAGTCCTCGCGCTCGAACACCAAGCGCTGCGCGTCTGTGCCTTGGCCATCGCGCTCGATGAGCTGCCAAGCATGCTGGGGGAGTCGCGCCAGGGCGTAGGAGACAGCTGAGTCGACGGCACCGCTCCCGAGATACCGGTAGGCCCCGAAGCGGTACTTGTCGAGAGAGAGCGAGTGACTCTCGTGATGCCGGTCAATGATGCGAAAACCTGCTGGCACGGGAACGTCCTGAAACTGGGCGGCGCTGACCTCGATCTTTCGGTCGATCATGCTGACCGGAGTGCAGGCGCAAACGACCAGGACGGTGGAGAGCAGTAGGCGTGGTGTCATCGCAGGCTACTTTTGAACAAGCGAGCCCCGCACTCTAGCCACCCTCGCTGGCTGCGGCAAAAACGAATTGGCAGGCTGTCGCGGGTTCCTTCTGGTTGTCACGAGCGTCGATGCAACTTGGCTGCCTCCGCCGCTGCGTGTGGATAGCCGCGATGGCATGGTCACTCGACAGGTGCGATGTGACACAGGGGACCGCCTGCTACACTCTCGTCCTTCCGCGCCTCCCTCGGATCGCGTTCTGAGCTGCTGGCGGTTGAAACCCCGGTCCCGAGGTGTCAACCGACGGCGAGGTTGCTTGCGACCGCGTCTCCTCCAGGATGCGCCGGTGCGTAGGTGACCGATCCGAGAGGCGCGCCTGTCTGGTCATGGATTGCACCTCGATCTCATCGCTGCGAGTGCTGAGCACCCCAGTTCTTGTGCTTAACCGCTGCTGGGTTCCGGTGCACGTAACCAGCGCTCGACGCGCGCTGTGCTTGGTCTACCAGGGTGCAGCGCGAGTGGTCGCACCCGATACCCTCCAGGTCCACGCCTTCGACGAGTGGGTTTGTCTCCCCGATCCGCCGACCAACCTGTGGTTGCGCGGTGTGCGGATCCGAGTGCCGGTGCCGGAGGTCATCCACTTGGAGGCCTACGACCGTATTCCGGTCTACGAGGCGCCGTTCACCAGGCGGAACCTCTACCACCGCGACAACTACACTTGCCAGTACTGCGGCGTGCGGTTGCCGCCCGACCGCTTGAGCATCGACCACGTGCGGCCTCGGTCCAAGGGTGGCAAGACAACCTGGGACAACTGCGTGTTGGCGTGCGTGCGCTGCAACACACGCAAGGCCGACCGGTCCCTCAAGGAAGCTCGGCTGCGCCTCATGCGCCAACCGATGCGGCCGCGCTGGAGCCCCTATCTCAGTGTTTCGAACGACAAGCAGCTGCCCTCCTGGCGGCACTTCCTTCGCCAGCACGAGATTGGCTAGCCATCACGTTGGCTTTTTCTACGACCGGGTTTCCACAGGGTCGGCTACATCTGCCGACCTGGCGCGCCCCTCGCGCGCGTTCTCTTGTCGCTGATCTGGTTCAACATGCGCGTCGCGTCGCGAGTCGCTGCCTTCTGTCTTCTATTCCCGGTCTGGGCTCGTGCGCAAGCAGCCAAGGATCCTGCCGCTGAGCTGTCGGCGCTGGAGACTGCGGCAAAGGAAGACGTCGCCGCCCTGATCAAGGTTGCTGACTGGGCTCGCGGGCAGGGGCTGCTGACCGACTCACGCCGCTTGCTGAATCGCGTGCTGGCGATTGCCCCAGACCACGATGGCGCAAACGAAGCGGTCGGCAACGTCAAGCACGCCGGGCGGTGGATGTCGGCAGCCAAAGCCGAGATCCTGAAGAACCGCGCGGCCGGCCTGGTTCCGGTGGAGGGGCTTTGGGTAACCGAGGTCGAAGCAGACGACGCGCGCGCCGGCGTGTTCCACATTCAGGGTGAGCGGGTCGGGCGGGCGGAATACGTCCAGTTGAAGGCCGGAAAGGTCCGTCACCCTCGCACCGGCGAGTTGATCGCGGCAACCGACCTGGAGAAAGCCAAGAACAACCTGTTCCCCGACGGCCAGGGGGGCTGGATCGACGAGGCTGAGGCCAACAAGCGCCACGCCAGTCCGTCATTGCCATGGGTCCTGAGGACCAAGACGACCACGGTTGTGAGCACGATGCCGCTCAAAGAGCTCGAGCAACTGGCGCAGCAGTACGCGGACGACGCGCACGATTTTGCGACCTCCATTTTTGGCGCCGGTGGGCCCGTGGGCCCGCGCCCGGTGGTGATGCTCGCGCCCACATCGGATCAGTTCCGCCAGCTCGGCAACGACATCGGCGGAGCATCGTCGGCCTACGGCGCTTTCTTGGCTGAGCGGGTCCTGAATGTGACGGGCTTGGGCGCGGTACAACCTGCCGTCGCGCTGGTAGACCCCAATTGGGGCGTCTACTACCTGAAGCATGCGGTCGGTCTCGCGGTCGGGCATGGGAAAGCCGGCGGCTCGGTTCCAGCCTGGCTGGCGATCGGGGTTGGCTCCTACACCGAACGCTTCTACAGCCCTGAGATCGCCAGCTGGTTTGGCAAACAGTTCTTGGGAGCGGGTGGACTGATCGACCTCAAGGGCTGGTTCACAAGCTTTGGTATCACCGGCGACATGGACCACAACCAAATGGGCCAGCAACTGTTTCAAGCCGGCCTTCTCGTCGCGTTTTGCAAGCACGCTGGCGACGCCGGCGCAGCCAAACTGCTCGCCGCCGTCGGCGATTCCCTCGCCGCTGGTGATCAGAAGGCAGCGACAGGCGCCGTGGCAGCACTTGAGAAGGGCATTCAGGAGCGCGCCGACGCGGTGCGCGCTTACCTGAAGGCTCTCACTCAGGGATGACCGAGGTCAGCCAGCAGCCCAAGTGGCCGCCGGCGCAGGGAAAATATTTGCCACCGGCCCGAGTCACCCCTTCTCTTTTGTCTGCGCGGGCCCAGCCGCGAGCAGCCCCTCCTTCGGAACCACCAAGCACCATGCCATCTTTGCGTCTCGCGTTGTTGACGGTCGGTTGTGTCAGCGGACTCTTGTCCGGCACGCCCGCCCAGCGCAGCAGTCTCAAACACGCTCTCCCGGCCTCATCGATCGCCTTCTTCTCGTTGCCGGACTTGGACAAGTCGGTGCAGGAACTGCTCGACATGCCGCTCCTTCGCATGTGGCGTCAGCAGGAGTTCCAAGGTTTTCTTGCACCGGCGCTTGTCGAGCTCGACAAGCAGTGGAAGCAGGCCCTGGAGCAGGCCAAGGAGATGCAGGCCCAGGGAGCGCTGCCGTTCTCTGCCGAAGACTTGCTGCAGCTCCGTCTGTATGGCGCGACCGCCGCGCTTACGCACTTCCGGTTGATCGGGGACCAGGACCCGTTGCCCGACGTTGGCATGTTGGTGCACCTCGACTTCGGGCCGTCGGCGCCGATGTGGAAGAAGGTGCTCGACTTCGGGGTCCAGCAGATGGAGGGTGAAGCTGGCGAGAGACTCGCCAAGTCGGAGAGCGAGGCCAGTGGGTTCAAACTCACGACCTGGCAGGTACCTGACTTCCCGATTGGCCTCAACGTGGCCTGGGTCGGCGATGGCATCGTGGTTGGCACCGTGCAGAAGGACGTCACCGCGGCGTTGGCGGCGCTCGCCAACAAGGGCAAGTTGCTCACTGAATCCGCCGGCTACAAGGCCGTAGCCGCGAACACCGAGACCCCGGGAGCCGAGATCGAGTTCTTCGTCAACACCGAGCGAGCCTACCGCACACTGTTCGACGTCCTGGAGTTCGCCGAAGCCAACGCTCCAAACTTCCCGCCCGAGTTCAGTGTCAAGGGTCTTGACCGCGCCTTGGACGCGCTCGGGCTCAAGGCGGTCAAAGCGATGGGGGCCAGTTCGACCTACCAAGGTGATCGGGCGGTGACCAAGTCCTACACCTTGTGTCCAGCTCCCGAGCGCAAGGGCCTGATGGCTGATGGTAGCAAGAACCTCGACCTGAGCTGCCTCAAGTGGGTGCCTAAGGACGCCACGGCGTGCAGCGCCAGCAGCCTCAACGTCACTGCGATTTGGGACTCGTTGGTCAATGCCTTCAAGGCCTACGACGAGAACCTGGCCAAAGACGCTTTCGCCCAACTAGCCGAGATGGAGAAGCAGGTCGGATTCACCATCCGCGACGACTTGTGCGGCGCGTTCGGCGACCAAATGCTGTCGTGGTCGGTGCCGATGAAGGGCATCCCGGGCCTTGGCGGCGGCTCGCTGATCAGCGGCCTGTATCTCGTGCAGATGAAGGACAAGGATCGCCTGCTCAAGTGCCTCGAAGGCCTCAAGCAGGTGTCGCAGGGCCAGATGGAGTTTGGCAGCAACACTCGCGACGAACTCACGACCTACTTCATCAAACTGAACGTCGAGTTGCCTGGCGACCTGCCGATCAACCCGCTCGACATGATTCAACCGGTCTTCGGCTTTCAGGGCGACTACATGGTGCTTGGTTTTGCGCGTCCTGATGTGCGCAAGACCATGACGGCGATGACGACGGACAAGCCAGAGGCCGACACGATCCGCGGCAACAAGGAGTTCGCCAGCATGTTGAGCAAGCTCCAGGCGGATCGACTCACCTCGGTCTCGTTCACCGACAACCGAGCGAGCTTCGACAACATCTACGGGCTCGCTTACGGCTTCAGCACCATGCTGCCCGAAGACCTGCCGCTCGACGTGTCGCAGCTACCCGACGAGGGCGGCTTCCTGTCCCAGCACCTTTGCCCCTCGGTCAGCCACAGCCACAGCGATGGCAGTGGCTTCTCGTCGGTCCAGATCGGGCCGTTCGGTCCAGAACTGGGTCTGGTCATCGGTGCCATCGCCGGTGGTGCGGGCGCTAGCGCGGCCTGGCTGATGCCGCGCGGTGGGATGCGCCGTCGGTGATCCAACCGCGGCCCATGCGGCCGATAGCGGTTTGCCGCGACAGGAGTCTGGTTGGCCACCCCAGCATGTGACAAGCTAGGCGAAGTAATGAAACCCGCGGCGATCGTGGCTGAAAGGGCTCGACGACGAGGAGTAGGGGCGATCCTGGCCTTTGCGCTGGGGAGCTTTGCGCTGGCGCAAGAGCGCGCGTTGCCGGCAGACCTGCGTGACCGCGGCGAAGTCGCCTTGCAGCAAGCCGTGCGCGACGCGGCGAGTGATCAGTTGGTGTTGTTGGTGGCGTCCCACCCCGACGATCAGTACCTGCATCCTGCGGCGATCCTGCGCTATCGCTACGGGTGGCGAGTAGTTGTGGCACTCATGACGCGCGGCGAGGGTGGCCAGAACGTGTCCGGCTCCGAGACCGGTGATGCGCTGGCGACGCGCCGCACCCGCGAAGCTGAACGTTGTGCGGCTCGCTTGGGCATCGAGCTAGTGCATCTGGATCGGCCGGATAGTGGATTCTGTCGTACCGCTGAGGAAGCGCTCGACCTCTGGGGACGAGTTGCCACTCCCAACGATCTCGCCCGACTGATCCGTTCGCTCCGCCCCGACGTCGTCTGGACGACGCATCATCCCGGTGAGGATCATGGGCACGACTTGGCGTTGCTCCGCGTGTTGCCCGAGGCGCTGGAACGGGCGGCCTCGCCGCTGTACCGATTCGCGGGGTTGGCGCCGCATCGTGTCCGCGCCGCGGTGCGCGCGTGTAGCCCGGGCGAAGCGAGCACACTGCAACTGCCGGGAGACGGCATGGACCCGGTGCGCGGTGAGACCTATCGCGACCTGGCCTACCGCGCGTTGACCGAGCATCGCAGCCAGGCGCCGCACCGGCCGATGGATGCGATTTTCCCGGTGGAACTACGGCTCGTTTCGCTCTTGGCCGGTGACTCTGCGGTGCCGCCACTGTTCGAGCCTGTCGACGACATGTTCGCCTTGTTCGCGGCGGCTGGTGGTTCTGTCGACGAGATAGCCGCCTTGCGCGAAGGCCTGGAACGACGGCTCCCGGCGCTGGTGGCCGACCGCCCGGCGCTCTTGCAGCTCGCGATCAGTCTTCGCCGCGACCTGATTCGGTTGACGCCGACGGTTGGATCCGACCTGCAACGACGCGTGGCGCGGCGCAGCGAAGCGCTGGACGCGGCGATGGTGCACGCCTTGTCGCTGTCGGCCACGGCCATGTCGCCTGATGGCGTGATTGCCGTGGCTGGCGAAACGCTGTCGATGCGGTTTCGCGTGCAACACGGCGACGTGATGCCTATCGATCGCGTCCGTCTTCGCGTGCCTACGGCCAGTGCGTTCGAACCGACGGACGCCATTGACCTCGGCCGGCTGGCCCTGGGGGCGTCCCTCGAAAGTGATTTCGTGTGCCGCGTCGCGCCCCGCGAAGCGTTCGAGATGTCGCCATTCTCTGAACCCGAGGCGCGGCTGATGCTCGAGCTCGAGTTGGGCGATCAGCGTGTCTTGTGGCCGATCACGGCGTCGGTGGTGATCCGACCAGCACTTGCGGCGCACGCCACGCGGCCAGCGATCCTGTGGCCGCGCGGCCGGCGTACCACGCCGGTCGCGGTGCGCATCGAGAACCACCTCTCGGCCACGGCCAAGGGGCTCTTGCACACGCGAGCGCCGGTCGGCTGGAGCATCGACCCGGCGAACTTCGACACCGAGATCGTCGGTGGTGCGACACGAGTCTTCACGTTCAACGTGGCGGCGCCGCCAGACGTCAGGGCAGGTGTGAACACCCTGCGCATCAACTTTCAAGACGCCGTCGCCGAGGTCGCGATCCACAGCGTCGACGTGGTGGCGTCAGCCACGCTGCGTGTGGGCCTTGTGCCCGGCGTCGACGACACTTCACGTCAAGTGCTCGCGGACCTGGGTGTCGAGCTGCACGTGCTGGATGGCGACGACATCGCCACCTTCGCGCTCGCTTCACTCGATACGGTCTTGGTCGATATCCGTGCGCTACGGACCCAGGCAACCGCGCGCGCCGCCTTCCCGCGCCTCCTGCAGTTTGTCGAGAACGGCGGTCGCCTGGTGGTGCTGTATCACAAGGACCAAGAGTGGGAAGCGCCAGGCTTCGTTGGGTCGCCGTTCCCGTTGCACATCGGCCGCGGTCGCGTCACACAAGAAGATGCTCCTGTGGGCGTGCTGCGCGAGGATCACGTTCTTCTGCGCGCGCCAAATCGAATTGCCGCCGCCGACTGGGATGGCTGGGTGCAGGAACGTGGACTGTATTTCGCTGACACCTATGACCCGCGCTATGAAGAAGTGATCGCTACCGCGGACGCTGGCCACGCCGAGCTACGGGGTGCGTTGCTGTACACCCGGTCTGGCGCCGGTGAATACGTCTACTGCGCGCTTGCGTTGTTCCGTCAGCTCAAGAAACTGCATCCCGGTGCGTGTCGCTTCTTCGCCAACCTCATCACGCCAGCCGCTTTCGGCCGGTGACCCCACTGCATTGCGGATTACGACCTTCGAAGAACGCGCCTCTCCGACGAAGATCCGCGTTTCTACAGCACAATGCAGACCGACGGTCCTTTTCACTTTCAGACGGAAGTGCGTGTTCGCCTGCCCGAGACCGACGCGATGGGCATCGTTTTCCACGGCAACTTTTTCATCTACCTGGAGGTTGGTCGAGTCGACTACTTGCGTAACCTCGGCTTGGCAGAGGGCGTGCGGCCGATCAAAGACTTCGACAACGTCGTCGTCGCCGCTCACCTCGACTTCAAGTCACCGGCGCGTCTCGATGATCCGCTGATCATCAACGTGAAGGTCCGTGACATCCGAACTTCGAGCTTCACGTTCGACTTCCGCATTCGCCACAGACAGGAGAATCGGTTGGTTGCGCTCGGCTACACCACGCATTGTGCGATCGACGAGCACTTCAAGCCGGCGCCGGTGCCCGCCGGTTTTCGCGATGTCATCGCTCGCTTCGAGGGCTGGGATCTGTCGCGCAAGTAGTGGTTGCGGGCGACCCCCGCGTTGGGCCCGTTGATGCAACGACCTATTGTCGTCGCCGTGCGTCGGCTGCTCGCGATCTCTCTTTGGCTCAGCAGCCTGCTGACGGCGCCGCACGCTCAGTCAAGAGACGAGCAGCTCACCGTCGAACCCGGTGATGCGCGTGTGTCGGCGGCGACGGTCGCCAGCGTGCGCGAACTCGCCACCAAGGGCCTGGAGAAGCTCGCGCCGGACTTCCCGGGAACGCCGCTGCGCAGGATCCGCATCGTCGTGCATTCGGACCAAGGGTCGCTGTCGCTGGCCATGCGCGAACACCTGCACGAGGGGACTGCCGGCTTCGCGATGCTCGGTCGCGATGAGGTGCACATCCTGCTCGACACGGCGGTGAGCGCGCCGCCCAATGATCTGCGCACGGTGGTGGTGCATGAGTTGGTTCATGTTCTGCTCGATCAGTTCGCCGCCACGGGCGCGCCTCACGTGCCGCGCTGGGTGCACGAAGGGCTGGCCCAGACCCTGTCCGGCGGGCCCTACCTCGGGGTGCAGGAAGAGAGCCTGCTGTTTGCGATCTCCGCGCGCACGGCGCCGCGCTTCTCCGAGCTGGAGGCCGACTTTCCCGACGGCGACCACATGCTGCGCTTGGCTTACGCGCAGAGCTTCTCGTTCGTGTCGTTCTTGGTCGATCGTTTTGGCGTGCGTACTATCGTCGATGCATCGCGCGACTGCCGCGCTGATCGGCCCTTCAACCTGGTCCTGCTGGACGCCACCGACCAGAGCCTGGCGCGCCTGCAGGAGGAGTGGGAGAACTACGTCCTGTTCCGATCCGGGGCAGCGGCGCGCTACCTGCTGCGCAACTGCTTCTCGTTCCTCATCGTCTTGGCAGTCCCCTTGTTGATCCTCGCCGTGCTCAAGCGCATCCGCCTCAACCGCCAACGGAAGGCCCAGCTTGCCGCCGCGGAGCGCGTGATCACTCTGCTGCCGTCGGAACCAGAAGAGTGAAGATCACTCCCACCCGAGCGCGATGGCTGAGCTTGCTTGGCGTGGGCGTTCTGCGCGGCCTCGGGGCGACCTGGCAGGTGCGCCGCCAGGGCTGCGTGCCCGCGGATTGGCGCATCATCTCCGCGTTCCTACACGGTGACATCCTGATGATGGCGCACGTGTTCAAGGGCTTCGGCGCTGCGGTGATCATCAGTCAGCATGGCGATGGCGAATTGATCGCGCGGGTGACGCAACGGATGGGCAACCAGCCCGTGCGGGGTTCATCCACGCGAGGCGGCGCGCGCGCCTTCCGTGAGGTTGTTGGCCAGTGGTCGGACCGACCCTGGGGAATGACCCCCGATGGGCCGCGGGGGCCGCGCGGCTCGGTGCATGAGGGCGTGATTCTGCTTGCCGCCCAAGGCGAGCGCCCGATCTACCCTGTCGGCTTCGCATGCTCGCGCGCCAAACGGCTCCGCTCATGGGACCGCTTCACGATCCCGGCGCCGTTCGCCCGCATCGTCGTGCACTTGGGTGAACCAATGCTGGCGCCGGTGGACATTGAAGGGCCGCATCGCGCGGCGTTGGCGCGTGAACTCGAGGCACGCCTCGCCGCAGCCGAGCTTGCGGCGGCGGCGGGGCTTGCGAGTGAGCGTGGCTCGGTCACGTGGCCCGCTCGTCCGCCGCGACGTGAGGCGCGCACCTTGTCGCTCGCCCGCACCGGACGGCCGGATAGAACAGCGTCGTGATCCGATCTGCCTGCCATCGCCTCCGTCCGCTCGCGCTCGTCCTGCTCCTCGCGCCGTCCGCTTGCCTCGTGCACGAGCATCGCGTGGGCGTCGGACCAGTCGGCGTCGGCACCGCCTCGTTGCGCCAGTACTACCTGTTCTTCGGCCTGGTCCGCCTCAACGAAGTCGACCCCCAACGCGTGGCGCTGGGCAAGACCAGCTTCTCGGTGCGCACCGCGTTCACGTTCTGGGACTTCGTGATGGCGCCAGTGCTGTTCCCGCTGTCGATGTGTAGTCGCAGCGTTACCGTGCAGTGGTGAGTCACGAGACGCGCGTATTCGAGGGCCTGAAGGGCGAACGAAGCGCGGCGCTGCGGGCTGCCCTCGAGGGGGCGCTGCCCGCGGATGCGGAGTGGCGTCCGGTGCCACACGCGGTGTTCTCGGTCAAAGCCGATGACGTCGTCTTGACCTGTTACCAGAGCGGCAAGGTGGTAGCGCAGGGTCGCAATCTCGCGGAGTTCTTGTCGCGCTATTTGCCCGCCTTCGTTGCAGATGCCGCCTGCGCCGCGGCCGAGTCGCAGCTGCCCATCGAGTCCGTCACGTTGGGGTCCGACGAGACCGGCAAGGGCGACTATTTCGGGCCGTTGGTCGTCGCTGCCGTGCGCGTGGAACCTGCGCAGGAGGCCCGTTTGCGGCAGGCTGGGGTCACCGACTCAAAGCAGCTGAGCGACAAGCGCGTGCAGATGTTGGCGGGGCTGCTCGAACGCGAGCTGAGCCACGAATACTCGCAGCTCATGCCCGAGGTCTACAACCAAGCCTATGCACAGGCCAAGAGCGTCAACCGGTTGCTTGCAGACATGCACGCGCGGGCGCTGGCGCGGCTGCACGCGCGGTGTCCCGACGCGCAGGGCATCGTCGTCGATCAGTTCGCCAGCCCCGGCACGCTGCAGGCAGCGCTCGCGCGCGAATGTCCTGACCATCCGCCGCTGGTGCAGGTGACAAAAGGCGAACGGCACGTTGCCGTGGCAGCGGCCTCGATTCTGGCTCGCGCCCGCTTTCTTGAGGGCTTGCGCGCCTGCAGCGAAGCCTGCGCGGTGGAACTTGCCAAGGGCGCTGGGGCTCCGGTCGACGAGGCGGCGCGCAAGGTGCGTGCGATCGGTGGGCGTGAGTTGCTGGCCAGGGTCGCCAAGATGCACTTCAAGAACACCGACAAGGGCGAGGCGCCTTGACGTGAGAAGGCTGCGCTTCGTCAAGATGGAGGGCGCCGGCAACGACTACATCTACGTCAACGCTTGGCGTCAGGCGTTTGCCATCGAGGATGCCGCGCACCTCGTGCCGAAGCTCGCGGATCGCCACTTCGGCGTGGGGAGCGACGGGCTGATTCTGTTGGCATCAAGCCAGGTGGCTGATGTGCGCATGATCATGTGGAACGCCGACGGCTCCCGCGGCGGGATGTGTGGCAACGGCATCCGTTGCTTGGCCAAGCTGGCACACGACGATGGCGTGGTGCAAGGCACCACGGTCGCGGTCGAGACGGACGCCGGCATTCGATCGGTCGAACTCTGCGTACGGGGCCAGGAAGTCGTCGGGGCGCGCGTTGAGATGGGGGCGGTGCACGTCGAGACGACGCCCCGCCGCGCGCTGATCGCCGGGCGCGAGTGGTTGTTCTACCCAGGCGATGCTGGCAACACGCACGCCGTGATCTTCGCGACCGAGGACATCGACGACTTGCCCGTGGAGGCCGTCGGCCGCGCGCTACAGCACACGCCGCCCTTTGCCGACGGCGTCAACGTGGACTTTGTGACCCCGATGCCCGACTACAGCCTGCGCCAGCGCACCTACGAGCGAGGCTCGGGCGAGACGTTGGCGTGTGGCAGCGGCGCCACCGTGGCCGCCACGGCTGCGGTGCGCACCGGTCGTGTTCCGGGGCCGATCGTCGCCGTCCACCTACGCGGTGGCAGCCTGACCATCCACGTGGGCAAAGACCGTATCGTCATGGAAGGCCCGGCGCGGGAGGCCTTTCGCGGCGAGATCGACCTCGATCGCCTGGCGGGCTCGTAGCCGCTTCTTTGCGTCGTAGCCTTGAGCCGGACGTCCGGGGACGTACCGTGCCCCGACCGCAGCAACCGCGCGGTAATCGCAAGCCTTCAACGAAGAGACAACCATGCCTGGATGGGCCATCGTTCTCACCTGCGTCGGTGTCGTTCTCCTGTTCGTCTTCTGGATCGTCAGCGTCTACAACGGGATGATCCGTGGGCGCAACGAGACGAAGAACTCGTGGAGTCAGATCGACGTGCAGCTCAAGCGCCGCCACGACTTGATCCCCAACCTGGTCGAGACGGTGAAGGGCTACATGAAACACGAGCGTGAGACGCTCGACGCCGTCATCCGAGCCCGCCAGACGGCGATGGGCGCCAGCAGTGGTGGAGTCGCGGCGCAGGCACAGGCTGAGGGCCAATTGACCGGCGCGCTCAAGTCGCTGTTCGCGCTCACCGAGTCCTACCCCGACCTCAAGGCCAACGAGAACATGCTGCGGCTGCAGGAAGAGTTGTCGTCGACCGAGAACAAGATCGGCTTCTCGCGCCAGGCTTACAACGATTCGGTCATGCGCTACAACAACTCGCTGGAGGTGTTCCCCAACAGCGTGATTGCGGGCGGCTTCCAGAAGGCGGAGTACTTCGAGGTCGAGTCACCCGACGAGCGCAAGGTGGTGAAGGTTCAGTTTTGAACTGCGGCGCGCCAGGCGCGACGCAGTTCAAGCGAGCCAGCGGAGCTGGCTCGACGTTGAATGGGCATCCGGCTAACGCTTGGTCATGAGGCATTTGGCTACGGCTGCGTGTTCTTTGTAGAAGCTGTGCGTGGTCCGCGTGGGTGGCATGAGCCTTGCGATCTTGCAAGTCTCGTCCACGGCGGCGTCGGTTCCTCCTCCCCTTGACGCGACATCTCCTTACGCCGCTGTGGACGTCTCTCTTCGTGATCGCACCGTGCTGTTGCATGGGTCGACTGGCACCGTTGGTGCGGCGCTGATCGCGGGGTTGGGGCAGCACGGAGCGCGTGTTGGCGCGGTGGTGCGCCGGCGCTGGCAGGTCGAGCGCATCGAGCAGAGCTTGTCCGAGGCCGGCATTCCTAGGTCGCGACAGCTCGTGGGGGTGGTCGATAGCGAAGACAGCGAGGCGGCGCGCGGGTTCGTCAAGGGTGTTGAAGACTCGCTGGGCCCGATCTACGCGGTGGTTTCTGCGGCTGGAGCGTTCAGCTTTGCCGCGGTCGGCGAGGAGAGCGCCGAGGTGGCCGGTGAGCAGTGGCGAGCGAACTTCGTGAGCGTCCACACGCTGGTCCGTGCCGTCGTGTCGCCGATGCGCCGTCGGGGTGCCGGCATGTTCGTATTCACGGGCGCCCGCGCCGTGGTCGAGCCTCCGCGGGCCGGCCTGGCTCTCTACCTGGCGAGCAAGGCGGCGTTGCACACGTACGCCGCCTGCCTGGCGCATGAACTGGCGCCGCATGGTGTGGGCGTAGCCGTGCTGGCGCCAACCATCATCGACGGCGAAGCCAACCGCCGAGCCATGCCGGACGCGGACCGCAGCGCTTGGCTGCAGCCGGTGACCGTTGCGGCGCGCCTTCTCGAGCTGGCCGCGGCCCCGCCCCGCCCACCCGACGACCTCCTGGTGGTTTGTCCATAGGCCATCGGGTGCGCTACAACGGTCGTATGACCTTGTACGCCTTGTCCACGTTGCTTGCCTTCGTGGCGGCGGCGCCGACGCAGGATTCCGGGCTCGACAAGTCGGCCGCCGCCCGCGCGTCGCTGACCGCTTGGCTCGACTCCGACCACCGCGACGCCACGGTGCTCGATCGGACAGTCACCGCGATCCTCGATGCCGGGGCTGATGTCATCGCCGACATCGGTGCGCGCGCGCGCACGGCCCACGCCGAGTCGGACGGGCACGCGGGCCGCGGGCTGGATGCGGTGATCACGCACGTCGCGGTTCAATTCCTCAAGCGGGAGACCGAGAGCGGGATGACCTTTGCGGGCCAGTACGAGCCGTTGCGCCCGTTGCAGCCGTTCGTCGGCAAGCTGTTCCTCAACCTCTTGTTGGAGACTCCTGACTGGTTCAGTGCGCAAGAGCGTCACTTGCTGGTGTTTCCGCTACGCGACGTCTACCCGGAAACGCCGGGAGACGACGTCTGCAAGAAGCTGCGCGTCGTGGCTACCGACGAAGATTTCGAACCAGAACCGCTGCGCAAGAACCTCGCATTCGCGCTCGCAGGATGGGGTGATCGCAGTCTGATCGACGCCCGCATTGCGCAGGTCACCACGGACTCGCTCGCCGACGCGACGAGCGACGAGCGACGCACGGCGCTGCGCTACGAGTTGGCGGACATCCACTACACGCTGCGCGACTACGAGCGTGCCGCCAAGATCCATGTCGACATGCTGCGCAGTGCGGAAACCGCAGACACGGCTCTCGTGCCGAATCACTACTACAACGCGGCGTGCTGCTTGGCCCGCGCCGGTGCCGTAGAAGCGGCGCTCGACGAATTGCAGCGCGCCGCGAAGCTGATGCGGGGTGGTCGAGTCGACCCATCGCAGATGCTGGAACGAAAGCTGTTCGAGCGCGACCCCGACCTTGCCAGCGTGCGCGACAGCGATCGCTTTCGTGACATCGTCCGCCTTGCATTCGGCGAAGTTACTGACAAACAGCCAAGCGGCGGCGCGGCGCGCAAGGACTAGCGGCGCGTGGGCCTGCCGATCACGTTCCTGCTCGGCGCGGCCATCCTGCTGTTGCACGACCAGTTTCGCGAAGTGCTCCCTGGTGCCGCGACGGCCGCCGGGTTGCGCCCGTACTTCCTTCTGCTCCTCGTGCCGTGGCTGTTGGTGCGGTCGCTCGGCGGCGCCATGCGGCGTCACTCTTGGTTTCGCAGACGTCGGGTGCTCTGGCAAACGCTGCGCCTCTTGCCGTGGAGCGTGCCCGCGGCGTACGCGGGGATGGTCCTGCTTGGTGGACTGCCATCGGTCGCGTTGGCTTGGGCCGGCACTTCGTCCTCGCTGTTCCTCATGGTCGCGCTGGGGCCCCTGCTGGCGATGGAACTGACCTACCGCCTCAGCGAGGCGCGTTTGGCGGCCGTCGCGGCACGCCGC
Source organism: Planctomycetota bacterium (assembly GCA_031423015.1). GTDB lineage: Bacteria > Planctomycetota > UBA1135 > UBA1135 > UBA2386 > DATGPD01. The sequence continues at coordinate 126,119 of JANPER010000122.1, read as the reverse complement.
GGCATCGCGTTGCCTAGCGCGTCGGGGCAGCTCGCGATGGTCTGGCTCGTGGTGTTGCCGATCCTGCTGATGGCAGCCTTGTCAGACGCCACCAGCAGCCACCGGTGGCTGCACGTGTTCTTGACTTCGACGGCGCTTGGTCATCTTTGCGGCTTCCTAGCCACGGTGCTGCTGTTGAGCCTCACGCTGCCGCTGATGTTCCGGTGGCTGTTGCCCACCAGCCGCCGGCTGCCGCCGTCGGTCGCCAACGACGTTCACGCGACGGCACGCGCGCTAGGGTTTCCGCCGCGCGCGGTGCTCGCGCTGCACACCGACCTACGCATGGCGAACGCTGCCATGGTCGGTCCGCTGCCGTGGCCGCGCTATCTCGTGCTCACTGACGCGCTGATGGCGATGCTCGACGCGTTCGCCCTGCGCGGTGTCGTGGCGCACGAAGTTGGGCACGCGCGAGCCGGGCACCCTGGCCTACTGATGCTCGCGTTCGTGGTGGTTCCGCTGCTCTCATACCATGGCCTCTGGCTGTCGCTGCACGACGCGAGCACGATGACGACGGTGATCACGCTGGCCGGTCTGCTGCTGGTTGCTGTGCTCCTCCTGCGCTTGGTGGCACACCGCTTCGAGTACGAGGCCGATCAACTGTCCGCGGCAGCGCTCGGCGGCGCGTTGCCCTGTATCGAGGCGCTACGCCGGGTGGGCCAACTGAGTGCGCGCGGATCCGAGCGCAGCACGTTGCGGCATCCCGCCGACGGCCGGCGCATCGCCCAGCTCCAACGTTGGGAGCATGATCCCGATGAGCGGGTGCGTTTCGCGCGCCGTGGCCGCCGTGTGCGGGTCCTCATCGGTGGAGTCGCTCTGGTCGCGGCGATTGGCTGCGCTTGGGCGCAGACGCGGGTTTGGCCGGTCGACCGAGCGCTCCTAGCGCACTACACCGGCGCATTCCCAGAGGCCAGCTCGCGCCTCGCGGCGCTGCCGGCTGACCTGCCTGGCACTCTGTCGGAATTGGTCGAGGAGTTGCGCCAAGAAGTCGACGCGGCGCTGACGCTCGTTCCCGAAGGGGGTGTGTGGGAGCAGGTTCGCGATCGCTTGTCCGAAGGCGGCATCGAGCGCGGTGCAAGCCTCCTCCGGGCCGGCGACGCCAAGGGCTCGCTGCCCTGGTTGTCGTTGGCGCTGAGCCGGCCTGACCCCGAACCATGGCGGCAATCTCTCTACCTGATCGCGCGCGCCGCGGCCGACGGCGATGTCGAGCGCACCGACCGGTTGCGCCAGCACCTCGCGTCGTTGGCGCCTGCGAGCGAGGTGTGGGACATCGTCAAGGACCTGCGTAGCCAGTCGAGCGATCGGTAGTAGGTCGTCCAAACACGGTGCACTAGCATCGGCGCCATGGGCCTCATGAACGGCAAGACCGTTGTCATCCTCGGCGTCGCCAACAAGCGTTCCATCGCCTGGGGCATCGCGCAGGTGCTTTCGGAGCACGGGGCGCGGTTGGCACTCAACTACCAGAACGAACGCATGGAGGAGAGTGTGCGCAAGCTGGCACAGGAGCTACCGCAGCCGGCGGTCCTCGCCCCCTGCGACGTGACCGAGCAGCACCAGGTGGACGAGTTCTTCGCCACCGTCAAGCGCGAGCTTGGGCCGCTCGATGGCCTGGTGCACTGCGTCGCGTTTGCCAAGCGCGAGGAACTCGGCGGCAACTTCAGCGACACGTCCTGGGATGGCTACGCGTTGGCGCAGCACGTCTCCGCCTACTCGCTGATCGCCACCGCACGCGCCGCCGCCCCCCTCATGGAGGGTCGCGCCGGCTCCATAGTCAGCTTGAGTTACTACGGAAGCGAAAAAGTTGTGCCTGGCTACAACGTGATGGGCGTCGCCAAGGCGGCGCTGGAGTCCTCGACTCGCTATCTGGCGCACGACCTGGGGACCAAGAACATCCGCGTGAATTGTATTTCCGCCGGTCCCGTGAAAACGGTGTCGGCCATGGGGGTGTCTGGCTTCTCGACGCTCATGGAGGCAATGTCGGAAAAGGCCCCGCTGCGGCGCAACATCTCGCAAACCGAGGTCGGTAATGCTGCGTGTTTCTTGCTGTCGGAGATGGCGAGCGGCATCACCGGACAGGTGATCTACGTCGATGCTGGCTACAGCGTGATGGGTGTGTGACGATCGCGTCGCGCGGCGCCCGGTATCCAACGGGACACCATAGGCGCCGCCACGATGGTGTGGTCAGCGGTTTTCCGTGGCGCGAGGGCGTAGGGAGTCTGTCGAGCACGGCGAATCGCGCAGCACGCTGGCGCCAACCGGAGCCTATGATGCCGTGCGACCGTATCTGTCGTCGTCGATGCCGCATTCTTCGGACTCGCACCCCGTCCCGGTGATTCAGAGCCTGCAGCGCTCGTTCCGTGTCGTCACGGCAAGCGCCGCCCTCGGTGCCGCGGCGTGGCCCCTCGCCGCCCTCAGCGCGCACGGTGTACTGGCGTTCGACGCGGCGCCCTATCTGCCATGGACCGAGGGTGAGTTTCCTCGGCAGCCGGTAGCCCTGGTGATCCCGTGCTTGTTCGCGCTGCCGTTCCTCCTGCTGGCACTCTCACACGCGCGCGCTGGACGCACCCTGCGCTGCAGCCGTTGGTTCGTGTGGAGTGTCTTCGTGTTCGCGCTGCTCAAGGTCATGCCGGTGGGCGTGCTATCGCCCGGTTGGTTCCTGCAGCCCATGCTGGTGGTGATCACCGCAGTTGCCTTTGGTGCCGTTCCTGGCCTTGCCATGGCGGCTATCGCGGCGCTGGGCTTGGCTCTGTGCGCGCACTTCCAAACCCCGTCGGTGGCCGCGTTCTCGCCCTCCGGCTACGCCCTCCCCGTGGTCGGCATCCTGCTGGGCGGCGGTCTACTCGGCGCGCTGTTGCATCGCACGATGCAGGGCTTGTTCGCGGTCGAGACCGAACAGCGCGAGCGCATCGAGCAGACCCTGCGTGCGCTGCGCCAACGTGAACGCTTGCTCCGGCACGCCATGCGCGTGGCGACCATCGGCGAGATGGCAGGCATGGTGGTTCACCAGCTGCGCAACAAGTTTCAGTTGATTCAGGGGCACGTCGCCCTGGGGTTGTTGGCCGACGCGCGCGAGAAGGATCGGCGGCTGCACGAGATCGAGGGTGCCGTGCAGGCCGCAAGTGGCGTCGTCGAGCAGTTGTTGACTCTGGCGCACCCGGGTGAGAACGCGCAGCGGTTGGTCGACTTGGCCGAGGAATGCCGAACCTTCGCCGACCGTGTGCGCCCGCTCCTGCCACCGTCGATCCGGTTGGAGACCTTGTTCGCGGCGGGCGCCTTGCCCGTGTCGCTGGTGCCGGAAGAACTCGGCGACGCGTTGCTGAACTTGGTGCTCAACGCCAAGCAGGCGATGCGGCACGGTACGATCCGCATCGAGGCTTGCGCCGGCGGCGGGGGAACCGCTGTAGTCACGGTGGCCGACGATGGTCCGGGCATCGCTGAACAGGTTCGAACGCGCCTGTTCACGCCGTTCGTCACCACCAAGGCGCGCGGTGATGGCACCGGCCTCGGCCTCGTCGCCGTCGATCGCTTCGTGCGCACGAGCGGCGGCCACATTGACGTCGAGACCGAGCCGGGGCGGGGGACCGCGTTCCACCTGGTGTTCCCGTGCGTGCCGATCGAACGCCAAGTCAGGGTCGGCTGAAGGGCGACTCGTCCCGCGCTACAAGGCGATCGGCCGCCCGAGCTTGTCGCCGATCGCTTTGGCCAGCACGCCCTTGACCTCGCCTCTGCCCTTGGTGTCGAGCCACTGGCCCGTCTTGGCGTCCTGCGCGAAGTGGTAGGCGGTGACACCGTGCGCCAACCAGATCTGATTCGCCGCGCTCTGCCGGTTGAGGATGAACTTCTTGCCGTCGGCGAACTGCATGCTCAGCACGCCCATCGCGAGGTCGCAGTCGATCTCGTCGGGGTCGAGTTCCAGGAGGCTGGCGAACAGCGACTGCATCAAGAGGTCGGAAGCTCTTGCGAACTCGTGGTCGGTAATCATGTGCCGGGGTCTCGGGGAGATCCTGGTATCGCTTGCCTCGGCGTCGGCCACAACGATGCGACCGAACAAACTGCAAGCTGCGTGAGCCCACCGGCAAAAAAAAGCGGCCGGGTGACCTTTCGATCACCCAGCCGCTGCGAAAGGAGTGGCCCGACCGGCCCTCTCATCAAACTCCGGCTCTCCCTGCAAGAGCCGGGTGGTCGGGACCGCTCGTCCCATGCATGCCTGTAGACGTGCGAGCGCGCGAACCTTTCCCTCGCGCGCTGATTTTTCTCGCGCGTCACTGCGACAGAGTGAACAACGCGGCAGAACACCGCGCCACCATGCCCCTCGCCGAAACCCCACTCAGACATGCGGGGCGCTTCGCCCGGTCGCCAGAGCGCGTTGTCATCAGCCGCGCGTCGCACTCGCGAGCCAACGCGCCGCGAGTCGGTCGACCGTGACTCCCTCCGTCTCCGCCTCGAACGACAACACGACGCGGTGGCGAAGCGCCGGTAGCACGCAGCGTTCCACGTCGGCGCGGCTCACGTGCGGGCGCCCATCGAGCAGGGCGTTCACCTTGGCCGCCAGCACAATGGCCTGACCGCCTCGGGGACTCGCGCCGTAGCGTACGAGGCGCCGTGTCTCGGCATCGGCATCCGCGGCGGTCGGATCACTGGCGCGCAGCAGCTTGGCGATCGTTTGCAGCAGGTGCTCGCCACACAAGACCTGGCGCGCGAGCGCTTGCAGTTCGGTCACCTCAACGCCGCGCAGCAGCGGTTGCAGGTCGGCGGGCGGCGCGCCGGTCGTCGTATCGAGGATGCGCACCAGCGCCGCCAGGTCTGGCGCGCCGACGAGCAGCTTGAACATGAAGCGATCGAGCTGGGCTTCGGGTAGTGGGAACGTTCCCTCGAGCTCGATTGGATTCTGCGTCGCGATCACCGCGAACGGCTGCGGCAACGGGTGCGTCTCGCCGCCGACCGTGACCTGCGCTTCCTGCATGGCCTCGAGGAGCGCCGACTGCGTCTTGGGCGTGGCGCGGTTGATCTCGTCGGCGAGGACGAGGTTGGCGAACAGCGGCCCGCGTTCGAAGCGAAAGCGCAGCGCGCCCGCGTGCTCCTCGACCACCCGCGTGCCGGTCACGTCGGCCGGCATGAGGTCGGGCGTGAACTGCACGCGCGCGAACTGCAGGCCGAGCGACGACGCCAGCGTCTTGACGAGCCTGGTCTTGCCGAGGCCCGGCAAGCCCTCGAGCAACACGTGCCCACCGGCGAGCACCGCCACCAGGAGGTCATGGATGAGCGGCTCTTGTCCCAGAATCACGCTGCCGATCTGGGCCCGCAGACTTTGCACGCGTTCGGCCAGTTCACGTACGCGACGTTCGAGTGCGCTGGCGTCGAGGGGTGCGGTGCGGGTCACGTCGTGGCTCGTTCGTTGGCCTGTGCGAAGGCAGGGTGTTCTTCGTAGCGCTCGCCGTGGTCGGGCAAGATCGCGACGACTAGTTTGCCGTGCCATGCTGGTCGCGCGCACACCTTCTGTGCCGCCGCCACGACCGCGCCCGACGCCGGGCCGCCGAGGATGGCTTCCTGCGCGGCCAGCGCCCGCACCATGGCGAAGGCGTCGGCCTCGCTGACGTCGATGATTTCGCTCAGGTCACGCGGCTGCAGGATCTCGGGCACAAAGCCGGCGCCGAGGCCCGGCAGGTTGTGCGGCCCCGGCTCACCGCCACGCAGCACCGGGCTGCTTGCCGGCTCGACGCCAATCACCGCTACCGGTGCGCCGACTTGGCGAAAGAACGCCACGCAGCCAGCGGCGGTGCCACCGGTGCCGACTGGGCACACCACCACTGCCACTTCGCCGTCGGTGTCGTCCCAGATCTCGCGCGCGGTTTGCTCGTGGCTCAGCGCGTTGGCGCGGTTGGTGAACGGCTGCAACGCGACCGCCCCGGGCGTTTGCGTCGCCAGGCGTTCGGCTTCGGCGATCGCCCCAGCCATGCCGGCCGCCCGGTCGGTGAACACGACTTCGGCGCCGAGGGCGCGCAGCAGGGTGCAGCTCGTGCCAGTGCGCCGTTCCGGCATGGTGAGCACCAAGCGATAGCCGAGGTCGCGTGCCACCATCGCCAGCGCCAATCCCATGTCGCCCGCGCTGGCCTCGACGATGGTGCCGCCTGTCTTCAGGGCGCCGGCGCGTTCGCGATGGCGGATCATCTCCAGCACGGCGCGGTCCTTGTTGCTGCCGGTCGGGTTGAACATCTCCAGCTTGCCGATCAGGCGGCCACCGCCGGGTGGCGACAGGCGCGCCAGAGCCACCAGGGGCGTCCGGCCGATGAGCCAGGAGACGGATCTGGCGATGCGTGACATGCGCCAAGCGTAGCGCGCGCGCCACGCCGCTCTCACCGCTCGCTCGCGATGCGCATGAGTTGGGGCGAGTTCGACAAGCGGCCGCCAATTGGGATTGCGATTGCGCCGGCGGTGGGTCGAAGTTGAGCGCGACGTTACGAAGGCGGCGTGGTTCGGAGTAGCGTGAGAACATGCGGCGCGTCCTCGTAGTCGTGTGTGCGTGGGCTGGATGGGCATCCAGCTGCTCGTCGAGTTCGGTCGAGCCGCGCAACTTGGCCCAGGACCTTCCCCCGGCGGCGAACCTCGACGAGCCAACCCGGGCGCAGGCGCAGGCGCAGACGCTTGGCGCGAGCGCGCTGGCGGCCGCGACGAACGGGGAGTTTGCGCAGGCGCGCGACCAGGCCGACGCGGCGCTCTCGCTCGACCCGCGTCAGCCGCACGCGCACGCGGCCAACGGCGTGCTGTCGATGCACGCGGCGCAGGCCGAGAACCCACCGATGCTTTCGGCCTGGCGCCGCGCCGAGGGCGAGCTGTTGCGCGCCAACGCGCTGGCGCCCGACGCCGCCGATGTGGCCTTGGCACTGACGCGCTTCTACGTCGCCGAAGGCCATGGCCGCGCCGCGCTCGACGTGCTGGAGCGCGTGTTGCTACGACAACCCAAGCATGTGGCAGCGCTGCGCTTGGCCGGCATGGTGGCCTACGAAGCCAGTGAAGAGCGCCGCGCGCGGCCGTATCTGGCCAGACTGCTGGCCGAGCAACCCGAAGACGCCGAGTCGCTGTATCGCTTGGCGTGCTGCGAAGCGGTGGTGGCCGAGCGCCTGAGTGATGAGGCCGCCAAACCAGCTGCATGGCGGAACGTGGCCGAGTTGTTTCAGCGCCACCGCGGCTTGGCGCCCACCGACGTGCAAGGCGCCCTTGGCGAGGCGCAAGCACGGTTTCGCTTGTGGGAGCTGGCTGGCAAGAAGGCGAACGACGCCGACTTGCGTACCGCCCTCGAGCTGTATCGCGTCGCGAGTCGTCTGCATGTTGGCCAGCCGGAGTCGGCGCACGGTGAGGGAGTGGTGCTCGAGGCCGTCGGCGACGTGTCCGGCGCCGAGGCTGCCTATGGCGAGGCGCTCCGTCGCCAGGCTACGCATGCGCCAAGCCTGCTCAACCTCGCAGCGCTGCTGGCCGAGCGCGGCGCGCTCGACGCGGCGCGTACGCTGTGGGAGAAGGCCCTGCGCGCCGGGCTGACTCCGAACGAGAAGAACAAGGTCGAGGCCTTGCTCGCCGCGCGTTGACGCGCGTCGAGCCGTCGAGCGAACTACGGCGCATTGCGTCGTAGCGCGACCTCGCGCGCGTCGACCTGCACGTTCACTGTCGGTCGTCCATCGGCGCGCGGCAGTTCGATGCGTTCAGCATGCAGCATCACGCGATCGAACGTCGCGCCGCGCGTGCGCCACCCGTACTTGCGATCGCCGCACACCGGGCAGCCTAGGTCGCGCATGTGCACGCGAATCTGATTGCGACGCCCGGTCTGCAGTTGGCACTCGACCAGGGTCTGCTTGCCGCGGCGCGCGAGCACCCGGTAGTCGGTGATCGCGAGGTCGCCCGGCGGTTTGGTCACGGTCTGCACCATGCCGCCCGTCATCTCGCGCAGCCGCGACTCGATGCGCCCGGCGGGCGGCGACAGCGTGTGTTCCACAAGTGCCAGGTAGGTGCGGGTTGCTCGGTGTTCCTTGAACACGTCCTCCAGCCAGCGTTTGCTGGTCTCGTTGCATGCCAACACCAACACACCGCTGGTCTCCTCGTCGAGCCGATGCACGGCGTGCACGCGGGTGCCGAGCTGGTCGGAAACCAGGTCTACGACGGTGGGTCCGCGATGCCCCGGCGCCGGGACGACCAGCACACCGATGGGCTTATCGACGACGAGCACGGCGTCGTCTTGGAACAAGATGGGGACGGGCGCCGCGACCACACCAGACACGGTAATGCGCCGAGTGGACGAACCCAATGGAAGCCAGTGGTCGACCGGCATCTAGCGCTAACCTTGCTCTGTACGACCACATGACCTACTCTCATGGTCATGACCAAGTACAAAATGGCCTATGCCAAGACTCACCTGACTCAGCTCGTGAACTCCGCGCTGCAAGGCAAAGAGGTTGTCATCGCCAAGAACGAGACGCCTCTCGTTCGCTTGGTCCCATTGGCCAAGGTCGCGCCTGGCGCCAAGCGCGTCGGTGGCGATCTCGAGGGTCGCGTCGCCCTGCCTGATGCCTTCTTCGCGCCCATGAGTGACGCCGACGTCAAAGACTGGGGACTCTGACGTGCAGCTGCTCCTGGACACACACACCTACTACTGGTGGCGCGCCGACCGCAAGCGCCTATCGACCAAGGCCCGCGCCGCTATCGAGAACCGCAATCACACCGTCTCGGTCAGCGCCGCCACGGTGTGGGAGCTGGCCGTCAAGGCGCACGCCAAGGGTTGGGAAGAAGCACGCGTGCTGCTGTTGGACGCGGAGAAGACCATGCAGTTGGACGACATGTCGCCGCTTTCGATCAGTCTCGCACACGCCCGCGAAGCAGGCAGTCTGCCCCTCGTGCACCGCGATCCGTTCGATCGCATGCTGGTGGCCCAAGCGCGGGTCGAGGGTCTACAGATCGTGAGCAACGAGCGGCTCTTCGATGCGTACGGCGTAAGCCGCGTTTGGTAGTTGCTGACGGCCGACCCACTCAGCCCAGTCGCCGCAACGCGATGTCCAACGGCAGCAGCAGCGCTGCCAGCAGCGCGCACAGCCGCCACAGATCGCGCAGGCCGCGCGCCGGTTCGCCGTCGAACACGAACGCTTGGTCGGCGGCGGCCGCCGTGTGGCCCTTGGTGGTCTTCGCCACGTGATCGAGGAACGCCCGGTCGGCAGACGCCGCGCGGTACTCGGGCGCGTACGACTCGACGACGGCGTAGTTCTTCAAGCCGACGAGCTGGTCGTTGAGGCGGCTCTCCACGCGCATGCGCACGAAGTCACCGTAGGTCTCGATGGGAAAGCGTGCGCGGTAGAGGCCGGGTGCGGCGTGCTCGGTTGGCAGGCGACGGGCCTGACCCGAGGCGTCGACCAGCGCGACCTCGGGCTTGACCTCGTCGCGGAAGTAACCCTCCCGGTCGCGCGTGTCGATGGCGACTTCGACTTCGCCCTTGTCGATGCGGATGTCGGCCGTCTGTTGCAGGATCGACGTCGTGCCCGTCGACATCACCGAGCGCACGACCTGCGCCCAGAACTTGCCGAAGTTTGGCCACGACACCCAATCAGCGCCCCACCGTGTCTTGGCATCGGAGGTGAACGCCACTGAGCGGCCGAGGCCGTAGTTCCAGTGGGCGAGCACCGGATCGCCGTAGTCGGACACCAGCACGACCTTCGCGAGTTCCTTTGGCGTCGTCGCGATGTAACCCATCAACAGCGGCGCGCTCGCCAGCTCGACGCCGCGCAAGATTGGGTCGTCCTTGCCGGCGGGCGTCAGCGACGGCACGAACGGCTCTTCGACCAACATGCTCTTGCTCGCGCGCAACGTCTCCTTGGTGAAGATCTGCGGGATCGAGCCGAAGTCGTTGGTGAAGTAGGCCTCGCCGTTGCCCATCTCGGCGAGCGCGGTGAGCAGCGGCTGGTCGGCGTCGCCGATGCCTACGGTGCTCACCGTCATGCCCTCAGCCGCCATGCGGGCGACCAAGTCGAGGTGTTCCTCGCGCGAACCCTCGGTGTGCCCATCGGTCAGCACGATGCAGTGCTTGAGCTTGGCGGTGCTGCCGTTGAGGGCTTCCCACGCCTGATACAGCCCGCAGTAGATGAACGTGCCGCCGCCCTCGGTGACGCGCGAGATGTTGGTGATGATCTCTTCGCGGTTGGTGGCCGGTTGCAGCTCGACGACCCAGTCAGGGGCCGAGTCGAACACCACGACGCCGATCTGGTCCTTGTTCTTGAGCACCTCGACCGAGGCGATCGCCGCCTCCTTGGCGAGCGCGAGCTTCTCGCCGGCCATCGACCCCGAGCGGTCTACCACGAGCACCAACGCGAGGTTCGGCTTCTCGATCGTCTTCTTGATCGGCATGCGCACCGGCAGCGCGTCTTCGACCGGCGTTCGGTAGTAGCCGCCGAGCCCGAACGACTTCTCGCCGCCGAGCATCACCAAGCCGCCGCCGTAGTCCTTGACGTAGTGCTTCACCAACGCCAGCTGGCTGGTTACCAGCGATGTCGCGGGCACGTCGGAGATGATCAGCACGTCGAACGACAGCAGGTCGTTGAGGTTGTCGGGGAAGCCGACCGCGGGCCGCACCTCGACGTTGATCTGCTCGTCGCGCAGCGCCTGCTCGAGGTAGCGCGCGTCGGGCTCGTTGGCCTCGATCAGCAGCACCTTGGGCCGGCCTTCGACCACCACGACTGCCCGCGCCACGTTGTTCTCCGGCGTCGGGTCGTCTTTGGCGTCGATGCGCACCGCGAACTCGTGGAAGCCCTCGTCGAGTTCCTGCTTGGGGATGCGCACCGTGTTGCGCCCCTTCTCGAGCGCGAGTTTGTCGGTCAGCAGGAGGAACTGGTCGCGGTACAGCCTGAACTCAACCTCGCGCTTGTCGGCCGAGCTGACTTGCAGTTCTAGCTCCACCGGCTCGCGCACCTTCACCTGGCCCGGCACCAGCAAGCGCTCGGCGACGACCTCGTTCGGCTTTTGTCGGTCGAGCGCGACGGTGTCGACGATCACGCCTGCGCGGGCGGTGAACTCCAGCTCCGCCTCGGGGTCGTTGCGGGTCCAGTTGCCGTCAGAGAACAGCACGACCCGGCGCCGACTGTCCTCGGGGAGAAGGCTGCGCGCCAGACGCAAGGCCTCGCGCACGTCGGTCTCGCCGGCCACCACCTCGGCTTCGAACGCCTCGATCTTCGCCAAGCGCTGTTTGATCTTGTCGAGGCGTGCCTGCGCGTCGTCGCCGGTGAGGTTGCGCTCCAGGTTGAGGATCTCGGCCTTGACCTCGTCCTTGACGAAGCGGTGCAGCACCATCTCGCGCAGGCCCAGGGTGTCATCGGTCGCTGCCGCGAACGCGACGGAATCACGCTGCAATGGCCGCACCACCTTGGGCCGGCCAGCGAACACCAGCACCGCGGCGCGCTGATGCGCCGCGAGTTCTTTGGTCGCGGCCACCACGTGATCCGCCGCGCTCTGCAACGACTCCTTGTCGAGGCTGTCGGACACGTCGATCGCGAACGCCACCGTCTGATCTGGTTTCTGCAGGCGCCACACCGGCCGCGCAACGGCGAGCAACACGAACGCAACGCCGATCACGCGAAGGGCGAACGAGGTGATCCGCTTCCAGCGCGGCGCGATCGCGTAGCTCTTGAGCGCGGCCCAGGCGAGCAAGGGAATCGCTGCAGCCAAGATCCACAGATACGCGGGATGCTCGAGATAGAGGTCCATGCTCACTCGGTGAAGCGCCGGTGGAAAAGGCCCCACTCGATCACCCACAGGCCGCAGGCGATGAGCAGAAGAAGTGGCCACAGGTCGCGGCCAAACAAGAAACCCGCGCGCTCGACGTCGAGGTCGGCGGTCGTGGTCGGTGGTGGCATGCGCAAGTCAGACTCGGCCGCGTCGAACAGGTTGACCGCCGTGCGGAAGTCGCGGTCGCCGGTGCGCACCCAGTAGCGGCCGGGCTCAGCCGTATCGGCGAACGCAAAACCGCCGTTCACCACGGCGATGTCGTGCGTCCCTTCTTTGCGCGACCATTCGTGGCGAAAGCCGAGTTCGACCTTGGCGTCGGAGATCGAGAAGCGATTCTTGATGACGTCGCCAGGCTTGTAGACCGGTTCCAACAGTTCGCTTTCCTGCTCGTGGATCCAGCCGAACACGTTGCGGAGCAGGATGGGGAACGCGACCTGCAAGAAGAACAGATCGCTCAGCACGTCGATCCCGAGGTAGACCACCTTGCGCGTGGGCGTTTGGAACACGACTCCGACCGGGCCGGCGGCGGTCGACATGAACGCTTGGCCCGCCGAGATGTCGAGGGGCTTGGCCGCTGCCGGGCGCATCGACTTGATCTCCAGGAAGCGGGCCAGCGGGTGCTCGACATCAGGGCTCTTGAGTTCGGGTTTGGTCTCCAGGCCCAGCTCCTTGGCGGGCAGGCCACCGGGCAGCGCGTTGATGCACAAGTAGTTGCCGTTCAGCGGCAGCGCCTCGGGCTTGCTGTTGATCAGCAAGATCAGATCGAACGTGCTCACCAGTTGGTCGGCCTTGGCGAGGAACACCGGCAGCGACATCGCCTGACAGCCGGCGCGGTCGACCAGCGTGCCCATGGCGCCGAGCGCCGCCGCAAAGGGCGCTTCGGTGGCCTCGTCGGGCGCGATCAGCAGCACGCGATACAGCCGCGAACTCGGCAGCGCGGCGTAGGCGACGTCATCGAGGGCGAGTCCGTCGGTGCCGTCCTTGCCGTCGGCGGTCTTGTTGTGCACCAACTCAGCCTTGGCGTAGCCACCCTCCGGCAGGTTGAGTGGGATCGTCTCCTGGAACTCGCCATCCGCCGCAAGCTCCAGCGGCAGCACCTTCTTGGTGGTGCCCTCGAAGCCGATCTCGACGCGACAGCTCTGCGCCTCGTTGGCGAAGTTCTTGACCACCAGGAGCAAGTAGTCGGTGCCCAAACCGTGATTGCGCCGGGCTTGGAAGCGCACGATGCCGACGTTGGCCACGGGCTCGCCGATGCGCTGCCAGCGCACGTCGGTGTCTTCCTTGGCGAGTGCCTCGGCGACACCGCCAGCGGCGTCGCTCAACACGATGATGCGCTTGTGCTTCTTGTCGGCCAGCAGGTCCTTGGCGAGTCGATGCGCGGCGCGCAGATCGCTGCTGGCGCGCGCGACCCGCAGCGCGTCGCAGGCCTCGCGCAGGCGCAGGGTCGAACGTGAGAAGCCCTGCAGCACTTCGGGTTGCGGGCCCGCCGCGACCACGGCGATCTCGTCTTCGGCGGAGCGACCCTCGACGAGTTGGCGCGCCGCAGCCACCGCCACGGCGAAGCGGGTCTCACTCTCGAGCGTGGGCGTCGCGCGCCCGTTCATGCTGGCGCCGCTGTCGACCACCAGCACGACGCTGTCCTCGCGCAGGAAGGAATCCGACAGGGTCAGCACCGCGAAGGCCCCGACCAGACACAGCAGGATGAGCAACTGCAGGGCAAGCGACAACCAACGCTGCAGGCGTTGGAACAACGTGATGAACATCTGGTCGGCGACCAGGTCTTGCCACAGCCGCAAGTACGGCACGTCGCGCCGATGGCGCTTGATCTTCAGAATGTAGAGGCCGATCACCGGCAGCGCGAGCAGCGCCGCCCACAAGCCCGCGAGCGCAGCAAAGCTCACGCGACCAGGCCCCCGCGCTTCAGGATCTTGAGCACCAAGGTGTCGAACGGCACCTGCGTGAGCGCGCGCACGTAGCCGACCTCGGCGCTGCGGCAGTAGGTCTCGACGGTGTGCGCGTGCCCTTCGAAGGCCTGCTTGTAGCGCGCGCGCAGGGCATCGGTGACGGTGATGTCCTTGTAGCTTTGCGTCTCGCTGTCGACGAGGCGTAGGTCGCCACGAAGGGGCGGATCGACTTCATCCTTGTCCATCACGTGGATGACGAACACCTCGTGCTTGCGACTCTTGAGGTAGCGCAGGGCGGGCACCACGCCGTCGCGGTCGTAGAGGTCGCTCACCAGTACGACGACGCCGCGCCGGCGCTCCAGCGCCACGTAGCGCTTGAACGCCCGTCGCATGTCGGTTTCGCCGCCGTGCCTCAGCTCGGTGAGGAACGGAAACAACACCTTCACCTTACCTTTGCCGCGCAACCGCTCGGCGGCGTCCGCCATGTCGCGTGCGAAGGGGCGCACGTTGGCGTCGTCGAGGTTGCTCATGCCGATGTAGGCGATGGCGGCGGCGATCTGGCGCGCGTAGAGGAACTTGTCGGGCTGCCCGAATGCCATCGACTGCGAGCAGTCGAGCAGCACGGTCATGTGCAGGTTCTCCTCCTCGCGGAACAGCTTGAGGAACAGTTCTTCGAGGCGCCCGAACACGTTCCAGTCGAGGTAGCGCAGGTCGTCGCCCGGGGTGTAGTGGCGGTAGTCCTCGAACTCGACGCTGGTGCCGCGCTTACTCGTCATGCGCTCCGCCCGGATGCGGCCCTGCAGGATCTTGCGGGCGACGACGTCGAGGTACTCGAGCCGGCGCAGGAAGTCAGCGTCGAACATGTTGCCTAGCGTTCCGACTCGAAGGCTCAGCGCAGCCGGCGGCCGCAACCAAGGTTGATGTCGGCGCAGCGCCGACCAGAAGGGGCCACCGGCGCTGTTGTTGTTGGGGGCTTCCAGAGCCGCTCGATCATGGCGAATTCACGGATATGGCGAATCACAGTTAATGGAGAATGCTCGCGCCCTGCGAGGAATCGCGGCTCTTGCAGCCCAGAGGGATAGCGGCCCAAGTGAATTAGACCGCGGCTCCCTCGCGGATCTCGGGCACCGCCGCGAGCACGCTTTCCACCACTGCATCGCTTCGGATGTCCTCGGCCTCACCTTCGAAGTTGAGGATCAGGCGGTGTCGCAGCGCCGGCACCGCCATCGCCTTCACGTCGGCGCACGCCGCGTGGTAGCGCCCTTCGCTCAGCGCCCGCACCTTCGCGCCCAAGATCATGGCCTGCACGCCGCGCGGGCTGCTGCCGTACTTCACGAACTGATTCACCTGATTGGGCGACGACTCCGAGCGCGGGTGGGTGCCGCGCACCAGGCGCACGGCGTAGCGCACCACGTGATCGGCAATCGGCACGCGCTTCACCAGCTCGATCATCTCGCGGATGCGCGGCGCTTCGAGCACCGGGCCGATGCCACTCTGGTACGCCTTGGTGGTGCGATTCATCACTTCGACGAGCGCGTTCTCGTCGAGGTAGCCGACCACCAACTTGAACACGAAGCGGTCGAGCTGCGCTTCGGGCAGCGGGTAGGTGCCCTCCATCTCGAGCGGGTTCTGCGTGCCGAGCACGAAGAACGGCTCTTCGAGGCGATGCGTCGTATCGCCCACTGTAACCGTGTGCTCCTGCATCGCTTCGAGCAGCGCCGACTGCGTCTTCGGCGTGGCGCGGTTGATTTCGTCGGCCAGCACGACGTTGGCGAAGATCGGGCCACGCTGGAAGCGGAACGTCTTGTGACCTGCCTCGTCTTCCACCACCATCGTCGTGCCGACGATGTCCGCGGGCATCAGGTCGGGCGTGAACTGCACGCGCGAGAACTTGGTCTGGATCGCCTGCGCCAGCGCCTTGACGAGCTGTGTCTTGCCCAAGCCCGGCACACCCTCCAGCAGGACATGCCCGCGCGCGAACAAGGCGGTTGCGACCAACCTGACCTGCTCGTCGTAGCCGACGATCTCCTTGCGGATCTCGGCGGTGAGCTTGGTGAAGTCGCGCTGGAACGCGTCGACCTGTTGACGAACTGCAGCAGTTTCCTGCGTCACGGATGTCCTCTCTCTAGTTCTGGTGTTTGGCGCGACGGCGATAGCGCGCTACTTGTTCTTGGCGCCGCCCTGCGTGGGCGCAGCCTCTGGCTTGGCGACGCCCGCCTTGTTCTCGTCGGTTTCACGGCCGCCGTGCTCGTCGGGCTGCATCGCCTCGAAGTACGAGCGGATGTAGTTGCGATAGCCGGCGGGGATGTTCTGGCGGTAGATCGCGTCTTCGGCAGCCTGCTTGGCCGCGATCGCCGCGTCCTTGTAGGCGAGCTGGCTCTTGCTGCGGTCGTTCGCGGTCTTCACCTGACCGAACGATGACTTGCCCTTGCCCTCTTTGAGCTTGGCTTCTTCTTCTTGCCGCTCGGTCAGGGCGCGCTTGGCCTTGTCGAGGACCGTCTTGTTGTGGCCTTTGCCAGCGTCGCTGCTCGGGAAGGCGAACAGTTGACGACCTTCCTCGTCGCCCGGCTGCCCCTTGCGCGGCCGTCCGAGCTGCACGTTGTCGAACTCCTCGCCGTCGAACTCGCCCAACTCGCCGAGCGCACCCTCGATGCGATCGAGCGCGTCGAGCACCTCGATCTCGAAGCCCAGTTCTTTGCCGAGCGCCTCGAGGTCGAGCAACTCCGCGAGCAGCTGCTTCAGCGCCTTGAGGCGCTGCTCCATCTTCTCGATCTCGAGCTTGTCACCGTTGTTCTTCTTCAGCTCGTCGAGCTTCTTCTGCAGCTCCTTGATCTTCTTCTCCACCTTGGCGGCGGCCTCGCGGTACTTGCCGCCCTCCATGTCGCGCTGCGCGTCCTTGAGATCTTCGCCTTTGGCGAGCTTGGTCGCGTTCTTCTCGGCGGCGAGCTTCTTGCCCTCGAGTTCTTGGCGTTCCTTGTCCAGTTGCGACGCCAGCTTGGCCAGCTCGGCGAGCGCATCCTTGCGGTTCACCTGCTCGTTCTTCAGCAGGTCCTCGAGTTCCTTGAGGCGACGCAACCGCTCGCTGTCGAGCTCCGACGGCTTCTCCTTCAGGATCCGCTCACGAATGTCCTGCAAGGTTTGCGCGCCGGTGACGCGGGCGTCCATCTCGGCCACCGACGGCGGCGCCGTGTCAGGTGTCGAAGACGTCAGGAACAAGAACAGGAGCGCGGCGGCACAGCCGAGCGCGGGGTATGGCAACCAGCGCGCTTCGCGCGGCACCTCGGTCGGGAATACGTCGCGCGCGCGCGGGCCGGTGCCCGCGACGTTGGCGCAAGCGTCTTCGTGCACGGCGCGCACGAACGGATCGGTGCCATCTTGGAGTTCGAGCGAACTGCTGAGCAGGTCTTGGGTGCCGGCCTTGTCGTCGTAGCGCTTGGCGATGACCACGGGATCGATCGGGATCAGCAGCGCCGCAATCGCCGCGACGATTACCGCGACCACGAGCAACGCGCCCAGCGCGAGCAGCGTCGACTCGATGGACAGGAACCACGCGGCGACCGCTGCCACGCTCAGCCCATAGAACAGGGTTCGCAGGAAGACGGAGATGCGGCGATTGCGGCGCCGGCCATGGGCCAGCTCGGCGACGCGCGCGTGCACCGGTGCGAGGGACGTGATCATGGGGACTCCAGCAGGAGGCTAGCCGACGACCACGCTGCCAGGTAGGGGGTCGCGCGCCGCGGCGCGCTTATTCCCCAGCCACGCGCTTCCCGCCTACTGAATAGTGAAGCAGCCCGCGTTCAGCAACTTGACTTCGAGTGTGGGGGTGACACTGACGAACGCGGTCTGGAACAGGGCGACTTGTCCTACCAGGCCGGGGACGTTCGGGATGCGCACCGTGCGCAGCGCGACGCCGATGCTGACGTCGAGTTGCCAGAAGATGAAGTTGGTCAGCGGATTGAGCTGCACCGTGCCAAAGTTCGCGATCGGCAGGAAGCCGGGCTCGCACGAGAAGAAGTAGGCAACGACGGACCCGACCGGTGCGGTGGTCGTGAAGATGACCGTGCTGTTGATGCGGAAGCCACCGAGGGAGAACGTGCTGGTACTCTGCGGCGCTGCTACCGCATCGCTGATGTTGATCAGCGGGCACGTCAGAGTCCCTTCGCTCTCGCCCGAGAGGTCGGCCATCCGGCCTTCCCATGTGGTGAGGTCGACCGTCGCACTACGCAGGAGAATCTCGGTGCAAGCGATCTTGTGGGTGGCCGCGCCGTTGCACGGATTGGACGGCACGCGCTCGACCCGCCCGGTCAGCGAGACGGGCGTTTGCGCGGTGGTTGCTAGGGAGAGGGTGCCGACCAGAAGGAGACCAACGAATGCGCGCATCAAGGACCTGAAGTGTGAGATGGAGTGGGCCGGCCGGAGGCGTTGGCCGGTTGAAGAACCCCATCTTGCCCTGGCCGGTGTGCCAAGGGACAGCGACTTCCCGTCGCCGCCGTCTGCACCCGCAATGAGCCCGCAATGAAACGGGACGCCCCCGGCGCGGCTCAGTGCAAGCGCAGCTTGTACGACTGGATCTTGCGGTACAGCGTAGCGCGGCCGATGCGCAGCAGCTGAGCGGCGCGGCGTACATTGCCCTTGGTGGCGCGGAGGGCGCGTGACAGCAGCCTCTTCTCCTCGTCCTTGAACGGCTTGATCGAGGCCTCGTCGACGTCGTCTTCCTCGCCCTCGCCCACCTCCACGGTTCTTGGGCGCACTGGACTCGCCTCGACCCCGACCGCCTGCGAACCCACCAGGTGCACGCGATCGATCGGGCTATTGCCGGCGATTGCGTGCGCGCGCTGGACGGCGTTCTGCAGCTGCGCGACGTTGCCGGGCCATGGGTTGGTTTCGAGCAACGCCATCGCCGCGGGCGAGAAGCCCTTTGGCGACACTCCCGTTGACTCAGCGGCGCGCTTCAGAAAGTGATTCGCGAGGATCGGGATGTCGTCACGCCGCTCGGCCAATGTCGGCACCAGAATCGGCAACACGTTCAGCCGGTAGTAGACGTCCTCGCGAAACGCGCCGCGCGCGACCAGTTCGGGCAACCGCGCGCTGGTCGTGACGATGAGGCGCGCCTGGTTGCTGTTGCCCGTGTCGTGGCGATCCTTGAGGTAGCGAACCAGGCGACTCTGGGTCTCCCCAGGCAGGCGATCGATGTCCTCCAGCAACAGCGTGCCACGCTGGGCTTCTTGTAAAGCGGTATCGAGCGCGTCGCCGGTGAGGCCATCGCTCTGCCGAACCGTGAGCGCGGTGTGCGAGCGTCGGCCACCGCGCTGAATCAGCTGGGCCAGCGAGGTCTTGCCGGTGCCTGGGCGACCCTCGATGAGCGACGTGGCCTCGCTGTCGGTGGCGCGCGCCACGACCGTGAGCAAGCGCCGGTGCAGTGGGCTGCAACCGACGAAGCCGGCGCTGGCCTGCTCGACCGCGAGACGTTGTTGCAAGCGGCGGTTGTCGCGGGCCAGGCGTGCGGCGCGCAGGGCCTGGTTCATCGTGGCCAGCGTGCGGTGGGCTACGGCCTCGATCGGTCGCACCACGAAGTCGGAGGCGCCGTTCGCCATCATGTCGCCGACTCGGTCCAGCGCGCTTGCCTCGCACACGGCAACGACCGGCACGGTGCCGCACGCGGCACGCAGCTGGCTCAGGAAGCTCAGCGCTTCGTTGTCGAGTACGCTGGCGTCGAGCATGATGACGTCGACGTCGCTGGTCGCCGGGACGATGGTGGACGACCTGATTGGCGCCGACCGAACGTCGTAACCGTGGTCACCCAGGACCACGCGGGCGGACTCGCAGAGCGTGGGGTCATCGCTGACTACCAGTACGCTCGCGCCGTCGAATGGCGCCTGCAACGGTCGCTTGACGACAACAGTCTGGCCCTGATCGCGCAGTGCAGAACTCATTCTGCATCTTCTTCGGCGTTGGGCGGTCGCCGGGTGAAGCCATAGGTTGGAAGACCCGTGTGACCCCGACGACTGGTGCAACCAGCTGGGTAGCGCTGGCTGGACGAGGACGTCAGCCGACTGATGAAAATCGAGCCCCAAATCGACAAGACGCTGGGCAGAGCTTCGCGCGCGCGCACACCCCTCCTCGCCTGAGGAGATCGAGCAGGATCGGGATCGGCCTACTTCGCTGCTTCCAGCTGCGCCCGCCAATGCGCGGCCTTCTCGCCGTAGCCTTTGCCGGGCTCGGCTTCGTCCCACGCGGTGTAGGTGGCGATGAGGGCCTCGGCGCAGGCGCGGATGTCCGTGGGTGTCGCGCCAGGGGCCTCGCGGTAGATCGTGTGCGCTTCGACCAGGTTGACCTCCGCCGCAGCGAAGTCGATTGCATCTTTCGCCAGCCCGGCGCGGGCCTTGCCGAGGTTCAGCAGCAGGCTCGCGAGGTGGTGCGCGTTGCCGCCGGTGAACGTCTTGCGCGCTCGTTCTTCGACGGGGCCCAGCAGCGTCATCGCCTCGGCGTGCCTTCGACGCATGCGCTGGTCGAACAAAGACCGCGTCGCTACCCGGCTGCTTCCGCAGCGTCTTCCTTTGGCACCTTGGTGAAGGACACCAACGAGTCGTCGTCGCCCTTGAACGAGATGCAGCGCACGCCCTGGGTGTTGCGGCCGATCTGACTGATCTGACCGGCGGGGGTGCGCACGATCTGGCCGAGGCGCGTGATCAGCATCAGGTCGTCGTCGTCGGACACCGCGAGCACCGCCACGGCCTTGCCGTTGCGGTCGGTGGTCTTGATGTCGATCAGACCCTGACCGCCGCGGCCTTGCATCCGGTACTCATCGAGCATCGTACGCTTGCCGTAGCCGTTCTGGCACACGGTGAGGATCGACTGGCCGGGCTGCGGGATCGCCATGCCGACCACGCGATCGTCGTCGGTGAGCTTGATGCCGCGCACGCCGTAGGCTTGCCGGCCCATCGAGCGCGCGTCGGACTCGGCGAAGCGGATCGCCATGCCATCCGCGGTACCCAACAAGATGGTGTCCTCTGGTTTGCAGATGCCGACGCCGATCAGGCGATCGTCGTCTTCGAGACTCACGGCGATGATGCCCTTCTCGCGCGGGCGACCATACGCCGCCAGATCCGACTTCTTGATGAGTCCCTTCTGGGTCGCGGTCACCAGATAGCGTTCGCCCTCGAAGGTGTCGACGCGCAGCACCGAGTTGAGGCGCTCGCCTTCCTGCATCTCCAGCACGTTCGCGAGCGAGCGCCCCTTGGCGGCGCGGCCGAACAGCGGCAGCTCGTACACCTTGCGCCAATACACGCGGCCGCGATCGCTGAAGAACAGGATGTAGTCGTGCGTGCTGGCGACGAACAGGTGCTCGATGAAGTCGCCTTCCTTGGTCTCGGCGCCGGAAACACCTTTGCCGCCGCGGTTCTGGCTGCGGTACTGATCGAGCGCGGTGCGCTTGACGTAGCCCTCGTGGCTCACCGTCACCGCCATCATCTCCACGGCGATGAGGTCTTCGGCGATGAACTCGCCGACTTCTTCGTCGCTCACCACGGTACGGCGCTTGTCGCCGTACTGCGTCACCATCTCAGCCATCTCCTTGCGCACGATGTCGGAGCGCAGCTTGGGCTCGTTCAAGATGCGATGCAGGTAGGCGATGGTCTCCTTCACTTCGTTCCACTCGGCTTCGAGCTTCTCGATCTCGAGGCCGGTCAAGCGTGCCAAGCGCATGTCGAGGATGGCGCGCGCCTGGATCTCGCTGAGCTTGAAGCGATCCATCAGGCGCTGGCGCGCCTCCTCGGGGTTCTTCGAGGTCTTGATGATCTCGACGACCTCGTCGATGTTCTGCACCGCGATGCGCAAGCCCTCCAAGATGTGGAGGCGCTCTTCGGCCTTGCGCAGCTGGAAACGCGTGCGGCGGGTGATGACGTCGAGGCGGTGGTCGCGGTACGCCTCGAGCATCTGCTTGAAGCCGAGCGTGCGCGGTTGCCCGGCGTCGATCGCCAAGTTCATGATCGAGAACTTGCTCTGCAGCGGGGTCAGCTTGAACAAGTTGTTGACGGTCACCGACTCGTCGTCGACGCTGCGTTTGAGTTCGATCACCAAGCGCAAGCCGACGCGCGAGTTGGTCTCGTCGTTGCAGTCGGCCACGGTGTCGAGCTGACCGGTCTTGGCGAGGTGCGCGATGCGCTCCAAGATCGTGTTGGTCTTCACCTGGTACGGCACCTCGGTGAACACGATCGACTTGCGTTTGTTCTTCTCCTCGATGTGGTACTTGCCGCGCACAGTCACCGCACCGCGGCCCGAGCGATACGCGTTCTGAATCCCCGAGCGCCCCATGATGATGCCGCCGGTCGGGAAGTCGGGCCCCTGCACGTCTTGCAGCAGCTCGTCGACGGTCACGTCAGGATTGTCGAGCAGCTTGTAGAGGGCGCTCGCGACTTCAATGAGGTTGTGCGGCGGCAGCGACGTCGCCATGCCCACCGCAATGCCGGTCGTGCCGTTGCACAACAGATTGGGGAAGCGCCCCGGCAGCACGACTGGCTCATTGAGGATCTTGCCGTCGTAGTTGGGCTGCACGTCGACCGTGTCTTGGTCGCGGTCTTCCAACATGTGCACGGTCGGCAGTCCCATGCGCGCCTCCGTGTAGCGCATCGCGGCCGGCGGGCTGCCGTCGATGGCGCCGAAGTTGCCCTGACTGTCGACGAGCGGATAGCGCAGCGAGAACGGCTGCGCCATGCCAACCAAGGTCGGATAGATCACCGACTCGCCGTGCGGGTGGTAGTTGCCCGACGTGTCGCCGCAGATCTTGGCGCACTTGCGGTACTTCGAACGCGGCCCGAGGTTCAGGTCGTCCATCGCGACCAAGATGCGTCGCTGGCTCGGCTTCAAGCCGTCGCGCACGTCGGGGAGAGCGCGACTCAAGATCACGCTCATCGAGTAGGTGAGGTAGCTGTCCTGCATCTCCTTTTCGAGAAGGACTTGCGGATGGATCGGCTTGCCTGGCGGCGGTGTGTCGGTCATGCGGCGATGCGCGTGCTCACGCGAGTAGCTCCCATCTTCGCGGCTCTTCGCTGCGTCTTCAACACTCGCGGAACTCGAAGAAGACACTGCGCTGGCGACGGCGCGGCGGTTACCTTGGCCAAGTCCGGGTCCGTGCGGTGCGTGTGTGCCGTGCCCTTGCCCCGCTGAGGTGATCGACGTTGGCCAGTACCAAGACCGCTTGGATCTTCTGCGTGGGGCGTGACCTACTCGAAGGCCTGGTGCTCGACCGCAACGCGAACTTCATCGCGACGCGCCTGAGCGAACTCGGCATCAAGGTGCGCTCGTATCAGGCCATCGACGGCGTGCAGACCGAGATGGTTGCCGCTTTGCGTGCGGCGCTGGCGACGAAGCCTGACTACGTGTTCTGCGTCGGTGGAATGGGGCCATCCCACGACGACATCACCCGCGATGCGGTCGCCGAGGTGCTGAGCCTGCCGCTCGAACAGAACTCTGACGCGGTCGACATGGTCCAGCGCGGGTTCCGTCGGCTGATGGCCAAGGGTGGCACCTCGAGCGCGGCCATGAACCCGACGCGCCTGCGCATCGCCAGGCTGCCCAAGGGCGCGCGGCCGCTCGAAAACCCGGCAGGGACCGGGCCGGCGTGCGTGGTGACCGCGCAGGGCGCGACCCTGGTGCTGCTGCCCGGCGTGCCGGAAGAGATGCAGCGCATCTTCTCACTGCACGTGGTGCCGCTGCTGGCAGCCGATGGCCAGGGCAACCTGCGCAAGACCCGCACCATCGAATACGCCGGGCACGACGAGTCGGCGATCAGCGCGGTCTTGGCCGATCACGGCAAGCGCTTTCCTGGCGTCAGCTCGCGCACGATCCGGCACGGTACCGAGGAGTTCATGTCAATTCGGGTGACGCTGTTCGGTGAACACACCGACGCGCGCGCGCTCAACGATTTGCTGGAGCGCGCCGAAGCCGACCTGCGCGCTCGCCTTGGCGTGGAGATCGCCCGCGACTTTCAGAGCGGCACCGGCGACTCGGCGCGGCGGTGAAGCCGCGGTTGTTCGCTACCCGCCTGCTGGCGTGGTACGACGCGAACAAGCGCGTCCTGCCTTGGCGCGACGTCAAAGACCCTTGGGCCACGTGGGTGTCCGAGGTGATGTTGCAACAGACGCGCGTCGAAGTGGTGCGCGCGGCGTTCGTGCGCTTCATGGCTCGCTACCCCACGCCCACGGCATGGGCGGCGGCCAGCGACGACGACGTGTTGTCCTCGTGGCAAGGCCTCGGCTACTACCGACGGGCGCGTCTGCTGCGTGACGGTGCGCGCACCGTGGTGGAGACGCACGGCGGGCGCGTGCCGGGCGACCTCGACGCGCTCGGCCGGCTGCCGGGCGTTGGCTCCTACACCAGGGGAGCCATCGCGTCGATCGCGTTCGCGCAACCGGTGCCGGCGATCGACGGCAACGTCGAGCGCGTGCTGGCGCGGCATCGCGGCATCGAGGCCAACGTGAAGACGGCGGGCGGCGCCCGCGCGGTGCGCGCGGCGGTGACCGCGCTGCTCAGCGTCGAGCGCCCGGGTGACTTCAATCAGGCGCTCATGGACCTCGGGGCCACCGTGTGCACACCAAGGGCGCCGCGCTGCGCAGCGTGCCCGCTTGCCGCCGACTGTGTGGCCAGGCGCGCCGGCCGCCAAGCCGAGTTGCCCGTGCTACCGCGAGCAAAGGCGACGGTCGACGTGGTCGCGCGCGTGGTGTTCGTGCGTCTGTCCGATGGGCGCGTGCTCGGCCAGCGCGTGGCCGCGGGTGCGATCAACGCCGGCCAGGTCGACTTGGTAGGCGCCGGCCCGTTGGTGCACGTCGCCGACGCCGATGACCTGGTGGCGTCCGTCACCGAGCGCTTCTGTTCTGGTGTTCTACGCGTCGATCTGCGCGTCGACCGAGAGCCGCTCTGTCGGGTGCGCCACACCATCACCTGCCATCGCATCACGATGTGGGCGCATCGCGGCGAGCTGAGTCGGCCCCATGTGTCCGCGCCCTTCGTGCTGGCGCCCTTCGATGGGGAGACGCCTTGGACCACGCTCGCGCGCAAGGTCGTTCACAAGATCGACAGTGCGCCTGAAGCCTCGGTCTTTTCGCGTCGAGATCCGCGACAGACGCTCAAGCGTCGCTAGCCCGCGTCGGACAATCGATCGGTCGCTGCGCGGGGGAGAACCATGGACATCCTGACCATTCTCGGTCTAGTCATCGCCTTCGTCGGCGTCATCGGCGGGATGATCCTTGAAGGCGGTCACCCCAGCGCGCTCGTGCAGGGCACCGCGTTCCTGATCGTCATCGTCGGCTCGCTGGGCGCCACGTTCGTGTCCCTCCCTGCGTCGGACCTGAAGCTGGCGATCGTGGCGCTGCTGAAGGCGTTCAAGCCGACCAAGAACGACTTCCACGCGGTGATGGAAAAGATCTTGGAGCTGGCCAACCTGGCGCGCCGCGAAGGTCTTCTCGCGCTCGAGAGCTTCACCAGCGGCACCGACGGTCATCCCTTCTTGCGCAAGTGTCTGACGCTGGCGATCGATGGCAGCAGCGCGGATGTGATCAAGGAGACGGTCGAGATCGACATGATGATCGCCGAGGAAGAGGCGAACGCTGGCGCGAAGTTCTGGGAGACCTGGGGCGCGCTCTGTCCGACCGTCGGCGTGCTCGGCGCCGTGCTCGGATTGATCCACGTCATGGAGAACCTCGACAACCCGGCGATGATCGGCCCGGGCATCGCAGTCGCATTCGTCGCCACGGTGTACGGCGTCGGTTACGCCAACGTCGTTTGCCTGCCGCTGTCGTTCAAGCTGAAGCGTTACCTGCAGGTCGATCAGTTGATGCGCAGCATGATCCTCGACGGCGTGATCGGCATTCAGTCGGGTGCGGCGCCAGGCGCGTTGCGCAGCCGGCTCGCGGTGTACCAGCACGACGGCGGGCACAAGAAGGCCGCCGCCAAGCACTAGGCAGCCGGCGCTGAACTGACGTGGGACGCAAACACAAGCACGAAGAACACGCCAATCACGAGCGCTGGGTCATCAGCTACGCCGACATGGTGACGCTGCTGTTTGCGCTGTTCGTGGTGCTCTACGCGCTCGGCGAGGTGCAGCTCAAGAAGCTCAAGGAGCTGAAGAAGAGCGTGCAGTTCGCCTTCCACTTCGAGGGCAGCGGCAAGACCAAGGACGAGGGCATCTTCGAGCGCGGTGATAGCGGCGGCACCCTGACCGAGCCTGCCCCGCTGCTGTCGGCGCAGAAGAAGGAGATGCGCGAGTTCTTGCTGGAGACCTTGCCGCGCGAGTTCGAGGAGAAGACCGGCAAGTCGCTCGACATGGTGCAGACCGACGACACGGTGGCGTTCAGCGCGCCTCTGTCGGCGTTCTTCCCCAAGGGCCAGGCGTACCTGAAGCCAACGATCAACGCCTGGATGCAAGACGTGGTGAAGGGTGCCTACAGCTTCACCAGCCGCATTCGCGTACGCATCGAGGCGCCCAACGTGCGCATCGGTACCGCCGCCGACGGCACGGCGCTCAACAGCAACAAGCTGTGCCTGCAGCGTCTCGGCACCTTGCAGGGGTTCTTGCGACTGTCAGCGCTCGATGAGGACGTGCTGCTCGAGTTCCGTTACGCCGACGCCAATCGACTGGGGCCAACGCCGCCCGGTGGCTGGGAGGAACAGGCGACGCTGTGCCTGGCGTTCACCAGCATGGCGGATGACTTGCGGACGCCCAGCAAGAGGTAACGGGCCGTTGCGAGTCGGTCAGCGGTCAGCGCAGTTCCTCGGCACGCTGCTCGAGTTGCTGTTGGATGGCCTTGATCGTCGTGCCTGGCACGGCCGCGGCTTTGGCGAACTCCGGCCAGCGCGCCACGGCATTGCGCGTGTGCGCCAGCAGCTTGGGCGGATGGTTCAAGTCGAACATCTCGGCCACGGCCAGCAAGTCGGCGGCGCGCAGGTCGCGCATCTTGTCGTTGACGCGCATCTGATGCTGCGCCGTCCAACCCTGGCCCTTGGCGAACGTGAGGTCGTAGGCGGGCGCCAGACGCCACTTGCCGTCGCGACCCATGTGGAACGACAAGTTCTTGACGTGGTCGTATTGGTTGATGGCGAACACGTTGAACAGCATGCGCCGATAGGCCTGCTCGACGCTCGCGTACGGCATGCCGAGGCGCAGCACGGTGCGCATGTACTCTTCGTAGCTGCTGGCGCCGGCATCGTTGTAGTCGACGTGCAACAAGCCGCCGAGCGTGTGCTGGTGCAGACGGTCGCCGCCTTCGAGGTCGAAGCGGTGTACCAACAAGTGCGCGTGGTGGCCGTCTTCGAGCAACGAGATCTCGGTCGTGGCCACGCCGGCGGCTTGCGCCATCTTGGTGTAGGCGGCCTCGACGCGGTTGAACGGCTGGGTCTTGCCGAGTTCGCTCACCGTGGCGCCATCGCCGACGCCGTCGAACTTGAGGATGCACGGCAGCTCGGTCGCGTGCGCGGTGGCGTTGGCCGAGCGTAGGGTGCGCGTCGAAGGATCGAACAGCACCAACGCCTTGGGGCGCATGCCGCCAGCCGACGCGCTGATGCGGTAGATCTCTGGAATCGCGATCTCGGCGTTGCCCTCGACGATGCGGCGCGCGTCGCGCACCAGCGCCGCGATCGCCAGCGATTGCTTCTCGGCGTCGCGCATCGGCAGCGTTTGCGCGGGATGAAAAGTGAGTGCGCCGAGCGCGCGCTCGCCGACGTAGAGCAGACGCTGCACCGGGCTCATCGCGCGCGCGGTTTCGCCGCGCGCCGCGTAGTAGGCGCGGATCACCTTGTTGCCGAATGCGTCGGGCAAGGCGTCGGCGAGCACGCCTGGTAGACCGGCAAAGGCGGGGCTGCGCCGCAGCTCGTCGAAGGCGATCGGACCCGTGACGGTGAGCGGCAGCCAGATGGGTGAGATCTCATAGGCGCGCGCGCGAAAGGCGTCGGCGTATTCGAACAGCACGCGGCCGCTCTCGAGTTCCACCGCGGCGCCGACGGTGTCGCCCCACAAGCGAATCTCGACCTGCGCGCGAATCGGCGGCGGCGTGGCACTCGCTGGTTCTCGTCGGCGACGACTAGCCACGCGGCTTCACCTTCTTCTTCTGTCGTCGCGGCTGTGCGTCGAGCAACTGCATCGGCGACAGCTCAGGTTCCGGCAGGAAGTTCGCGAGCGCGTTGAGTCGGCCGTACAGGCGCAGCAAGCGCACGAGGGTGAGCAGCGTCGGGTTCTGTCCCTGCTCGGCGCGATAGATCGTGCGCCGCGACAGGCCCGTTTGTTGGCCGGCCTCGATGGCGGTCAGCTTGCGTGCCTCCCGCAGCGCCCGCAGGCGCCGACCGAGGTGTTGCATCGCGCCGCTGTCTGTCGAAGAATCGAGACTTATAATGCCCATTTGAGGCCGATATCTTATCGGATGAGCCATAGATTACCCGTTCGACAGGCAACGGCCCAGAGCTAGATTGCGGGTAGTATAAGTCTCATCTATGGCCAACACGTCATGTTCGGGACGCATAAGTCCCAATTCCTACGTTGTCGTCAGGCCTCGCGCCACGATCGTCTTCTGAATCATCGACGTGCCCTCGTAGATCCGCAGCGCGGTGACATCGCGCAGCAGGCGCTCGACGGGATACGCGCTCGTGTAGCCGCGGCCGCCGTGCAGTTGGATCGCGACGTCGGCGGCTCGGGCGGCAGCTTCGGTCGCGAACAGCTTGGCGACGGCCAGATCGCTCGGCGTCTCGTGGCCCTTGGCGCGCAGGCCCGCACAACGCCACACCAGCGCGCGCGCGGCGTGCAGCGCCACCGCCATGTCGGCGAGACGTTCCTGCACCATCTGGAAGTGTGCGATCGGTTTGCCGAACTGCTGCCGCGTCGTGGTGAACGCGAGGCTGGCGGCGAGCGCGGCGCGGTGGATGCCGACGGCGCCCGCGGCTACCGACAGGCGACCCGCATTGAGTCCGCCCATCGCCACCTTGAAGCCTTGGCCCTCGCCGCCGAGCACTTCGTGCGCGCTCGCGGCAAAGTCGGCGAAGGTCAACGCCGCGTGATCCGAGCCACGGTGGCCCATCTCCTTGCCGGGCATGCGCGCGCGCGACAGACCGGCGCGCGCGGTCGGTACCAAGAACGCCGTGATGCCGTCGCGCCCGCGGGTCTTGTCGATCGTGGCAAACACGATCGCGACGTCGGCGACGCCGCCGTTGGTGATCCAGATCTTGTGGCCGTGCAGCGTGTAGCCATCGCCCGCCCGGCGCGCATGGCAAGCGAGCGCAGCCACGTCGGAGCCCGCGTTCTCCTCGGTGAGCGCAAAGCAACCGATGGCCGCGCCGGCGCACAGTTTTCCGAGCCAGGCCTTCTTCTGTGCGGCATCACCAAAGCGTTCGATGCACTGCGCCACCAGGCCGGTCTGCACGGCCATGAACCCGCGCGTGTTGGCGCACACCGCGCCCACTTCTTCGTTGGCCAGCGCGATCTGCATCGGCGACCATGCCTGGCCGCCGAACTCCGTGGCGATCGGCCCGCCCAGCAAGCCAGCGGCCGCCAGCTCGCGCACGGCATCGCGGCGGAACTCGCACTCCTCGTCGATGCGCCGCGCATGCGGCAGCAGCTTGTCGGCGGCGAACGCGCGCACCATCCGCACGAAGGTGAGATGCGTCGCGTCGAGTTCGCGGTCGGGCAGGAAGGCGTCGGCGTTCACTTGGTCCGGCACTTAGCGTCCCTCGAAGCGCGGCTCGCGCTTCTCGCTCCAGGCGCGATAGAACTCGGCGTGATCGTGGGCGCGCAGCAGCAACGCCTGCGCTTGCGCTTCTTGTTCGATGGCGGAATCGAGGTCCATGTGCGCTTCGTGCAGCAGCAGGCGCTTGGTCACCGCGTGCGCCAGGGTCGGGCCCGTGGCGAGACGACGCGCCCACGCGAGCGTCTCGTCCATGAGCTTGTCTGCCGGCACCACCTTGTTGGCCAAGCCGATGCGGTAGCACTCCTGCGCGTCGATCTTGTCGCCGAACAGCAGCAGTTCGCTCGCGCGGCCCATGCCGACCACCTTCGGCAGCAGGTGTGCGGCGCCCATGTCGGCGCCGGTGAGGCCAACCTTGCTGAACAGGAACGCGAAGCTGGCCTTGTCCGACAGGATGCGCAGGTCGCTGGCGAGCGCGAGCACCGCGCCAGCTCCGGCCGCGACGCCGTTCACCGCCGCGAGGATCGGCTTCGACAGCCGGCGCATGTGTCGCACCACCGCGCCGGTCATACGCGTGAACTGCAGCGTCTGCGCCAGGTCGCGGGCGAGCAGCGGCTTGATGATCTCCTCGACGTTGCCACCGCTGCAAAAGCCGCGACCGGCGCCGGTGAGCACCACGCACTTCACGCGCGCATCGGACTCCAGGTCGACGAACAGCTTCTCCAGCTGGCCGTAGATCGCGAACGTCAGCGCGTTGAGCGTGTCCGGCCGATCGAGGGTGAGCACGGCCACGCCGTCGGCGTCGATCTCGAAACGAAAGTCGAAGCGCGCGTCGGTCATGCCACCAGTCGACCCGTACGAGGGGGTCGCAGTCCAGATCGAAGATGGCGCCGAGTCAGTCTGTTCCGATGCGCCGCCCGCCGAGTGGTGCCGCGCACACCGACCAGACGAAACCGAGCAGGCACGCGCCCCCCCAGGTCTTGGTGAGGTCTTCGAGGGTCAGTCGCCCCGGCCACGTGATGCGGTCTTGCAGCCCATCGATGCCGCACATCACGCCGAACGAGAAGGCTGCGCCCATGAGCAACCACCGCGCATGGCGGCGGCGCTCACGCAGGCGCGCCATCGTGAACAGCAAGACGAGCTGCCCAAGGCCGACGGTCAAGAGGATGGCCGCATCGGGGATGTGGAGCCTCTCGCCCAGGCTTTCATGCACGAGGAAGCGGTCGTCGAACGCGAGCCAGGCGAGCAAGGCCGCCTGCATCTGGAAGTACCTGCGCTCGCGGCGGTCCAGCGTGCGCGTGGCCACGGTGAAGACCAGCAGGAGCGCGCCGGCCGCGAGCACGAACACCGACAGCGAAGTGTTCACCGCGTGAAAGCGTGTCTTGCCCAGGATGTCGCTGCAGAGGTCGCGCGCCAGCGCCTCACCACCAACGAACTCCGCCGTGAGCAGCGCCAAGCTGTAGGCCGCAAGGCATGCCAGTGCGCACCACCCCACGAACGCGTCGCTGCCCTTGCCTTGGTCGCGCGCCGCGGGAGGTGAGAGGGGTGTTGATCGGGTGAGCTGTGCCTGCACGCCGGTCTTATCGACCAACGAGCCGGAGGCTCATGATCTGCCTACGTCGCTTGCAGAACGACGTCGTGCAAGCAGCGTGACCCACCACGGGGCTGAAGTCGTCCGGCGCTACTCCAGGTGGCTGCGCAGCATCCAGGCGTTCTTCTCATGCACGTTCATGCGGCGGATGCCGAGATCAGCCGTGGCCTCGTCGCCCGCGGCTTGGGCCAACTCGACGACCTTGCGCGCAACTGAGACGACCGTCGCCTGGTCGGCGACGAGGTTGCGGATCATGTCCGTCGCCGCTGGGCGACCGTTCTCCTCTTGCACTGCCGTGAGCTTGGCGAACGCACCGTAGCTGCCGGGGGCGTAGGCGCCCAGCGTCCGGATGCGCTCGGCGATCTCGTCGACCGCCAAAGCGAGTTCGGTGTACTCCGTCTCGAAGAGCACGTGCAAAGTCGTGAACATCGGCCCCGTCACGTTCCAGTGGTAGTTGTGCGTCTTGAGGTAGAGCGTGTAGCTGGTGGCGAGCAGCGTGTTGAGCGCGTCGACGACGGGTTGGTTGGCGGGGGGCTTGGTGGGCTGTGGCATGGGTCTCTTTGTTGGAGCGCCTGGCAAAAGAGGCCGAGTGATAGAACCGCCAGGGCTCGTGTCAAGGGACGGCAGGCGGTTGAGGTCCGTCGCTTGCGGCGTCCGCTGGCGCACCATGCGGATCGAGCTGAACACAGATCGGGCAAGACCAGTGTCCGCCTCGACCGCTACCGCAAGTGCAACTGCAACACCGGCATGACCCCGAGCTCGACGCGGCCGCGGACGCAAGCGCGCTCGCCCGGTCGCAACGCGCGCTCGCGTGTCAGGCGCGCTTCGGTGATCTCGTTCTGGTGCAGCGCCGGTAGAGGTCGCGCTGGGTCAGCAGCGCGACCGTTGCTCCGCGAGATGATCCTGGGCTGGGCAGCGCCGCGGCCTTCGCAGATTTCGCCCGACTCGTGGTCACACGGGCGAGCCGCGCCTGATGAACCCCATGCACCCTCCTTCTACTCCTCCTGTTCATGTTGCACCGATTACCCGTTGTCGCCCTCCTGCTGCTGACCGCCGCCAAGGCGCAGTTCATCCCCGACGTCGTGACGTACACCGACGCGACCCATGCCACCCACCAAGCACAATGGACCACGCTGTCGGGGCAGGGCTATCGGCCGATCTCGCTCTCGGTCGCCGGCGGCTGGTCGTCGGCGCGCTACACGGCAGTCTGGATTCGCCGCAGCGGCGCCAACTACACGGGAACGCACGGCGCCACCGTGGCCGCGTACGACACCTGGAGCACGCAGCAGCGCAACGCCGGGTATCGGCCGTTGCTGGTCACGACGGCGGGCGCGACTGGCGACGAGGTCTACGCCGGCGTGTGGGTGAACGACGGGGTCGCGGCCGAG
The DNA here is from genome assembly GCA_031423015.1 of Planctomycetota bacterium. Lineage (GTDB taxonomy): Bacteria > Planctomycetota > UBA1135 > UBA1135 > UBA2386 > DATGPD01. Next base: position 93,787 of record JANPER010000122.1, on the reverse strand, counting down.
CAGCACACCGAGCTGTTCACGTCGAGCATGACGAGCACCAACACGTGGGCGTACAACAACGACTACGTGCTGACCTGCGCCAGCGTGCGCGGCAGTGGGTCATCACTACGCTTCGCCGGCGTATGGGAAGAGAACGTCAACGACGACGGCTGGTGCTTCTATGTCAGCACCGCCGCGGGCTACAGCGTCGACTTCAATGCGCGCACCGACGGCTTTGGCCGCACCGTGTCGGCGCAGACCATGCCCAACGGCTCGGTGGCGCAAGTGTGGCGCGATGACAGCATCGGCGGCTGGGAGACCCTTCCTGGCCTGACCTCAGCGCAACTACAGAGCGAGATCACGACGCGGCGGCCCAGCGGCCAGTATCCGACCAGCATTCAGGCGACGGGCACCGGCAGCGCGGCGCGCTTTCACGTCGTGTTCGCGTTCCGTGATCGACCCTTGACGCGCGTGGTCACGCGCACGGGTCTCGCGGTGATCCCGATGGCCGGCTTCGACACATACATGGAAGACCACATCCGCGCGCACGGCATCCGCGCGTCGTCGATCGCCATCGCCAAGGACGGGCGGTTGGTGTTCGCGCGCGGTTACACCTTCGCCGAGTCTGGCTACCGGGTGACGCAGCCGACCAGCCTGTTCCGCATCGCCAGCCTCAGCAAGACGTTGACTGGTCTGTGCACGAACTTGCTGATCCAACGCGGCACCACGATCACCGCCAATACGCTCATTGGCTCGTATCTCGGCCTGAGCCCCCTCGACGCGCGCTTCAATCAGATCCGCGTGCATCATCTGCTGGCGCACCGCGCGGGTGTGTATAGCGACAACTCGAGCTACGGCGTCGCGACGTGGCTCAATGCGAGCAACCCGACGCTGCCGGTGACCGCGTGGCAAACCACGCTGGCCGCCGCCGGGTCGAGCCTGGCCAACACGCCAGGGCTGTTCTACGACTACTCGAACATCGGCTACTACCTGCTCGGCTCGGTGATCGAGCGGGCGTCGAGCAAGACCTACGAGCGCTTCCTGCAAGAAGACGTCGCGGCGCCGATGGGCGTGTCGCGCATCTGGGTCGGCGCCAACGAACGGGCGCAGCTGCGGGCCGAAGAGGTCGAGTACCGCAACCGCGAGCTGGAGATCACGCCGAGCGAGCTCTACACCGACCGGCGCATCGTGCCGGTGCAGTTTGGCGGCGGCGGCGACGACAACCTGCGCCGTCGCGCTGCGGCGGGCGGCATCGTCACGTCGACGGTCGACTACGTGCGCATCTTCTCGGGCGCGATGGACCTGGCGTGCGACGGCGGGGTGTTCACCGCCAATACCGTCAACACCATGCGCAGCGCCCCGCCGACCGCGCCAGGCGCCAACCCGTGTGGCTTCGACACGCGGCAGGTGCGTGACAACGGCGTGGTCGCGCTGGGCAAGAACGGCGGGCTCTGGGGTTCGTCGACCGAGTTCATCCATCGCACCGACGGTGTCTCGATCGCGGTGTTCGACGGCAGGGCGAACTCCAACGCCAACCGCGAAGCGCTCAACGACCTCGCTGACGCGGTGACGAACTGGCCGTCGCACGACCTGTTCCCCAGCTACGGTTTGCCGGCCTTCGCCCGTCGCTGCCCGCGCGTGCACAACGTGCAGAACCCCACGGTGCCCAGCGTGTCGGATACGCCGGTCGTGATCGAAGGCGACGTGCTCAGCGGCGTCGATCGCGTGACCTTTGGCGCGCGCACGATCACCAGTCGCTTGTCGACCTCATGGGCTGACGGTTGGTTCGAGATCGTCGACGACAACCGCATCGATCTGCACGTGCCGCAAGGCCTGACGATCGGCAGCCACTCGGTGCGGCTCTACAACGGGATCTACGCCAGCGCGCCGTTCGATGTTTGGCTCGCGCGCCAGCCCGCGAGCTTCCTGGGTGGACCCTCAACCAGCTTCGTCGACTTCGAGATGGTTGCGGCTCGCGGCCCGGCGTCGATCTCGTCGGTCGTGTTGTTGTGCATCAGCAACAGCACGGTGCCGAGCGTGGCCCAAGGCATCGTCAGCCTCGGCATCGGCAACCGGTTCGCCGAACTGCTGATGTGGCCAGTCACCGTGCCGATCAACACCTTGACCGGTTGCGCGCGTTGGACGGTGCCAGGCTCGGTCGCTGGGTTGTGGCAGTTCCAAGGCGCGATCCTCGACCCCAACGCGGCCAACCCGTTGCCGTTGTCGGTCACCAACGTACGCGCGGTGCGCGTCTTCTGAAGAAGTGGCCTGCCTTCGCGAGGTCATGCCCGGCCGCGGCGCTGCGGAGCTACCGAGCCGGCGAGTCGGTCGCGCGCGGACTCGCCTCGTCGTCGCCCGCGAGCACCGCCGACAGGCGCGCCAGCGCGCGCGACAGCGTCTTGCGCACCGCTACCTCGGTCTTGGCGGTACGCGCGGCGATGTCCTGGTGCGACATGCCGAGCAGCCGCGACATCATGACGACCTCGCGCTGCTCGTCGCTGAGCCGGTCGAACGCCGCCTCGACGCGCGCCAGTTCTTCGCGGGCAGATGCGTGTTGGCTCGGCGTGGCCGACAACCCTGCCAACTCGCTCGGCAGCTCGAGCGCCACCTCGCGCGCCACCGTGCGCTTCTCGGCCCGCTGATGTTCGAGGCGATTGATCACCTTGCGATGCGCGGTAGTGAACAACCACTCGCGAAAGCCCACCTCGCCGCCGTGCTTGAATCGATCGGCGTGCTGGATGACCTCGCGCGCCACCGACTGCACGAGGTCGCAGCTCTCCTCGTGCGCACGCAGTTCACGCCCCATGCGCAGGCGCACGAACGAGCGCAGGGCCGGCAGGTAGCTTGCCACCAGCGCCTCGACCTCGGTGCGATCGGCATCAGGCATCGGGCCAGAGCTTATCCCGGCGCCGCGTCGGTCACGGGACGGTCTGGCAAGGTCCTTCTCGCCCCGTCACCCGGCTTCTCACCCTGTAGTCTCCGCAGACCTGTGATCTCGCGTGTCATCGCCCGTTCCTAACGCCCTACCCACCGCCGAAGACCTCTTCGCCGACTACCTCGAACTGATCGAGGAAGGCCAGGTCGTCGACTTCGAGCGGTTCTGTGCGGCGCATCCGGCACGCGCCGCCGCCATGCGCAAGATGCACGTTCGCTGGTGGGCGATGACACAGGCGTTCACCGCGTTGTCGCTAGGCGGCAGCGCGCGCGTGGACGCGGTGTCGGCCAGCGTGGAGAGCCTGATGACCAAGCTGCGCGACGGCCGTGGGCGTGCCGCGCGCTATGCGATTGGCGTCGAGATCGCGCGCGGCGCCATGGGGCGCGTGGTGTCGGCGTGGGACGGCGAACTGCGACGCAAGGTGGCGCTCAAGATCCACCTCGATCGCGACGGCGACACCCGCCAGCAGCGTCGCTTCCTCGAAGAAGCGCAGATCACCGGCCAGCTCGATCACCCGGGCATCGTGCCGATCCACGAGCTTGGCCTCGACGACGATGGCCGACCCTTCTTCGCCATGCGTCTGGTGCAGGGTCGCGACCTCGGCGAGGTCTTGCAGAAAGTAAGCGCGGGCGACGACGAGTGGACGCGCACGCGCGTGCTGCACGTGTTGCTGCGCGTGTGTGAAGCGATGGCCTACGCGCACGAGAAGGGCGTCGTGCATCGCGACCTGAAGCCGGGCAACATCATGGTGGGCCGCTTTGGCGAGACCTACGTGATGGACTGGGGGTTGGCGCGCGTCGCCGGGGCGTCGGGTGAAAGCGAACCCCAGGCATCCACGGCGCGCGTCGATTCGTTGCGCGACACCATCGTCACCGAGGACAGCGCGTCGCCGCTGCTCACGCAGCACGGCGACGTGGTAGGCACGCCGGCCTACATGGCGCCCGAACTCGCCGCTGGCGACGCCCGTGCGCGGGTCGAACCATCGGCCGACGTCTACTCGCTCGGCGCGATCCTGCACCATCTGTGCGCTGGCCACATGCCGTACGTGGCACCAGGTGAGCAAATCAACGCCGGCGAAGTGCTGGCGCGCGTGCGCCGTGGCCCGCCGCCACCCTTGCAAGATGACGTGCCCGCCGAACTGCGCGCCATCGTCGAGCGCGCGATCGAGCGTGACCCGGCGCGGCGCTACGTCAACATGGCGGCGTTCGCCAACGACCTGCGCGCCTACCTCGAACTGCGCGTGGTGCGCGCGTATGCCACCGGCGGCTTCGCCGAGCTGCGCAAGTGGATCGCGCGCAACCGCGCGCTGTCGGTGGCGAGTGCGATCGCGTTGATCGCGCTCGTCGTCGGCACGGTGGTGAGCATGCGCTTGTGGCAGCGCGCCGATGCCACCGCGGCCCGGCTCACCACCGAGCTGGATCGCAGCGAGTTCCGCAACGGCCGTTTGTCGCTCGGCTCCGAAGACTCCGGTAGCGCCGAGGACGGGTTGTGGAGGCAGCACCTTGGCGGGCGCATGCCGCGCGCCACGGCGTGGGCGCTCGCCGATCTGCACGCGCGTTCGCCGTGCTTGGCGAGCGCGCTGCCACCGGTCGTGGGCGACAACCCGGTGGTGTTCGTGCCAGGCAGCGATGAGGTCGCGATCGGTGGCGGCGACGGGCGCATTCACTTGCACGACGCAGCGACCTTGGCGCCGCGTCGCATCGTCGGCGAAGGGGCGGGGTTTGTGTTGAGCCTGGCCGTCGATCGCGACGGCAAGCGCGCGTTCGCGGGCAACAGCGATGGCGTCCTCACGGTTTTCGAACTCGCTACGGGACGAACGTTGCGTCGGATGCAAGCGCATCGCGACTTGCTACGCGCGATCGAGCTGGCGCCACACGGCGAAGGCTTTGCGACCGGTGGCGGCGATGGCCGCGTCCTGTGGTGGCGCGACGCAGCGAGCGAGGCCGAAGAGGTCGCGTCGCACGGCTCGCCGGTCCGATCGCTGGCGTTCGATGCCGAAGGCAAGCTGCTCGCTAGCGGCGACGACCAGGGTCTGGTGCAGGTGGTGGACCTGCGTGATCACACGCGCAAGCGCCTGCAACTCGGTGATCGCAGCGCGATGGCGCTGTCGTTCGCGCCGCAACATGGCGCGCTGTGGCTGGGATCGCAGATGCACCGCGTGTTTGTCACCGATGTCGATGCGGGGCAGGTGCTGCACACCATTCCGACGCGCAACGGCACCTGCCGCGACTTGCTCCACGACGACGATGGCTCGGTGCTGGCCGGCGGATGGTGGCGTGTCGACCGAGTCTCGAGCGACGGCGAGCGCTGCACGCCAGTCGCGTTGCGCGGCGTTTGGCTGATGGACCTCGATCGTCGGGTGCGACGTCTGGTGGTGACCAATCGCGGTCGCGGACTGAGCCTGTTCGACCTGTCCGATCGAGGCATGCGGCGTTTCGACGGCGACGCCGTAGCTCTGTCGAGCGACGGGCGCCGCGTCGCGCTCGCCAGCAAGGGATCGACTTGGCTGCGTTCGGTCGACGGTTCCGAGGCGATCGAACCCGGGCCGCTAGTGGCGCAATCGGGCCAACTCGCGATCGACGCGCACGGCGAACGCATCGCCCTCTTGCCAAACGGCACGGAACGGCTCGAGGTCTTCGACGTGGCAACCCGCGCGCAGCTGTTCTCGTGTGCAGGGCCGACGAATCCGCCGCTCAACGCGAGCTTCGCCTTCAGCCCCGGTGGCGACGAACTCGCCGTGGTCGTGGGGTTGACGACCGTGCGCCGGTTACACGCGCACACCGGGGCGGTGGTGGGTGAGCGGACGTTCGCCACCGGTCAGGTCTTGCGCGTGCAGTTCGTGGCGGACGGCAGCCAGCTCGCGGTCATCACGCGAAACTCGCAGACGGTCTTCCTGTGGTCGCGCAACGACGATGCGCTCGTCGAAGTGAAGTTCGGGTTTCAGACGGGCACGGTCGCCATGTCGTCCGATCGCCGTCGCCTGGCGGTCGGGGGTTGGCAAGGCGAGATCGCCGTGCGCGACATGGTGACTGGCAGCGTGCACGAGATCCGCGCGCATGCCGGTACGGTATGGAGCTTGGCGTTCTCGCCGGTCGACTCCGGGCTCTTGGTCTCCTCGGGTGGCGCCAACGGCGTGGTGTTCTGGGACCTCGACACCAGCGTGGCCTGCTTCAGCGCGCTCGGCGACACCGCGCCGGTGCAGCAGGTGCAGATCAGCGCCGATGGCCGCACGTTGGCCGCGACTGACCTGCGCGGCGCCGTGTTGCTCGACCTCGAGTATCACGAACGTCACGTAGCCGGCAATCTGGCGTACCAGCTGGAGCGCTTGCGCGGCAAGGTCGAGGTGAACGCCGCGCGCGAGGCCGAACTGCGCGCGTGGTCGGCGCACGTGCTGGCGCGACCTTGGCCGCGTTGGCCTTCGAAGTGAGGTTGCTTTGGTAACCCGGATGGTCCCGTTCGTGCGCTGGACGTCGTGGACACGCCGCGCCAATTGTCGAAGTGTCTATCGCCCGCGCCAGGCAGTCCACGCAAGCCACGCCCACCCGACCAGGAACGCGAGCCCACCGAGCGGCGTGACCGCTCCGAGCCCCTTCACGCCCGTGAGCGCAAGGGCGTAGAGCGAGCCGGAGAACACGACGATGCCGGCCTGCAGGATCCAGCCGGCCGTGATCGCGCCTCGCGTCGCGATGGCGCCGCACAGGATGAGCGCGAGCGCGTGATACATCTGGTACTGAGCGGCGGTCGCGAAGGCCTCGAGGGCGCGCGCATCGAGGCGCTCGCGCAGCCCATGCGCGCCGAACGCGCCAGTAGCGACCGCGATCGCCGCGTTGAGGGCACCAAGCGCGATCAAGGGAGAGCGGTCAACCATGTACACGAATCTAACCGCGCGTCGCTGATCGCGTCGCGCCCGGCTTGCCGCGGACGAATGTGTCAGCACCCGACGGGCGCGCCATGGCGTGGTCGATATAGTCGGCATCTCCCATGGTCGACGGTTCCAGCCGCACTTTCTCGCGACGCGACTTCCTGCAAACAAGTGCGGCCGTCTTGGCGGCGCCGATGCTGCCGGGTCACGCGCTCGGCCCCAAGACCGAGCGCGTCGTGCTGGTCGGGTTCGCCGGTGGCGTGCGCAGCAAAGAGGTGCTCGGCACGCCGCAGAACGTGCCCAACCTGATGCGCATCGCGCGCGCCGGTGTGACCTTTCCCAAGGTGCGCTGCGAAAACGTCGGCCACTATGGCGCCGCGCTGTCGATCTTCACCGGCAACATCGAAGCGCTCGGTATTCGCGATTCGGAACGCACCACCAACCCGACGCTGTTCGAGATCCTGCGCAAGGACGGTCACTTCGCTGCCGGCGACGTGTGGCTGTCGACGGCGAGCGGCGCGCAGAGTCGTCTGTTCGCGCACGGCGACCACGCTGACTACGGCTCGGCGTTCGGCGCGCAGGTGCTGGACTCCGACGGCATCTTCAACGTCGAGTTCAAGAAGCTCGTCGACTCGTTCGGCCGTCCCAAAGCGGACAGCGACGCCGATCGCGCCGCCCTCGAGCGCATGGGCCAGGCGCTGGATGCGCGCAGCGCGACGGCCGCGGCCGACGCCGCGCGGCAACGCGCCGTCGAGCGCTTCATCCTGGACGAACTCGGCGGCGCCAATGCGCGCCTCGCCGGTCCAGGTGCGGCCGACGCCAAAGCGATTCGCGTCGGCGCCAGTCTGCTGCGCGCGTTCCGGCCCAAGCTGCTCGGCATCACCTTGCAGAACGCCGACACCGCGCACAGTTCATACAACGGCTATGTCGAGGTGATCAGGCGCAATGACGAGGAGCTTGGCAAACTCTGGGACACGATCCAAGGCGACCCCACGCTGCGCGATACCACGTCGATCCTCGTCTTGCCCGAGTTTGGCCGCGACGCCAACCTCAATGAACGCAATGGCCTCGACCACGGCGACGGCTCCGACGACATCATGCAGGTGTTCCTGATCGGCGCCGGCCCGGAGATGCCGCGCGACAAAGTGATCAGCAAAGAGATCCGCACGATCGACGTGTGCCCGACCGTGATCGGGCTGCTCGGCGTGAAGACCGCGGCGACCATGAAGGCGCGCGCGATTCGCGAGTTGCGCGCGTAGCGTGACCAGCACGAATGTGTCTGACACATTCGTCCTGGTCGGTAGACTTCCGAGCACTGCTGCGCCGCCCGCCGCGTGCGTCAGCGCGGCTATTGTTCCCCGGGTCGCATCCGCAGCCGAAGCCATGCAAGCAGCGCTCATCGTCGTCGTCACGTTCACTTGTGCGCTGCGCGGCCAGGTACCCAGCCAGCCGCGGATTGTCAGCGAGTTGTCGACCGCGCGGAGCTACGGCAACTACGCCGCCGAGGGCAGCACTGCGGATGCGCGCGGTTTCCCGGCCGGTCACGTCTTGCGCGGTGGGTTCACCACGGTCGTCGCGGCCACCGACAACACGGCGGCGGAGACCGTCCTCGGTTGGGAGACGACCGAACGTGGCGTGGTCGCGGCGACCGTGTCGGAGCAAGCCACGGGCTGGGCGCTCAACGGCGCGATGGAGATCGGCACGATGTCGTCGGCGTCAGGGCGCAGCAACGAGGGGCCGCACGACCTCCGCATGATCATCCGCGGGACAGCAGGCATGCGCGGCAAGATCGAACTGTGGGCGATGGGGTTCGTGGGCGGCGCGGCGCGCACGTCGATCACCATCGACATCGGCGATGATGGCATCCCCGACTTCGCCCACGCGTCGAGCACGACGCTGCTCTTCGAGCGGCGACAGTGGGACGCGAACCTGGGGCCGACGGGCCGGCTCGACGTGTTGATCCGTACCGAGGGGCGAGCGGTGGCGGCGCAGAGTCAACGCGCGACTTACTTCTCTGGGATCACCGTCCGTTTCACGCCGGGCATGTTCTGTGACATCGCGCGCTACGGGTCGACGTGCGGCCCGAGTCTCACCGGCTACGACACGATCGATGCGCGCGGTGCGATGGATCTCGTGTTCGACTTGCAGACTGCGCCGGCATCGTCACCCGGAGTCCTCGTCATCGGCAGCCGCGCGTCGAGCGTGCCGATCCCCGGCACGGGCTGCCTCCTCCTGACCGATCCGGCGGTGATGCTGCCGTTCACGACCGACGCGCTCGGCGAGGTCTCTGTCGTGGTTCGGTTGCCACGCTTGGCGACGCCTTTGCAACTTCGGTTCCAGGACGTCGTCGACGGCGGTCAGGGAGCGATCAGCAGCAACGGCGTGGTGGTGACCTGTCGCCAGTAGGTTGCGCCCAGCCTCGCGCTTTCGTGCGCCGAGTGCTCCAAGTGCTCGAGCGAGGAGCCACCGATCGCGCTCAGTGCTAAGGTAGATGCGTTCCGCCCTCTTCAGGTACCCATGCTCCAGTCGCTCATCGTCCTCGGCGCCCTGCTGGTTGCCCCTTTGCTCGCTCAACTGCCGCCATCGTCGACGGGCGACGTGCTGGTCTCGAGTTCGCTCAACGACCGACTGTTGCGGCTGGACTTCCGCGGCGTGGAGATCGCCGCGATCACCGTGGCCGGCGTCGCCTACCCGCGTGGCATCGTGGTGGCTGGCGACGGCACCGTGTACCTGGTGTCGCAGAACACCAACGAAGTCGTGGTGCTCGACCGATCGTTCGCCGTGGTTCGCCGCTTCCCGACCGGGGCGGTGCAGGGTCCGACCGGGGCGGCGCTGGGCCCCAACGGCAATCTGTTCGTCGCTGGCTTCACGTCGAGCAACGTCGGCGAGTACCAGCAGAATGGCACCTTTGTGCGCGCGTTCGCGCACAACGACCTGCGCTTCACCAACTGCGTCGCGTTCCTCCCCGACGGCAGCTTCGTGGCGGCGAGTGCGGGGAACGGCCGTGTCGTGCACTTCGAGTCGACGGGTGCCCTGCGGCGGAGCTTCACCGGCTTTGGGTTGTCGAGCCCGATGGGTATGGCCGTGTTCAGCGGCGAACTCTTCGTCGCCGGTGGCGGGTCGCACAACCTTGTGGTCTTCGACTTTGCCGGCAACGCGCTGCGCGAGATTCGGCACGCAGAGCTGTCTGGTCCGCAGGGCGTCGCGGTGACCACGGATGGCGTACTCGTGACTTCGAGCTTCTACACCAACAAGGTGAGTTGGTTCGGGCGCGACGGCACGCACCGCGGCACCGTGTTGCCGCCTTCGAGCGTTGTGCCGCGCAGCGTTGCCTTCCTGCCGGCTATCGAGCTAGCAGCCGTCGGTGCGCCGAGCGTTGGCGTGCCGCACCCGATCCCACTGTCGTGTCCCTTCGCGCCGGGCGCCATCTACGCGACGGTGCTGGCCTTCTCGCGGTCGCCTGGGTTGCCGTTGTTCGACGGTCGCGTCTTCGACCTGACGCCCGACGCGCTGTTCAACTTGTCGCTCAGCGGATCCGCCGCGTTTGCCGGCTTCGTCGGCACGCTCGACGCGAGCGGCCGCGCCTTGCCGGTGCTCCTGCTGCCAAACGAACCGCGCCTGCGCGGAGTCACGATCCATGCCGGAGCCCTGACCCTCGATCCCACGTGGCCCTGGTTGTTCCGCCACGTGTCCGCGTCGGTGGCCTGGACGATCTCGTAGACGCGCGGTTGCAGTGTCGTGCCATCTGTGCGGATCAGTCGACCCGCAGCTGCGGATCGTGATCCAGATCGAAGACCCCACTCGCTGGTCGGTCGATGCACAGCTGGCCCACGAAGGCGGCGATCTCGTCGGCGGTGTGCAGGCGGCCGAGCACGTTCATCTGCCCCATCTTCAAGAGCGCGTCGGCGACGCTTTGCTTGCCGCGCGCGGCGACCGCGGCGGCGGCGGCGCGTGACAGATCGGTGTCGACGAAGCCGGGGCACACGGCGTACACGCGCACCGGCTGGTCGCGCAGTTCAGCGATCAGCGCCCGTGTCATGCCGACCAGGCCATGCTTGGCAGCCGTGTAAGCGGCGGTGAAAGGAAAGCCGCGCAGGCCGGCGGTCGATGCGATCTGCACGATCGCGCCGGCGCCGGCTGCCTTCATGCCCGGCATCACCTTGCGCGTCAGCGCGAACGGCACCTCCACGTGCAGTCGGAGCACCCGCCTGAGCACGTCGTCGGTTGTGGCCTCGAAGCGGTTCGAGGGCGCCACGCCGGCGTTGTTCACCAGCACGGCGACGGGCCTCGCCGCGACGAACTCGAACACGCGCTCGACGGCGTCTGGCTCGTTCAGATCGAGTGCGAGGGTCGACACGTCACCGCCGATCTCGCGCGCCGCGGCGTCGAGTAGCTTCTGGTCGCGCGCCACGAGACCGAGGGCATAGCCGGCGCCCTTCAACCTGTGAGCGATCGCACGGCCGATGCCGCGGTTGCCGCCGGTGATCAGCGCGAACGGTTCAGCCGCCATCAGCGCATGCTACGCGCTTCCCACCGGCAGCTACTTTCTGTTCTGCAAGCCGTTCGCCGGCAACTCGCAACCTCGCTCCCTACCGCGGCGTCACTTGCGGCACGCTCCGCAGCTCGCTCGCATCCTGCGTCGCGACTGCGAACGGGAACTGCTGATTCGAAGCCGCGGCGCCGTAGCGGCCGCGCTTGTCGAGCGCGATGAAGCAGATGTCGAGGGCGTAGCCGCGTGGATCGAGGCGGGCGATGCGATGCACGACCTCTTCGCACGCACGCTGCGGCTCCATGCCCTGCCGCATCAGCTCGACGATCCAGAACGTCGCGCAGTAGCGCATCACGTTCTCGCCAATGCCAGTGGCGCCGGCGGCGCCGACTTCGTCATCGACGTAGAGCCCAGCACCGAGGATCGGCGAATCGCCGACGCGGCCCGGCAACTTGCCGCCGGCGCCGCTCGTGGAGCAGCCGCCACAAAGGTGGCCGTCGCCATCGAGGAGCAGAAGCGCGATCGTGTCGTGGCCGGCGCGGTCGACAGGTTTGCGTTCGCGCGCGATCCAGGCGCGCTTCTTTGCTTCGAGGTCCACGATGTCGATCGACTCGACGCCGTGTTCGAGGGCAAACCAGCGCGCGCCTTCGCCAACCAGCATCACGTGCTTGGACGCGTCCATCACTCGGCGCGCGGCGGTGATCGGATGCACGATGCCCTCGACCCCCGCCACGCTGCCCGCGCGGTGACCCGGCCCGTCCATGATGCAGGCATCGAGCTGTGGATACCCTGCCGCGTTCGGCCCCCCGCCGAGTCCAACCGAGCCATCTGAACTCAGCCGCTCGATCTCGCGGATCCCGGCCTCCACGGCATCGAGCCGCGAGCCACCCGCGAGGAGCGCTTCGCGCGCGTGCTCGTTCGCGATCCGCCCAAACGGCCAGGTCGAGACGATCAGCGGTCGGACCGGTGCTGCCGGTGCGGGTGTCGTACCCGCGCAAGCCGTGAGCATGAGCAGCGCGACGGCAGGGACGGCGCGCACGAGGACCACGGACCGCGACGGGATCGGCAGCTGCATGAGATCGGCAATCGTACGGTGAGCGGCGGACGACCGTGTGCTGGCTTTGTCGAGCGTGGGACGCGTTTCTGCGCCTTGTCCTCAACTCGCGTTCGCTGCTGCGCCGACACAGGCGGAGAAGGTTGTGAGTCAAGTTTCGTGGCGGACGGCCCCCCAGCTGGTCCATACGGAGGGCTCGGCGAGTGCGACAGCGCTCTCCGGGCCCTCTTCATTCCTGGTGCGCCTCGTGCGCGATGCCGATCGGACCGCCGATCAAGGCGTCGCGGCGCTCCGGTCGAAGGAACGGTAGGAGCTGCGTCGGCGAACATGCGAGCGATCACGACCGTGTCGATTCTCTGGAGGAGCAAGGTGCACGCGCGACATCTTGCGCGACCTCGTCGCAGCGCGATCGCGATGGGTCTCTTGTGTGGCGGTCTCTTGGCACAGACCAGATGGGAGAGCAGCCCGCCGCGCTTTGAACGCGTGCCCGGCAACGCCGGGTTGTCGATGCCGGTGCGCTGGTCGCTCGGCCGCATGCAGGTTCTGATCGAGGCCAGCGTGTTGCCGGCGACGCTGCGTACAACGCCGTTGCACCGCGTGCGCTTGCGTCGCGCGCCGTTCGCTACCGATCCGGCAGCGCCAGCGCGCGCCATCGACTGTGAGTTGAGCTTCGGGTCGACGACAGCCACGGCGCGGCAGATCACGCGGGACATGGTCGCGAATCAGCCAAGCGGCGTGGTGGTCGTCGCCGCGCGCCGGACCTACAACGTGCCGGCGACTCCGGCGCTTGGCGGCGGCGACGCGGTCGGCGCCGACCTAGTCGACCTGCCCCTCGATGCGCCTTTCTCGTTTGCTGGCCCCAACCTGTTCGTCGACTGGCAGAACTTCGCACCGAGCCTCGTGGTGAGCGCGGGCCACTGGGTCGACGCTGTGCAGATCGACCTCATGGGCGACCTCGGTCTCGCGCTGCCGCTCGGTGCCCACGGCTGCGGTTCGGTCGGCGGGACCTCGACGATGATTCTGGCGCCGGAGACGTCCGCGCCGCCGACGCTCGGAGTGGCCTTCCCGGTGGCCGTTCGGAACACGCTACCGTCGGTGCCTGGCCTGCTGATGGCTTCGTTGGAGCCGTTGCAGCGCAACCCGTTGGGCTTGCCGTTTGGTCAAGAACTCGGCGTGATCGGCATGCCCGGTTGCTGGCTGTGGGCCGGCTTCGACCTGGCGCTGCCGGCGACGTCTACTCCGCTCGGCGTTCTGCGCGGCAGCCTGACCCTGCCCAACCTGGTCGCGCTCCGCAGCAGCCAAGTGTCGGTCCAAGGGGTGAGCCTTGACCCTGGCTTGAACGGGCTCGGTTGGGCGGTGAGTTCCGGCCTCATGCTGCGGCCCGACTTCGTCGGCGTATTCGATCGAGCGAGCACGGTGCTCGAATACCGCGCCAGCTCGACGATCAGCCCCTGGCTACCCTTCGTGGGCCTCACGCCCGTGATTCTGTTCGGCTTTTGATCAGCGGCGCGGGGGGGCAGGTGGGTCGAGCGGCGATGGGGCACGGGGGAGTATTTGTCGTCGGGTCGCGAGCGAGCTTGACCGGTACCGGTGGGCGGCTACCTTCTCCGACCCGCTTTTCTAGCGGCTCGTCGCGCCGGTCACCGCCATGGCCAAACCAAAGAAAAAGAGAGAGATCGTGTTCCTGGTCTGTGAAGAGACCGGTGAACGCAACTACACCCTGCGCAAGAAGCCTGGCACCCCCAAGCTCTCGCTGATGAAGTACTGCCCGAGGCTGCGCAAGCACACCAAGCACAACGAGAAGAAGAAGTAGGGCGCGTCGGAGATCGACAGGGCGCGTCGGAGATCGCGCGGTGCAGGGCGGTCGGCTGCGCGTCGGCCCGCGCTGCTCATCGAGACCGGCCGGGTGGCTTGGTTCTGTCTGGACCGTGCTGCAGCAGGCGCTCGAGTTCGGTGCGCGCGCCGGGTGGCAAGTCGGGCCGTCGAGCCAACTGTGCGCCAAGGCGCGCGACGGCTTCGTTCTCGCCGGCCGAGGCCATGTTTTCGAGCGCCGCCACGATCACGCCGAGGCGCTCGCCACGCGCGCCGCAAAGTTCGCGGTCGTCGAGGGCCGCGTTCACGATTTGTTCGCCGAGCGCCGTCGCGGCGTTGGCAGTCAGCGCCAAGAGTGCGCGCTTGCGCACCGCCAGCGCTGGGTCGCGGTCGAAGGCCGTCTTGACCGTCGCGAGGTTCTCGCGTGATGGGTTGAAGCCGAGGCCGGTCACCAGATCGGCTCGCAGATCCGGGTTCTCGGTGGCGCTGAGCAGTTGGTCGTAGGCCGCGCGCACCAGGGACTCATCACGCCGTGCCAGCTCGATCGCTGGGCCACTCAAGGAGCGAGCCGCCACCGCGCGCAGCCGACGCACCACGGACAAGCCCACGTCGGCCGGCAGCTTGCCGGCGGCGGCCCAGGCCAAGTCACACGCGCGGCTGGCGTCGCGCTGGTCTTCGACGTCTTGCACCACGAACTCGATGAGTTGGCGGTCGTTCGACATCAGCAGATGCTCGAGGGCCGCCGCACGGCGCGCAGGATTCGTGTCGTCCTTGAGCATCAGAGCCAGCGTTTCGAGCCGGTCACGGGGTCGCTGGCCGCTGGCTTCGAGGTTGCGCCACAACGTGAGCAACAGGTGCCGCATCGGATCCATGAGCCACGGATACGTAGGCACCATCTCGACCAGCCGCAGCACGGCGTCCTCTTGCGGCGCGTTCAGGTAGGGCTTGTCCGCCAGGAGCTTGGTCACGACCGTCGCCGTGCGTTCATCCGGCACCATCGAGTCCAGCAGGGTGCCGAGGAAGGCGTTCAGCGCGCGCGGATTGCCCGCACGCGCGAAGGTGGCGTGCTTCTGCAAGCCGAAGTACAGGAAGCGCTCGAGAATGCTGCGCGTGATCGCTGCGCGCGTGTCGTCGATTTCCCCGTTGCCGGTCAACGCGAACAGCGCGCGCTCCTCGTAGTTCGAGATGTGCTCGAGCACCGACCTGACCAGCTCGAACGCCTCGGCGTCAGTCGCCTTGGCGCTGGTCATGTCCTGGCGCGCAACCTCGTCGGCTGCGCGCAGTGACAGATCGATCAATCGCGTCACGGTCGCGTCGAAGTCGATCTTGGTCGTTGCTGCGGCCACGACGACCTCGGTGCGTGAAGGAACCGTGCCGGGTTGCATGTCCGCCGCGATCGTCGCGACCTTGTGGGCTACGCGGCCCTCGTTCTGCGGCGGCGCCGACTCAGCACGCGCCCATCCCAGCAGAACGAGCGCCGCTGCCGCCGCCGCGAGCGCGGCGGCGGCGAGCATGGTGCGCTGCATGGGTCACCTCCCACACGGATAGACGGCGTAGTTCGGAATCTCGTCGCCGAGCGTGCGGAGCGAAAGTGAGTCTCTCATGGGTTCCTCGTCAGATTGCTGCGCGGATCAAACGTCCGCGCACCCCTGAGTGGCAATGGAGTGCCGATCGGTTACACCCTGCCGCGCTAATCCTGTGCGCGCAACGCGATCGGCAGCGCATCGGCCGGCAGCACGCCAGACGCGGCCAGCCAGCGATACGTCGCGCGTACCGCCTCGATCACTGGCCCGGCTCGGTAGTCGAGTTCGCGTTCGGCCTTGGCGTTGGAGAACCACATGTAGCGCGGCGCCAGGCGCAGGATCTGAGCGGTGAGCGGTGGTTTGAGCGGAACGAACCACTCGGCCACGCCGGCCCCCATGGCCAGCACCTTGGCGAGCGAGCGTGGCAGCGTTCGGCGCGGCGGTTGCCGCTCGAGCGCGCCGAACACCGCAGCCATCAGCTGCGCGCCCGTCAGGTTCTCGCCACCCAAGATGTATCGCTCGCCGCGGCGACCCTTGTCCAGCGCGGCGACGCAGCCGCGCGCCACGTCGCGCACGTCGGCGAAGTTCGCACCCCCGGGCGGACAGAACGGAATGCGGCCGTGCGCGGCGGCGTCGAGCAGTGAGTCGCGCGCCTTGCGGCGATCGCCGGGCCCGAACATGGACCCCGGGTTCACGATGACCACGTCGAGGCCGCGACTGGCTTCGTCGAGCACCGCGAGTTCTGCGCCGCGCTTGCTGTCGCAGTACGGAATCGCGAGTTCGCCTAGGTTGTACGGCGAGGCCTCGTCGAGCACGCGCGGCGCGTTGCTGTAGCCGATCGCGGCAACCGACGAGACGTGCAGGAAGCGCTGCACCCCGGCCTGCCGCGCCAGGCTTGCGAGGCGTTTCGTGCCGTCGACGTTGACGGCGTGCGAGCGCTGGGCGTCGCGGCGCGCGAACGACACCAGCGCGGCCAAGTGAATCACGACCTCGACGCCATCCAGCGCGCGGCGCAGCGCGGCCTCGTCTTCGAGGCTGCCGGTGATCACTTCGCCGTGGGTTGGCGCGGCGCTTCCATTGCGCACCAAGCAACGCAGTCGATCGCCGCGTGCGGCCAGCAGGGGCAGCAAGTTGTGGGCGACGAAGCCCGAAGCACCAGTGACCAGAGTGAGCCGTGACATGGCGCGCCGAACGTATCACCGAGACCGCGAAGCCACGCAGTGTCGACTCACCCGCGACTCGATGCTGCATCGACGGCACACGCCTGTTCCTCGACATCGAGCACGTAGCCGTAGGCGCGCACCTCGCTGATGACCACGGGCAACAGCCACAACCCCGTGCAGCGGTAGCGCACGATCAACTGCCAGCGGGTGTGCGCCTCACCAGGCTGCATTCCGGCGCGCGGCACGAGCTCGCGGTGTTCTGGGGTGAACAACCGAAAGCCCGGCGCCTCAGGCGCATACTGGCACAGCAGCGGCAAGCCGGCTTCCCAGCGGGCGGGCCGCAGGTCGCTGCCGCGGCCGTCGCAGTTCGGCTGAGCTAGTGCCTGGTTGAAGAGAAGGAGGAAGGGAAAGACGGTCGTCAGTAGGTGTCGCATAGCGACTACCTGTGTGTCGGTTCGGGCGATTGGTTACACGAACCTGCCAGGTCGTCACCGCATCGATCGTGGCGAATTGACCAAGCCAGCAAACTGACGCCGCCGCGTAGACTCAGCGTGCCGCGACCCTCGCGGCCTTGCACTGCAACCCAAGGAGCACGCAATGCAGCAGAAGGACATGAGCGGTATCTACGGCAAGCTCCGGCCCCTTGAGGCCCAGCCGCAGAGTCACGGCTTTACCTGGGTGTACCTGCGCAAGAAGGACGCGGGCGGCGCCGGGTCAGGATGCGCAGCAGTGCGGCATCGACCTCGGTGGCTCTTCGAGGTCAGGCGGTCGCCCTTCGCCGCAGCCGCAGCAACAAGAGCATCGGCCAACCGACGTACTTCTCGGCGCGGGGAAAGCGCGCCGCGAGCGCCGCGTCAGGCGCGTGCTCTTGCATGTCGTCCAGGTGGAGCCCGCTGCCGAGCGCGGCGAGCACGATGGCGGCGAACGTCTGTGGCTCACCCTCGACGTGCACCACTTCGCCACTGCCCGGATGCGTGAAGCGGGCGCGGGTCCCTTTCAGGCGCATCGCCGGGTGGATCGTCGAGACCACGGCGATGCCGCCCGGTGCGAGCACGCGGGCGACCTCGGCGAAGAACGCCGGTAAGTCGCGCAGGTGTTCCAGCACGAGGCCGCTCACGACGCGCGCGCACGTCGCGCTCGCCAGCGGCAGCGGTGCGTGCAGATCGTGCAGGCGAAAGTCGAGGTCGAGTCCGGCGGCTGCGTCGCGCGCGCGCGCGAGCATGCCCGGCGAAACATCGAGCGCGACGACGCGGGCACCGGCGCGCGCCAGGCGGATCGCGTGCCGACCGGTGCCGCAGCCGAGGTCCACGACGGCGAGGCCGGCCACCGGTCCGAGCACCGCATCGAACCAGCGTTCCTCGAGCGCGATCAGCGGGTTGCCGTCGAGGTCGTAGACCGCGGCCCACTGGTCGTAGCCTTCGCGCACGGGCAGGGTGCGTGGGGTCTCATCCATGCGGGGCGACGATAGCAGGTCGCGAACGCGTCCTCACCGTCGGCGCGACTGCCGGTGCGGGGCCGACAAGGTGGCCGCCCCGGCTCGCCTAGCGCAGCGAACGCGCCAGATGCGCCGCCAACTGCTCTGGCCTGAGACGGCGCCGCCGCTTGCCGCGCAGCATCGCGGTGGCCGCGGCGGCCGGCATCGGCTTGCTGATCAAGTAGCCCTGGATCTCGTCGCATCCCAGTTGCTCCAGCAGGCGGCGTTGCTTGCGCGTCTCGACGCCCTCGACCACCACGCGCAGCTCGACGACCTTCGCCATGGCGATGATGGATCCGACCAACGCCGCCGCGTCTGGATCCGAGTCGGCGCCGCAGATGAACGAGCGGTCGAGCTTCAGCGTGTCGAACGGCAGCTGACGGAGTTGGCTCAGCGACGAGTAGCCAGTGCCGAAGTCGTCGAGCGACAAACCGATCCCGAGCTGGCGCAGCTTCTCGAGCACCACGATGGCGGCCTCGGGGTCTTCGAGCAGGACGCCTTCGGTGATCTCCAAGTCGAGCAGTCGTGGGTCGAGCCCCGTGGCACCGAGGAGCGCCGTGACCTCGTTGACGAAGTCGTCGCCCTGCTCGATCTGTCGTACGGAGACGTTGACGGCGATCCCCACGGGCGCGCTTCGGTCGCACTGCCACTCGACGGCTTGCTGCATCGCCGTGCGCAGGACCCACGCCCCGATCGGGACGATGGCGCCGGTTTCCTCGAGGCGCGGGATGAACTCGTCCGGGCCGACCATGCCGTACGCGGGGTGGCGCCAGCGCAGCAGCGCTTCCATCCCGGTGATCTGGTTGGTCCCTAGATCCACCTTCGGCTGGTAGAACAGCTCGAACTCGTTGTTCTCCAGCGCGTGGCGCAGCCCGTTGTCGAGCGCGAGCCGCCGCGCGACCACCTCCTGCATCGAGTCGGAGTAGAACTCGTAGCCGCCGCCGCCGTGATTCTTGGCCTGGTGCATGGCCATGTCGGACTCGCAGAGCAGCGCTTCGACGTCGTCGGCGTCGTCTGGCCAGACGGCGATGCCGAGACTGGCGGTCAGCACCAGTTCGCGGCCGCGCAGCGAGTATGGAACGGCGAGCGCCGCCAGGATGCGGTCGGCCACGGCTTCGATCTCTTGGCGGTCTCGGACATCGCAAAGCACGATGGTGAACTCGTCGCCTCCCATGCGGGCCACGAACACCTGGTCTTGCCCATCCGCGCCGACTGCGCCGGTGGCGACGCAGGTGCGCAGGCGCTTGGCGACTTCGACGAGTAGCTCGTCTCCGGCGGTGTGCCCGAGCGCATCGTTGACGTCCTTGAACCGGTCGACATCGAGGAAGATCACGCCGACGCGCGACTCCCGCACTCTCGAGGCATCGAGCGTCGAGGCCAGCCGGTCCTTGAGCGATCGTCGGTTGCCCAGGCCCGTCAGACTGTCGTGGCGCGACTGGTGGCTGACCTGGTTCTCGGCGCGCACGCGATGGTCGATGTTGTGGCGCAGACTATCGAGCATCAGATTGAACGCGCGCGCCACGTCGCCGACCTCGTCGCGGCGCTGGTCGTCGAGTCGGAAGCCGAGGTCGCCGGCGCGGATCCGCTCGGTCGCGACCCCAATGGCGCAGATCGGCCGCACCAGACTTCGGGCCAAGAAGATGCTCACGGCCGATGCGAGCGCGAGCCCGGCCAGACCGCCAGTCAGCAGGTTCCAGCGCGAGTTTGCCAGCGCCTCGCGCTCCGCATCGACGGTGATGCAGACGCGCAGCTCGAGGTCGTCGATCGAACGCACCAGAAGCGACGGGTCGCTGCCGCTGGCGCCGATCCAGACCCGATTGCGACAGAGTCCCGACCACGCCGCGAGCTGTCGTTCGCCGAGCGCAGTCAGCGCGATGAGGCTGCCGAGGGTGCGGCCGTCGTCGCGCAACGGCACGCCCGCGGCCGAGTACACGCCGCCGTCGTAGCCGAGGAATGTGCATACCGTCGCGGCGCCTCGCGCGCCTTCAGGCCGCGCCGCGCTCGAGTGGTCGAGGTGCCTGAGGAGTCGCCGGCGCAGCCCTTCGTCGCCCGCACCTGCCAGGACGTTCTGGCCCGCGTCGAGGAACAGCACGGCCGCAGCGCCGTGCGTGGTGGCCAGCTCGCTCGCGAAGTGCAAGAGCGTCGGGACGTGGCGGGCCTCGACGTTGGCGAGGAACTGCGGGGTCGACGAGATCGCCCGGCAACGCTCGACCTGGGCGGCGAGGTACTGGTCGGCGAGCTGCCCCGCCATCGCGGCGGCGCCTTCGAGACGCGCCTTGGCCGCCCGCTGCAGGTCGGCGGTGAGCGAGTTGTCCTGCAGGAGACCGGCGATGGTCGTCGATGCAGCCGCGATCGAGACCAAGACCAGCAGCACGCGGGTCGCGAGCGACGTGCGGACCGCTGACTGCCGATAGCTGCCTCGCACGGCGCGGGCCAACCCAGCACCGGCCCGACCGGCGAGCGAGGCGAGCCAGATCAAGTGGCTGTGGGCGCGCCCGACGCGGTCGTTCAGCCGGCTAGTCACGCGCGGGCTGTCCACGGAGCATCCACGGAATCTCTACAAGCTCTGCGCCACCACCACGGACCCTCACGTGCTGGGGTTGGGCGCCAAGATCCTCGCCCGCGGTCTCCAGCACATACTCGTCGGGCGGTAGCTCCTTGATCTCGAACTCGCCGGCCGGGTCGACCACGCCGAAGTAGGGTGACGGAACGACGAGAATGGTCGCCTGCCTGCCAGCGTGCAGGGAGCAGTAGACGTGCACGGTGCCGGGTTGCGTCAAGCACAGCGTGCTGGAGGCGCCGGGCTTGACGAGGCCGAGGTCGAAGGCGTTCGGCGCAGACGACGAGAAGAATCCGTGGCAGACCTCTTCCTCGTTGACGATGTGGACCGACTGCCCCACGCACACGACCAGGACCGTTGGCGAGAATGCCCCGTCGACCCGCCGCCAGGTCAGGCTCGTCGTCGTGTCGGGGTGCTTGCCGTGGCGAGGCCGCGCGAACACGGCGCGCGGGATGCTTGCCGCCAAAGGTTGCTCGGAGGACATCGGCACGAGCCGACCCTGGATGTCCCCACGTTGTTCTGCCGGGCGATCAGCGACGGCGTCGGGCGTCGACTCGGTCGCGGTCGCCATGGACGCCGGCTCGGTCATGGGCGCGGGGGGCGGCGGCTCCGCCGGTGGCAGAACCAGGACGAGTGAGGTCGCGACGCTGGGAGCCGGCACCGTCGCGATCGGGGGCGAAGCTGCGGGGGGCAACGGCGTGCAGCTCTGCGCCACGGCCAGGAGGGCGACAAACCCCAGAACCAAGGCGCGCAGCGGCCCTGCGCACTCTTGGTCCGCACTGCGGCGACATGCAACCGCCGGTCGCAGCAAAAGGCCGCGATGGGTACGCACGAGCCACGTTGGGATGGGGGGCTTCCTCACCGTTCCACTGCCGATCGCCAACAAGGCGTATCGGGTGACCGCGCTGCCAAACTCAAGGGTCGGTGGCCCGCGTCGGAAGGTCGGTCGACGCAACAAGAACTGACCCTCGCTCGGCATGAGATGCTCGACGCCGGCGCCGTGGCGGCAATGGCGTTTCGCTCGTCCTCGGTGGCCGCGGTGTGCAACTACTGGACAGTCGACGCCTGATCGTTGGTGCCGTAGCGGCGCCGTCGCTTACCCTTCGCCCTGCATGTCCGAGGCCCTGCAAACCCGTATCCAGACCAGCTCACCCGAGTTTCAGCGCAACCGCGAGCATCACCTGAAACTCATCGCGCAGGCGCAGGCGGCGTTCGACAAGGTGAAGGCTGCCGGCGGCGCCGAATCGATTGCGCGCCACAAGAAGCGCGGCAAGCTGCTGCCGCGCGAGCGCATCGACCGCATCGTCGACCCGGGCACCGCGTTCCTCGAACTGTCGCCGCTGGCGGCGAACGGGATGTACGACGACGACGCGCCGGCGGCGGGGATCGTGACTGGCGTCGGCGTGGTGGAGGGGCGCGAGGTGATGATCGTGGCCAACGACGCCACGGTGAAGGGTGGCACGTACTTCCCGATGACGGTCAAGAAGCACGTGCGCGCGCAGGAGATCGCGCTCGAGAACCGCTTGCCGTGCATCTACCTAGTCGACTCCGGCGGCGCGTTCCTGCCGCTGCAGGCCGAGGTGTTCCCCGACCGCGATCACTTTGGCCGCATCTTCTACAACCAAGCGCAGATGTCGGCTGCTGGCATCATGCAGGTTGCGGTGGTGCTCGGGTCGTGCACGGCGGGTGGCGCGTATGTGCCGGCGATGAGCGACGAGAGCATCATCGTGAAGGGCAACGGCACGATCTTCTTGGGCGGGCCGCCGCTGGTGCGCGCGGCAACCGGCGAGATCGTGACCGCCGAAGACCTCGGCGGCGCCGACGTGCACACGCGGGTATCGGGCGTGGCAGATCACTTCGCCGAGGACGAAGAGCACGCGCTTTCGATGTGTCGCGAGATCATTCGGCACCTCAATACGCGCAAGCCGGAACAGCTCGCGCTGGCGACGCTCGAAGATCCCGTCTACGACCCCGAGGAGATCCTCGGTGTGTTGCCGCCGGACAGTCGCACGCCGTACGACGTGCGCGAAGTGATCGCGCGCGTGGTGGATGGCAGCCGGTTGCACGAGTTCAAGGCGCGCTACGGCAACACGCTGGTGACGGGCTTTGCGCACATTCATGGCATGCCGGTGGGGATCCTCGCCAACAACGGCATTCTCTTTTCGGAGAGTGCGCAGAAGGGCGCGCACTTCGTCGAGCTGTGCGCGCAGCGCAAAGTGCCGCTGCTGTTCTTGCAGAACATCACTGGCTTCATGGTGGGCAGGAAGTACGAGAACGGCGGCATCGCCAAGGACGGCGCCAAGATGGTGCAAGCCGTCGCGACCGCGCAGGTGCCGAAGTTGACGGTGATCATCGGCGGCTCGTTCGGCGCCGGCAACTACGGCATGTGCGGCCGCGCCTATCAGCCGCGCTTCTTGTTCATGTGGCCGAACGCGCGCATCTCGGTGATGGGCGGCGAGCAGGCGGCGGGCGTGCTGGTGACGGTCAAGAAAGAACAGCTCGAAGCCAAAGGCCAGACGCTGTCGGCGAAGGACGAGCAGGAGATCCGCGCCCCGATCCTCGACAAGTACGAGCGCGAGGGCAACCCGTACTACTCGACCGCGCGCCTGTGGGACGACGGCATCATCGACCCGCGCAAAACGCGCGATGTGCTCGGCCTGGCCTTGAGCGCGACGCTGAACGCCCCGATTCCGGACTACCGTGCGCCGGTGTTCCGGATGTGAACAGGACGAAGGTGTCGGACACACCGGTACGGGTCACGCTGGCGCGCGCACTCAGCAAACTCGGCGTGTTGTCGCGCACGCAGGCGGCGGCTGCGATCGCCGCGGGGCGGGTGGCGGTCGATGGCAGGATCACGCGCGACCCCGAGCGGTGGGTCGATCCGGATCGCGGCATCACGCTGGATGGACGCGTGGTCACGCGGCAGCAGCGGGTGTATCTCGCGATGCACAAGCCGGTGGGTGTCGTCACCACCCGTGCCGATGAACGCAAACGCCGCACGGTGTACGACCTGTTGCCGACCGGCACGCCGTGGGTGTCGCCGGTGGGTCGGCTCGACCTCGACAGCAGCGGCTTGCTGTTGCTCACCAACGACACCCAGCTCGGCGAAAAGATCACCGGTCCGGCTGGCGAGTTGGCGAAGGTCTACGAGGTGACCCTCGATGCGCCGCTGACCGACCAAGACGTCGCGCGCTTCCGCCAAGGCTTGGTGCTGCCCGATGGCACGGCGCTGCAACCGGTCGACGTGGCCTTGCCGCGCCGCGGCGACGCCACGTCCGTGCGCCTCACTTTGCGCGAGGGCAAGAACCGCCAGATTCGCCGCATGGCGCAGGCGTGCGGCCGCACTGTGGTGCGATTGCACCGCGTCGCGATCGGCAGCCTCACGCTCGGCGATCTCGCCGAGGGTGCCGTGCGCCGCCTGACCGCCACCGAGGTGCGCGCACTGCGCGCGCAGCCACGTTGACCGCCAACTGACCGGCTGCCGGCTATTCCGGCAGTTTGCATCGCAAATTGCCGGGACACCTGGCACCGGGCCGGTCGGCGACGCTGGCGTTGACCGGCGCGCCTGGCCCGCGTACCTACGCGTCATGAAGTTGCTGGCCACGGTGTTCGCGTTCGCTCTGGTGTGCTTGGCGAGTCAGGATCCGTCGCACCCCAAGCCGCCCGAGGGCGCCAAACCCCTGCCGCAGATCCCCGACGTGCCCATGACGGCGATCGAGCGCAAGGATCTGTGGCAGCGCTTCACGGCGCCGAGCCCGATCGCCGGCACCTATCGCCTACGTTCAGCGGCGCGTGACAATCAGGTCGTGCGCGAGGGTGTGCGCGGCTACTTGATGGTGGGGGAGCGGTATCTGTCGATCCAGATTCACGACGAAACCCGGGGGTCGGGTAAGCCCTCGATCCAGGCGAGCGTGCGCGAGTACACCTTGGTCGGGTCGCGCCTGCGGACCACGAGTTGCCTTGGCGTGCGCGTGCCGCCCGGCGACTCTCCGGTGCTCGACGGCGATGCGCTCGTGGAGGTGCGCACCATCGAGGTGACGACGACGACGCTGCGCGTGCTGCAGGGGCCCGGCGACTACTTGGAGTTCGAGCGCATCGACTAAGCGACTCGGGAACGTGCGAAGGGCCGACTCGCAGCGGTGACCGGGTAGCCTGTCACCAACGCCGTGCGTGACCTCGACTTGCTCCTGCGCTGCATGCAGCCCGTGTTGAACGAAGGAGTCTACGTGTTCGCGTCCGTCGCGCCCGACACCGACCTGCGTGCCGTGCCGACGCTGGCCACGTTTCGCGAAGCCGAGGGCCTCACCGTCATCGCGCGCGAGGCCGACGCCGCGCGCGCCGGCTGGACCATCTTGTTTCGCGCGGCGTGGATCACGCTGAGCGTCGACTCCGATCTGCACGCGGTCGGCTTCACCGCCGCGTTCAGCGCGGCGTTGAGCGATGCGGGCATCAGCTGCAACGTGGTTGCGGCTGTCCATCACGACCACATCTTCGTCCCCGTCGAGCGAGCGAACCACGCGATGGGTGTCCTGCACGCGTTGCAGGCGCAAGCCGACCAGGACGAATGTGTCTGACACATTCGTCCTCATCGCACGGGCGGCTTCTGATCCGCTGGGATCGGGCACTGATACGGCTTCCCTTCGGTCGCCTTGCCGAACTCGGCCCGCGCGGCCGCCACGACCTCGGGCGTCACGAACAACTCCAACGCCGCGGCAGCCAAGGTCCGCGCCGCGGTGCGCACGCACTTGTGCCCGATCGTCGTGCCAGCGCACGCCACCACCGGCCACGCGTGCCACGGCGTGTCGATCGGCGCGCACGCCACGCGCAGCTTGCCGGTGGGCGTGAGGCGGCTCACCTCGGCGGCGTCGGTCGAGCCGCCGGGCGCTGGCTGCGGCGTGGCGGGCAGCTCGCCGGCGCCGACGAACAAGCCCTTCTCGACCTTGCCGGTCGCGCGCTGCAGCTTCTTGGCGAAGTCCTGCTCGCCGTCGGTCCACGCCGGCGTGCCGGCGGCGCGTAGATTGCGATCCAACAACTCGGTGAGCGTGCGGTTCAACAGGTACGAATGCACCCCCGTGGTCAGCTCGACGTCCCACGTGGTTTCGGTCGCGATCGCCGCGCCCTCGGCGCACTTGAGCACGCGCGCATACGTCGCCTCCACGCCGTCGCGTTCGAGGTCGCGCACGTAGTACCACACCGCGGCCTCGGCCGGCACCACGTTGGGGGCGCCGCCGCCGTCGGAGATCACGTAGTGCATGCGCGTCGACGGCTTGACGTGTTCGCGCAGCATGTTCACCGCGTGGTTCATCAGCTCCACCGCGTCGAGCGCGCTGCGGCCGTTCCACGGGTCGCCGGCGCCGTGCGCGGTCTTGCCGTGAAAGCGCACCACGAAGTTGTTGAGCGCGCGCGTGCCCTCGTAGTCGGCGCCCGTCTTGTCGCCAGGATGCCAATCGAGACACGCGTCGACGCCGTCGAACACGCCGGCCTTCGCCATGTACACCTTGCCGATCACGGTCTCCTCGGCGGGACAACCGAACAGCACGAGCGTGCCGGGAAGGCCGCGCGCCTCGAGCACTTCGCGCGCGGCGATCGCGGCGCCCGCCGACCCCGCGGCGAACAGGTTGTGGCCGCAGCCGTGCCCCGCCCCGCCGCGCACCAGCGCCGCGCGTTCGGGCACCGCGTCGTTGCTGATCCCGGGCAGCGCGTCGAACTCGGCGAGGATGCCGATCACCGGCGAGCCCTTACCCCAGCGCGCCACGAAGGCGGTCGGAATGCCGGCGACGCCGCGTTCCACGGCGAACCCCGCCTGCTCCAAGAAGTCGGCGAGCGCTTTCGATGACTTGCTCTCGGTGAGGCTGGTCTCGGCGAAGCGCCAGATGCGATTGCTCAGCGCGTAGAGCGACTCGGCGCGCGCCTCGACGCGGGCGAACGCTGCCTCGCGCAACGCCGTGAGGTCGTCGACTGATGCCTGGGTTTGCGCGCGCAACGGCAACGCCGCGAGCGCGAGGGAGAAGACGAGGCGAATGGTCGAACGCATGGCGGGCGAGATTGTGGCGTCCGCGCGCCCGCGAGGCGAACACCGAGCGGCAGGACGGCAGGACTCGCCGTTCGCGCCTGCCCTATTGGTTCGAGTTGAACGGGTACGACTGCACCCAGCGGAACCCGCGCGCGTGAATCGGGAAGGAGTTCGGCTCGCGCAGCCGGAGCGTCACGCTCAGCTTGGCGCCGTCGAGTTCGCCCTGAAGTCGAAGCTCGCGGTGGGTTGTTGGCTTCGGGCTGCCGCTGGCGGCCGCGCCTGGCGTCGCGTCTGGCGGCGCGCCCGCGGCGTCTTCTGCCTTCTCCTCGTACGTCAAGACGATCGGCGTCGCCGCCTGGCCGCCAGCTTGGCTCAGAGTCACCTGCTTCGCCGCGGCATCGACCGCCGTGCGCCAGTACTGCTTGCTGTCGTCCTTGCGTGTCACCTGAGCAAAGTCCCACCGACTGAACGTGAGGCGCTGCCAGGCACGCACGCTGGCGTCCGCGGGCGCCGGCGACAACTCGTGCGTGAACTCCGTCACCTCCCAGATCCCTTGCAACGGCTTGCGCTGACCAGGGTCGCGCGTCTGCTGCCACATCTTCTGGCTCGACGAGAACGCACTCCACGTGAGGTAGCCGACGACGGTCGCCTTGCACGCCAGCACCACCACGAGCAGAACCACCGGCATGCGTCGGCGCAGCACGGCGGGCGTGGTTGCGCGATTGAGCAACAGAACTCGCACCAGGCGCGGCACGTCCTTGGCGAGCAGGAAGACTGCCATCGCCAGCAGGTGCGTCGAGTACAGCTTCACCGGCACGTCGTAGCAGTAGTTGAGCATCGCCACGTTGGTCATCACTCCGACTGACACCAACGCGCCGAGCGTGGTCGTGCGCCGAAAGAACAGCAGCGCGCCGCCGAGTGCCTCCATCGCGCCGCCAAAGATGGTGTACGCCGGCGACGCCGCCATGAACGTCCACACCAGGAACATCGGCGACGAGTTGCCATAGGTGCTGAACAATCGTTCGTCGTCGAGCGCGCCGAACTGCAGCGGGAACACCTTGTGAAAGCCGTAGCCGAGCATGGTGGCCGCCAACGCATAGCGCGCATAGATGCGCACCAAGGCGTGCGCCGTCGGTTGGCTTCTGCCCCGTCGATCGAGCGCGCACCACACGACGGCGAGCAGGCCAGCGATCGCGGCCTTCGTCGCCGCGCTCACGTAGTCGTAGAGCGTGTCGCCGCTGCCCGTCTGCTCGATCGGCTTGACGTCGGCCAGCCCCAGCAAGTTGGCGCCGAACCAGTGCGTCGCGGCGTGTTCCCACTCGGTCCAGGCCTTGGTCGCCGCCGGCAGCCACTGCAGCCAGTCCCCCTTCGCCTGGCCAGGCACGTGGGCGAGCGGGAACGGCAGGTTGTAGAGCGTCACGTACGCGAGCACGAACGCGCCCAGGAAGCACCACACGAACCGCCTGACGCGCGGTTCGTCGTCGGCAGCCTCCACCAGAACGCCAGGCACTGGTTCCATCGCACCATCCAATAGCGGCCTGGCGAAGGACGCGCCTGCCCGTTTGTTGCCGCGCTGCAACACAACTCGCGCGTTCCATCGCGACGGGTTGTCGGCCACAGTGCGCACATGGCCATTCTCAGCGTCGACGGCATCGACAAACAGGTGCTCGACCGCAAGCTGCTCCGCGGCGTCAGTCTGCACGTCGAGCCGGGCGAACGGGTGGCCATCGTGGGCGACAACGGCTCGGGTAAGTCGACGCTGCTGCGCATCTTGGCTGGCGTCGAAGCGCCCGACGACGGTCGCCGCACGATCAAGCGCGACGCGCGCATCGGCTACCTGGCGCAGGAACCCGAGCTCGATGGCTCGCTGACGGTACGCGACGCGGTGCGCGCCGGGCTCGCGACCTGGCAGGCGGTGAAGGACGAACTCGACCAGGTGCACGAGGCGCTGGCGACGATGACCGGCGCGGTGGAGATCGAGCGCATGCTGCGCCGCCAGGCCGAACTCGACACCAAGCTCGACGCGCTCGGCGGGCACGACCGCGAGCACCAAGTGGAAGCGATGATCGCGGCGCTGGGGCTGCTCGACCCCGACGCGATCTGCGGCCCGATGTCGGGCGGCGAGAAGCGTCGCGTCGCGCTCGCGCGGCTGTTGCTCGACGCGCCCGACATCTTGCTGCTCGACGAGCCGACCAATCACCTCGACGCGCTCGCCAGCGATTGGCTCGAGGACCGCCTACAGGGCAGCCGCGCCACGCTGGTGTTGGTCACCCACGACCGCTACTTCCTCGACCGCGTCGTGCAGCGCATCATCGAGATCGATCGCGGCGTGCTGCACAACTACGACGGCGCGTACCAAGACTTCTTGGCGCAGCGCGCCGATCGTCTCGCGATCGAGGAACGCGGCGAGAGCGTGCGCGTCAATCAGCTACGGCGCGAGACCGAGTGGATGCGCCGCGGGCCGCCGGCGCGCACGACCAAGCCCAAGGCGCGCATCGCGAGCTACCACCAACTTGTGGCGAACGCGCGCGAGAACCCGGACGAGGGCATCGAGTTCACCATCCCATGCCCGCATCGCCTCGGCGATCGCGTGCTGCGCTTGCAGGGCGTGCGCAAGCAGTACGGCGACCGCGTCGTGCTGCGCAGCGTGGATGTCGAGTTGGGGCCCGGTGAACGTCTCGGCATCGTGGGTCCGAACGGTGCCGGCAAGACCACGATCCTGCGGGTTGCCACCGGCGCGCTCGCCCCCGACGCCGGCAGCGTCACCATCGGCCCGACCGTGCGCTTTGCGCAGATCGATCAGACGCGCAGCGATCTCACCGAGACCAATACGGTGGTCGAAGAGGTTGGCCGCGGCTTCGACCACGTCGCCGTCGATGGTCGCATGCTGCGCATCGAGACCTTCCTCGATCAATTCGGCTTCACCGGCGTGCGCAAACAGACGCGCGTGCAGGCTCTGTCGGGCGGCGAGCGCCATCGAGTGTTGTTGGCCAAGCTGCTGTCGCAAGGCGGCAACGTGCTGGTGCTCGACGAGCCGACCAACGACCTCGACCTCAACACGCTGCGCGTGCTCGAAGAAGCGTTGAATGCGTTCCCCGGTGCCGCGCTGATCGTGAGCCACGACCGTTACTTCTTGGATCGCGTCGCCACGCGCATCCTGTACCTCGACGGCAGCGGGCGTAGCGTGATCCACGAGGGTGACCTGAGTTCGTTCCTGGCGCGCGGCGGCACGATCCGCGGCGCTGACGCGTCGGCGACCAAGGACAAGGCCAGAGAGAAGAGGGCGGAGGTGCCTGCGTCGGTCGCGCCACCCGCGGCCAAGAAGCGCCTGTCGACCTACGAGCGCCGTGAGTTGGAGGCGCTGCAGAAGAAGGTCGCCGCCGCCGAAGCCGAGATCACGGACCTCGACAAGAAGCTCGTCGACCCTGAGCTCTACACGACGATCGGCTCCGACCCGCAAGCCGTGGCCAAGGCGCGCCAAGCCGCGGCGAAGTCCCTCGACACGCTCATGGCGCGTTGGGTGGAGTTGGAAGAGCGCGCGTGAGCGCGTGCTGACGGTCGGGGTTACTGGCCCGCGATCGGCCAAAGGCCACGGAACACGCCGCGCGCGACGGCGCGACCATCCTGCATCACGAAGGCCAGTTCCTGCTTCAGCGGCGCCAAGGCCATCGCCTCGAGTTGCGCCACGTCGATGCGTGGCGTCATGGGTGCTGGCGTTTGTGGGCGTGGCCATACAAGCGTGAGCGTCGTGCCGACCAGCGCGAGCGCCGCGGCGACCCACGGCAGGAGTCGGCGACGCCCCGGGATGACCGTGCGCAAGCGCGCTCGCAACTCTGGCGCAACTTCCTGGCCCCACGTCGCGGCGTCAGCGCGCAGGCGTGCTTCGAGGTCGAATCGGTCGCGATCGTCAGGGTGAGCGTTCATGAGGTCTTGACCATCGGTGCCCGACTCGCGAGCGCGGCTTGCAGGCCGGCCCGCGCGCGAAACAGCAAGATACGCACCGCACCCTCGCTCTTGCCCAGGATCTCGGCGACCGCCGCGGTCGACTGGTCTTCGCCGTAGAACAGCCACAACGCCGTGCGTGCCTGCGGCGGCAACGCGCGGTGCACGGTGTCCCACAAGTTGCCGCGCGCATCGAGCGCGGCGATCACTTCGGCCGGATCGGCGCCGCCTGGCAAGGTGTCCAGCTCGGTGTCATCCATGCGGCGGAGCCCGCGCGCCCGCGTGACCGCCAGGTTCGCGGCCAACTTGAACAGCCACTGCGTGAACGGTCGCGCCGCGTCGTAGAGCGCGAGCTTCTGCCAGCACAGCAAGAACGTGTCCTGCAGCAGGTCATCAACATCGGCTGGCGACGCAGTGCGCATCCGCAGAAACCGATGTAGCCGCGTGGCGTGGCGCTCGACCAACGCGTCGAACGCCTCGCGCGCTCCGGCGCGCGCGGCGCGGGCGAGGTCGGCGTCGGAGCTGAGCGTGTGCGAGGTCACGGCGACTGGTGAACCGAGTCCTCAGCGGATCGCGCGCTTGCTGCGCGCGCCGGGCTTCGGTTGCTTCGTGCGCTCTTCTTTGGCTTCATCGTCGTGGTCGTCGTCGCTCCGCACTTCGGCGCGGACCGCTTCGAGCGCCTGATCGAGGATGCTGCGCGGCAGCTTGAACTGCAGCGTCACCTTGCTGCCCTCGGTCTCGGCTTGCGCTTCGCTCAACGCCTCGATCACCGCCTCGGGCACGTCTGCATCGTGTTCCATCAGCGACAGCAGCGCCTTGAGCCCGTTGACTAGCGCCGCGATCTGGCGCGCGTCCTTCTGACTCTCGGCTTCGACCGTGGCCGCAACCTGAAGCTCGCCGTCAGCGTGGCTCACCTGCACGGCCAGATGCTTGGCCTTGTTGGCCATGCGCGAAGCCGGCGTCTCACCCATGACATCGCGCAGCGCGTCGGCAACCTCGAGGTAGACGATGCAACCCGGACGCGGCGAGAGCGCCAGCGCTTCGGGGGCGCCGCGAGCCCCGGTGGCCTTCTGCATCAGCTTGCTCGCCGACTTGTCGAACGTGATCGCGCGCTGCGGGCCGCGGCCGCTCAGCTTGCGCACGTGGATGTAGCCTTCACCTTCGATCTCGGCGTCATCGATCCCGAACGCGGACAGCATCTTGCCAGCCGAGATGCGATCGATGCTGCCGCCGTCGTGTGGCTCGCCTTCGAGCACGCCCATCTCCCGCAGCTTGTCGAGCGCGCCGTCGATGTTCGCGCTGGCGAGCAACGTCACGGCTGGGTCCTGGCGTCCCAACTCGTTGCCGTAGATCAACACCCCTTGCAAGTCGCGCATGGGGTCGATGCCCCACTCCTTCGCCACGCGCTCACTCCAGTCGCGTCGCAGCCGCACCTCCGTCTGTTCGCCCACCTTGCTGGCGATCGCCGCCTGCAACATGTCGCGACCAACCAGGTCGATCGCCGCCTGCAGGTCGATGTAGCAGACGAACTTGGCGTCGGCGGGCAGGAGCTGGGCGAGGCCCTCTTGGCTGCGTGGGGCGATCGCGAGTAGCGCGGAGAGACTGAGGACGCGAAGGCAGTGGTGATTCATCGTCGGAACTACGCGTGGTGCAGGGCGGACGTTACGCGCGGGCTCGATTTCGCGGCCCGTGGCTGATGATTGCCGGCTGCCGCACGTCTTGCGCGTCCGCAGCCCGGGCATCGATGCCACCGCGCGTTCCCCTAGCGGAGATGCCGGGAGCCTTCGCGGGACGCGCGTTGGAGTTGGTCGATCTGCACCTCGCGACCGCGTGCGATGCCTGTGCGGTTTCTACAGCCCGCGCATTCTGGGGCAAACTAGTACCCCAGTCCTGAATCTCTCACCCATGTCGACTCGCATTACCCGCGCGTTCGCCCCGCTCGTTCTTCTCGCCTCCCTTGCCGCCCAGCGCGATGTCGTTCGCGCCGCGCCGGGTCTCTCCGGCGTGATGGCCCCCGAGCCGGCCGCGCTGGCGTCGGTCGCACCGGCGGTGCCGGCGCCGCCACGGTCGGTCTCCGACCCGGACCACCGCCATCCCGACCGCGTCATCCCGGTCGGGCCCGAGCACGCCATCGCGCAGCCGGCAACGCCGCCCTCGGCTGACGCCACCGAGTTCACCCCGCTCGCGGGCAACTTCCGCTACTTCACGAACCGCATCTGCCGGCCGACCGGCGCGAACACGTCGAATAACTCGTCGGTCGAGCCTTCCTGCGCCATCGTGCGCGACACGGTGTGGCAGACCGGCAACTGGTATGCGGCGCTGTCGAAGGACTCGGGGCAGACGTTCAGCTACGTCAGCCCCTACACGTTCTTCCCCGCGGTCGACGGCGGCTACTGCTGTGACCAGCGCACCGAGTACGTGCGCTCGCACGACCTCGTCGTCTGGTACATGCAGAACTCGTTCAGCGCGACGACCGGCGTGGGCTCGATCCGGGTTGCGGTGGCGTACGGGCGCGATCGCGCCCGCAGCGCAGTCGCCAACGACTGGACGCGCTACGTGTTCGACCCGACCGAGTTCGGCTTCCCGACCGGGCACTGGTTCGACTTCCCCGACGTGTCGAGCGACGACACCTGGTTCTACTGGACGACGAACGTGTTCCGGCGCAACGCCAACGGCACCAACACGTTCATCTCGGCACTGTGCGTACGCATGGAGCTGGCCGACATGCAGGCGGGCACCGCGGTGACCTTCAGCTCGTTCCGCGGCGACGGCGCCAACAACGGCGGCGGCGGCTCGTGGCGCCTCGCCAACGGCGGCGATGGCAGCGCGATGTTCTGGGGCGACACCATCAACACGACGACCATGCGCATCTGGAAGTGGGATGCGGGCGGCGTGTCGTTCGTCGACCGCGGCATCGCGTCGTTCACGTCGACGACTTCATCGTGCGTCGGCCCCGACGGCCGCGACTGGCTGGGCAACGCCAACGGCCGCATCCGCGGCGCCTGGGGGCAGTCGTCCGAGATCGGCTTCCTGTGGAGCAGCAACGCGCAGGCTGGCCGGCCCAATCCATACCTGCGCATCGCGCGCTTCCGCACCTCCGACCGCACGCTGATCATCGAGGACGACGTGTGGAGCAACACGCTGTGCTTCGCGCATGGCGCCGCCGATGCGAACAGCCAGGGCGACGTCGGCATCGTGGTGGCGATCGGCTCGGCGACCGCCTACGTGCATACCAGCGCGACCATCGTCGACAGCTATCAGCCGTGGGGCACAGGCTTCACGTTCACCAGCATGGGCAGCGGCTCGGCAGGGCCCGACAGCAACAGCTGGGGCGACTACTACGACGTGCAGCGCAACTGGCTCGACCAGCGCACGTTCGTGGGTACCGGGCACACGATGACATCGTCGACGGCGTCGACGTCGCGCTACGCGTGGTTCGGACGCGACGACTACGAACCGACGTGGGTCAACGTGGCGATCAACTCGACTGGCGTGCTCGGCGTGCCGATCACGGTCGACGTCACCGACCGCAACAGCCTGAAGGACGGCAGCACCAACTTCACGCGCACCTACACGCCGCGGCAGGGTTTCGCGCTGACCGCGCCGGCCACGCACAGCAGCGGCGGTGCGACGTACGCGTTCGAACGCTGGGCGCACCAGTCGACGCCGACCGGGTCTTTCGTGCTGCAACCGATCGGGCAGTTGACGCTGGCGGTCGACGACTGCGGCACGCTCGACGACGTCGCCGAGGCGCGCTACCTCGTGCGGCGCGCGCTGACGGTGCAGTCGACGAACCCGAGCAATGGCGTGTCGATCACGATGAGCCCCGCCGACATCAACGGCGCGCAGAACGGGACGATGACCTTCACCCGGTACTACCGCCACGGCGAGACGGTGACGCTCACCGCGCCCGCGGCTGCCAGCGGTAATCAGTTCCACCGCTGGGTGCGCGGCAACCTGATCAACACCAACCTCACGGTGAACGTCACGCTGAACAGCGACGAGACGGTGGTCGCCGAGTACTGGCTCTACACGCCGGGCACGTTCGTGAGCTACGGCACGGGCTGCCCCGGCACTGGCAACGCCGTGCCCGACCACCGCGCGGTCGGCGTGCCCGAGATCGCGCAGAGCGTCGACTACGGCGTGCAGCACGCGGTGGGCAACGTGCCGGGCGTGCTGCTCGTCGGCACGCGCTCGACGCCGATCGCGCTGGGGTTCCTCGGCATGGGCACGTGCACGCTCGATGTGTTCCCAATCGCCGTGGATGTCCCGCTCGCGCTCGACGGGTTGGGCCGCGCGCGGCTGACGGTGCTCTATCCTGACAACGTCGGGTTGATCGGCGCGCAGCTCGGCACGCAAGTGAGCGTGGTCGACTTCGGCACTGCGACGCCGACCAAGTTGGTGATGAGCAACGCGATCGAAACGACGCTAGGCGGGCGGCGGTAGGCCACGGCGCGAACCGCGGCTCAGTGGCTCACGCGCGAGTAGACCCCGTTGCTGAGCCGCACCGCGCCGTTCACCACCGCCACGCCCTGCGCGAACGACACCAAACCACGCACTGACTTGTGGTCCGGCAAGTCCAGCTTGAAGCGCGCTTCGCCGCCGGCGTCGACCGTCACACTCAGCACCACCAGCGGGTCCACCAGGATCGTGCCGAGGCCCGGCAGGTCGACGGCGAGTGGCGCGAGGCCGAACGCGAGATACGCGCTCGACCCCGGCAGCAGCCCTTCCATCTCCCAACGCAACGTGTCACCCGGGGTCGGCACGCCCTTGCCTTCGAGGTGCAACGGATTGGCCAGCGGGTCCTGCGCTTCGATGCTGATGTGCCCGCTGGGGTTGGGCCGGTTCGGTCGCATGGGCGTGGGGCGCGGGAAGGTCACGAGCCCTTGTGGCTCGCATTCCAGCCGGCCGATCGACACATCGTCGCGTTGCACGCCGAACGTCAGTTGATCGACGACCGTGCCACCGCCGGGTTGCAGCAAGAGCACGGTCTCGCCTTGACCACTCAGTCGGAAGTTGGCGTGCAGCGGTCCCTCGGGCTCGTTGTCGGCCCACACGATGACGCTGCCACCCGCCGGCACGACGGCGCCCGCGGGGAACGTCCACTTGGTCGGTTGCCCCGGATCGTCGGTCAGGTGATAGCCGGCGAGCGGCACGTCGAGCAGGCCGCGGTTGCGCAGCTCGACCCAGTCATCGTGGTCGCCCGCTTCGTCTTTGAGACCGCTGGTGTTCTCGGCGAGCACCTCGTGAATCTCGACGCTCGGCAGGCCGAGGCGCACGCGCAGGTCGAGTTCATGCAGCGCGCTCCACTCGGTGCCGTCGTAGGTCCGCGCCTTGAGCAACGTGCTCGTGCTGATCGGCAAGGTCACGCCGGTGCCGCCGTTGGTGCCGACCGGCAACCCGTTGCTGCCGCGCGGATCGCCACGATTGAGCGTGAAGTAGATCGTGCCGGTCGTGCCGCTGCGGACGAGACCGATCTGTTGCGCACCGGCGACCCACGCCTGCGTCACCGCGATCGTCTGCGCGCCGCTCACGAACAGCGGCGCCTCCAGGGCAGGATACAGCCGCGGGTGCGTCACCGGCACCGCCGTGTTGCGCAGCGCTGCCACCAGCTGCGGCGTGTTGCCCACGAACATCGCGCGGATGGCGTTGGTGTACGGCAGCCAATCGGCGTCGCGCGTCCAGGTGACGCGCCGCGGATCGAAGCGACCCCAGCGTGCCGACTCGCCGACCGCGCCGTGGTCGACCTCGCGCGCGATGCGATCGAAGCGCTCGCGCACCGCGCCTTCGCTGAGCGCGCCGTCGTTGTAGCATTGCTTGTAGACGCGGTCGGCGAACGCCAAACGGAAGTCGGCGACGTTCTGCGCGCCACGCCACAGGATCGAGATGTCGAACGCCCCGGCCAACAGGTCGATGCATATGCGAGCACCGTCGAGCGGCGCGCCAGGCCGCGCCGGCAGGTTGATCCAAGAGTCTTCGCAGTCCCACACGAAGAACCGCACGCGGCCGCGCGCCGGCAGATTGCGGTTGCCGGCGTACCAGTTGTTGTTGCCACCCGACGTGCTGGGCCAATCGCCACCGCCGCAGTACGTCCAGTACGTGATGTAGTCGGCGAAGCTCGGCACGTCGAGGCGCGCCTCCACCGTGGCCGAGTTGCTCGCGCCCTGGATCAGACCGTTGAACCAAGTCGGATCGCCGTCCACCGGGCCGCCGTGATTGCGCGCGAAGTAGTCGCTCTTGTCGCCGCCAAACGTGTCCGCCCAGTACGCCGACTCGGGGCGCTCGATGGGGTTGTAGAGCCCCCAGTAGAGACCGTTGAGGTAGAGGTGCACGAAGATGCCGCGCGGGCCGAATCCGGTCATCGCCAGCTGCGAGCTGCGGCCGAGGTCGTCGACCGCGAACGAGTAGCGCCCAGCGCGCGCCAGCTCGTTGTAGAGCAGGCCATCGTTGAAGCCGGCGCGCAGCACCAAGCCATCGAAGCTGGTGACGCCCACGGCGTGCCCTTCGGCGGCGTCGCGGAACAGATCGTGCCGCCACTTGTCGTTGCCGTACAGCGCGCGGAAGTACACGCGCAGCGAGCGCTTGGTTTGAATCCACGAATGCGGCGTCAGCCCGCAGTCGACCTGATCGTGGCGGCCGCTCGTGTGCATCACCTCGATCGAGCCTGGCACCTCGATCGAGCTGTTGTTTGCCAGTAGCACGCCGTTGGTGCCGAACACCTGCGCATAGCTGGCGACCACGGACATGCTCGGCAACGCCAAGAGGTCATTGCGAATGCGCGCCGAGTACGCGGCGGCATTCACCACCGCTGGGTCCATGTCGAACGCCATCGTCGTGGGAAACCCATTGGGTCGCGTCTGCGTGCGCACGCGGTCGACGAAGATGTAGGTCTGCGTGTCGACGTTGCTCGACGTCATCCCGGTCTTGTAGGCAAACGCGCGCACGACGACGGCCGGCGTGATCGGCCGCAGAATCCCGTTGCCGCTCGTTGGGTCGATGCGCACCGTGAGCGGACTGGGTCCTTCGGCGACGAGGATCCCGATGCGCGGGTCGGTGCAGTCCAGCGAGTAACGGATCGTCGCGCCTGGCGTGGCCGTGCTGATGACCAGATCGAAGGGCTGCGTGTAGTGACCGCGTCGAGCCGAGAACTGCGTGTCCGCCACCTGGGCTTGCGCAGCGAGGCGCGGAGTCACGCTGACGAGAACGACGACGACGAGGAGAGATGAGGCGAGTCGCATGACACGTGGAGGCGCAGAGGCGCGCGCCAGGGCCGCACTCTACTCATCAGCTCGGCTCAGGGGGCCAGTAGTCGACGCTTGCCGTCTTTGCTCATCGCGCAGCCGGGCGTGAACTGGCGGTCCCATAGCTGACACGTCACCTGCTTGTGCTTCTGGTCGAGGCCTTCGCAGTAGTTGGTGAACTTGCAGCGCCGCACCTCGTCGCCCCGCCCCGCCTCGATCTTGAGGAACCACTCGGGGTCGGCGAGCGACTGCCGCGCCGCGGCCACGATGTCGGCATCGCCACGGGCGAGGATGCCTTCGGCTTGCGCGAAGTCACAGATGCCGCCCGCGGTCACCACCGGCGTCGTCAGGCCTGCGTCGCGCACGGCCTGGCGGATGGTTGCCGCCAGCGGCACGTTGCGCGCGAACGGGCCGCGTGCGTCGCTGCGCACGGTGGGCATGCACTCGTGACCCGACGGCCCCGTGTACGGATACACCGCCTCGCCGACGTTGGGCTGCTTGGCGTCCTCGAACTTGCCGCCCTTCGAGATCGACAGATAGTCGAGGCCGGCCTTGGCCAGCTCGACGCCGTAGAGGGCGGCGTCGTCGACGCGGCTGCCGCGGGCGATCACCTCGTCGCCGAGGATGCGTGCGCCGAGGCAAGCGTCTGCGCCGACGCGCGCGCGCACCGCGGCGAGCACTTCGAGCGGCAGGCGCACGCGCGCGCGTGGACTGCCGCCGTAGCCGTCGGTGCGCACGTTCATGCGCGAGAGGAACGACGCCATCGTGTAGGCGTGCGCGAAATGCAGCTCGACGCCGTCGAACCCGGCGCTGAACGCGCGCGCCGCCGCCGCCGCGAACAGCTCGGGCAGCACGCGCGGCAGGTCAGCGATGTGCGGTAGCAGCGTGTCGTTCACCGTCTCGCGGTAGCCGAAGGCGTAGTCGTTGAACTCGCGCGGCGACAACACTGCGCGCAGCGCGTCGTCGTCGAGCGTCGCGAGGTGCGCGCGCACCAAGGCGTCGTCGCGTGCCGCGTGTCCGCGCTGCGCGAGCGCGGCCCGGTGTGCGTCGGTGATCACCAAGAAGCGCTGCAAGAACACGTCTTTGTCGGGCCGACGCTTGATCGCCAGAAAGTCGATGACCTGGATGAACAGGCGCGTGTCGCCGCCGCTGGCGCGCTGCACCACGTCGACGAGTTTGCTGAGTCCATCCAAGAAGCGATCGTGGCCGATGCGCAGCAGCGGTCCGCTCGGGATGTCGCGGATGCCGGTGGCCTCGACCACCAACACACCGGGTTTGCCGCGCGCGAAGCGCTCATACCAATCGAGCACGTCTTGCGTCACGAAGCCGTCGTCGGATGCGCGCCAAGGCACCATCGCCGGCACCCAGGTGCGCGTGCGCGCCACCAGCTGATTGAGCCGAATCGGCTGGAACCAACGCGCGGCGCGCGCCTCGTCGGCCGTCGGCCAAACGGCCGGCGGCACTTGGTGCCAGACGACAGCGGGGCGTTCGGGGCGCGGTTGCACGCCGTCAGCGTGCGGGACCAGGCGGCGGTTGCAAGGGCGGGCGCCTGTTTGGGTCGGCGACGTCGGATCGACGACGTTCGGATCGACGACGCCCCGGACGCGAGCGTGTGCGTGATGTGCACACGCGAGGGCGTCGGCGGCCTTGGCCTGATGCTTGCTTCCGTGGCGCTGGCTTCCTTCTGACTCTCACCCGTACTCACTGACGATTGACAATGCGCCTCCTCACTTCAACCGTTCTCGCGCTCGCGCTCACGCTCGTTGCGGCCTGTTCTTCCAGCGGCAACAAGTCGGGTAACTCCGCCACCGCCGCATCGGCGTCGCTCCTGGTCGACACCGGCGCCGGTGGCGGCTACGCGCTCGACGCGCGGGTCGACGTCCTCGCATTCGAGCGAGCAGATGGCTCGTTCACCGACAACGTGTTGACCACCGGCGCGACCTTGGCGTTGGCGCGCCCCAGCGCCGCGTCGGCGGGCGTCAATCTGCCCGCGGTGCCAGCCGGCACGTACGTCGCGTTGCGCCTGTTGCTGGCAGAAAACGGCGTCACGGCGCTGGGCAGCGACGGTCGCGCCGAGACCGTACTGCCGACCTCGCGCGACGTGCGCGTGCCGTTCGCCGCGCCGACGCTCCTGACCGACGGTGGCGTTCGTTGGTTGGCGCTCAGCCACAACGGCGCGCCCGCGATCACGCGCGATGGAGCCGGCCGCCTCACCTGGCAGCCGAGCCTCGCGACGCGCCTCGGCGACGTGCAGCCCCTGCACGATGTGGTCGTGACCGTGGCGGCGATCGAAGGCGACAGCCTCATCGGCACGCTGTCGAGCTGCGGCGGCATGTCGGTGCGCGGGCGCCTCAGCGATGACAGCTCGCTGAGCGACGATTCCGGCAGTCGCGATCGCGCCGGGTTCTTGCGCGACTCGCGCAGCGGCGACGACCTGGTGTGCGACGGCGTGCTCAGCCACGATGGGTCGCTGCACTTGGGACGCGCGCACCGCCGCAGCCGCAGCAGCGCGGACGAGTCGAAGCTGTACGGCCAGATCGTCGAGCTGCAACCGGGCGCGCCGGCGTTGCGCGTGCAAATGCAGGAACTGGTGCGCGGCGGCGCCGGCATCGGCACGCCGCTGCCCGTGCTCACGGTGCGGACTAGCAGCGCGCAGATCTATCGCAGTGGGGCGCGCAGCGTGCGCTTGGAGTTCGGCGCGTTCGCCGTCGGCCAGCGCGTCGAGGTGGAATGGCGCGGCGCTGTGGCCGACAACAGCATCAACGCGCATGAGGTGGAGATCGAGGATGGCGCCGGCAGTGGCGTGTCGCACGAGAGTGAAGGTCAAGTCTCGGCCATCGATCTGGCGCAGAACACGATCGTGGCCGTGCCGCGCAGCGACGATCCGCTCATCGTCGGTGGCCAGCGCGTGAGTCAAGCCACGGTGGTGATCAGCACCAGCACGGTAATCGTGCGCGAGGTCGACGGCGACCGGCGCACCGCGACTCTCTCAGATGCGCGCGTGGGCGATCGGATCTGGTTCTGGGGCCGCGCCGTGGAGGCACAGCGCGTGCAAGCGACCGCGGTGCGGTTGCGCGCGGCGCGTTGAACCGCATTGCGTTCTCAGCGTGTCAATGGCTGCGCCGAATTGGCCCCAAATGACAGTGTTGACGGTGATGCCCATTCGCGTGTGACTGTCGTCAAGTACACGGTCGCCGACCGATGGAATCGACCGCGCGGGCGCTGGATCGCCGGCGTGTCGCGTCTCTTCCGCCGCGCGCGCAAATGCGGCTGGCCATGATTGCGATATCGTCTTTCCGCAAACACGGCGTGCGGGGGAGGGATCTCCAACCTGCGAAGCGAAAACATTGAGGCGCCACGCGGTTTCGGTTGAGGCATACTGCCGGCCTGTTCCGGATCTGCGTCTTGGTGGGTTGAGCCGGAGCGCCCTCACGATTGCCTGCCCCTTCACCACCTTTTCTTCCTCGCAACCTCATGAAACACATATCGCTCATTGCGGGCGCCCTGCTCGCCCTCGCCGCTCCTGCCGTAGGCCAATGGCCCGGGGACAACTTCGACGGCTACACCGCCGGCCAACAGCTCTTCAACGTCGGCGGTTGGACGGGGTGGGACAACGCTCCCGGCGCTGCCGGCACCGCGGACTCCCAGCGGTCGCGCAGCTTTCCGAACTCCATCCGGTGCGGCCCCGCGGCCGACGCCGTGCACCCACTGATCGGCATCACCAGCGGCAAGTGGACGCTGACTGCCCATCAGTACATCCCGACGGGCGGACTGACGGGCGACGTCTACTTCATCGTCAACAACGTCTACAACCACGGTGGCCCCTACACCTGGACCACGCAGCTGAAGTGCCAGGCGTCGAACAACATGGTCATCGACGACCTTCCGCGCCCCCACACGCCGCGGCCAGTTGTGTTCGACCAGTGGGTCGAGTACCGCCTCGAGATCGACCTCGACGTCAACACCGTCAGCAACTTCTACAACGGTGCCCTCGTCTCCTCGGGTACCTACGCTCCGTCGGGACCGCGCGCGATCCAGAACATCGATCTGTTCAACAACGGCGGAACGTGCAACTGGGATGACATCAGGCTCCAGTGGCGCGGCGACTCCTTTGAGACCTACGCCCCGGCTACGGTGCTCTCCAACGTTGGCGGTTGGTTCGGGTGGGACAACACTCCCGCCGCGGCTGGCACCGCCAGCGCGCTGCGGGCGCGCACCGGCACGCGGTCCATCCTCTGCGGTCCGGCTGCTGATGCCGTGCACCCACAGATCGGGATCACGAGCGGCCGTTGGACGCTGACTGCCCATCAGTACATCCCGACGGGCGGACTGACGGGCGACGTCTACTTCATCGTCAACAACGTCTACAACCACGGCGGCCCCTACACCTGGACCACGCAGCTCAAGGCCCAGATGTCGAACGGGATGGTCATCGACGACCTCCCCCGCCCGCACACGCCGCGGCCGGTCGTGTTCGACGCGTGGATTGAGTACCGCCTCGACATCGACCTCGACGCCAACACCGTCAGCAACTACTACAACGGCGATCTGGTCTCCCGTGGCACCTACGCTCCGTCGGGCCCGCGGGCGATCCAGAACTTCGACCTGTTCAACAACGGCGGAACGTGCAGCTGGGATGACATCTGCCTCGTGAAGCAGACGTTGCCGCCGTGCTACGAGACCAACATCGGCACGGCGCTGGCGCTCGGCGACGACCAAACCGTGATCCGGCCGCTCGGCTTCACGTTCACCTTCCCCGGTGGCAGCACCACCAGCATCGGCATCTGCTCCAACGGCTACGTCTGGCTGGACGGAGCTCAGACCGCCAGCCCATGGGCCAACTCGGTGCTCGAGTTCCTCGGCTCCGCACAGGCCACACCGCGCATCTGCGCGGCCTGGCGCGACTTCGACCCCACGGCCACTGGCTCGGACGACGTCTACTTGAACACGTTCCCCGACCGCGCCGTCATTACCTGGCACCGGTTGCTCCGCTTTGGCGGCATTGGGCCGCTGACGCCCACGACGGTGCAGCTCCAGATGCTCTCGGATGGCTCGTTCTACCTCTTCTACGACTCCAACTACGACTTGAACGGCGGCACCACCAACGGGGGTCGTACCCTGATCGGCGTCAAGGCCGCCACCGGCGTGGTGGTGATCGGAACCCCCACCGACTACTCGACGGCGCTGCCCATCTCGACCACCGGGCCGGTCGCGTCGACCGTCTACGAGTTCTTCGCCGACTCGGCCCTCTTCGACC
This sequence comes from Planctomycetota bacterium, assembly GCA_031423015.1. Classification (GTDB taxonomy): domain Bacteria; phylum Planctomycetota; class UBA1135; order UBA1135; family UBA2386; genus DATGPD01. The sequence continues at coordinate 50,483 of JANPER010000122.1, read as the reverse complement.
TGCGCGGCCGCTGCATGCGCTTCGCGCGCAACAACACGGGCGGCTACGAGGTGTCGTTCCGCTTCGATTGCAGTGCGACGTCGGTGAGCTACGGTGTGGGCTGCCCGGCTGGTACGCCGGTCACCCTGGCCGCGAGCGCGCCGCCACGCCTCGGCAGCACGATCAACCTCAACGTGACCAACGTCCCGATCGGCGCGGACGCGGGCGCGTTGTTGCTCGGCGTCAGTACGGCCAACATCAACCTCACGTCGGCTGGGTTCCCGGGCTGCTCGGTGTACACGACGATGAACCTGGTGGTTGGGCTGCCGCTCACGCCGCCGACGGGCACCCTGGCGGTGACCGTTCCGATCGCGCCGCAACTGATCGGCGTGGTCCTGGACCTCCAAGCCGCGGTGGTCAAGAACAGCTCGCCGACCTCGACGCACACGTCGAACGGCCTGACCTTGGTGTTCGGCAAGAACTGAGCTGAGCCTTCGAGCTGATCGTCAGGCGGGCTTTGCCGCTGACGATGTGTAGCGAGCGGCGTCGCCATGGGCGACGCCGCTCGCCTGTACGGGCTGCGCGAACGGCGCGCTGCGCAGCGTCAGAGACGCTCGATTGGGATTGCGAGCCCCGCTCGCGCTGTGACGGCCATGTAGTGTGTCCGCGCATGGACACGAGCCCGGTCCCAGGTCGCGCCGAGATCGAAGCGGTGCAGCGCCAACTCGGCAGCCACATTCGCACGACGCCGCTGTGGTCGTGGCGCGCCGATGCGCTCGCGGCGCACGTCGGTGACGACACCGAGGTGCTGCTCAAGCTGGAACTGTTCCAGTACACCGGGAGCTTCAAGCCGCGCGGTGCGCTCGCGGTGATGCTCGATCTACCGCCCGATGTGCTGCGTCGCGGCGTCACCGCGGTGAGCGCGGGCAACCATGCGATGGCGGTCGGCTATGCGGCGCGTGTGCTCGGCACCTCGGCGAAGGTGGTGATGCCGAAGACCGCCAACCCGTTCCGCGTGCAAGGCTGCCGCGCGTATGGCGCCGAGGTGGTGCTGGTCGACGACGTGCACGCGGCGTTCGCGCAAGTGCAGCGCATCCAAGACGCCGAGGGACGCACCTTCGTGCATCCGTTCGAGGGTCCGCGCACCGCACTCGGGACTGCAACGCTCGGCTTGGAGCTGTGTCAGCAAGCCGAGCGGCTCGACGCGGTGATCGTGCCGATCGGCGGCGGTGGGCTGTGCGCCGGCGTGGCGCTCGCGGTGAAGCAGCTCATGCCTGGCTGCCAGGTGTTCGGCGTCGAGCCCGAGGGCGCGGACACGATGCACCGCAGCTTCGCGGCCGGCCGGCCCGAAGCGATCGACGCGGTGCGCACGATCGCCGACAGCCTCGGCGCGCCGCACGCGGCGCCCTACAGCTTCGCGCTGTGCCGCCGCTTCGTCGACGAACTCATCATGATCGACGACGCGCTCCTGTGTCGCGCGATGGCGCTGCTCTTTGGCAGCATGAAGCTGGCGGTCGAGCCGGCCGGCGCCGCCGCGACCGCGGCGTTGATCGGACCGCTGCGCGCGCGGCTCCGCGGCCGGCGAGTCGGCGTGATCGTGTGCGGCGCCAACCTCGACGCCGCGACCTTCGCTCGCCACGTCGCGGCCGGCGGCGGGTAGGGTCAAGACTTCGTCACGCTGTCGCCGCGTGGCTCAGAAGGCCGTCGCCGCCCCGGCGCGCACGCGCGGAATTGACCGCGCCCGCGGCCTCTCGCGCGACGATCAGAGCGCGATCACCTTGGCCAGCTCGCGGAACCGACTCAGCCCGTTCGCCATGCGCACTTGCATCGGCGTGCGACACTCGGGCGCGAACAGCGCGGGGCTGCCGACCACGATCACGGTGCTGCGCGCGCGGCTGGTGGCGACGTTGAAGCGGTGCGGGTCGTAGAGGAAGTCCATGCCGCGCGGGGCGTCTTGTGCTGACGAACTCGTGCACGAGTAGATCACCACCGGCGCTTGTTGACCTTGGAACTTGTCGACGGTGCCGACGTGCGTAACGCCGAGCGGTAGCAGCGCGCGGCGCAGCGCGGCGACCTGGGCGTTGTAGGGGGCGACGACGAGGAGATCCTCTGCCGCGAGCGGCCGCGTGACGAGGTCGCGATCGGTCCACGTCACGCCGCCACGCAGCAGCCCGCGCGCGAGCTGGACGACCCCGGCGACTTCTTCGTCGGACTGCGCTTGGTTGCCGGTGTGCGCGACCTCGACCAAGAACAAACCGGCGCCAATGAACGGCGTGTCACCGTCGAGGCGTTGGCGTTCGAGCCCCGGCGCCGATTGCAGCTTGCCGTCGTAGTACTGCTCGGAGGTGAACGCGCACAGTGTCGGGTGCAGGCGTTGCGTGAGCGGCATGAACAGGCCGCGCTCGGGTGGCATGGTCTGGTGCTCGCGACCGAGCATGTGCACCAGCGCCGCGACCTCGCTGCCCTCAGGGTGCGCGCCCTTCTGCGGTTGTTCGAGCTGCTGCGGATCGCCGATCAGTACCAGGTTGCGCGCGCTCGACGCGGCGGCGAGCACTTGCGCTAGCGACATCTGGCCGGCCTCGTCGACGAACAGGAAATCGAGCCGATCACGCGCGGGCACGCGAGCCCACAACCAGGCGGTGCCGCCGACCACCACGCCAGGGCCGATCGCGTCGAGTGCGGCGTCGTTGTCGTCGAGGTACTCGATGCCGGCCGGCGGCTCCCCGTCGTGCTTGTGCACGAGGCGCACCTGCGGCGTTTTCGCGGTGTCCTTCTCGTGGACCTTGCGCAACAAGCCGTCGATCACGGCGTGACTCGTCGCGGTGACGCCCACCCTCTTGCCGTCGCGCACCAGCTGCAGGATCACCTCGGCGCCGAGCGTCGACTTGCCTGAGCCCGGTGGGCCTTGAATCGGCAGCACGCCACCGTCGAGCGCGTGGCACAGTCGGATCGCCGCGTCGCGCGAGGTCTCGCCGCCGCGTTGCAGCGCTTCCCCCGCCGTGCCGCCGCGCGGCGGCCGTCGCAATAGAAGATCGGCCTCGGCGCGGTACGGCCCCGCCGTTGGCAGTCCGTTCGCTTGCACGTGTTCGCCGAGTCGCAGCAGGGACTCTTCGAGCACGCCGGGCTTGACGTCCGTGAACTCGAGTACCGCGGTCGGCCGTAGCGTCGCCGCCTTGGCCGCTTGCTTCACCACGAACGTGCCGCGCTCGGGATCGCAAGACGCCACCTCGCCCAGTTTCGTGCCGAAGTCGCTCGTGCTGGGGTCTTCGCAGGCACTGGGGTAGACCTCGTCGCCGGCTTTGATGGCGGTCTCCTGCGGCGGGAATGAGTACTCGTGCGACACGAGCTTGGCACGCGGAGGCTTCGGCAGCTCGCGTTCGTGGCGCAAGCCGACGATCGCGTTGCGCTCGTTCGCCAGCGCGTCGAGTTCCAGGCCGCGCAGGCGAAAGAACTCCCACCACGCGCACTTCGCCTCGCGGCGAAAGTAGGCGAGTTGGTCAGCGAGCAGGGCGCGCGCCGCGTGCTCGGCGCTGCGTAGCGTTCGATCGGCTGGCACGTCGACGCACAGCGCGGCGGCCAGGTCGGCGATGCGGCGTTCCTGTGTCGAGACATCCTCCGACGGCGCGCCGTCCTTTGGGACGGGGCGTGGGATGTCGGCGCCAAGCTGCATCGCCGCGCGGCGGTGTTCGTCCAACCAATGGCGCAGCGCGCGCGTCGACGTGCAGTCCTCGCGGTTGTAGGCGGTGACTTGCTGCCGCACCGCGTCGTCGATCGCGCCGTAGTCATCGAGTTCGAGCGCGATCTCGACGTGCCGGCGCGCGCGCGCGGCATCTTCCAAATCGAGCTGCCGGTGAAAGCCGATGACGGGTTCCAGCTCCTTGAGACCGTAGCGCTCGATGCCGATGCGCAGGCTCTCGCGCACGACTGCGTGCAGGTCGACGAAACGTCCGCCGCGCAGCAGCACGTCGAGGAACTCGGCGCGCGTGCCGTGCCGCTGCACCAGGCGCCTGATCGCCGCCGGCTCGTAGGCGCCAAAGTGGTAGACGTGCAGGTCTGGGTGCTGCGTCAGGCGATGCGCGACGAAGTCGAGGAACGACTCGATCGCCGACTTCTCGGCGCTCGCTTCGAGGGCCCAGCGAGCGACATACGTGTCGTCGGTGTCGGCCAGGGTCCAACCAGTGAGGTACTCGCGCCCACCGTCGCCCACGAACGGGTCGCCTTCGAAGTCGAGGAACACGTCGCCGGGTGAGGGCTCCGGCAATCGGCAGAGGCCGCGCAGCGGCTCTACCGCGAGGTGCACGACGGGCGGCGTACGGGTCGTGCGCGCCTGCAGTTGCAGCGCCGCTTGCTGGCCGAGTTTGGCGAAGGTCTCGGCGCGGCCGCGTTGCGGCGGCTCGGGCAGCACCCCATTGGTTGCAGCGAGCGCCGCCAACGTGGTGACGTTCTGTCGGCGCAGCTCGATCAACTGCCGCGTGCTCAGGCCGGCGACGAAGCTCAGGTGATCGACCGCGCGCCGCGCCGCGTCGCAGTGTGCAAAGTAGCCGCAGACCTCGCAGTGCGGCACCGGGTCGGGGCAGGCTTCGTGCAGCGGCACGCCGCGCTTGGCCGCGGCGAGTTGACGCTGCACCAGGCGCGTGTAGGCGGCGAACTCCGCGGTGCGGTAGGTCTCGGTGGCGCGCGGCGTGACGACGTGCAGGCTTTGCGGCGTCACGCCCTGCATCGCGCGCAGCATCTCGGCGTAGCCCACGAGTTGCAGCAGCGTGCCGGCCTTGGTGTCGCGCGCGAGCTTGGTGTCGTACGGCTCGTACGACCACGCGCCCAGCTGCGAAGGCGTCGCGACGCGCACGAGCACGTCGGCGACGCCGCGCATCGTGTCGTCGGCGAGCGCCGCCTGCACCAGCACCTCGTCGCCGCGCCGCATCGCCTGCAGCGTCTTCGCCGGGTCGCCGTCTCGCCGCAGGTCGCACACGTTCTTGCCCGCCGCGACCAACGACGCCACGAATGCCCGTTCATGCGCCTCGCCCCGTTGCCGCATCGCCTCGGCGCGCGGGTCGGCGTGGTAGCCGATGCTCGCGCCTAGTTCGTCGCGCGCGCGCGCGAGCTGCGTCAGCTGACGGCACGCCAAGTGGTTTGCGAGCGCGGTGGGGGTGAGCGTGGAATCAGGCTTGCTCGGCATCGTTCACGTCTGCTCCATCGGGCAGCGCATCATGCCCAGGTCGTAGGGTCGGCTTCACTCCGACTTGCATCCCTACAATTGCCCGCGATGTCCGATCGTGCCGATCGAGCGGCACCTTTGGCACAGGCTTTCGACCCAGCCGTTGTTTACCCTGCGCTGGCAACTCGCGTGATCCCCAAGACTCCAACCAAACTGGCCGAGCTACGTCGGTTGCTCAAGGCGGGCGAGGGTCTGCACATGGAGTGGAAGCGCACCACCAGCGAGCTGCGGGAGGGCATGCAAACGGTGTGCGCGTTCCTCAACGGTAGCGGCGGCCTGCTCCTGTTTGGCGTTCGCCCCGACGGTCGCATCGAGGGGCAAGACGTTTCCGACCAGACCCTGCGCGATGTCGCCGACGCGTTCGATCGCTTCGAGCCGCCATTCAGCTCGCCGGTCCATCGCCTGCGGCTCGAGTCGGGCCGCGAAGTACTCACCCTACGCGTCGAGGTGGTCTCGGACTCGATCCCGTTCACCTACGAAGACCGCCCCTTTCATCGCGTAGCGAGCACCACGCGCAAGATGTCGCAAGAGGGATACGAGCGCCTGCTATTCGAGCGCGCGCACAGTCGCCGCCGTTGGGAGAATCAGCCAGCCGACGAATTCACCCTCCGAGACATCGACCGCGACGAGGTGTTCCGCATCGTGAACATCGCCCAGTCGGTCGGGCGGCTGATCGGGCCAGGCGGCCGCAACGTTGGCGACGTGCTCGATCGCCTGCGGCTGCGCATGAACGGCCAGATCCTGCGCGCTGCCGTCGTGCTGTTCGGCAAGACGTTCATGCCCGACTATCCGCAGTGCGAGCTGCGCATGGCGCGCTTCCGTGGCACCGACAACGCTGAGTTCCTCGACCAGCGACAAGTGCGCGGGCCAGCGTTCAAGCTGCTGGAGGAAGCCGAGATCTTCTGCCAGCGGCACTTCCCGATGCCTGGCAAGATCGTGCCCGAGCAGATGCGTCGCGTGGAGAAGGCGCTGATCCCGCCCGACGCCATGCGCGAGATCCTGGTGAACGCGTTCATCCACCGCGACTACTCGATCGCTGGGGGCGCCGTGTCGCTCGGCATCTTCGACGACCGCGTCGAGGTGTGGAGCGCGGGGACGTTCCCCAAGGGCATCACCGCGGCGATGCTTACGCGCTCGCACCCCTCCGTGCAGCGCAACCCGATCATCGCCGACGTCTTCTACCGCAGCGGGCTGATCGAGAGGTGGGGCCGGGGCACCAACCGAGTCGCCACGATGTGCCGCGCCGCCGACGTGCGGGCACCTGAGTTCGAGGAGATTGGGCCAGCCGCGTTGGTGACGTTCCGGGTGACCGTGGGCTCGACCGCCCAAGTCACCCCGCAAGTCACCCCGCAAGTCACCCCGCAAGTCACCCCGCAAGTCGCGAGCTTGCTGCGGGCGTTGGCCAGACAGCCGCGGTCGCGCGAGGAGCTCCAAGCTGCGGCCGATATCAAGGATCGCGAGCACTTCCGTAAGGCCTACCTGGAGCCAATGCTCGCCGTAAACTGGCTCGTGCGCACCATCCCGAGCAAGCCGCGCAGTCGCCTGCAGAAGTATCGAATCACTGCCGCTGGCGAGGCCGCGCTGAGCGCCGCCCGGGGTAAGGAAGGACGCTGATGAACAAGCAGAGGCTGGAACTTGCGTGGATCATCAAGAACACGGCTGAGGGTGACCTCAACGTCGTGGCTGAGATGGTCGACGTGCTTGGCGACAATCGTTGAGCGACACTTGCGGTTTGGCCGGGCTGCCATGAGAACGAAAGCGAAAGTCCTGATTGGTTTGGCCATCGCGCTGGTCGTGTTCACGATCGCGACGAATACGGTGTACGACGCGAGTGACGACGCGGGCTCGAGTGCGGAGGCGACGCCAGCGACCGCCGCGGAAGCCGGCGAGTTGGCGGCGATCGAGCCGCCGCCGTTGGTCGGCGAGGCGCCGACGCGCGACGCGGTCGTGGTGACGCCCAAGGCAGGCGGCGGGCGCGCCCAACCGATCGAGGTCGAAGACGATCCGCCTGGCGATGGCGTGTTGATGTTGGTGTGCGACGAGTCGGGCGAGCCGCAAGTCGGCGCGTCGGTGTGGGCTGCCGAGACGCCGGTCGTGCTGGTGGGGCGGGACAACCCGAACACGGGGCGTCGCGAGATCGAGGTGGTGGGGACGCAACAGACCGACGCGCTCGACGCGGTGCGCGGGCCACGGTTGGTGGGTACGACCGACGCGCGCGGCTCTTGTCGTGTGGTGCTCGCGGAGTCGACGAGCCTGGCGGCTACCACGACGCGTGGCCTGATCTCGGGCTACGAGTCCTGGACGGATGCGGCGGCGCTGACGTTGGTGGTGGTGCGTGGCCAGCGAGTCGATGGGAGTGTGTCGGGGCTCGACGGCAAGTCCCTGGCGAACGCGGCGGTGCACGTGGTGACGCGCGCGAACGCCGACGCGCCCGCTCTGCTCACGACCGACGCGTACGGTCGCTACGCCTGCGTGGTTGCGGCGCCCGCCGAGTACGGCGTCGCGGCGCGGAACGGCGAGCTGCGCTCGCTCTTCACCCCGATCCACGCGCAGCCAGGCCATCAGCGTCTCGCCATCCTGCGGCTGTGCGCCGCCAAGGTCTTGGTTGGCGAGGTGCTCGATCCGTACGGCGGGCCTTGCGCCGACGCGGCGGTGCGCGCCGTCGTGCATGAGCGTGGCGGTGTCAGGCAGACGATCGACCCGTGGTTGTGCGCGTATGAAGGCACGACAACCACCGATCGCGATGGTCGCTACCGCGTCGACCTGGTGGGCGACGGTGAGTTTCGAGTGACCGCGTCGCACCCGCAGTTTGCCCCGACGCAAGAGCAGATCGTCTCGGTCTCCGCCGGGGTGACGCAGGTGCGAGCGAGCTTCCGGCTGGCTCTTTGGCGCAGCATGATCGGCGAAGTGCGCTGGTCGGACGGGCGGCCGATCGAGGGCGCTGAAGTGTCGGTGACCCTGAGCGCCCACCGCACCACGAGCGCGCCGACGACTGCGAAGGTGAAGGTTGGCGCGAACGCGCTCTACGAGATTCCGCACCTGCTACCCGACGTCTCCTACGACGTAGCCTGCACCCCCGATCTGTCGCGGCCGCACACGCGGATCGTGCGAAGCGACGTGCCGGCGACGACGCAGAGCTTCTCGGTCGACGCGGCCGCGTTGCGCGGCGCCACGCTTCGGCTGCGGTTACAGGCCCCAGCAGGCGAGGCGCTGCCGCGTGAAGTGCGCGTCGTCATTCGGCGGGGAGACGTTCGATCCGCGTTGAACTCCGAAGAAGTGTTGCCGGTCGGTCAGGATGGTGTGGCGACCGTCATCCACCTGGAGCCGCGTGCGCCTTACTCGCTCATGGTTACCGGAGGGCGCTTTGCGCCGGCCTACGCACCGCCGTTCGTGGCCGGCAAGGACGCGGAGGTGACGCTGCCGTTAGTGCGCGGCGGTCGCCTCGACATCAGCGTTCGGCTGAGCAATGGGCGACCGGCGCGCGGGGCCAAGGTGCGCGTCACGCGCTACGCCGAGCCGACCAACCGGCTCGCTTCGGGCGACGTGCAGGCCGGGCAGGCCGATCGTCGTGGCGTGGTGACGTTCCCTTTGCTCACGCCGGGCAAGTGGTGGATCGAGGCCGGCTACACGCTTGGCAGAGAGCGTCAGAAGCCGACCGCCGTCACCGTCGAGGCCGCTGGCGACCACCAGACGACGATCACCATCGAGTGAGTCTTGGTAAGGCCCTCAGCGCACCGCCACGGCGAGCGCGTCGAACACTTCCACCGCCTCGGCCTCGGTCAGCTCGGGGAAGATCGGCAGCGCCAGGTTGGTGCGCGCGGCTTGTTCCGCCACGGGGAACTGCCCCTTCTTGTAGCCGAGCGACGCAAAGCACGGCTGCTCGTGCAGCGGGATCGGGTAGTAGACCGCGCAGCCGATGCCGGCGTCCGTGAGCTTCTTGCGCACGGTGTCGCGGTCGACCCCCTGCAGGTGCGTGACGTACTGATGATACGTGTGGCCCGGTTGATCCTCGGGGAGCCGCACGCGGTCGCCGAGACCCTTCTCCACCGCGAGCCCGCGATAGCGCTTGGCGTTGGTGCGGCGCTTCTCGTTGAACGCGTCGAGGTGCTGCAGCTTCACGCGCAGCACGGCGCACTGCAGCTCGTCGAGGCGAAAGTTGCCGCCGACGCTGTCGTGCTTGTAGGTGTCGCTCTGGCCGTGGTTGCGCATCTGCTTGCAGCGCGTGGCGAAGGCGGCGTCGTTGGTGGTCAAGAAGCCGCCGTCGCCGGGGCCGCCGAGGTTCTTGCTCGGGAACGTCGAGAACGCGCCGCACAGGCCGATGGCGCCCGCCATCTGCGTGCCGACGCGCGTGCCGATCGCCTGGCACGCATCTTCGATCAGTGGAATCCCACGCGGCGTGGTGAGCTTCTGCAACGCGGCCATGTCGCTGGCGGCGCCATACAGATGCACCACCATCACCGCCTTGATGTTCTTGTGCTTGCTCATCGCGACCTCCAGCGCGCGCGGGTCGAGCGTCAAAAAGCGCGGTTCGACGTCGACGAACACCGGCGTCGCGCCCAAGCGCGCCACCACGCCGGCGCTAGCAAAGAACGTGTACACCGGCAGCGCCACTGCATCGCCCGGGCCGATGCCGAGCGCCATCAGCGCCGCCAGCAGCGCGTCGGTGCCCGACGAGATCGCCAGCGCGTGGCCGACGCCGACGTACTTCGAGATCTCCTGTTCGAGGCCGGCGTTCTCCGGCCCGAGGATGTAGCGCCCGCTGCGCAGCGAGCGCAGGGCGGCGCCTTCGATGTCGTTTTGCAGCGCGCGATACTGGCGAGTGAGGTCCAGGAGAGGAACGGCCATCCCCGCCAATATATGGAACGCGGTGGTCGGCCTGTAGCTTGACGGCGCATCATCTTGGCCGCGCTGCCGAACCCGTGCGCGGCGCCCCTCAATCCGTCGCCATCGGAGCCATGTCACCAGCCACCGACCAGTTCGAGCCGAGCCCGGGTCGGCGCGTGTTCTGCAACCGCACCCTCAACATGCGGTCGATCCGCGCCGTGGGCTTCGACATGGACTACACGCTCGTGCACTACGACGTGCAGGCGTGGGAGGCGCGCGCCTACGCGCACGTGCAGCGGCGGCTCGGCGAGCGCGGCTTGCCGGTGTCGAAGTTGCGCTTCGCTCCCGAGCTGTTCGCGCGCGGCCTCGTGGTCGACGCGCAGCTCGGCAACCTGGTGAAGGCCAATCGCTTCGGCTACGTCACCAAGGCCGCGCACGGCACCGAGATCTTGTCGCACGAGGCGCAGCGTGCGGCCTACAGCCAGGTGTGGGTCGACCTGAGCGAGCCACGCTGGGTGTTCTTGAACACGCTGTTCTCGCTGTCGGAAGCGTGTCTGTACGGACAACTCGTCGATCTGTTGGATCAAGGCGCGCTGCAAGACGGCCTCACCTACGAGCGCGTGTACGACCTGGTGCGCGACACCATGAACACGGCGCACCTCGAGGGTCAGTTGAAGGCCGAGATCATCGCCGACCCCGAGCGCTTCGTGGTGCTCGACGAGGAGCTGCCGCGCGCGTTGCTCGACCTGCGGCAGGCCGGCAAGCGCCTGTTCGTGGCCACCAACTCCGAGTGGCACTACACGCAGCCGATGATGAGCTACATCCTGGATCGCTACCTGCCGGGGTCGAGTTGGCGCGACCTGTTCGAGCTGGTGATCGTGCAGGCGAAGAAGCCGGCGTTCTTCGACGGGAGTTCGGGCTTCGACGAGGTGATCGACGACGCCGGCACGCTGCGGCCATGCACTGGCGCGTTGCACAAGGGTCGCGTCTATCTGGGCGGCAACGCGCAGGCGGTGCAGGACTACTTTGCGGCGGCGGGCGAAGAGATCCTCTACGTCGGCGACCACGTGTACGCCGACGTGCACGTGTCGAGCCGGATCAAGCGCTGGCGCACCGCGCTCGTGCTGCGCGAGTTGGAGGTCGAGGTGGAACAGGAGCAGACCTTCGCGCGCGAGCAGCAGCAGCTCATGGCTGGCATGCGACAGAAGGAACGCATCGAGCGCGAGCAGTCGATGCTGCGCTTGGCGTTGCAGCGCCTGGAGCACAAGCAGGTGCTGCCGCCCGGTGCGCCGGCCGAGCCGTCGGTGATTCACGAACGCTTGCGCGGCCTGCGCGCATCGCTCGACGCGCTCGACCACGAGATCGCCCCACTGGCGCGCCGCGCTGGCGAACTAGGCCATCCGCAGTGGGGACCCTTGATGCGCGCCGGCAACGACAAGAGCCGCTTGGCGCGGCAGATCGAGAGTCACGCTGACGTGTACACCTCGCGCGTCGCCAACCTGCTGTATCTGACGCCGCACGGCTACCTACGCGCGGCGCGCGGCAGCCTGCCGCACGATCAAGACCTGACGTGAGGACGAATGTGTCAGACACATTCGTCCTGCTCGCCGGCGACTGAGCGGCGTCACTTCGGCAGGACGAGGCGGAGGTCGCGGCCGGCTTGCTCACGGGGGCGGATGCGCGCGATGGGCGTGCCCTGCATCAGTCCTGTGGCGCGCTGGAACTCGAACTCGACGTCGAGGTCGTCCACGAGGCACTTGAAGTGACCGTTCTGATCGACGCGAATCGACCAAGACGTGCCTTTCCCCAGCAAGGCGTACAACGACCTCACCTGCATGAAATCGCGAATCTCGACCGCCCGTGCCCTGCCTGGGTCGAAGGGCTCCAGCTCGGACTCCTCGGCCGCGGGCGCGTTCAGGCCAGCGCGATCAAGGTAGATCCCGAGCATCAACGGCGCCGCCGTGTCCGGCTTGCCGTCGGCCGCCACGATCTGCCCCCGACGAACACCCGCACTGTGGTCGGCGGGTCGAGCGGAAGGTCAATGCTCTTGGCTGCGCGATCGACGACCAATGCAGCGGCCGCGTCAGCAGTCGGCTGCCGTCGCGACTCAACACGTCGACGTCGAATCGGTCGCCGGGCAAGGGCGGCACGAGGAACGCACCGTCGCCGTCGAGCGCTGTCTCGTGCGCTCGACGTTGACGACCTTGGCGCGCAAGCACACGCGGAGCGGCTGCGCGGCTGACCACGCCTCTTGGCCGGTCGCGCGCAGGCGCGGCCGCGCGTGGACTTCCACCGCGAGCGCGACCGCCATCCCGGCGTAGACATCCTCCTCGACGCTCGTGATCAGCGTCGTGCCGTCGGCGCGCGCGACCGTCGCCCACACGGAATAGAGCGAGCAGGACGAACGTGTCAGACACATTCGTCCTGCTCACTTCGAAGGCGACAACAAGGCCCTGGAGGCGGTCGATCGCGGTCTGCCCGGCGTCGGGGCGGCAAAGTAGCGGGTTGGACCGATTCACTTTTTGCCGATACTCCCGTAAATTCGGCAGCATAAATGACGGCAGCCGCGCGCTTCCTCCAAGCCCCCAAGGGGCACTTCTTCCTGTTCGGGCCGCGCGGCACCGGCAAGACGACCTGGCTACGTGCTACCTTCCCGGCGGCGCTTTGGCTCGATCTGTTGGACCCGGCCGAGGAGCGCGATCTGGTGGCGCGCCCGGAGAGCCTGCGCCAGCGAGTCGAGGCCATGCGCCGCCCCGGCGTCGTCGTCGTCGACGAGGTGCAGCGCGCGCCGGGTGTCCTCACCGTGGTGCACGCACTCATCGAAGAGAAGCGGCCAGGCCGTCGGTTCGTGCTCACCGGCTCGAGCGCGCGCAAGCTCAAGCGCACCGGCGTCGATCTCCTCGGGGGCCGCGCCCTCTTGGCACGGATGCATCCCTTCATGGCCGCCGAACTCGGCAGCCGGTTCAACCTCGAGCGCGCGCTCACGCTCGGCCTCGTGCCCGGCGTACTGGGCGCCGAGGATCCGGCGGCCGCGCTGCGCGCCTACTTGGCTCTCTACGTGCGCGAAGAGGTCAAGGCGGAGGGCTTGGTCCGCAACCTCGACGCGTTCGGGCGCTTCCTGGAAGCGATCAGCTTCTCGCACGGATCATCGCTCAACCTCAGCAACGTGGCGCGCGACTGCCAGGTCAGCCGCGCCACCGTCGACGGCTACGTCGAGGTGCTCGAGGATCTGTTGCTCGCCTGGCAAGTGCCGGTGTTCCACAAGCGCGCCAAGCGCCAGCTCATCAGCCACCCAAAGTTCTATTGGTTCGACGCCGGGGTGTTCCGCTCCGTGCGCCCAGCCGGCCCGCTCGATCGACCCGAGGAGATCGCCGGCGCCGCTCTCGAAGGCCTAGTCGCGCAGCACCTGCGCGCATGGATCGATTACGACGGCCGCGACGTCGCGCTGTACTTCTGGCGCACCAAGTCCGGCACGGAAGTCGACTTCGTGATCTATGGCAGCGGTGGCTTCTGGGCGATCGAGGTGAAGAACGCGGCGCGGGTGTCTGGCGCCGATCTGCGCGGTTTGCGGGTGTTCAAGGCGGACTACCCGCAGGCCAAGACTGTGTTGGTGTACCGCGGCACCAAGCGGCTGCGCGTGGATGGGGTGCTGTGCATCCCGTGTGCCGAGTTCTTGGCCGAGCTGCGGCCGGGGCGGGATCTGCCGATGTGAGAGGCGACGATGTGTCAGACACATTCGTCCTGGTGTTGCAGCACGTAGAGACCACGCTCGCGCCACTCGTCGGCGCGAACTTCTTCGGCGATGCGCGCGAAGTAGGCGCCGGGGCGCAGGCGACGGAACAGCTCGCTCGGCAGGCGATAGGTGGCGCCGTCGGGGAACGCGGTGGCCCCATGGTCGAACAGTGGGGAACGCGCCATCTCGACGACCCACGGCTTGGGGCTCGGCCGCTGAAATGTGAACGTGTGGTCGATCGCGACCCCCTGGTGCCAGCGTGCCTGGCGATCAGGCAGGCGCTGCGCCAGCGCCAGCGCCAAGCGCCGCGCGGTGCGCGCCACCACGCCGTGATGTTTGTGCAAGTACGACTGCAGGCCGGCGGCGGCCGCGGTGTTGGCGACGCCTTCGTTCTGCTGTGAACTCTGGTCGCCGTAGTGCACGACCCGCGCGTTGGCGACGTACAGCACCGGGATCCCGCGTGCGCGCGCCCGCAGGCACAGGTCGGTGTCTTCGACGTACAGAAAAAACCGCTCGTCGAAGCCGCCCAGCTCGGCGTGCGCCGGCCGTCCGATCAGCAGCGCGCCGCCCGACAGCGCGCGCGCGGCCTGCGGCGTCGTGCTGCGCCACAGCGCCGCGCGCTCGCGCAGATCGCGACACGAGCGATCCGGCGCAAAGCCGCGGCCCCAGAGCGTGTTCATCACCTCGCCCATCAGCGACGTGCCGTGCAGCGGGGCGAACGACAGCGTGCAGGCCGCATCCACGAACTGGCGCGGGCCGAGCAACGCGCGACCGTGGTGGGCGCGTAGCCCTTGCACGAGCGGCGGCAGCGTGTCGGCGAGCACGTGGGTATCTGGATTGAGGAACAAGATCGCCGGCGCGTCGCCGCGCTTGGCGCCGAGGTTGCAGCCGACGGCGAAGCCCGTGTTGTTCGGCGAACGGATCACGGTGACGCGCGGCGGCAGCGAGTCGAGCAAGGCGACTTGGTCGCTGCGCGAAGCGTTGTCGACCACGACGATCGAGCCGAGCGCGAAGCCGTCGCACGGCGCCGCCAACAACGACTCGACGCTGGCCAGCAAGAGCGCGGTCGAGTTGTAGTTGACGTAGACGACGTCGACCGCGTTGCCGTTCATGGGTGCAGCGACTTGCCAGCGGTGGCGCGCTCGCGCAGCAGGTCGGCCGCGAGGAAGCGCTCCGACGCGGCGCCGCGCGCCAACACGTCGGTCGCTTGGCTGATGCCATGCAGGCGGCGCACGACTTCGGCAACGCCGAGCGCATCGGCGTAGCGCAGTGGGCCGCCGCGGAACGGCGCGAAGCCGGTGCCGAAAACCATCGCCAGGTCGAGATCCGACGCGCTGTCGACGACGCGCTCGGCGAGGCAGCGGGCGGCCTCGTTGACCAGCGCCAGCACCAGGCGATCGACGACCTGGTCGCCGGTGAGCGCGCGCGCATTCTGGCCCTTCTGGTGGAAGTGATTCAGCTCGCTGATCTGCGGGCGCTTGTTGCCGTCGCGATCGTGGCGATAGAAGCCGTGCCCCGTCTTCTTGCCCAAGCGCCCGACCGCGATCAGGCTCTGCAGGCCAGTGCTCGGCGTCATGCGCTCGCCGTACGCGGCGTGCAGCGACGTCGCCGCGTGCGCGGCGATGTCGAAGCCGACTTCGTCGAGCAGCGCGAACGGCCCCATCGGCATGCCGAAGTCGCGCATCAGCGTGTCGACGTGACGCGGATCGGCGCCGTCGACGAACAGGCGCACGGCTTCGTCGAGGTACGGGCCGAGGCAGCGATTGACGAGGAAGCCGGCGACGTCGCGCACCACCACCGGCGTCTTGCCGAGGCGCACCGCCAGCGCGCACGCCGCGGTCACGACCGCGTCGCTCGTGTGCGCGCCGCGGATCACTTCGACCAGCGGCATCTTCTTGGGCGGGTTGAAGAAGTGCACGCCGACCACGCGCGAAGGATTCGGCAGCGGCGCCGCGATCGCGTCGACCGACAGCGACGACGTGTTGGTGGCGAGGATGGCGTCGCTGCGCACTTGGCGCGCGAGGTCACCCAACACCTGCTGCTTGACGCTGAGCTTCTCGGCGACGGCTTCGAGCACGAGGTCGCAGCCGGCAAAGCCCACCAACTGCGCCGTCGCGTCGAGCCGGTCGATGGCGGCGTCGGCCTCGTGTGGCATCAGCTTGCGGCGCCGCGCCGCCTTGGCCACGTCGGCGCGATGGCTGAGCAGGCCAGCGTCGAGCGCGGCGCCAGACAGATCGAACAGGCGCGTCCAGATGCCCTTCTCGGCGAACGAGCTGGCGATGCCGGCACCCATCACGCCGGCACCGATTACCCCGGCATGCTCGATGACGCGCGGCTTGCCGCCGCCTGGCACGCCACGCGCGAGCTTCTTGGCGCCTTCCGACATGAGGAACAGGCGCACCAGGTTCTTGCTCACGGGCCCGGTCAGCAGCGGCGCCGCGGCTTCGGCCTCGCGTTCCGCCCACGCCGACTCCTTGGTGCGCAGACTTTGGAGCACGAGGTCGAGCGCGCGCCGCGGCGCCGGGTAGTGGCCGCGGGTCTGCGCGCGCACCAGGTTGCGCGCTTGATGGCCGATGAGCGCGATCGCCAGCGGATTGCGGTCGATCAGCCAGGCGTACGCGCCGCGCCGCGCGCCGGCGCACTTCTCGCGCCCGAGCGCGATGTCGCTGGCCACCTTGCGCAGCAGCTCGGGCTTGGTCACGCGGTCGACAAGGCCCAGACGCAACGCGTCTCTCGCCGACAGCATGCGGCCGTTCAGGATGACGTCGAGCGCGCGCGGCACGCCGATGCGGCGCGGCAGGCGGTGCACGCCGCCCCACGCCGGGAAGATGCCGAGCTTCACCTCGGGCAAGCCGATCTGCGTCTTCTTGTGGTCGCTCAGCACGATGCGCTTGCAGCACAGCGCCATCTCGCATGCGCCGCCCGGCGCTGGCCCGCTGATCGCGGCGACGGTGAACAGGCGCGAGTGCGCGAGCTTGGCAAAGACCGCGTGCACTTGCTGCACCACGGCCTTGGCGGCTGGCAGATCGCGGATCGCCAACAGGGCGTCGACGTCGGCGCCGGCGATGAACTGCTCCGGCGTGCGGCCGGTGAGCACCAAGGCGCGCAGGCTGGGGTCGCGCTCGACCTGGTCGAGCGCCGCGCTGAAATCGCGCAGCAACGGCGCGTCGAACACCGCGAGGCTGCGGTGCGGCGGGTCGAACACCAACACCGCGAGACCCTCCTCGGGGCGCTCGAGGCGCACACAGCTGCCGGCGGGCGGCGCCTCACTTGGCATCGGCAAGGCGGTGAGCGTGGTCATGCTGCGCTCCTTTCCAGCACGAACGCGCCGCCTTGGCCGCCACCGATGCACAGCGTAGCCAGGCCCAGCTCGGCGTCGCACTCCGCCATCTGGTGCGCCACCGTCAGCAGCAGGCGAGTACCGGTCGCGCCGAGTGGGTGGCCGAGCGCGATCGCGCCGCCTTGGCGGTTGGTCTTGTTGGGGTCGAGTTCGCCGAGCGCGTGCTCGCGTCCCAGTTGCTCGCGCGCGAAGGTGTCGCTGGCGAAGGCCTTCTGGCACGCGAGCACCTGCGCCGCGAACGCCTCGTTGATCTCGATCACGCCGAGGTCGGCGAGCGTGCAGCCGGCGGCGGCGAGCGCCTGGTGCGTAGCGAACACCGGGCCGAGTCCCATGCGCGCCGGATCGCAACCCGCCCACGCTGAGCTGCGGATGCTGGCGAGCGGCGTCAGGCCGAGCGCGCGCGCGCGTTCCGCCGTGGTCACGAGCAGTGCCGCGGCGCCATCCGTGATGCCACACGAGTTGCCCACGGTCACCCCGCCGTCGGGCTTCTCGAAGTACGGCCTGAGCTTGGCGAGCGCCTCGACGCTCTGGTCGCCGCGGATGCTGTCGTCGTCGGCGAGCGTTTTGCCGCCGGTCGAGCTGTCGAGCGAGCTGCCGAGCGGCAACACCGGCGCGATCTCGCGGCGAAAGTGCCCCGCCGCGCGCGCCGCCTTGGCCCGGCGGTGGCTTTCACAAGCAAACGCATCGGCTTCGGCGCGACTGATGCCGAACTCGCGCGCCAGCAGCTCCGCGGTCTTGCCCATGACCATTCCCGACACCGGGTCGACGAGGCCCTCCATGAGGGCGACGCGCGGCGCCAAGAAGCCTGGCCGAAAGCGCGTGAGCGTGGCAAGGCGTTGCGCCAGCGTCTTGCTGCGCGACAGGCGCGCGAAGAGGTCGGTCATGTGCGGGCCGTAGAGCAGCGGGTACGCGCTCATCACTTCGACGCCGACGCACAGGTAGAGGTCGCCGCGCCCCGCCGCGATCTCCGCCATGGCGCAAGCCACGGCTTCCATCCCGCTGGCGCAGTTGCGCGCCACGGTGCGCGCCGGCACGCGCGCCGGCACGCCCGCGCGCAGCGCGACCACGCGGCCGACGTTGGCCTGATCGTGGCTCGGTCCCACGCAGCCGACGATCACCTCGTCGAGCGCGCCAGGATCGACTCCGCTGCGGGCCAACAGCTCGCGCGCGACCTGCGCGCCAAGGTGGCCGGCGTCTTCATGCGCGAAGCGCCCGCCCGCGCGCGCCCAGGGCGTGCGCAACCCGGCTCCCAGCACGATGGCAGAACGTTCACGCGCAGCGGAGTCGGTCATGAGCCCGCCGGTTTAGCCGGTCGGCGCGGGATGGCCAAGGCAATCGCGCGGCTCGTTGGATCGCATCATCGTGGTCGGCAGCGGCTGCATTGCCGTGATCTGTGGCAGACCAGAGTCCAGGTGTCGAGAACCGTCCAGGCTCGAGCCGTCGGCGCGACTGAGCGCGCACGCTGGCCGACCCGGCCGAACCCCGCTATCGTCCGTGTCGCATCGGGGATCGATCACTTCTCGATGTGTGCTTCGGTAGTGCTTGCCCACCGACGAGCCTCAATGACGCGCCAACTGCCCACTCTCAGCAGGGTCGTCCTCGCCGCGAGCGCCGCATCGCTCGTGGTGCTTGGGTGCAGGACGAGCGACCCGAGCGGAACGTCCTCTGGCGAGATCGCCGTCCAGTCGCCGCCACCCGCGGCTGCCGTTCCGCCCGATCCGGGCGTAGAACGTGCCGAACTGGCGCGTACGGAGCTTGCGAGCATCCAGGCGGACCGGGCAGCGAACCAGCTTGTGGAGGCGGGTGCTCGCCTGACGACCCTCGTTGGAGCGCTCGCCGCGGTGCCGGAGCTCACACAAAGCGTCGCGCTGCTCGAACAGTTCGTCGCCAGTGCGCGCTGCGCAGTAGAACTCATGAACTACCCCCTGGCGCGCGACGCGAGTGAGGCCGCGCTGCGCGCAGTCGTCGAACATCTCGGTCCCGAGCATCGGCTCGCGCAGGAGGCGCGGCACTCGCTGGGGGTCGCGCTCCTGGAGCTTGGGGCGCTTCCGGCTGCGCGCGAACAAATCCTCGAGCTCATCGCCGTCTACGAGCGTTCGACCGAGGACAACTCGCTCGACCTCCTGCGCGCCCAGTCGACCTTGGCCGCGGTTCTTCAGGACGAGGGCGACCTCGGAGGTGCCCGCGAACTGCTCGAGCGCGTGCTGGCCGGCTACGAGCGTCACCTGCCCGAGGATCACCTCTATCGCATGGCAGCGATGCAGAACCTCGCGCTCGTCCTGCGTAGCCTTGGCGAGTTGGGGCGGTCGCGTGCCCTCGGGGAACGGGTGCTCGCGCTGCGCATTCGATCACAGGGCGAGGAGCACCTCCACGTCCAGGCATGCCGCCTCAACCTCGCCATCACCTTGAAGCAGCTGGGTGACGCCGCGCGCGCTCGCCCGTTGCTCGAGCAAGCCATTGCGGCCTTCTCGCGGCAGCTCGAACCCGGCCACCCCGCGTTGAGCCGCGCGCGGGGCAGCCTCGCCGGGCTGCTCAGAGAGCTTGGCGATCGCGAGGCTGCCCGCGCGGAGCAGACGAGCATCCTCGAGTTGCAGCTGGCGCGGCTCCCGGAGCATCACGCTGACGTCCAACTCGCGCGCATGGCGCTCGCGGTCTCGCTACGCGAAGTCGGCGACCTCGACGGGGCTCTCGAACTCAACGAGCAGGCAGTCGCTGCATTCGACCGCACACTTCCCTCGAACCACCACTACTCGATCGCGGCCCGGGACTCGCTCGTTGCGACACTGCTGCAACGAAAGGAGTCGAAGCGCGCACTCGAAGTGCTCGAGGGTTTACAAGGAGAGGTCGCGCGCGCAGTGCTGGCCGACGATCCTGGCTTGATCTCGTTGCGTATCAATTGGGCTGCCGCCCTGCGTGACGAGGGCCAGATCCAGCGAGCCTTGGACCTTGCGCGGTCGACGTACGACGCGGCTCGACGGCACCTTCCGCCGGAAGACCGCGACCGACGCGCGGCCGGCCACAGCCTCACCATGGGGCTGCTGCGCAACGGCGATCGCGCCGGCGTTGTCGAGATTGCGACGGACGTCGCGCGAGGCTCGCGGTCCGCGCTCTTTGCCGCGCTCGCGACGGCGTCGCCGCGCGAACTCGAGCAGCGCGCGCTCGAGCGCGGCATCGAATGCCGATACCTCGCCGCTCTCGCCGCCGGCGGCGGCCGATCGGCCCCGTTTCCGGCGCTCGAGCGGGAGGCGTTTACGTACGCGGCGGGACTTCGCAGCATCGCGTTGCAGCAGGCAGCGCTCCTGCGAACGATCGATCACGGCCCCGCGGAGCGACAGGCCGGCCTCGCGGCGGTTCAAGCGCAGAGCCGCGAACTCGCTCGTCTTGCTGCTGCGCGCTCGAGCGGGCCTGAACTGATCACGGCCCGCACGCAACTCGACCGGCTGCAGCGCACATGGCTGGACGCGCTCCGAGCGTCCAACCCGCTTGCTGTGGGCGACGAGCCCACGCCCGAAGCGCTCGCTTCGCGCCTGAGCGATGATGAGGCGCTCGTCTTCTTCCTTCGCTACGCGCGGACAACGCCCGACCCCGAACGGCCGAACGTGGACCTGGAGCAGGACCACTTCCTCGCATGGGTCGTTCGCAAAGGAGAGCAGTTCGCGCGCGTAGAACTCGGTTGCGCGGATGCGGTACGCAACGCGATTGCGGCATGGCGAGGTGCGTTGGGCGTGGCTGTGGATGGCCGTGGTCGCAGTGCAACGGCGCTCGCGCCGACCGTAACGAACATCCACGCCCTTGGCGAGGCGCTGCGACGGCTGGCGTTCGACCCGTTGCTCCCCAACCTTCACGGCGTGCGAACGGTTCAGCTCTTTCTAGACGACGCGCTCCATCTCGTTCCGTTCGATGCGCTCCCCCTGAACGGAACGCTGCTCGGCGAGAACTGGTCGATTCGACTTCCAGCGTCGATCATGGGCGCGCCGGTCGGTACGCCCGCGTCGATCGAAGGCGCAGATCTGTTGGTCGCATGCGGCGGCGTCGACTACGACCATGTGGCGCCCGATCAAGACTCGGTTGCATCCGCGAACGCCCCCGACCTTCGGGGCGCGCCGGCGAGCCTGATCCGCCCGCTCGCGCGAAGTTGGGCGCCGCTGCCGGCGACGCTGGACGAAGCCCGATCCATCGCGGGTCTCGCTTCGAGCACTATCAACCTTCCTGGCGTCGTGCTCGAAGCGGATCGGGCGAGCTCGCGCGCGCTCGCGACGCTGGCACCGCGTGCGCGCTACTTGCACCTCGCAACGCACGGATGGTCCGTTGCCGACGGGCGCCGCGAGGATGTTGTCTCGACGCGCGTCGAGCCGCGACTGAACGCGCTGTCGCCGATGCTCCTTTGCGGCCTTGCGCTCTCGGGCGCGAACTTAGCCGCGAGCGTCCTTGGATCGATCGAGGGTGCGATCACGGCGGAGGAACTCGCCACGCTCGATCTGGGCGGCTGCGAACTCGCGATACTCTCCGCTTGCGATACGGGCCGCGGCGAGTCGTTCTCCGGCCAGGGCGTCGCTAGCCTGCAGAAGGCGCTGCACTTGGCGGGCGCGCGAAGCGTGATCACGTCATTGTGGAAGGTGCCCGACGCCGCGACGAAGGAGTTGATGCTCGCCTTCTATCGGGGCGTCTGGGTGGAGAAGAAACCCAAGTGGAGGGCGCTCGCGGAAGCCAAGGCGAAGCTGCGCGACGCCAAGGACGAGCACGGCAACTCCAAGTACTCGATACGTGACTGGGCGGCGTGGGTGCTCACAGGCCAGGCCGAGTGACGGAGGAGCGGCATCCAAGAGCGCCCGTCGGCGCGCGCGGAGATCGAATGTGCTGCGGTAGGATGCGGCTCAGCTGGCGGCACGATTCGACCTGCAGAGTCCCGCGCCTGCGCCGCGTTGTCTCCGATGCCTCTTGACCTCACCATTTCGTTGCTGGAGTTGCTTGCGGATCCTCGCCGGCCGCGCGGGGCGGGTCGGGTTGACACTCGGCCGAACCGGTAGGCGTGTGGACTCGGGGGATCGGTTCCGCGCTCCGCGAGGCTGACTCGCGTAGGATTCCGTGTTCGGTTCGGGTCTGGCCTGGTCCTGCCGCGGGTGAGGCTCCGTCCGTCCTCGAAAACTTGCCACCCACGCCATGAAACACATTCTCGCCGTCATCAGCATCCTGGCCGCTTCGGCCGCCGCCCAGGCACCTCAGCTCCGGCAGCCGGCGCGGTTGCCGCCCGTCGACGTGGATCAGAAGGAGAACGCCCCGATTGCGACCAAGCCGGTCGAGTCCGGGCCGGCGGTCGGACCGAGCCTTGCCTCGCCAAAAGAGCAGCTAGGTCTGCCCAAGGTCGAGGCACCTCGACCGGTGCCGCGGCCGATTCCGTCGGGCGAGGTGTCGTTCGCCGACCAAGACGGCAAGCGCTGGGCCATCGGCGATACCTACAAGGCCTGCTTCGAGTCGACGGGCGTGACCTTCGTGCCGTTCTTTGGCTCGAACGCGCCGCGCAGCTGGCCGTTGGCTCTGCGGCTGGTAGATGTCGCGTGCGGTGCTGGCGTGCCACTCGTCAGCGCGACCACCGCGCGCGCTGGGCACAAGATCACCATCGACCGCGGCGCCGTGGTCGAGCAGTACGAGGTCGACGCCCAGGGAATCGAGCAGAGCTTCGTGTTTGCGCAGGCGCCGCGCGGCGGCGATCTGGTGGTGCGGCTGGCGATCGAGACCGACCTTGTGCCCACGCGCGACGCGCAGGGGCTGCGCTTTGCCTGCGAGCTGGGCTACGTTGGCTATTCGAGCGCGATCGCCTTCGACGCCACCGACCAACCCCTGGCAGTCGAGACCGTGTTGGCCGACGGACATCTGCTGTTGCGCGTCCCCGCCGAATCGGTTGCGCGCGCTCGCGGCGCGCTGACGATCGATCCGAGGATCGTCACGTTCCTGGTCCGCGCACCCTTGCCGCCGTTCGACATCTGGTTGCGCCCCGACGTCGCGCACGGTGACCTGCAGCGTGGCTCGGCCCTGGTCTACGAGCGGGCCTTCAGTACCAGCGACCACGACGTGTTCTCACAGCTCTGCGACAACCAGGGCGCCCTCATGGCCAACACCGGCGTGTGGATCGACGTCAGCATCGACTACTGGAGCAAACCGCGGGTCGCATACCAGGCCGCCTCGCAGCAGTTCCTCGTCGTCGCCGAGCGTGGCCCCAGCGGCAACGCGTTGCCGCACGAGATCCGCGGGCGCACACGGGCAGACACTGGCACCAGCGTCGGAGCCGAACTGACCATCAGTAGTGGAGAACAAGGCAGCAAGGTCGACCCCGTGGTCGGCGGCGATTCCAATCCGCGCGCGCCCAGCTTCTGGTGCGTGGTTTGGCAACGCAACTACTCGGCGACCGACTACGACATCCACTACGCGCTGGTGCGCGCCGATGGCACGACGAACGGCGGCGTCCGCACGATCGACAACTCCTCGGCCACGATTCACTACCAGCCGGCGATCTCGCGCACCAACGGCAGCCACTACGAGAGCATGCAGCGCTGGAACATCGTGTTCCTGAACCAGCTCGGGCTCGGCGACATCGACGTGTGGTGCGCCCGCGTCAACTGGGACGGCACCATCTACCTCGCGTCGCGCTTCCTCGACACCAATCAGACCGCCGACTACAACGCGGTCGCGTCGACCGCGAACGAGTTGGACCTGTGGCTGGCGTGTTACGAGCGGCTGCTGCCGAACGGTGACACCAACATCGTCACCAAGATCATGGGCGGGCAAGGCTTCGGCAGCGGCGCCATCGACCTCAGTTTGCTGGAGAACTACGCCCCCGAACGCAAGCAACGCCGGCCGCGGGTCGATTCTGATGGCTGCCGGTTCGCGGTTGCCTTCGAAGAGCTGTACCCGATCGGCGTCAACGACTGGGACGTCTTCGTGACGACGTTCCATGTGTCGCCCGCGACTTCGGGGTTCCAACTCGGCGTGAGCGAACGGCACGTCGTCCTCGGCAACACCACCGACCTCGAATACGACGTGCAGCTCGCCAGCGCCTGGGGTGCCAATTGGTCGATCGGCGCGTCGCGCATTCCGCAAGGCCGCGCGCGTTACCTCACGACCTGGACGCACGGCAGCAGCATCCAGGGTGCGCTCTACGAAGGCCGCGGCGGCTACGGCACCTGGATCTCGCTGCCGACGGGATGCGGCCCGCAGTTGGGCTCGTCGGGCAGCCCCACGCTCGGCGGCGCCATCACGCTGACTCTTTCGACTGCGGCGCCGGCGCGCGCGATCTTCGTCGGTGTCCGTCTCGCCGCGCCGATCCCGGTCTGCACCGGTTGCAGCCTCGGCTTTGATCTTGCGGTCAGTGTGGTGTTCCCGACCGATCTTCTCTCGTTGGTCATTCCTTGTGACCCTGGGATTCTCGGCGGCCAACTCGCCTTCCAAGGCATCGACTTCGCGGGGGGAGGCTGTCCCGCCGGGTATCGCCTCAGCAACACGCTGGTCGCGACCATCGACTGAGAGCGTGCGGCGTCGCACGGCTCATCGCGCGTTCAACGCACCGTCGCCACCACAGTGTCTGACAGGCGGAAGTCGACGCCAAACACGCTGGCCGGGCAGCCGCCCGGTCCCAAGACGTCGACGCCTTGGAAAGCGACTTCGCCGCCGAGCAGGTTGGCGTCGCACGGCACGTTGACGTCGACGCGCAAGCCGAGCACGGTCAGCAGCGCTGGCAAACGTACCCCGAGCTGGCACGCTGGATTGGGCCCGCACAGCGGCAACGGCGTGGGCTCGCGCAGGCCCACCAGCAGCAGGGGCGAACCGACGGTGCGCGCGAGTTCGACGGCGAAGCTGCCACCGAGCACTGAGTAGCCCTGCGCACCCACCAGCGGGGCGAACGGCGCACCGCAGCGCGTGGTCACGGTGGTAAACATGTCGCCCGGTTGGCGTCCGTCGTACCGCGTGGCCGACAGGATCGAGTTCGGGCCCGTGTTGACTTCGAGCAGCAGATACGTGCTCGCCGGGCCGCCGGTGCTGCCCGCTGCACACAAGGACGGGATCGGACCCACGCGGCCGACGCCGGTGCGACGCTCGTCGAGCACGAACCGGGATGGCTGCGGGCCAGACGGCGGCACCACGCGGACCGTATTCAGCACGGTTGCCGTCGGCGTGGTCTGATGGTCTTCGCGGAACGAGTAGACGAAGCGGCAGCCGTCGGCGGCCAACGCCAGGTCGCTGCGGTTGCGCACCACGGGTGGGTTCTCCAACACGCTGAGGTTGTCGATGAGGTCGATCACGAACGTGTGGCCGCGTCGCTCGGAGATCTGCGCGCCGAACACCGCCGGTGGTGAGCTGCCGTCGAACCAGGTTGCGACGAACGGGCCGTCGCCCGCGATGCGTGGCGACTGCCCACCTTGCCCGAGGGCAAGCGGCGTCGACGCCACGGGGAGAGCGTTGGTCGCGCCGACGACGACGCCCAAGAACTGTCCGCCACTGCTGGATCCGACGACCACTCCCCAGTCCTGGCCGGCCGCCGCGCGGTCGCTGGCCTCTAGGTCGTTGATGGCTGAGAAGTTGCCGGTGAGGCCCGCGGTCGGTCCAGAGTTGTTGAAGACGTCGACCGTGAACGCCACGGCAGCGCGGAACGCGGTGAGAGACGCCGTGAAGCACACCAGGCTCAGGTCGCCCGCACGGCTGCCACCGACCGACAGCAGCGCGTTGTTTGTCAAGCCCGACGAGGCGCGCGTGCCCAGAAGCCCGTAGCTGGTGCCGCCCGCGTTCCGGTGCTGCCACTTCACCAAGTCGTTGCTTTGGTCGAGCCAGGCCACCAGGAACACGCCGTTCTCGGCGTTCGCCCCGACGTCGGGACTGATGGCGTTGGCGATCGACAGATCGACCGCCGAGCTGTCGAGCAGAGTGCCGTCGAGGGCCAAGCGGAACACCAACACGTCGGTGTCGGTCGTGGTGACTTCGTCTTCGCACACCACGAGCCAGACGTCGAACGTCGGGTCGTAGGCCGCGCGGGGGCGCGCCAGTTGAGTTGGCGAAGAAACGACTCCCACGGTGCGCACCAGCGGATCGACGATCACCGGCCATGTCGCCTCGGCCAGGAACGTCGACGGTACGCTCAGGATCGCGCGGCCGTTCTCCCAACCGAGTTCGAGTTGCAGGGTGCGGCCGCGCGCGTCCCGCGCGACGGCATCGCTGCACACCACGCGTGGTCCCGACGGCGCCACGAAGGCGAGCGTGCCGTCGACCTGACGCTGTGCGGTCAGGTCGGTCTGGCAAGCGACTTCCAAGCGCAGGTCGCCGGGCCCAGGCCAATGCGCCAGCTCGAAGCTCTGTTCGGCGTGCTCGGGCGCCAGATCCCAGATCTCGGTGACGGGCCCGCGCAGCAGCCTCACCTGGCGGTCGCCGCTACGCACCACGTGCGCGTTGCCGCACGGGAGGATGTCGCTGCCGCAGGTGACGCTTGCCAGCGAGAACGTCAGGGGCCAGTGGCGATCGGCCTTGGCAGCAAAGCGTGGGTAGTAGGTCACTTGCCCCCCGTCGAAGCTCATCTTGTAGGTTTCGGCGCGGGCCCAAAGGACCGACGACGTCGACGCCTCGATGTACACCCCGTGGAAGGCCAGCGACTCGGCCCGCGGCGGAGCCAGGTCGGTCGGGCTCTGCGACGGACACCGCCGGGCCGCCAGGCCGATGGTGAGGAGCACCGTGACTACGGTGGCGCTCGGTAGCGCGCGGGTTTGGCAAGGACGGGAGGCGGATGCAATCGCGGGCGCGCATCGCGGCACGGCAAGGGCGAGGGGTTTCACGTTGTGGCACGGACGCAAGGCGCCCGCACGGTCCGACAACCAATGCCAGAAGCTGGCGGCCGACGTCGCAGCGCGGTGACGGAGCGGGTCGAATGCGGCCGACCAGCCGGCGCGCAGGAGGTCGGCGACGACGAAGACCTCTGTCAAAAAATGACTTATGGCGGGCGAACCTGAAGAGTCCTGCGGTCTCGCGTGTGGAGTTCGTCTGAGAGGAGCCACTCAGGCGAGTGCCACCGGCGACTGGTGCGAGACATCTTCGTCAGCCCATGTGTGCAAGATCTCGACGGTGCGTGGCGTTACGCGGTTGTTTCTCGCGGTGCCTGCGTTGCGAGCCGACGACGCCGCGAGTTCTCCAGCACAGCGCGCTACGCTGCACCCGACTGTGATCTCGTCGATGATTTTGATGGTAGCCGCCGTCGCGCTGGCGGCGTTCTTTGGTGCGCCGATGGGGCTGCTCTTGACGGTCGTGGCGGTGGGCGTGGGGCAGGTCTCGCCGTGGTTCGCCTTGCCGTTCACGGCGGCGGCGCTGGTTTGCTGGCTGCCGGCCGTTCGCCGACCCCTGTTGAGCCGGCCGATCATGGGGGTCCTGCGGCGTGGCAACGTGCTGCCGCAGATCTCCGACACCGAGCGCGCCGCGCTCGAGGCCGGCACGGTGTGGGTCGACGGGGAGCTGTTCTCCGGCAAGCCAAACCTGCGGCGCTTGGTGCGCGAAGACTACCCCGACCTGTCCGAGCGTGAGCGCGCGTTCATGGATGGGCCGGTCGAGCAGTTGTGCCGCATGACGACGGAGTGGGAGATCCTGCAGCGGCGCGATCTCCCCGACGCCGTGTGGGCGTTCCTCAAGCAGCAGCGCTTCTTCGGCTTGATCATTCCGGAGCAGTACGGCGGCCTCGGATTCTCGCCGTCGGCGAACTCGGCGATCGTCGGCAAGGTCAGCTCGGTGTCGATCCCGCTCGGCATCACGGTGATGGTGCCGAACTCGCTCGGCCCGGCCGAGTTGCTCGTGCACTACGGCACCGACGCGCAGAAGCAGCACTACCTGCCGCGCTTGGCGCGCGGCGAGGACGTGCCCGCGTTTGCCCTCACCGAGTCGGGTGCTGGCTCAGATGCGGGCGCGATCGAGGCGAGCGGCGTGGTGTTCCGTGACGCAAAGGGCAAGCTGTGTGTGCGCCTGCAATGGCGCAAGCGCTACATCACGCTCGCGGCGATCTCGACGGTGCTCGGCCTCGCGTTCAAGCTGCGCGACCCCGATAACCTGCTGGGCGGAGGAGTGGACCGCGGCATCACCTGCGCGTTGGTGCCCACCAAATCGCCCGGCGTGGTGTTGGGCACGCGCCACGATCCGTTGGGGGTGGCGTTCTACAACTGCCCCACGCAGGGGCACGACGTGGTGCTGCCGCTCGACGCGATCATCGGCGGCGCCGAGGGCGTGGGGCGTGGTTGGCAG
The DNA here is from genome assembly GCA_031423015.1 of Planctomycetota bacterium. Taxonomy (GTDB): domain Bacteria; phylum Planctomycetota; class UBA1135; order UBA1135; family UBA2386; genus DATGPD01. The sequence continues at coordinate 22,133 of JANPER010000122.1, read as the reverse complement.
ATGTTGATGGAGTGTCTGGCGGCGGGCCGCGGAATCTCGTTGCCGGCGACGAGCGCCTCGGGTTGCAAGAAGGCGGCCCGCGTGGCCGGTGCGTATGTCGCCGTGCGCCAGCAGTTCGGCTTGCCGATCGGCAAGTTCGAGGGCGTGCAGGAGGTGCTCGCGCGCATCGGTGGCTTCGCCTACCTGGTCGAAGCGGCGCGTCGCTACACGTGCGGCGGGCTCGACGAGGGCGCCAAGCCAGCGGTGGTGACGGCGATCATGAAGCTCCACACCACCGAGCTGTGTCGCAAGGCGATCAACGATGCGATGGACCTGCTCGGCGGTGCCGCCATCTCGCGCGGGCCACGCAACACCCTGGCCGTGCCGTACATGTCGATGCCGATCAGCGTGACGGTCGAGGGCGCCAACATCCTCACGCGCACGCTGATGATCTTCGGCCAAGGCGCCATTCGCTGTCACCCGTACGCGCGCGTCGAGATCGAGGCGCTCGAAGGCAATCACGTCGTCGCTTTCGACCGCGCGTTGTGGGCGCACGCGGCGCACGTCGTGCGCAACGGCGCGCGGGCGTTCGGCTTGACGCTGACCCGTGGTCGACTGTCGCGCTCGCCGGTGCCTGGGCCCGCGGGGCGCTACTGGAAGAAGCTCACCTGGGCCTCGGCGTCGTTCGCGCTGTGGACCGACCTGGCGATGGTCAGCCTCGGCGGCGATCTCAAGCGGCGGGAGATGATCGCGGGGCGCTTCTCCGACCTGTTCAGCTTCATGTATCTCGCCACCGCCACGCTGCGTCGCTTCGAAGCCGAGGGCAGCCGCGAGGAGGACGTGCCGTTCCTGCGCTGGACGATGGACTGGACGTTTGCGCGCATGCAGGAGGCGTTCGACGGCTTGTTCGCCAACCTCGGCGTGCCCGGCCTGACCTGGTTGATGCGCGGACCGCTGTCGTGGTGGTCGCGTCTCAATCCGCTGGCCCGCGGACCGTCGGATCGCGACAGCGGCATGGTCGCGCGCTTGTTGCAGGTGCCCGGCGCGCAACGCGATCGTCTGACGAGCGGGCTTTATCTGCCGCCGATCGACGCGCCCGGGCTCGGCCAACTCGAGGAGGCGCTGCGCTTGGCGGCCTTGGCGGAGCCGGCGGTGGCCAAGGTGAAGGCCGCGGTACGGCAGGGTCGTCTGCCGCGCGGCGAAGGCCTGCCGATCGAGCGTGCTTTGGCGGACGGCGTGCTCACCAAGGCAGAGGCCGTCGGGATCGCCGCGGCCGACGCGGCGCGCCATGTCGCGGTCGAGGTCGACGCGTTCACGCTCGAGGAGTACCGCGCGGGGCGTTAGTCAGTCTCGCCGCGCTCGGTGCGAACGCCGAACCCGGGCGCGGTCCAGACGGCAGGCAGCGGGCTGCTCGGCGCGTGATCTGGGACGTCGCGGCCGTGGAACGCGATCGGCGCCACGTCGTTGGGCGCGTCGGCGTGAAACAACGACGCCAGGCACTGGATCTGATCGCGGCCCGGCCCGAGCTCGAACTGTCCACCGCCGTAGAGCGCGATGCCGCGCGCGTCGCACAGCTCATAGGCGCGCAGCGCCTGCTCCAGCAAGCCAAACCGCGACGGCGTCATGTTCAGCGCACGCGGCGGCGATTCGAGCAGCAGGATGTCGGCGACGGAGTGAATCGGCGCATCCCAGGTGACGCGGGCCTCGTGGCCGATGAACGCCGTGCGCAGGCGCTTGTCGTAGGCGGGGTCTTCGAGCCAAGCGTCGGGGAGGCCATGCGCGACGTGGCGATACAACTCGCCGTCAGGGATCGGGCCGCGGAACGCGCCGCGGTACTGGCCCTTGAAGTCGACGATGTCGATGCCACCGACGCGCGCGAGGTCGGCGATGAGGGGCTTGGTCCACCACTCGGCAAGGTCGAGCTTGAAGTGCAGGCCGGGGTGTCGTTGCCGCAGATCGAGCAGCGGCGCCACGCTGCGTTCGCGATCGAGCCCGAGCGACACCACGTAGCGCACCGGCTGCATGTCGCGTTCGAGCGCCTTGGCCAGCGATTGCCCGCGCTGCTTGAGGGCCAGGTCGAGCGCGGCGCTCTCGAACGCCCAGCGGCGGTAGCACTGCGCGGCGAGCACCGTGGGCGCCTGCGCGAACAGCGGGACGCGGTCGAGCCAGCGCGAGAACTCAGCGAGCGTGAACGTGCCGGCGACGGCAAACTCGTGCGCGCGCGATAGCAGGTCGTCTTGCTCGTCGTCGAGGTAGGTGACGTCCTCGCCGACGCCTTCTTGATCATCGGGTCCGCGCAGATGGATCACCGTGGTCCAGCGCGCCCAGCCGCCACGCGTGGTCTGCTCCAGGGTCGTCGTGCTCAGGCCGTCGACGCGGAGCGGTAGGTTGGCGAGGCGCTCGTAGAGGGACATGGCAGGTGGGGTCGATCTTCGGCGCGTGTCGCTAACGATTCAGCAAGAACGTCGCAACGCCGTCGAGGAAAGCATGCAGGAGCGCGCGGTCGTCGCCCGCGAGTCCTTCCTGATCCATCGCGTTCGACATCAGTTGCATCCAACGATCGCGCGCCCGCTGATCGATGGCAAACGGCGCGTGCCGCATGCGCAGCCGCGGGTGGCCGCGTTCTTGGATGTAACGCGGGGGCCCGCCGCAGCGATACAGCAAGAAGTCGCGCAGGCGGCTTTGCGCGCCGGCCAGATCGTGCGGCGGATACATCGGCCCCAAGATGTCGTCGTCCGGCACCTGCGCGTAGAAGGCGGCGACCAACCGCGTGAAGCCGTCTTCGCCAAGCGCGGCAAACAGGCGTGAGGGATCGGGGGGGTCTTGACCGGGGGTCACGCGGGCGACCTTAGCGGATGGTGATGGTGCGTCGCCAGGGCTTGCGCGGCTTCACGCCGCGCGCCACTGCTTCGCCAACACCCGCACCGACTCGCACAACAGGTCGACGGTCGCCAACGCGCCCAGCCGCGTCTCATCGAACCGCGACTCCGTCTCCATCACCGCGTCTTTGAGCGCGGCCAACCGATCGTGGTAGCCGTGCAGCACGCTGCGCATGGCGTCGGCGGCGATGTGGGCGTGGAATGCCACATGCAGGAGCGTGATGCCGACGGTCTTGTTGCCTTGCACTTCGGGCACCAAGAGCACGGTGCGGCCGTCGGCGGCGCCGCGGGCGACTTCGAGGCGGCGCTTGCGGGCCACGGCGTGCTTGGTGCCGCGCAGCACCGGCTCGCGCTCGGTGCGTGAACGTAGCTCGCGGGCGATGCCGCCGCGGTCGATGACGTGCACCGTCGCGGTCTCGCTGTCGGCGTCGCCGTCGATGCGATAGCGCGTGTAGCCGAGTACCTTGCGCACCGCGGGCGAAAGCGCCGCCAGCGTGCGCAGGTCGGCGTAGCGCACGCGGTCGCGCGGCGCGCCGGCGGCGAGCAGTTCTTGCACGGTGGGCACGGTGAGCAAGGCTTCGTCGGAGCGCGAAATGCCGACCGTCACGGTCTTGGCCTGGTGCTTGATGGCGTCGACGGGGCGGGTCAGTTCTTCGATGGCGCGGGTCAGCGCCAGCGTCAGCGCTTCGATGATGACGGCGGGCGTGCCGGTCGTGCCGTGCGCCGCCTCGTAGGCTTCGAGTGGCACGTCGCCGAGCGCGAAGTGCAGCAGCGACGTCAAGCGGCTTGCGGTGCTCGCCTCCATGGAACCGTCGTACTCGCGCGCCGAGAGCATCTGCAGGAAGCGCGCGGCCGGCGCGCGCAGGATCGGGGCCAGCTCGGCCAACAGCTCGGCGCTGCCGCGCGCGTCGTTGCGGGCCAGGCCGCTGACCATCTGCTCGATCGCGGCGCGGGCTTGCCGCAGCGGGTGCGCGGTGGCGTCGATCGCCAGCGCGGCGTGATAGCCGAACATGTGGCCGGCCACCGTGGTCAGTACGAACGCGAGCTGCGGGTGCACGCGGGGCACGTGGATCACTTCGGCAGCGGCGCGGTAGCGATCTTCGCCTTCGGTGGCGATTACGATCGGCAGCGCCTTGTGCGCCTTGTAGATCGCTACTTCTTTGCCCACGTCGTCGGCGGTCGACCCGGTGAGACCCGCGGCGCACACCAAGATCAGCGGCTCCGATGACAAGTCGATGTGCTTCTTGTCCTCGGTCGCGTCGCTCGGGATCGCCTTGTAGCACAGCTCGCTCAGCTTGATGCGGATCTCCTGCGACGCCACCTTGTTGCTGCCGTTGCCCACGAGCGCCCAGTAACGGCGCTTGGTGATGTGACGGCGCGCCACCTGCGCGATGTGTTCGCCGCCCGCGAGCACGCGTTGCATCGCCTCGGGCAGACCGCGCAGGCCGGTCAACAGTTCGTGCTCATTGGCGTCGTCGGCGCAACCCGCCTCGCGTGCCACGGCGAACGCCAGCAAAAAGCCTGCAGCGATCTGGGCGTAGAACGCCTTGGTCGAGGCCACGCTCATCTCGATGTCGCGACCATCGGAGGTGAACAGCACGCCGTCGGACTTGTCGCACAGGTCACTGCCGCGCCGATTGACGATCGATACCACGAGCGCGCCGCGCTGGCGCACCAGGTCGACGGTGCGGTTGGTGTCGGTGGTCGTGCCCGACTGGCTGATCGCCACGATCAGCGTGTCGCGCATGTCTTCGCGCATGGCAAAACCAGACAGCTCGGTCGCCGGCGTCGCGCGCACGTGCACGTCGGTGCTCTTCAGGCAAGCCTCGAAGGCTGCCGCCGCGCCCTGCCCGGCCACTGCGGCGGTGCCTTGGCCGATCAAGTAGACGCGCTTGATCGCGCGTTGCTGCAGGCGCTCGCGCACCTTCGCCGGTAACACGTCGTCGCCGAGCTGCACGCGCAGCTTGCCCTTCACCTCGGCGATGCGGCCGCGCAGCGTCTTGTGCAGCGAACGCGGCGCCTCGGTGATCTCCTTCAGCAAGAAGTGCGGGAACATGCCGCGGTCGATGTCGCGCGTCGTGATCTTCTTGCGCAACACGTCCTTGTCTTCGCGCAACGGCAGCCTCGTGCCGTCGTACGCGAGGCGCTCGATGCCGGCCAGTTCACCCGCGGCCGCGCGCTGCAAGATCAACACTTGGCCGCGGCTCGCGTCGGGGTTCTCGAGATTGCCCGGCGTCTCGCCGTCCATGCGCATGTAGCGCGCGCAGTCTTCGACCACGCCGTACGGCTCGCTCGCCACCACGAACATGTCGTCGGCGAAACCGACATACAAGGCTTGGCCGCTGCCGCGCTGCGCTAGCAGGAGGGTGTCGATGTCCTGCGTGGTGTTGGCGGCGATCGCCACCGAGCCTTCGAAGCTGGCCACCGTGGCGCGGAAGGCCGCGTCGGCGCGCAGACCCTCGGCCATGCGGCGCGCCACCAGCACGGGGATCACCTTGGCGTCGGTGGTGATCTCGGGCGCGATCCGCAGGCCCTGCGCCGCCTTGAGGTCGGCGTAGTTGTCGACGTCGCCGTTGAGCGCGGCGATCACATACGGCGACGTCTGCGCGCCAAGCTCTTCTTGATTGAGCGGATGCGCGTTGGCCTGACTGATGATGCCAACGCTCGCCCAGCGCGTGTGACCCAGCACAGTCGCTTCGGCCCCCGTGGCTTCGAGGGCGCGGCGCAGCAGGTTGTCGCTGCGGATCGCGTCGCGCAGCACGCGCCCGTTGTCGCCGAGTTCGCCGATCTCGGCCGAGGCCTTGTAGACGAAGCTGAGATGGCCCTCTTCTGTGACGCGCACCGAGTTGCTGCCAAACAGCGGGTCGGCGGCGCGGGCGGCGATCGCGTCGCGCCACGGCGCGCTCGTCAGATCGAGACCGTGATCGCGCACGTAGATGTGCAGGCCGGCCGAGTCGCGGCCGCGCACTTCGAGTCGATCGAGCGCCGACAGCGCGACCTGCAGCGCCAAGTAGGCGCGCACCGCTGCTTCGCCGGCGTCGCGGCCAGCGAGGTCGACCACGGCGCGGAACGTGCGCAAGCGATCTTGTCGCACCGCCCACGTCGCGTCCTTCAGGCGGATCAGCGCGGCGTTGAGTTCTTCCAGCTTGCCTGCCGCGACGTTGCTGCCGTTGGTGTCGAGCGCGCGCTCCAGCGTGTCGAGACGATGCTGTAGGGTCGCGGTCTGCGCGTCGATCTCAGCCGCGAGCTGGCCACCGTCCGCCCGCAATGCCAACACGCCGGGCACACCGTGCAGCGCCGCTTCGAGTTCGTGCATCCGATCCGCCGACGTCGACAGCGCGAGGCGAAGGTCGGTCGAGCGCGCGAGTTCGAGGCGGTCCTCGGTGGGCAGGGCTTCGAGCGACTGCCGCAGGAGCCGGCGCAGTTCGTCGGCTGTGGGGGGACGCTTTTTGCTGCGCCTTATGAGGACCGCGATGATTCCGCACATGGGGTTGCTGGCGAGCCGGCGCGGGCGGCGACCGGAGGGGTCGCACTATGGGCCTGGCACTAGGGTTTTTCGAGCCGCGCGCGGCACCCGCTTGAGCGGTGTTGCGAATGTCGACGCTATGGTCGCCGCCGATGACCCCCAAGTCGGTGTGCGTGTACTGCGCTTCGAGTCAGCAAGCGCGACCCGAGTTCCTGCGGGCCGCGCACGCGCTCGGCGGCGAGATCGCGGCCCGCGGCTGGACTACGGTGTACGGCGGTGGTCGCAGCGGGCTGATGGGGGCGTTGGCCGACGGTGCGCTCGTTGGCGGCGGCCAGGTGCGCGGCATCATCCCGGAGTTCATGAAGGCTCTGGAATGGGCGCACGGCGGGGTGTCGTTCCTCGAGACCGTTCCCGACATGCACACGCGCAAGCGGCGCATGGTGGAGTGCGCCGACGCGATCGTCGCGCTGCCGGGCGGCTGCGGCACGTTGGAGGAACTGCTCGAAGCGATCACTTGGAAGCGGCTCGGCATCCACGGCAAGCCGATCGTGATCGCTAACTTGGCTGGGTTCTACGATGCGCTCGTGCGGCAGCTCGCCGTGTGCATCGAGGAGCGCATGATGCACGAGCGGCACGCGTCGATGTGGAGCGTGGTCACGCGCATCGAAGACGTGATCCCGGCGATCTTGCAGGCGCCAGCGTGGGGTGACGACGCGATTCAGTTCGCCAAGGTGTAGTCGCACCGCGGCCGTGGCATCGCTCGTCCGAGTCGCGCGAGCGTCGCCAGCGGTGGCCCCTCCACGACATGTATGCTGACTCGATGCTCTCGCGTGTCCGCCTCGCCTCGTTGGCTCCTGTCTTCGCGACGACTGCTTGTCTGGCGCAGGCGACGCCGATCTTCGTCGCGAACCACAGCTTCGAGGCACCCGCGATCGCTGCAGGCACCTTCTCGACCACTGCTCCGCCCCCGGGCTGGACGGGATATGGCTCGCTCAACTTCGGAGCGCGGACGATCGGCGTGCTCAACCCAGCGACCACGACGCTGTACTCGGGCGCGCCGCCAGACGGTGCCAACGTCGGCGTCGCGTTCTTGCTGGACAATCCGAACAACCAGCTGTTCTTCGCCCGGCAAGAGGCTGGCCTGCAGCAGACGATCGGCGCCGTCCTGCAAACGGCGCGGCGTTACCGGTTGACGGTCGAGGTGGGCAACATCGCCAATGACGTCGGCGCGCCGTTCTTGTTTGGCGGCTTCCCTGGCTATCGCGTCGAGTTGCAAGCCGGCGGCGTGGCCGTGGCGGCCGACTCGAACACGCTCCTGCCTGCCGAGGGCGCGTTCTTGTCGTCTGTCGTCCAAGTCGACATCGGCGCGTCGCATCCGCAGGCAGGACAGCCGTTGCGCATCCGCTTGGTCAACCTCAACGCTGCCATCGGCATCGAAGTGAACTTCGACAACGTGCGCCTGGAGTCGGAGCCGATCGCGACCTGGACGAACCTGGGCTTCGGCCTCGCGGGGACTAACGGAGTGCCGCTGCTCACGGGTTCGGGGTCGCTCACGGCGGGCAGTGTGAATCAGTTCGCGTTGTCGAACGCAGCGCCGTCGGCGCCGGCCGTCATGGTGATTGGCCTCGCCGCGGTGTTCGTGCCCATCTTGGGTGGCACCCTCGTGCCTTCGCCCGACGTCACTCTGCCGATCGCGACCGATGTTGCCGGGCGCGCGACGCTGCCGTTCACGCAAGGCGCGCCGATGCCGCCCGGTACCCGGCTCTACGCCCAGTGGTGGATCTTGGACAGCGGCGCCCCGGCTGGCTTGGCCGCGAGCAACGGGCTGGTGGCCGCGTCACCGTGAGCGTCGCCAGGAGGTCGTTTTGTTGCGGGCGTTGGCCGCGACGCGCAAACAGATCTTTGGTTGGCGCTGGCGCCGCGGCACGCTGGTCTCGGTGAAACTCTTGGCGCCTCTCCGGCTCGGCCCCCTGACGCTCGACCTGCCCGCGGTGCAGGCCGCGCTCAGCGGTTACTCCGATCTGCCGATGCGCGCGGTGGCGCGCGCGCATGGCGCGCCGTACGCGCTCAATGAGGTTGCCCTCGACGCCTTCGTGCTGCTGCGCGGTCGCCTTCGCCAACGCATCCTCTCGATCGCCGACCACGAGCATCCGGTTGGCGGCCAGTTGATGGGTTCCGAGCCGGCGAACTTCGCCGCGGCTGCCAAGGTGCTGGTCGCCGCCGGCTACGACGTCGTCGACATCAACTTCGGTTGCCCGGTGAGCAAAGTCGTTGGGCGCTGCCGCGGCGGCTGGCTGCTCACTGAGCCGACGCTCGCGCTCGCCATCGTCGACTCGGTGTTGGACGCCGTGGGCGGGACGCGACCCGTGACGCTCAAGATGCGCCGCGGCTACGACGACTCGGCGGCGTCGGAGGCGGCGTTCTTTGCGATCCTGACGGGCGCGTTCGCGCGCGGCGTGAGCGCGGTGACGGTGCACCCGCGCACCGTCGTGCAGAAGTACGTGGGTCCGAGTCGCTGGCAGTTCTTGGCGCGCGTGAAGCGTGCGGTCGGTGACCACATCATCCTCGGCAGCGGCGACCTCTACTCGGCGTTCGATGTCGTGCGCATGCTGCGCACCACCGGCGTCGACGGCGTGACCGTCGCGCGCGGCTGCATCGGCAATCCGTTCGTGTTCGCGCAGGTGCGCGCGTTGCTCGATCAAGAGGTGCCCATGGCGCCGACCTGCGCCGAGCAGCGCGCCGCTCTCCTGCTGCACTGGGAGTTGGCCGTGCCGCACTACGGTGGCGCCGCCGCAGCCCTGACGTCGGTGCGCATGCACTCGATCAAGTACGCGCAGTACCACCCGCGCTCGGCATGGGCGCGGGATCGGTTGGTGGCGGTCAAGACGCACGATGTCTTTGCCGCCACCGTCGCTGCGGTGTTCGCCGACGAGCACGACGGCTGTGCACGTCGTGCGCTGCAGCCGAGCGACGCGGTGGTGCCCGAGTCCACCGGCGTCGCCTGCTGACATAGCGCGGCGTAAATCAGAGCGCGGCGGCCAACAGGTTGCTGAGCCACGCCGGCATCGCGCGCCAGTTGGCTTCGCGCACCAACTCGACAAGGCGCCGCGGCGGTGGTTCGCGCAGCATCGTGCCCAGACCGGCGACTGCGGCGGCGCGCACGGTGCTCGGGCGAGCGGCGTCGAAGGCCAGCGCGCGCAGCGCCGCCAGCCCGACCGCGGTGTAGCGTCGGCCCAACGCTGTGGCCAGCGCGGCCGCGGCGTCGGTCTGGGCCTCGGCCGCGAGCACGTCGGCTACCGCAGTGACATCGCTCTCGCGCCCGATCACACACAGGCCGTCGGCGATCGCGCTGCGCACGACGCGGCATGGCTCGTCGCGCAGTCGCGCCCGCAGGCGACGCACGGCGTCATCACCGCCGAGCAAAGTGAGTCCTTCGGCTGCCGCCAGGCGCAGCGCGGGGGTGCCATGCGCGAGGCGTTCTGCCAACAGATCGAGCGCCGCGGTGTCGCGTGCGAGCCCAAGCGCGATCAGGTAGGCCCCGTGGGCGCTGTGGTTGTGATCGGCGACGAACGCCGTGCGCAGCGCCGTGCGCGCCGCGTCGCCGTCTGACCCCAGGGTACGGACAGCGTGGCCCAGTCCGAGCGCGGCGAAGCACCGCAGTGCCCTTTGGGTCGCACTCAGTTCTGCGAGCAGGAAGGCGCGCGCGTCGGGCTCGCGATGCCGGCCGATGGCGAGCAGCAGGGCCGCGCGCGTGACTTGTTCACGCTCGAGGTCGTAGGCGGTCTGCAATGCGGGTAGCGCCAGCGCGTGCGGTGAGCGGCCGAGTCCCGCCGCCGCCGAACGCCGCAGTTCGCGGTTGGGGCCCGAGAGTGCTCGGGTCAGCGCGGCGACCGCCTGCACGCTGGGAACGCTGCCCAAGGCCTCGGCGGCGCGACAGCTGAGCGCGAGATCCGTGGCGTGCAAGTCCGCCACCGCGGTGGCTTCGAGCCAGTCTGCACCGGTGAGTTCGCCCTGCACGAGCGCGGCGAGGCGTACCGACGCGTCGCTACCGGGTTCGGTCACGGCGCGGCGCACCGTCGCGTCGAGCACGACACCGCCGAGTCCGAGCGCGATGAGCGCGACCGGGGCCAGCGGGTCACGTTGGCCTGCATCGAGGCGCACCAGGCGCAGAAGCACGTCTGCGCCGACCGACGCCTGCACCCCGCCCAGGGCAAGGATCGCCTGCATGCGGACCTCGCGTTGGGCGTCGTCGACCGCGATGAGGAGAGCGCGGGACGGCTCGCGCAGGTTGCCCAGGGCCTGTGCCGCTGCGCCACGGATGTGGGCGTCGGTGTGTACGAGCAGCGCCACCAACCGCGACGCGAGGTCCGCCCGCGCGTGCTCTCGCGGGGACGCATTGGACGATCCCGGTGCCGCCGCTTCGACGAGGAAGCCGTCGCGCGCGCCTTCCCAGAAGAGTTCCCACTCGGGCGCCTCCAACTCAGTCGCTGGCACGCCGCGGGCGATCGGCACCGGCATTGCGGTGGGCGTGACTCTCCCCGCGCGCGGCGCGGGTGCGCCGACCGGGCGAGCAGATCCGCCGGCGCGCGTTGGCGCCGCGGCGTCTTCTGGCCCGGCCCAACGCGGTGGTGGTGGTGGTGGTGGCTGCAACACCACCCGTCGCATCCGCGAAAGCATGCGTTCGTCCATGCCAGGCCCTTGGATGCGCGCGGCGTCCACTGTGGTCAGTCCGCTGCGTCGGAGCCATCCTTGCAGGCGCGGCTCGTCGGCCAGCTCCACGAGCCAGGCGTCGTTGTGGTTGCGCGCGATCTGTTCGACGAGCGCCGTCTCGCCCGAGCGGTCGAGCAGGAACGCGATCGCGCAGCGTCTGCCATCGCCATCGACGAACAGCGGTGCGCGCCCATTCACGCTGCGGCGATCGATCCCGAACGAACCGGCGCGCCAGTAGTCGGCGAGGTCGTCGAGGGCCGCGGCCCGCGCCCGCGTCTGCTCCGGCGTGAGCCCCGGCTGTCCGGCCGCGCGCAGCTCGGCCTCGACACGGCGGTAGCGGGCACGCCACACTTCCACGTCGTCCTGCGCGGTGAGCACGGGGCAGGCGAGACTGATGAGGAGGAGGAACGCAGGCCCGATCGGGCAGACAGCTTCACGCATGGAGGGGCACCTTGTCGTGGGGACGACCATTGCCTTGGCAAGTGGCGTTCCGCCGTGCGCACGGACCGCGCGGGCGGGTGCGAGGCTGCGTTCGTTTCGCAGCGGGAACGATTGGCTCGTGCTGGCGACGCTCCACGAGGAACCTGGCGTCCGTCGATAGAAGGCACGTGGCCATCGGCACCCCAGTCTCCTCTCGCCGACGAAGCACGACCGGGCTCGACCTAGTCGTGGAGACGGACGGGCTCGCGACTCACGACGTCCAGACATGGCCGCCGCGCGTAACGAAGCTGCTGTGCCTGGTCGGCGGCGGCGTGCTGGTGCTGTTCGTGGTCTACCTTGGGATCGGACACTGGCGCGGTGCAGTGCAATGGCAGCGCTTTCGCGACGCGGCCGCCGTCGTGCAAGCAGAGTTCGACGCGCGCGAATCGTCGCGGCCCGCCTTGTGGGGGGAGGCAATTGGCGGTCGGGCCTGGCCGCACTACGAGCGCGCGTTCGCCTTGCTCAGCGTGTCATCGGACGACGGCTACCTGCCCTATCTCGCACGCATCGAGGGACGTCGCCTCGCTGGAGTGACGAACACGGAGCGGCTGCGAGAGGGGCCACCTCCCGCCGAGGTCATCGCCGACAACGCGCCGGCGCTGGCAGCGCTGCGTGAAGGCGCGCACAGCACCGATGGCAGACGGCTGATGGACTGGAGCGCGGGGTTCAACCTCCGCATACAGAACATGCTGACCGCGCGGCATCTCGCCAATGCAGGTGTGCTGACGGCGATCGTCGCGGCGAGCGACGGCGACGGGCAGCAAGCCGTGCAGCGCCTGCTCGATGTGCTGCAGCTCGGCCGCGACCTCGCGCAGTCGCCGCTGTTGGTCGAACAGATGATCGGCTTCGCCGTGATGCAGATCGGCAGTTGGATGACGATCGAGTGGTCGAACCTGCTGCGCCACCTGGACGCGGACGCTCTGGGCGTGTTCGCGGTCGGCCTCGCCCGGCTCGATGCCGCGTTGCCGCTGGCGCCGAACTGGATCGCGACGGAGGCCGTGTTGCTCGCTCACCACGTTTCCCATGTCGTGGCCAACAGCGACGACTCGCTTACCGGGCGAGCCTGGGAGACGTGGCGCTACGGCTTCTCGCCGCGCCTCGCGCTCGCCCAGCACGGTCTGAACCAACTGCAGCTCGCGACGCGCGCGCAGGCGCTCTGTTCGGGGCGCGATGCGGTCGACGTCGTGGCGATCGAGCGTCTGTTCGCCGAAACGGCCGCATCGTCCAACCCGGCCACCAGGCTGCTGACCCCCAATCTCGCTGCGGCGTTGACGACGCGCCTGCGCGCCGTGGCTTCGCTCCGGCTGCTTCGCATGGCGGTGCAGCACGCTGTCGGCGAAGACATCGCCCCGCTCCCCGATCCGTCCGGCGGCGTGTTGGAATGGGCGATCGACGCGCAGGGTGACGCCGAGTTCTGGAGCGACAAGCACCGCGGGCTCGCCCGCGTGCGCGTTCCGAAGTAGCTAAGCCGCGTGCACGAACGCGAAGCGCAGCGCCAGGTCGCTCGCGATCGCGTCGACTTCCCGCCCCGTCGTGTCCACCATCACATCCGCCTGTCCATACAGCGGTTCGCGCTCCGCCAGGATCGCGCACAGGTTGTGGAACGCGCGGTCGTCGTCGGCCATCGGACGCGTGTCGCCTTGCGCGACGACGCGGGTCCAGTGGTCTTCGGGTCGCGCGCGCAGCCACACGGTGAACGCTTGCTGGCGCAGCAGCGCGAAGGTCTCCGACGACGTCACCACGCCGCCGCCGGTCGCCAGCACGCAGGCGGGCGACTCGTCGAGCAGCGCGCGCAGCGCCTCGTGTTCGAGCCTGCGATACAGGCCTTCGCCGTGTACCTGGAACAGGTCGTCGAGCGGCAGGCCGGCGCGTTCCTCGATCTTGGTGTCCAACTCGACGAACGGCAGTCCGAGGCGTTGCGCCAGGTTGGGCCCGACGCTGCTCTTGCCCGCGCCGCGCAAGCCGAGAAGCGCGATCACCCGCTTGGCGCTGCCCTTGCCGAGTGGCCGCGCGGCGCGCGACAACAAGCCGTCGACGCTGGTGCCCAACGCGTCGGCCAACTCGACGAGCCGCAGCACCGACGGGTTGGCGCGCGCCGACTCGATGTCCGCCAGGAAGCGTTCGGAGATGCCGGTCTTGCTGCCGAGGTCGCGCCGGGTCCAACCGCGGGCGCGGCGCAGATCGCGGACGGTTTCGGCCAGCGCGGTCAGTAGAGGGTGGCTCGGCACGAAGTGCAGTTTACTGCCGAATCCATGGCCCGGCAAGCGACGAACATGCACTAAGATGCTTGTTCTGCGCGCCGGCTCTCCCTATTCCTTGCGCCCCCGGCTGCCCTTCGGCGCCCCCAACGCCCGGCCTCTGCTCTCGCTCACAGCATGATCGACTTCAACACGCACCCCGATCGCTATCGCCACTGGCGCCTCGCGTTCGACGGCCCGGTGGCGCGCCTCGAGATGGTGGTCGACCCCGACCACGCCTTCGTGAAGGGCAAGTACGAGCTGAAGCTCAACAGCTACGACCTCGGCGTCGACATCGAGCTGCAGGACGCGATCGCGCGTGTGCGCTTCGAGCATCCTGAAGCGAAGGTGCTCGTGATCACCAGCGGTCGCGATCGCGTGTTCTGCGCCGGCGCCAACATCCCGATGCTGGCCACTTCGCCGCACGCGTTCAAAGTGAACTTCTGCAAGTTCACCAACGAGACGCGGCTGTCGCTCGAAGACGCCAGCAAGATGTCGGGCATCAAGTCGATCGCCGCGATCAACGGCACGGCGGCCGGCGGCGGCTACGAGCTGGCGATCGCCTGCGACGAGATCTATCTGGTCGATGATGGCAACTCGGCGGTGTCGCTGCCGGAGGTGCCGCTGCTCGGCGTGCTGCCTGGCACCGGCGGCCTCACACGCCTCGTCGACAAACGCAAGATCCGTCGCGATCAGGCCGACATGTTCTCGACGTTGGCCGAGGGCGTGAAGGGCAAGAAGGCCAAGGCCTGGAACCTGATCGACGACTTCTTTGCCAAGAGCAAGTTCAACGACAAGGTGCAGGAGCGCGCGCTCGCCATCGCCAAGGCTGCGCCTGACAAGAAGGCGCCCGGGATCAAGCTGGGGCCGATCGCGCCGAAGGTCGACGGCAACGTGTTCGCCTACGAGTTCGTGCGCGTCGAGCTGGAACCCGAACAGCGCTTGGCGCGGCTGACGATCACCGCGCCGAGCACGCCGCAGCCGACGACACCCGAGCAATACGCCGCCGCCGGCGACTCGGCGTGGGCGATCAAGGCGTTCCGCGAACTCGACGACGCGATGCTGCACCTGCGCTTCGACCACGGCAAGATCGGGCTCGTGCTGCTGCACACGCGCGGCGCGAGCGACAACGTTCTCGCCGTGGAGAAGAACCTGCTGGCGCATCAGGATCACTGGCTCGTGCGCGAGGTCCTGGCGCTGATGGCACGCGTTTGCCGGCGCTACGAGCTGACCGCCAAGAGTTTCTTCGCGCTGGCCGACCAGAAGAGTTGCTTCGCCGGCGTGTTGCTCGAACTGGCGCTGGCCGGCGATCGCATCTACGCCCTCGACGATGCCGACCACCCGGTCGAGCTGGCCGTGGGGCCGCTGTCGGCTGGCACGCTGCCGATGTCGCACGGACTCACTCGCCTGCACAGCCGCTTCCTGCGCACGCCCGCGCAGGCCGACAAGCTCGCCAAAGAGATGCCGCGCCTCGACGCCGCCGCCGCCAACGACGAGGGGCTCGTCACCGTGCTCGCCGACAGCATCGACTGGGACGACGAGGTTCGACTCGCCATCGAAGAGCGCCTGTCCATGTCGCCCGACGCGCTCACCGGCATGGAGGCGAGCCTGCGCTTTGGCGGCGCCGAGACCTGTGACTCCAAGATTTTCGGCCGGCTCAGTGCCTGGCAGAACTGGATTTTCATTCGGCCCAACGCCGTCGGCCCGGAAGGGGCTCTGACGCGCTATGGCCAGCCCGAACCCGCACGCTTCGACTGGAGCCGCACATGAGCACGATCGACCTCGACACCAAGATCCCCAACAACGTCGGCCTCAAGGACGACAAGCGCTTGCTACGCGCGCTGGAGAAGTGGCAGCCCAACTTCCTGCAATGGTGGAAGGACATGGGGCCGAGCGATTTCAACCAGAACGAGATCTACCTGCGCACCGCGGTTGGGGTTGGCAAGGGCGGCTGGGCGCACTTCGATTACGTGAAGATGCCGGACTACCGCTGGGGCATCTTCATGGCCGAGCCCGTGGCCGATCGCAAGATCCACTTCGGCGACAGCATCGGCGCGCCGGTGTGGAGCGAAGTGCCGGGCGAGTTCAGGAACCGCTTGCGTCGCTTGATCGTGACTCAGGGCGACACCGAGCCTGCGTCGGTCGAGCAGCAACGGTTGCTGGGGCACACCTGCCCGTCGTTGTTCGACCTACGCAGTCTGCTTCAGGTGAACGTCGAAGAGGGGCGTCATTTGTGGGCGATGGTGTACCTGCTGCACACCTACTTTGGCTCCGACGGGCGCGACGAGGCCGAGGAACTCTTGCAGCGGCGCAGCGGCAATCCCGACAAGCCACGCATCCTGCAGGCCTTCAACAACCCGATCGACACCTGGATCGACTTCTTCGCCTTCACGACGTTCACCGATCGCGATGGCAAGTACCAGTTGTCGGCACTCGCTGAGAGCAGCTTCGACCCGCTGGCGCGCACCACGCAGTTCATGCTCACCGAGGAGGCGTATCACATGCAGACCGGTGAGAACGGCATCGGTCGCATGGCGCACCGCACCGCGCAGTTGATGAAGGAAGGCAAGGACCCGCGCAAGGTCGGCGCGATCCCGTTCGACATCCAGCAGAAGTACGTCAACTTCTGGGCGTCGGCGTCGATGGATCTGTTCGGCGGCGAAGACTCGACGAACGCTGCCGAGTCGTTTGGCGCGGGCCTCAAGGGGCGCTATCGCGAGGGCGACGGCATCTACAAGGACCCCAAGGCGCTCGGACAGAGCTACGGCATCGAGGTCTTGAACGACGAGGGCAAGCTGGAGAAGCGGGAGATCCCGCTGCGTCGCGCGATGAACGCGCTGCTGCTCGACGCCTATGTCGCGGACTGCAAGCGCATCGTCGATCGCTGGAACCGCGACATCAAGGCCACCGGGTCTGCCTTTCAGTTCACCCTGCCCGACAAACGCTTTCACCGCTACCAGGGTGTCTACGCCAACTACAAATTCAACCCGCAAGGGCAGCCGATCTCGGAAGCCGAGTGGACCAAACACTCCACCGAGTGGTTGCCGACGCAAGCCGATCGCGACTATGTGAAGTCGTGCATGGTGAAGGTCACCGAGCGCGGCAAGTTCGCCAACTGGATCTCGCCCCCGTCGCTGGGTGTGAACGAGATGCCGGTCGACTACGAGTACGTGAAGCTGCACTAGGCCGAGCCCATGACACGACTCGTTTACGTTTGCGAAGGTGGCGACTGCTCCGAGCGCGGCTCGGGCGACCTGCACGATCAGTTGAAAGAAGTCTTCGACGCGCGCGACCCGCACGAAGAGAAGGTGCGGCTCCGCCGCTATCCGTGCTTTGGTGGCTGCGAGTGCGGTATCAACATCACAGTGTTCCCGGACCGGGTCTTCTACAGCAAGGTCACCACGCAGGATCTCGGCGAGATCGTCACGCACGTGCTCGACGAGGGCGCGCCAGTGTCTCGGCTCACGGGCAAGGTCATGCCCGACGTCGAGCAGATGGTGTGGGAGATGCTGGACTCGCCGTACTGACGCACGCGGCCTGCCCGCACACGACTAGCCCCGTCGGGTACAACTCGCACGTGCCCAAGCGACGGATTCGCGCGCGCGTCACCGGCCGAGTGCAAGGAGTCGGCTTCCGCTATTTCACGTGGAGCCTTGGTCGGGAACTCGGTCTGGTCGGCTACGTGCGGAATGAGTCCGACGGCAGCGTCCTGATCGAAGCCCAGGGTTCGACCGATGCCGTGGCACAGCTGCTTGAGCGAGTGCAGCGTGGCCCGGCGCACGCGCGCGTCGAGCAGACGGCGGCCGAAGAACGGAACTGCCGCCGTCGGCGGACGCTCGTGAGTTCGAGATCCGCTAGGCGGACGCGCATCAGCCACTAGAAGAAGTCCTGCGCGTGCTTCAGCGACACGGTCCAGACCCATTGCAGACCGCAGAGCAACGCCAGGGTGCGGCCCGGCAGTTCGCCGAGGGCACGCACGGCGGTCCATAGCACGAGCGGCAGGATGAACAGCCACAGCCGCGCCGTCTCGGCAAAGGTCTGGCCGATCGTAGCCATCGCCGCGATCAGAACCGTGACGGCGAGGACAAGGTGATCGGGGCCGTCGGCAGACCTCTGCCAGAGGCGTCGCAGCGCAGCGGCCGCCCCGGAGATCCACGCCACGATCAGCGCTGGATTCGCCCACCAACCAAATTCGACGAGGTTGATGCGAGTCGCGGCAAGCACCGCACCGAGGTCCCAGGACCAGTGCTTCCAAGCCGAGTGCGCCGCTAGCGCGCGTTCGTAGCGCAGCACCGGGTCGTAGCCGAACGCGAGCGCGAACACGCACCACAACGCCGCGGTAGTCGCGACCAGGCTGGCCAGGAACCACGTCGTGCGTCGCCATCGGCGATGCGGGGCGATCGCAGCAACCATGCACGGCGCCAATGCGACGGCCGGGAGCAAGCCGAAAGACACGAACGCCATCAGCCAAGCGATCTGGCCGGCGGCCACGCCCCACGCCCAAGCGCGCGCTTGGCTCAGCCCGGCTCGCAAAGAGCAATACCACAGCGCTGCAACCGCGCCGGGATACACGACCTGATCCATGTGCAGGGTGATGAGCGCGAGCGGCGCGGACATGGCGAACAGCAGCGCTGTCGCAAGCCAATGCGCGTTTGGCGAGAGCACGCGGACGACCAGGCCGATGGGGAGCACGGCCAGCGCCGCGACCCACGGCAGGAGCCACGCCATCAGCTCGATGAGCTGACGCCGCCGTGGGGGCAGCGCGGCCATGGTCGGAGCCCGTTCCAACGCGTCTGCCGGCACGAGCCGCTGCGCCAATCGATCGAGAGCCACATACGTGAGAAGCAGGCCCGGGGGCTTCACCGCGAAGAAGGGGTGATCGACCCGAGCTGCGAGGCTCTCGTAGTCCGTCAGGACCTCGGACGCAGGTACGCCTTCCGCCGCAGTGCGTCCGAACTCACCGTGGCCACCGAACGCGGCGCGCTCACGCAGTGCGTCGAGGCCGCGACCTTCCGCCCGTGCCAGCCCAAACTGGCTGACGGCAGCAAGCGCGAACACGCAGCTCAGCGCGGCGAGCGGTCGCGCGCGCAGGCGATGGGCCAACATAGCCAGCAACACCACTGCCGCGGTCGTCGCCACCAGCCACGCCGGGTCGAGCGACTTGTCGTGCAGCTTCCAGAACCAACCGCGCAGCCGGTGCACGGTGCGAAAGCCCGTGACCAACGTCACCGATGCGAGCGCACCGATGACGGCGAGCGTGACCAGGAGTCGGTCCGTGGGGCGACGAGTTGGCAGGCGCGCGAGTCTAAGGCGGTGGTCGGCGCGAGAAGCGTCCCGCCGCCGCGCAAAAGGCGCTGTCACTCAGCGCGGCCAAGGCGCGACCAACGAGACGCGACGGCGGCCGGCGGCCAACTCAGTCGTGCTTGATGACTTCAACCGGGCAGTCGAGTGCGGCGTCGCGTATCAGTTCGTCCTTGGCCAAGAACCACCGCGGCGCGTCGGCTTGGATCTCGCAACTCTCGCCGTTTTCCACCAAGAAAACCTCTGGGCAGTAGCTGGTGCAGAGACTGCACGCGATGCAGCCTTCCTCGATCCAGACACGCTTGATGGGGGCCATGACGAAATGCTGGTTCTAGAGCGGCGCTTGGCAAGCGACAAGCGGTGGATGGTTGATGGTTGAAGGGGTCGATACCCGCTAGCCTGCGGTCCTCCTCCTCGCCATGTCTGACCGCAACCCCTTCGTCGGCTACGACCAGCACGGCAGCGTCGAGTTCCGAGGCACTTAGGAAAGCGTCAGATCATGGCGATCATGCAGGCCGTTGTCGTTCGCGAGCACGGTGGGCTCGACAGGTTGTTGTTGGAAGAGCGGCCCGTGCCGGTGCCCGGGCCCGGCGAGGTTCGTGTGGCGATTCGGGCAAGCGGCGCCAACCACCTCGACACTTGGGTGCGCCGCGGCGTCCCAGGGCACAAGTTCCCGTTGCCGCTCGTGCTCGGTAGCGACGGTGCCGGCGTCGTGGATGCGTTGGGCGCCGGTGTCACCACCGCGAAAGAAGGCGACGAGGTCGTGCTGCTGCCAGGGGTGTCGTGTGGCGTTTGCGACGCTTGCCAAGACGGCGACGACAACCTGTGCCGCCACTACTCCATCCTCGGCGAAGGTCGCGATGGTACCGCGGCGGAGTTCGCCATCGTGCCAGCGGCCAACCTGGCGCCTAAACCGAACAGCCTGAAGTTCATGCACGCCGCGTGCGTGCCGTTGGTGTTCCAAACCGCGGACGCGATGCTGCGTAAGGCGCGACTGCGTCAGGGTGAGACGGTGCTGGTGCACGCGGCCGGCTCTGGTGTGGGGTCGGCGGCGATTCAGTTGGCCAAGCTGCGGGGCGCGACGGTGTTCGCCACCGCAGGCGGCGTCGACAAGGTCACAGCCGCGCGCGAACTCGGTGCCGATGTGTCGATCGACTACCAGAAGGAGGACTTCGCGGCGCGCGTGCGTGACCTCACCGGCAAGCGCGGCGTTGACGTGGTGTTCGAGCACGTTGGCCAAGCGACGTTCGGCGGCTCGATCAAGTCGCTGGCTCGGGGTGGCCGCCTGGTGACCTGCGGCGCCACCAGTGGCGGTGACGTGACCCTCAGCTTGCACCACGTGTTCTTCAAGAATCTGGAGATCATCGGCAACACGATGGGCCGGAAGGGCGACCTGCGTCGGTTGTTGCGCCTGTTCGATCAGGGGCGGCTGCGGCCCGTGCTCGATCGCGTCTTGCCGCTCAGTCAGATGGCGGAGGCGCACCGGCTGATCGAAGCGCGGCAGACCTTCGGCAAGGTCGTACTGGAGCCGTAGGCCTTAGTGCCCGGCCCCCTGCGGCCAAATACAGTTCCTTGTCTCATTCGCCGACAGGGGATGAGATGGCGCGCATGCATCCCATCAGTCCTGCCGCCGCAGCTCTCGCCCGCAAGATCGACGACCGCTCAGCTGTCGTCGCGGTCGTGGGTCTGGGCTATGTCGGCTTGCCGCTCACCCGCGTCTTTCATGACGCAGGCTTTCGCGTCATCGGCTATGACCACGACCCGACGAAGATCGAGAAGCTCAAGGCGGGTGAGTCCTATCTCAAGCACCTTGGCAGCGACCTGGCGGCCAAGTTGCGGCAGACGGGGCGCTTCACGCCGACGCTCGATCCCGACCTGTTGCGCGACGCCGACGCCATCATCCTGTGCGTGCCATCGCCGCTGGGGAGGCACGGCGAACCCGACATGAGCTACATCCACGACTCGACGCGCATGGTGGCCAAGAGGCTGCGCAGCGGGCATCTGGTGAGTCTGGAGTCGACCACGTATCCGGGTACGACGCGGCAAGAGTGCCAACCGTTGCTCGAAGCGAGCGGTCTGCGCTGCGGCGAGGATTTCTTCGTTGCGTTCAGCCCCGAGCGTGAGGATCCGGGGCGCAAAGACCACGATACGCGCACGATCCCGAAGCTGGTCGGGGGTGTCGATCCGGCGAGCGGGGAACTGGCGCACCGGTTGTACGCGGCCGCGTTTGCGCAGGCGATCCTGTGTGACAGCGCCGAAATCGCGGAGGCGGCCAAGATCCTCGAGAACGTGTATCGCGCGGTAAACATCGCGCTGGTCAACGAACTCAAGCCGGTGCTGATGTCGATGGGGATCGACATCTGGAAGGTCGTGGAGGCGGCCGCCACGAAGCCGTTCGGGTTTCAGCCCTTCTACCCCGGTCCGGGCTGGGGCGGCCACTGTATCCCCATCGACCCCTTCTACCTGACCTGGAAGGCGCGCGAGTATGGGCACCACACGCGGTTCATCGAGTTGGCCGGCGAGATCAACCACGCGATGCCCCGCTTCGTCGTGCAGCGCCTCTCGCAGGGCCTGAATGAGTTTGGCCTGGCGGTCCGCGGGGCCAAAGTGCTGATCGTGGGTATCGCTTACAAGCCGAACGTCGACGACGTTCGCGAGACTCCGGCGGCCGAGATCATCGCGCAGCTCCGCGACCTTGGAGCGCTGGTTAGCTACCATGACCCGCACGTGCCCGAGTTTCCGCAGATGCGCCGGTATCCCTCTGAGTTCGCCCTGCGCTCCGTGCCCCTTACCGACGCGACGGTTCGGCAGGCCGACGCGGTCCTCGTGGTGACGCATCACACGGCGGTGGACTGGGACTTGGTCGCTGCCAAAGCCAAGCTCGTGGTGGACACCCGGAACGTGATGGCTGGGCGGAAGGTGGGCGGTCGACTCATCCACGCCTAGGAGTCTGCGTCACGGGAAGGCAATCAGACAAAACGGCAGCCACCAAGTGTCGCATCTCGTGTTTCAGGCCGGCCTCGCGCGATGAGATTCGGTGTTCGGTGATGCACGTTTCGTCCCGTGGCGCGGACTCCTAGC
>JANPER010000121.1:0-39156 GCA_031423015.1 Planctomycetota bacterium | reverse complement strand
GCGGGGTGGACCGATTCCACCGACTTTCCGACCACGCCCGGCGCCTTCGACACGAGCTACAACGGCGGCTTCTTGGACGCCTTCGTCGCCCGGCTCTCACCGACGGGTTCGAGCCTCGTCTACTCGACGTACCTGGGCGGGACGAGCAGCGACGATGCCGTGGCCCTCGCCCTCGACGCGCAGGGCGCGGCCACTGTCGTGGGGGGGACAGGCTCCACCGACTTCCCGTCCACGCCAGGTGCCTTCGACACGAGCTACAACGGCAACGGCGACGGCTTCGTCACCCGCCTCGACATGCTGCCCACCGGCGTCTCCGCGTTCGGCAGATCGTCACCCGGCTGCACCGGTCCGCTCGCGATCTCGGTGACTTCGATGCCACAAGTCGGCAACGCGAACTTCGCGCTGATCTGCGGCAACGCACCACCGACCACCTCGGGTCTGCTCGCGCTGACCGGCAACGGGTTCGCGAGCCCGGTCGTCGTGCTCGGCGCCGAGGTGTGGGTCGACCCGACGCTCGTGTTCATCCAACTTCCCGCGAACAGCAACAACGTCGGCGCCTGCGAGGTGGCCCTACCGATCCCCAACGGCCGGTGGCTACGCGGCACGCGCCTCTTCGCGCAGTTCTTCTGGGCCGGCCCCACCTCGCCGCCGCCGTGCCCGCCGCAGGGCCTGTCGGCCTCGAACGCGCTCGAGTTCACGATCCAGCCGTGATGGCGCCGACCCGCCCCACATTCGTTGACCTTGCCCGTTTCTACATGCGCCTTGCGGCGCCATCCCGTTGACCAGGAGACTTGTCATGGCCCTACGTAGCCCGCGCTTCTTTGTCTGCACCCTCTTCCTCGCAGCTTCTGCGTTGTCGCAGACGCCCTGCGTTCTGAACGACGCCACCTTCGACTCTCAGGAAGGTGGCTGCAAGGACCTGGTGTCCAACCTCGTGTGGAGTGGCGGTTTCGGTACTCCCACCTGGCCAGTCGCCATGACCTTCGCCACCGACCTGGTCGAAGGAGGGTATTCCGACTGGCGCCTGCCCACGCTACAGGAGTGTCGAGACGTCTACCTACTTGGTAGCGCAAGCCACTTGAACTTCCTGCAGGGCAACGGTGGCACATGGACCAGCACAGCGGGCACCAAGAGGAACAATCAGAAGCGTTACGGCTTCCGCTTGGACACCGGAGTTGAGACTCTCTACACACAGAACAGCCGTCTCTACTTCCACTGCGTCCGACAAGGCAGCAGCAGCTTCACGGGTGGCGGCAACAACGCACCGCCCCCCACGCTTGGCGCTGCAGTTCCTGGGCGCAATGCGGTCACGCACTTCCTGAGCGAGGGTATTTGGCTTGCCCACGTCGACCTGCCGGAACACGCCAGTGCCCCGTACTGCATGATGGTCGTGAACGACCCGAAGGCCCTCGCACCGCACGCACCCCTGTTGAGTGTCACGCCCGAGCTCCTCTCTGGAGTGACCAGCTCCGCGAGCACGACGAACCTAGGGACTTTCGATGCAACGGGGCGTGCCACGCTGCGGGTCGATGGTCAAGGTCTGGGCCTGCGAACCTCGGCACTGCGCGAGTTGACGATTCTCCTGGTCATCGCGGACCCGAAGGCAGCAGCACCGCAGCTCTACCGGATCCGCTTGCCGCGCTGAGCACGAGGCATCCGCCGCCGCGTCTCCGCGACGCAAGACACCCTGACTTCAGCCAACGCCGCCGCGGTCGATCTCGCGGACCAGGCGCGGCAGTTCGCCGACGAGATAGAACGGCACCGAGAGCAAGCGGAAGGTGTGCGGCGCGCCGACCGGCAGCGACGTCGTCACCGTGCTCTGCAAGAGCGGCTCGGAGTTGACGCGCACGGCCAGGTCGAGCCCCTTCTCCCGCACCATCATGTGCAGGCTGCGCAGGGTGCCGGTCGCGCCGGCCTTCACCTCGACCGGCACGACCCGCGTGCCCACCTGCAGCACGTAGTCCACTTCGGCGTTGCTGTTCTTGGCCGCGCGGACCCAGGTGAACAGGCCCGGTTCCTGGTTGAAGGGGCGGACGGCGCGCAGCTCCTGGCCCACCAACTGCTCGGCGAGCTGCCCCTCGTTGACCAGGGTCAGGTCGGCCAGGTTCGTCACGGCTGCGGCATCGAGGCCGACCATGGTGGCATACAACCCCGTGTCGAGGAGACAGACCTTCTGGTAGCGCTCATCGACTTCCGCCCCGAGGGGGACACCATTGGCGGCCGTGCGCTGCACCGGCGTCACGACGCGCGCCAGGGACAGGAGACGGAAGGCGTCTTTGAGCGATCGGCTCTTCTCCTCGCGGTCGATCGCCGACGGCTGGAACTTGCGACCGACCAGGCGCGGCAGGGCCGCGAACACCGTCGCGACCCGAGCGGTATCGACCCCGCGCCGGTACTTGCCGAAGTCGTCGCGGAAGGTCTGCAGCAGGTCCCGGTGCAAGTCAGCGACGCGGACGAAGGAGCGGTGCTCGGCCCAGTCAGCGACCGCCGCCGGCATGCCCCCGACCAAGGCGTAGGTGCGCGCCAATTCTGCCAGTCGCGGATGCAGCGCCAACGCCACGCCCACCGCCGGCGTGCACGCGGCAACCGCCGCCAGCAGACGGTCCTCGCCGCAGGCGCGCAGGAACTCGGCAAACGTCAGCGGCTCCAGATGGCCGTAGCTGATCCGTCCCACGGGCATGGAGAAGCTGTGGTCGGCGAGTGCGAAGTCGAGCAGCGAACCGGCCGCAGCGACGTGGAGCGCCGGCAGCTCCTCGGCAAACCAGCGCAGCTTTGCCAGGACTTGGGGTGCCGCCTGGATCTCGTCGAGGAACAAGAGGCTCCGACCCGGAACGATGCTGCGGCGGAGGCTGGCCTCCAGCAGGGCGACGACCGCGGCGGGGTCGTTCGAGGCGAAGCAGGCCGCGAGGCCGGGCTCGCGCTCCAGGTTGGCGACGGCGACGCCGCCCTCGAAGCGCTCGCCGAGGTGCTGGATCAGCCAGGATTTGCCCGTCTGACGGGCGCCGCGCAGCACCAGGGGCAGGCGGTCGGATCGGTCGACCCAGGCTGCGAGGTGGTCTTCGGCGAGCCGGAACATGCCCAAAGACTATTGGCTATCGACCGTCATCGAGCGAAATGATTAGGCAAAAGAAGGCGAGGTGGGAGAATCCCCGCCGATCACGAGGTCGGCGCCCCCGCCCTCACATCCGCGTGTCGCGCGTGGGGAAGTCGAGGAAGTCGCTCAGCGCGCGTAGCGAACGACGCGCGGTTCCCAGCTCTGGTCGATGGGCGCCGCGGCGAAGACCACGCTGTGGAACGCGCCGAGGTCGGCGGGCGCACCATGCGCGCCGGTCTCGGCGTCCGCGGCGTCGACCACGACCATGAGCGCGCGTGCCGGTGCGGCGGCCGTCTGTTGCCGTAGCAGCGCGAGCGCACGCGCCGGCCACAGCGGTTCGCGCTGCAGGCTGCGCGCGCTCAGCAGGACAGCGACGGTGTCGCAAGCGGCGACGAGCGGCCGCCACTGCGCGTCGAAGGCGCGCCAGCACTTGCCGGTGAAACAGGGCACGTGGCCGCACTCGGGATCGTCGGGCTCGCACTCGGTCACCCACACCGGCACGACCTTGGTGTCAGGCAGCGCACTGGCGATGCTCTGGCAAAAGCGCGCCGCGGCATCCGCGGCGGCCGGCGTGTTGGTCTTGATCGGGCCGTAGTCGGCGATCCAACGACACAAGAGGCTGCCGCACCCGCACGCCGACGGGGCGCCTTGCAGATCGCACAGGAACACCGTGTCGCCGGCCGGGAGCGCGCGCAGCAGTTCGAGCACGCGGGCGCGCTGCGCGGCGAAGCCTTCCTCCGACAACACCGGCACCCACGGCCACACCTTGGTGACCTCGCCGTCGTTCGGCGCGGGCACACGCGGATGGCACCGCCGCCAGTCGTCGTGGCCTTGCAGGCTGGCCATCAGTTCGGGGCGCGCGTCGGCCAACGCCGGGCAGCGCGCGACTTCGACCCACCACGCGAGGCGCATGCCGTGCGCGCGCACGCGGGCGGCCGCGGCCGCCGCGTCGGGCGCGTCGGCGAGCAGGGCGACGGTGTCGCAACCGCGTTCCGCGTGGCGGCGGAGCTGCGCGTCGTTCGCCTCGGCCGCCGACAACAGCGTGGCGTGCGAGCTGTGCACGGCGGGCGGCGTCAGCGCGCAGCTGGCCAGCAGCAAGGTGAGCGCCGCGCTACTTCGTCTTGGCACCGGCATGCACCTCCGTCTCGGGATACTCCGCGGCCCACGCATACCAGCGACACTGCACGCTGTCGACCCAACGCAGCTCCTTGCCGCGCAACGGTCCGTCGACGCCGCGGCCGGCCAGCGTCCAGCGCGTCTCGGTCTGCTTGTCCTTGATCGGCGCCGTCTCCGGCGACACGTCGTCGGCGTAGAAGTCGAACTTGCGATCGTCGAGCACGGCGGAGAAGCCCACCGCCGAGTGGGTCGCCGCATACCAGAACACCGCCACGCTGAAGCGACCGCCGACCTTGTCGACCAGGCACGCGCGCCCGCGCAGACCGTCGAGCGGGAAGGCCATCGTGGCGTCGCCGATGCGCACGCCGAGCACCATCGCCATCGGGTCGAGCCGCTTGTCGACGTCACCCATGGCGGCCTTGGCGTCGTCGCTCATCGCCGTCGGCAGCGCAGTCACCGCGTACTTGTGACCGTCGAACAGGTCGTATGCCGTCGACTCGGGGTGCAGCATGAGCCAATGACCCCACTGCGTGGTGAAGCTGGCGATGCGCTCCAGGCGTTGCCCCGCCTTGGGGCCGCTCAACGCGCGTCCGCTCAGCGCCGACCAGAGCGTGCCGTCGTTGCCGCGCACCACCATCACGCCGCGCCGCCAGCCGTAGAACTCGTAGCCGTAGTCCTTCGGGAAGGCGCTGACGTAGGCGCCGTCGGGGTCGTAGAAGAACAGGCCGTAGGTGTCGTTCACCACGCGCGACCCGGCCAGGAAATGCCGCAACGGCATCGCGCCGCCGTTGTGATTGGCGCGGATCCAGGCGACGACCGGATCGTCGGGCTCGATCAGCTTCTTGCGATCCTGCGTCGACACGTACGAGCACGGCGGCTCAGTGATCGACTTGTAGCGGCCGGGCGCGGCGACGATGTCGTCTTGCGCTGCGAACGACAGGCACGCGGTGAGCAGGGTGGCGAGCATGCGGCAAGCGTAGCGCCACCCGAGGCGGTACGTTGTCGCGCGTGATCGCCTTGTTGTGCTGCGTGTTGTTCGCCGTGTCGTCGGTTCAAGTGCCGCAAGCGCCTGTCGCTGAGCGCGGCCGCAAGGAGCCGACTTGTCTCGATCTCGCGGGCGACACGGCGCGCCAAGTGGTCGTCGACCGCGATCCCGAGATGTACCTCGGCCACGTGTCGACGGTCCTGCTCGAAGACGGCCACACGATCTTGTGTGCTTACCCGGAGGGTCACGGCAAGGGGCCGATCGTGCTGAAGCGCAGCGCCGATGGCGGCAAGACGTGGAGCGAGCGGCTCCCGGTGCCCGCGTCGTTCGCGACCAGCCAGGAGACGCCGACGCTACATCACGTGCGCGACTCGGCGGGCAAGCGTCGCTTGATCTTGTGGTCGGGGCTGTATCCGGCGCGCCTTGCGCACAGCGACGACGACGGCAAGACCTGGAGTGAACTCGAAGCCGCCGGCGATTGGGGCGGCATCGTGGTGATGGGCGACGTCGTCGCCGGCGCGACGCCCGGTCGCTACCACGCGTGGTTCCACGATGACGGGCGCTTTCTCGCCGCCGGCGGCAAGGCGACGTCGACGTTCAAGCTCTTGCAGACGACCTCGGACGACGGCGGCCTGACGTGGTCGGCGCCGCAGGCGATCTGGTCGGGACGCGACGTGCATCTGTGCGAACCCGGCGCCGTGCGTTCACCCGACGGCAAGGAGCTAGCGCTCCTGCTGCGCGAGAACGCGCGCAAGCAGCCGGCGCACGTGATGTTCTCGCGCGACGACGCCGCGCACTGGACGGCGCCGCGGCCGCTGCACGCGACGCTGACCGGCGACCGCCACACCGCGCGGTTCACGCGCGACGGTCGCCTCGTGGTGGTCTACCGCGACATGCGCCTGACGCCCGGGCACGCCACGCAGGGCGACTTCGTCGCGTGGGTCGGACGCTACGAAGACCTGACGCAGGGCGGCGCCGGCCAGTACCACGTGCGACTACTCGACAATCAGAACAAGTGGGACTGTGGCTACCCTGGGCTCGAAGTGCTGCCCGACGACACGTTGGTGGCGACGACCTACGGTCACTGGGTAGCGGACCAGAAGCCATACATCGTGAGCGTGCGCTTCAACCTCGTGGAGTTGGATGCGATGGCGAAGGTGGCCGTCAAGCGGTGAAGCGAACGCGGACTGACTGACGACCAAACTTGACTCAATCGTCACGTCTTCGCTCAACCAAGGCCGCGAGCGAGGCTTCGCCTGACCAGGAGAAGAACCACCGAGAGCACAAGAGCACAGAGAGGATTGCGATCAGGTGTTCGGTGAGCGTGTCGCCCCCGGTGGCGATGGCGGCGTTGCACGCGACGTTGGCGACGTAGTCCTCGGCCGTCGCAGTTGCCTCCAGCAGCGCGTCGAGTGCGGCGGGACTCTTGATCTTGCCGAGGGCATGCGCGGCACCGCCGCGGTAGTCGACGGTCTCGCCCTGCTCGCCCAGCATGGCGATCAGCGTTGGCACGGCGCGTTCGCCAAGGTCGCTGAAGGCGTCTTGGCACGTGCCCCACACCGGGCTCGCCGGCTCACGCATGAGGTCCCTCAGGATTGGGATCGCTTGGTCGCCGAGCAGCGTCGGCAGGTGCCGCACCGCGTACTGGCGCACCGCGTTGGGTTGATCCTTGCCGCGGGCCTCGGCGAACAGCGCGTCGGCATCGACCTGCGTGCCAGCCATGCAGAGGACGACGGCGGCGCGCAGGCGCAGCGGCATCGCTTCCTTCGCGTCGCGGAGGATGCTTGTGGCGAGCGGCGCTGCCTGCTCGACCTCGGCGCGCGGTCGGCGGCTGAGGACTTCGAGGGCGAGGGCGCGCGCGGTCTCTGTTCCCCTCGCACTCCAGGTGAGCAGCCGCGCGAGGTCGGGCGTCGTGATCTTGCCGTCGGCGATCGCGACCTCGCGGACCGCCTCGCCAACCGCCACGACGACGATCGACTGGGCGACTTCGTCGATCCAGTAGCCCTTGTCCCACCAGATCGAACTGGTGCTGCGCGTGGCCTCCTTCGGCACTTCGCCAAACAGCTGTGCCAGCGTGAGGCTGAGTCGCTCGGCGCCGGTTCCGTCGATGTAGGTCACGCTCTGGCCGTAGCCGACCTCGTAGTACTTCTCGAACAGCAAGAACCCGTCGAGCGTCTCGGGCACGAGCACCGAGAGCGGCAACTGTCCGACCTTGCCGGTGGCAAGCACGCGGTCCGCGGCGTCGCGATCGACTTTGTTCGACGGGCTGCCATACAAACCGCCCCTGACTTCGGTGATCGGCGCCGCGCCGGCCGCGCGCTCGCAGAGCTCGTAGGTGATGCCCTCGCCGCTCTCTTTGATCACGACGTAGCGGCGTTCCGAGGCGGACACGATCCGCTGATTGCAGAACGGCCACCACGAATCAGGGGTCGTGATGCCAGGGACGGCGAACCATGCGAGCGCGAAGACAGCGCCGCGAGGGAACTTCACACAGGCACGGTAGCAGGTCGGCGAGAACGGTGCGCACACGACGCATCGCGCACCACCCGCGCGGCGGCACGACCCGCATCACTGCACCGTCGCCGCCGAAGTGCAAAGGCATCAGCAACCGTTCAGCGCCCGATACGCCGCGCGTTCCAGCGCGCTGCAGAGCGGCGCCCCTGCCGGCGTGATCGCGTCGCACACGCATGTTGCGTAGCCGCCCGGGGGCGCAAACGCGGCGCAGCCGGCGTAGATGGCGTTGATCTGGATGGCGCAGGCGCCGGCGCGCAGCAGGCGCCCCACCCAGCCGCCGACCCTGAAGCTCATCTGCGGCGTGAAGCTCACGTTCACCAGGCCCGCGTCGAAGTGGGCAAACTGCGTGTGCAGCGTAGCCCCGAGCAGCGCCGGATCGGGCGGCAAGGGCAGGCTCGCCGCCGCTTGCCCAGCCAGGTCGACCTGTGCCATGGTGACCACGTCCATCGCCACGCGCAGGTGGCAGCCCAGGTACCCCAGCCCGCTGAGGTTCATCGGCAACGGGATGCCGAGGTAGCTTTGGTCGCTGGTGCCGATCAAGCACACGCCCATGCCATTCGACGGCGGCGCGCCAGCCATGCGCACCTTGAAGCCTGTGTTGCCCAGGTCGGGCGCGCCGTGCGGTCGGATGTCGGTGAAGGTGCGGCCGCAGGGCGTGCCCTTCCACTCGTAGAACGCCACTCGGCCGAGTTCGTACAGGACGAGCGTGTCCTCGACTGCCTGATGCACCGCGACCGCCAGCAGGACGCCATCCTCGACCCAGACATCCACGCCGCCCGCAACGCCGCCATTGAGATCGGGCGCGGTGCCGGGCACGGTGACGTCGCCGGTGAACTCGAGCTGCGGCAGCCGCAGGCCCGTGACGAGGTCGACCGCCGTGAAGTGGATGCGTCCGCCGACGCTGTACGGATCGGTCTGGCTGAAGTACAACAGGAACCGAGCGAACGGGATCCAGGCGAGCCCATACGCGCTCGGCACCGGTGTGGAGAACGCGCGGACCTGATGCCCGAGGCGGTTCACCAGCACGGTCTGCGTGGCGGCGATGTCGGTGAACGCGAAGCCGTCGAACGGCACGTTCGCCCGCGGATCCCAGTCCACCCACGCCAGCGCGCGCACGCAGGTGATCCCGTTCGCCTGCGCTGCCTGGCTGACGTCGATCGGCGTCTGGAAGCTGTTCGTCAGCGTGTCGAACACCTGGATCCGCAGGCTCTCGTCGCTCCCGAACACGTAGCGGCCGTCGGTCGTGAGGTCGCGCATGCCCCAGATACTCGTCGTCGGCTGATCCCAGGCCCGCACGATGCGTCGGTTGAGGGCGTCGTACTCGTACAGCCTGTTGGGCTGCACGCCGTTGTTGCCGCCCACGACGAACATCCGCGACGCCCGCCCGGCCTGCACGTACGCGGCCGACAGGATCTGGAAGTCCGGGATCGGGCCCTGCAAGACGTGCCTGCGGTAGGTGGCGCCGAAGCCGGGGACGGTCGAGCCCGCCGGACCGGGCGACGCTGCCGAGGGTGCGACGACATCGGCGTCGGGGACGCCGACGTCCTGCTGTGCGGCTGCGATCGCAGACAGCAGCGCCATGGCGAGCAGGCTACAGGTGGACAGCCGGCCGCGCCGGCAGGAGTCGGATTCGAGGTGTCGAAAGAGTTCGCGTCGGTCGTGAGTCATGGGTCGCCTCATGGATGGTGGGTCGGCCCGCGACTGCGGACCGGCGTCTGCCATCACCAGCGCTGAACCCGCGCGGACCGGTGTGCCTTTTCGGCAAGCGACTGCCACGCCCGCCACCGCCCCGATCAGAACCTGAACACGCTTGGCGCAGGCATTGCGACCGTCCCAGTGATTTCGAGCCAGTGGAACGCCAGTGAGCTGCCATGCAGCGCCGACGAGATCGGGAACGACCAGATGCTCGGCATCCCCTTGAAGGCGGGATCGCGCGCGGGCACCGGCAATGCAATCAGGGGCGTCAAGCTGCCGGGCGGCGAGATGAGCAGGAACGGCACTCCGCTGTCTTGGCTGATGAGGAACGTCATGACGCAGTCGCTGGCGCCGCATCGCGTGCGCCAGGTGTTCGACTCAGTCGAGCCCGGCGGAAAGAGACCCAAGGGCGTGCCCGCGATGCCCACGACCCTGCCTTCGCCCGTCGAACCGTGCCAGCAGGTGAACCCCAAACTCTGTCCATGCTGCCCGTTCCAGGGGCCGCCGCAGCGCCCGCCGCCAAACACAAAGCCACTCCAGCCGGGATCGACGGCCGAGATCGCATCGATATCGCCGCCCGGGCCGAGCCCTAAGCGGTCGGCCACTGGGGTTCCGTTGATCAGGCGAAAGACGCCGATGGGCAGCGGCAGCGCGAGCACCACCGCCGGGACGCGCGCGAACATGAGTTGGCTCGGCATCGCGGTGGGTGGCCGCGTCGAGAACAGGAAGTAAGTTTCTGGCGCGTGCAGCACCGTATCCACGGCGAGCGCGTCGATGTCCTCGGTGGGTGCGAGCCCGAGATCCGAGGGTTGCACGCAGACCACGGGGCAGCTCCAAGAGGCCGAAACAGGGTTCCACTGCGTCCGGAAGATCGTGGCTCCCGATTGCAGCGCGGCGACCCCACCGCACCAGGTGAGCGGCACCGCGGGAGCGCTCGCGGTGTCGACTGAGAAGTAGAGCACCGGCGCGTCATACATCGTCGGTTTGATCCCCCACAGCTCATAGAGCGGGATGTACCAGTCCAGGCCATCCACCTCCATGCTGGTGAGGCTGGCGCCGGTAAGTCGGATCTCCGTGTCATCGACCGCGCGCTCGGTCACATCGACCGGACCGATGGAGCTGCCGGGGAAGATGTAACTGAAGATGTCGGCGAGCGCGCCATACGGCGTCGTGGTGGTCTCTGCGAAGATGGCGCCGCCGGGGCTGCCCGATGTGCCGAAGCGCACCGAGAACAGGAGGGCGGCGTAACTGCTCAGGAACACCGACCGAAGACGACCATTGGGGTCCGTCTCGATCAGATCGGCGCCGATCGATAGGGCATCGATATTCAGCGTGACCAATGGCATCGCGCAGCCAGCGCGCGGCGCGAACAGAACGCTGGCTCTGAAGTCGGGTGATCCGGCGATCGGGGCCGGCGTGACCAGGTGGAACCCCGGTGGCTTGAGCAGCACCTCGTCTTGCGATGTCGCCGGGATGCGGTGGCGCGAGATCGCCGCGTGGGTCCCGGCGAGCGGTCCGCCGTCGATGGCCAGCGAGGTTTGGCACGCAAGGGCGGCGGTGAGTGTCAGAGAGCATGAGCACGTCAAAGAGAGTCGTAGGCGCATGGTTCGATTCGCTTTACTTGGCTGGGTCAGGTGATCGGGAAAGCAAGCTACTCAGGGTCGGCGGTAAGGCGGGTTGGCCGTGGTCCGCGATCTCTTGCAGGCGTCGGCACAGACGACTCGCCGGCTGCTGCGTGGCGAACGCGCCGGCGCCGACGAGGCTGTCGAAGTGCGCGATGAACAGGCGGGCGTCGTCGATCGAACGATCGAGGATCCGTTCCGCCAGTTCCTCGGCTCGGCTGGGCCATGGCGCAGCGGAGAAGGTCTCCCTCAGCGCCGCGATCGCTGGCTCCAGGTCTTCGCTCGTCTCCGCCAGCAGAGTCGAAGCGAGATCGAGCGAGGCGTGCTGGTTCGTGTGGTCGGCACGATGGGCAGCGTGCAGGAAGTGGAGCACCACTTCTGGCGGCGCGCTCTGGTCGCGTCGCAGGATGCGCGCGGCCAACAAGAGGGACTCGGCGTCGGCTTCTTCTCCCTCCAGGCCCGCGAGGATCTGCGCCAGAACACCATCCGAGTCTCCCAGCAGGTCGCGCGTGATGGCCAGGTCGCAGGTGATGCGCACCCGCACCGCATCCGGTGCTGCCGCCAGCGCCGACTCGAAGCAACGACGCGCCTCGACCAGGCGCGCGCGTCGGCCCTCGGCGTCGCCTTGTTCGCCTGACGCTTCGGCCTGCTCCAGACGGAGTCGACCCTCGACGTGCGCTCGGCGAACCGTCTGCTCACCCTCGGTTGGCAGGCGCGCCAACAAGAGTTCGGCCCGCGGCCAATCGCGGCGCTCACGATACGCCTTGCACAGTTCCTCGACCGTCTTGATCGCGGCTGGCTCGATCAGTGCTGCGCGCTCGAAACACTCGAGTGCCTCGACTGGGCGACCGAGTCGCTTGTGGACCAAGCCGAGGTTGTGCCAGCTGCGATCGTGATCCGGGCAGCGGGCGAGCACGTCCTCGAACGCCTTGCCGGCATCCTCGAAGCGGCCGCGCCGGAGGTGCGCCCAGCCGGTGACGTAGCGGGTGCGTGCCCCGGGGCCGCCGCGCGCCCCTTCCTGTCGGGCCGCGCTTGCGAGGGCCTCTTCCGGCTGGTCTGCGAGCATGAGTGCGATGAGCAGCATGTGCGCCGCACTCGATCGGTCGCCGAGCTGGTTGGCGGCTTGGCGAAGCAGAGCGAGCCCGGTGTTGACCGCGTGCGGGACCGACGGTGCGCGTAGCCAGAGACATCCGGCGAGCCACTGGTCGAACGGTTGTTCGGGCGGTGGCATGCTGCCAGGCAGTTGGTCTGCCCAACCTGAGACGCCTAGTGCCTCGGGCAGCATCGTGAGCAGCGTGCGGAGGAGAACCGACTCCGGGTGCAGCGCGGTCAATCGCTGCAGATCCCGCATCCCCTCGGCGGCGCGCGCTGCATCGAAGTGCAGCATGCCGCGTTGGAAGAGGGATTCTTCGTCGTCGGGGTCTTCTGCCAACACCTTGTCCATGGCGGCGACGCCGGCTCGGTCGGGTTGACGGGCGCCGAAGTAGGCGGCGGCGTTGCGGCCGATGAACGACACCGCGGGTGGGACGAAGCCGCGAGCCTGCTCGACGCGGACCGCGCGCGCGCGCGAGACGGCGGCATGGGCTGCGTGCGCGGTCGCCCAGCCGGCCGGCGCCAAGAGGGTCAACAGCAGAACCCAAGCGACGCGCTCTGGACGGCGGCGAGCCAGCCGCGCGAGACGCATCCATGCGGTTGGCGGCGTGGCGCTGATGGGTCGGAACTCCAGAAACGCGGAGAGGTCTTCGGTCAACCCCGAGACGGTGGCGTACCGGTCGGTCGGCCGCTTCTCCATCGCCTTGGCGCACAGGGTCGCGAGGTCGCGTGGCAGACTCGGCTGCAAGCGCCGGAGTGGGACCGGCTCCTCCACGCGGACGCGCCGCAAGATGCCGAACAGATCGTCTTCGAAGGGTGGCCGCAGCGCGAGCAAGTGATAGAGCGTGGCGCCGAGCGCGTAGAGGTCCGCCGCTGGCCCCACCCCGTGGCTGTTTCCCGTGGCCTGTTCGGGTGCCATGTACCACGGCGTGCCGAGCACGTGGCCAGTCCGCGTCAGCGTGTGCTCGCCGGGCACCTGTGCCAGGCCGAAGTCGACCAAGACCGGGTTGCCCGTTGGCTCGACGAGGATGTTGCTCGGCTTGACGTCGCGGTGCACGACCCCTTGGGCATGTGCGATCGCCAAGGCGTGCCCCACCGATCGCACCAGGGAAGCGGCCACGACCGGATAGGGCTGTTGCCAGAACGGTTGGTCCATCGCTCCCGCTTGCGGCGGGAAGCCCGCGGCGAGCAGCAAGCCGGTCGCGTGCTTTCGATCCTCGCTGCCGCACTCGCGCGCGCGCCGCAACAGCGTTGCCAGGTCGACTCCGCGCACCAGGTCCATGACCAAGAAGGGCGCTTGCTCCACTTCATCGACGCCCTGGTCGTGGATCGCCACGATGCTCGCGTGTCGCAGGCCAGCCACCGCGCGGGCCTCGCGCCGAAACCGCTCGTGCTGTTCCGACCCGGCGAACCGGTCGCGCTCGAGGACCTTGATCGCGACCGGCCGCTGCAGAGAACGGTCGAAGCCCTCGAACACGACCCCGGTCGCGCCCTGACCGAGGACACCCTTGACCTCGTAGCGACCGGCGAGCAACCGCGCGAGCTGCGGATCACGCTTCGAGAGCATCGGCAATCGCGCGCGCACTTCCAGCGCTCGGCGCAGACGATCAGCCAGGTTGGGACGGTCGCGGCAGAGGTCACTGGGTACTACTGTCCCCCCGCGATCCAGACACTCGAGCGCCTCCTCGATGCGGCCTTGCAGGAAGCTGTCGTCATCTGGCTGGCTCACTGGCCTTCCTCCCGGGCGCCGCCCGCGGTGTTCGACAACTGCGCTAGCAAACGTGCCTGGAGCTTGCGGAAGTGGAAGCGCGCCGCTTCGTCGCTGACGAAGCCCAGGCGCTCAGCAACCTGCTTCCAGGCGAGATCTTCGACGATCCGACACCGCAGAAGAGCACGCTCGCGCTCGGTGAGCGTGGCCACTGCCTTGGCGTAGGCATCCGATAGCTCACCGGCGATGAGGGAATCGGTGGGACCGCTTTCGAGCGCGGCGTCGCTTGGCGATTCGTCATCGCCGATCGGGCGCGTGCGGACTTGGTCGCGCCGCAGTGCCCGATGATGACGCATCAAGTCCAAGATGCGGCGGCGCACGAGCGTGGCCAGCCAACCGATCAGGTTCGTTTCGCTATCGCCGTGAAAGTGTGGTAGGTCGCGAATCACGCGCAGGAACACCTCCTGCACCACGTCGCCCGTCGAGAACAGCGGCATGATCCATGGGTTGCGTCGGCGAAAGTGGGCGGACAGGTCGTCGTGCACGAGCTGTCTGACGCGCGGGTAGATGCTCACGAGGAGCTCGTTCATCGCCGCCGAATCCCCACGGCCAGCGCGGGCCAGCAGTTCGAACGCCGGAGACGACGGGACCATGGCCGGTCGGCATCGTATCGCGGCCGCTTGCCGTGGTTGGCCGGCTGGGATCGGCGGGTCGCGTTGCATTGGTTGGTGGCGCCAGCGGGAACAGCGCAGGAGAGAGTGGCTACCGGTGCAGAAATCAGGTTCTCGCGCCGCGCCGCCCATCGGCCGCGAACGCATGCAGCCAACACCCCGCGCCGCGCGCCGAGATAGCCGCCGCGGCGGCCACCAAGTAGCCTGACGCTCGTAAGAGCATTGGCGGCAGACCCTCACGCTGATCGGCAACGCGATGGCTGATGACACAACCGAACATCGCGTGCCGTTCCGCGCCGCGCTCCGCGTCTGGGTGCGCGTCGCGCTGCTGAGCTTCGGCGGACCCGCGGGGCAGATCGCCGTCATGCATCGCATCCTCGTCGAGGAGAAGCGTTGGGTCAGCGAGAACCGGTTTCTGCACGCGCTGAACTATTGCATGTTGCTGCCTGGGCCGGAGGCGCAGCAGCTCGCCACCTACATCGGTTGGTTGCTGCACCGCGGCGTCGGCGGCTTGGTCGCGGGCACGCTCTTCGTGCTGCCGGGGTTCATCAGCATCCTCGGGCTGAGCATGCTCTATGTCGGCTTCCAGGGTCTGCCGCTGGTCGACGCGTTGTTCTTCGGTCTCACGCCCGCGGTCATGGCGGTGGTGGTGGAGGCTGTCATCAAGATCGGCCGCCGCATCCTGAAGAACTCGACCATGGTGTCGGTGGCCACAGCTTCGTTCGTCGCCATCTTCTTCTTCGAGGTGCCGTTCCCGCTGATCGTGCTCGGCGCGGCCTTGCTCGGCTTGCTTGGCGGTCGCGTGTGGCCCGAGCGGTTTCTCGTGCTCGTGACCCTGGGGGGAAGCGACGCTGCTGGCAGCGCGGTGTTCGCTGATCACGCGGCCATCGGAACGCGGCCGAGCCTCGGGCGCACGGTGCGCGTGGCGATGGTGTGGCTCGCGCTTTGGCTCGTGCCCCTCTTGGTCCTCGCCGCCGTGCTCGGTCGCGCGAGCGTGTTCGTGCAGGAAGGCATCTTCTTCAGCACCGCGGCCGTCGTGACGTTCGGCGGTGCCTACGCGGTCTTGGCCTACGTCGCGCAGCAAGCCGTCGAGGTGTACGGCTGGTTGCAGCCAGGCGAGATGCTCGACGGCCTCGCCATGGCCGAGACCACGCCGGGGCCCCTGATCCAGGTGGTGCAGTTCGTCGGCTTCATGGGTGCCTACCGCAACCCGGCACCGTTCAGTCCGATGGCGGCAGGCATCGTCGGCTCGGTGGTCACCACCTGGGTGACGTTCGTGCCGAGCTTCCTCTGGATCTTCGTCGGCGCGCCCTACATCGAGTATCTGCGCGGACGCAAAGCGCTCACGAGTGCGCTGTCGACGATCACTGCCGCCGTCGTCGGCGTGATCCTCAACCTCGCGGTCTGGTTCGGCGTGCACACCCTGTTCGCTGAGGTGAGCGAACGATCATGGGCCGGCGTGCGCCTGTTGGTCCCGCACTGGCAGACCATCGACCTCGCCGCCTCGGCGATCGCCGTGGCCGCCTTCGTCGCCTTGCTGCGGTTCAAGGTCGGGATGCTGGTGACGCTCGCGGGCAGCGTGGTGGTGGGGGCGCTGTGGTACCTCGCCTTCAGGACGTGATGCCTCGCCGACGGAATGCGGCTACCAAGCGAGCCGCCAGCAGCAACCGAACGGCCTTTCGGATCACCACGTCAGAACGCGAATCACTGGCACGTGACGCGCAGGCCGTTGCTCGCGACCAGCTCGATCCCTGGGCCCGACGCCGACAAGAGCACGTCCTGCACAAAGAACGTCAAGGGTACGCCAGGCGGTACGGCCTGGGAGTGGAGCGCGCGGCCGCGCGCGTCGGCCTCGATTGGGACGAACGCCAGCGGATCGACGAACAGCCGGCAGTTCGAGAATGGCAGTGGCCAGTCCAGGGGAGCGAAGCCGAGCAGAAGTTTGCCGAAGGCACCTGGTGGCGCGCCGTTGAGGTCGAGGTCGAGGCGGTTGTTGAGGGTCGCGGTGGCGGCGAGCACAGCACCGCAGGGGTTGCCGTGTTCGACGGCTGTGCAGCGCAGCGACGGCGAAACCAGGATTCGGGTGTCGCCAGCGAACGGAGCGGCCGCGCCGCCGGTGTCGGTTGCGCCGCTCGTGCGAGTGCGGATCCGCAGGCCCTGCGCGTCGACCACGGCCTCGACGCGCGCGGTCACGGAGCGGCCGGCGACGCTCGTCAGCTCGAGGGTGCCGTCGTCGCCGACATCGATCTGAGTTCCACAGCCGAAACATCTTCGCGAAGCGCGAAGATGTTTCGGCTGTGGAAAGACGTAAGTCGTTAGCCGTAAGACATAAGCTCGGAACTCGGATAGGCGGCTGCGGTCAGACCGCGATCTGGACTTAGGGCTTACGTCTTACGTCTCATGACTCGCGGCAGAGCCGCCGCGTGGCCCACTTCGCCTCTCGTTGGTTGCGGCTCTGCCGCGCTGAGTGAGATGGGCGCTCGTGCCGGGTGGTCCAACGGTGGATGTCGCCGCCAGATCGAAGCGCAGCAGGCGCGGCGGGTCCGCGCGCAGGGTCAAGATGGTGTCATGCGGGCCGACCGAGGCCCACCTCGGGAAGGCCTGCCCCGGCGTGCCCTGCTCGAGGATGTGCAGCTCGACGCTGCCGGGCGTCGCCGCGAGCGTGGACGTGTGGCTCGCAGCGATGTCGCCGTACGTCGCGTCGACGACGGCGGTCGGTGCGAGCATCGAGCCGGCGCCGAGCGAGTTGCCCTGGATCCAGGCCAGCGCTGAGAGAGGCGTGGCTGCGTGATGCGAGACAGTCAGCGTAGTCAGCGGCAGCACCTGGATGGTGACCGTCGCGCGGCTGAAGATCGGCCGCGTCGAGTCACCGGTGCCGGCCGCGAGCCGGGTCCGCGTCCGCAACCGCAGGTCGGTCGCGCCCAGCGTGACAACCTGCTCGAAGCGTCCGGTGCTGCCGGTCACTTCGTCCGACCCGTCGTCGCCGACATCGACCCGCGCGTCGCGCGACCAACCGCCCAGCTCCGTGCGCGTGCCGCTGCTCGCCGACGTGATGACGAGGCGCGCGAGGGTTGGTATCGGAGCGCGCAAGGACAGCACGGTCTCGTGCGCCGACTGCGACAGACCTGCGGTTGCGATGCCATAGGGGCCGGAGGCGGTCGCCGCCTCATGGATGACCGCCGACAGGCCGCGCGGCGTGTTCGAGTACGTTGTCCGCGTGGTCGCGGTGAGGCCCGAGAAGGACGCGGTGAGCGTCGCTCCGGTGGTCAGGTCGGTCCCGCGCGGCAGGGTCTGCTCGAAGCGCTGGAAGAAGGAGACGACCTCGCAGCGCAACACGGTGTCTGCCACGAACGACCCCTCGACCTGGATCTGGCAGAGGGCGGGGGCAATCAGGCCCCACGCGACGATCGAGCAGCGAGCGATTCTGAGCATGTTGCGGACCTCGCCTCGGATCATAGCGCTCCAACAGACCCCACGACTTCTTGGTGCAGGTGCTCACGACGACGATTGGCGCGACCGGGCACTTGACGCTGACGGTGAACGTGCCCAACGCGCCGAGTCTGCGCGGATCGAGCTGGGTATGGCAGAGCCTCGCGGGGACCGCGGCCCGCGGGTTCATGCTCAGCAACAGCAGCTCGATCCACGCAGGACTGACCGCGCGCGATCGCCGTCGCCGTCACTCGCGGCTGCCGCCAGCGGACCGCCGCGGGCCGAAACTCGCATGCGTGTTGGCTCGGGGAACCCGTACCATCGACCGCCAACGCGTCATGCGAAACCCACAACCATGAGTGGCAGACTCGGCTTCTTCGATCCTTGGCGTGTGCCCCGTCGCGTCGCGGTGCAAGCGTGCGCCGTGGTTGTGGGTCTCGGCCTCAGCCTGTCGGGCATGGCGCAACAACCCGCTGCGCCGCCTTCGCCAAAGCCGCCAACCGAACAGGGCCTCGAGCAGGATCCGGAACTGACGCCGCAGCAGGCGGCGGTGAAGAGCTTGGCTGAGGGGATCCAGGGCAAGCGAGACGAGGTCCGCGTCGCCGCGCAGGAGGCAAGGGATGCGCAGCAAGCCGGTGACGACGCGCGCCGCGTGTCGGCGCTCGCGACGCAACGCGCCGCCGAGGCCGCGCTCGCCCAGTTGCAGCGACACTTCGAGTCGGTGGCGGCGGAGGAGGACGTCCAGGGGTTTATCGCGATCGAGAACAAGCCGTTCGACCTGCTCGAAGAGACGGTCACGACGCTGCGGCCACTGCTTCAGCAACTCAAGGACGCCACCGCGGGGCCGCGTGAGATCTCGAATCTCGACAGCCAAATCGAACTCTTCATGCACCGTCGCGACCTCGCCGAGCGCGCGAGGCAGAAGGTCGACGAACGTTTGCGCGACGCGCGCTTCCAGACGTGGGCCGACGATCTGCGGGCCGCGCGGCGGGCGTGGGACGGGCGGTTGCGCGAAGCGAGTGCCCAGCTCACCGTCGCCACGCAGCAACGCGCGCAGCGAGTAGGGGAGCAGCGACCGCTCTGGGAGTTGGTGACCGAGGCGACGAACACGTTCGTGCGCACGCGCGGCCTCAATCTCGTCATCGGCTTGGTGGCCGTGGCGGCGGTGCTGTTCGGCATGCGCTTGCTGCATGGCCTGTTCCGCCGGGTGCGGCCGGCCAAGCGCGGCGAGATCACGCTGTATGGCCGGTTTGGCGCCGTAGCGTGGCGCTTGCTGACTGCGC
This sequence comes from Planctomycetota bacterium, assembly GCA_031423015.1. Lineage (GTDB taxonomy): Bacteria > Planctomycetota > UBA1135 > UBA1135 > UBA2386 > DATGPD01. The sequence goes on along the minus strand of JANPER010000121.1, from coordinate 19,947 downwards.
TGCTCGCGGTCGTGGCCTTGTTGCTCGCGTTCTACGCGGTCAGCGACTGGCTGCTGCTCTTGCTGACCCTCGTGTTCTTGGCGGGCCTCGGCTGGACCAGCCTGCGCATGGCGCCGCAGTTCTTCGAGCAAGTGCGCTTGATGCTCAACCTGGGCTCCGTGCGCGAGGGCGAGCGACTGGTGATGAACGGCATCCCGTGGCGCGTCGAGCGCCTGCGCTTCTACACCTTCCTGGTCAACCCCAAGCTGACCGGTGGCCTGCTGCGCCTGCCGATCCGCGACCTGATCGGGCTGCACTCGCGCCCGGTCGGCGCCGACGAAGTCTGGTTCCCCACCAGCCGCGGCGACTGGGTGATCTGGAAGGACGGCGTGCGCGCGCAGGTCGTCGTGCAGAGTCCGGACCTGGTGCAACTGCAGATGCTCGGCGGCGCGCAGCTCACGTGCCGCACCGAGGACTTCATCGGCATGGTGGTCTGCAACTTGTCGAACGACTTCCGCGTGAGCGCGACCTTCGGCGTTGACTACGCGCATCAGGCCATTTCGACGACGCAGATCCCGACGCTGATGGAGACGGTTCTGCGCCGTGAGATCTCGGCGATCGTTGGCGCCGACAACCTCGTCGGCCTGAGGGTCGAGTTCAAGGCGGCTGCCGCGTCGTCGCTCGACTACACCGTGCTGGTCGATCTGCGCGGCGGTGTAGCACGCGACTACGATCGCTTGCAGCGCGCGATCTCCCGCGTCCTCGTGGAGACCTGCAACGAGCAAGGCTGGGTCATCCCGTTCACGCAGGTGACGTTGCACCAAGCTGCGGCGAGTGCTTGAGCGATCCGCGGCCTCCTGCTTCGCCGTGACCGGCGTGTGACACGCGACCTGGGCCGCCTGTTGTAGTTTGCTGCGACCAAGCGACGCTTCGCCGGAGGCGCGCACCAAGAGAGCAAACATGAGAACGACGACCCTGATTCTTTGCCTCGGCCTGACGGCGCCCGTGCTTCTCGCGCAAGACCCCGCCGCCTCACCCGTTTCGACCGCTTCGCCCGTGGAGCCGGTTCGCTCGCCGTACATCGTACGGGTGGCGGCCCTGGATGAGGCTGCCGCGACTTCGCTGCGCGATGCGTTCGCGAAGCTCCCTGGCGTCGATGCGGTCGAGACTTTCCCCGGCGACCAACGCGCGGCCCACCTCCGCACGCGGCCGGGGCACTACATCTCGCGAACGCAGGTGGACGCGGTCGTTCGCCGCCAGGGACTCGAGCTCGATGACTTCGAGATCCCGCAGTGGGCCAGGCTTCGCGTGTACGTCGTCGAAGCCTCCGGCGGTGCTTGAGGTGCAGCCAAGCTGGCCCGTGAGGCCATGCAGGAGCTTGATGGAATTGCGACCCTTCGCATGAGCGGCGCGCGCGCGACCTTCACCCTGAAGGACGGAGTGACATTCGATGAGCAGGCGGTGGCCGCCGCCTTTGCCAAGCGCAAGATGCAGCTCGAGACCTTTGCCAAGCAGAACGATCCACGGCCACAGACCATGCGCCGCTACTTGGTGAAGTCGGGACTCGGTTGAGGCACCAAGGCTCGTAGGGTCCGTGCGACCCTCAATCGCTTCCCGGGCGTCCAAGACTCCTTTGTCGATCAAGACGTCACGCTGCTTCTCGAGCCAGGAGCCAACCCGGACTTCGACGCGATCGACGCTCTGCTCCTGCGTGAGGAGATCGAGATCGAGAAGGTGGAGACGTCGCAAGAGCAGCCGTTCTGACAGCAGCACGGCGCAGGCGCTGCCGGATCACGCAGCGCCGGCTGCTTCCTCGGTCGCAACGCCGGTAGGCTTGCCCAATCCATGAAGCACCTCGCCCGCTCGAACTGCGCCCGTGCCTGCGTCTCGATCGTCTGTCTCGCGCTCGTCGACGGCGGCCTCGCGGCGCAGAAGCTGAAGGTCTACGTTCTCGCCGGTCAGTCGAACATGCAGGGCCACGCCCAGGTCTCCACGTTCGACTACATCGGCGACGACCCGGCGACGGCGCCGCTGCTCGCGGAGATGCGTGCGGCGGACGGCCGCCCGCGCGTGTGCGACGACGTGTGGATCTCCTACCTCACGCAAGCGCAGGATGGCGACGGCGAAGGTCACGGCAAGCTCACGGCCGGCTACGGCGCGCGCCGTGACCCGACACAAGACGGCGGCAAGATCGGCCCCGAGTTCACGTTCGGCATCCGCATGGGCAAGGCCCACGCCGGGCCGATCTTGCTCATCAAGACGGCGTGGGGCGGCAAGTCGCTGCACACCGACTTCCGTCCGCCTTCGGCTGGGCCCTACGTGTTCGACGAGCGGCAGCGCGCGCAGTTCGCCAAGCAGAACAAGGACATGGCCAAGATCGAGACCGAGAAAGTCGCGGCCACCGGACACTCCTACCGTTCGATGATCGGGCACGTCCGGCGCGTGCTCGACGACGTCGCACGGGTCTGCCCGGCCTACGACCCGAAGCAGGGTTTTGAGCTCGCGGGGTTCGTCTGGCTCCAGGGTTGGAACGACATGGTCGACCGCGACACCTATCCCGAGCGCGAGCAGCCGAGTGGCTACCAACAGTACAGCGAGTGCCTCGCGCACTTCATCCGCGACGTGCGCAAGGACCTCGACGCGCCGCGGCTGCCGTTCGTCATCGGGGTGATGGGAGTCGATGGTCCGGTCGCACCCGATGACCAGAGCCGCAAGGTGCACCGGAACTTCCAGGCCGCGATGGCGGCGCCAGCCGCGCTGCCGGAGTTCCGCGGCAATGTGACGGCTGTGCCTTTGGCGCCGTACTGGGACAGCAAGCTCGCCGCGATCGCCGACAAGATGGGCAAAGTCCAGCACATGGCGCGCATGCTGCAGACGAAGAACAAGGACCACGCCAACAAGGACGGCACGATGAGTCCGGAAGAGCAGCGCGCCTGGATCGACGAGTACCGCGGTCAGATCCTCAGCGCCGCGGAGCAGGAGACCTTCGCGCGCGGCGCGTCGAACGCCGGCTACCACTACCTTGGCTGCGCCAAGACGATGGCGCAGATCGGCGTGGCCTTCGCCGACGCGATGTTGGCGCTCGCGCGCTGAGGGCGCAGGGGCTTGTCGCTGGTTGGGTGCGACGACGCACCGACCTGCATCGCTGAACCTGCGCCTGCCCCAACTCAGCGCGACACCGTGATCTCGATGACCGGCGCGTTCGCCTCGGACGTGACGACGAACGGGAAGCGCTGGACGCTGCCGGTGCCCAGCTCGAGTTCGAGTTCCCAGGCGCCGGGACAGGTGGGCATGGCCGCGCGCTCCACGCGCAACACCAGGGGCTCGCCGCCGGGTTCGACGCCGCGCTGCTCGAGGATCGCCTGATGCCAGTCTCCCTTGACGTAGCAACGCACGGCGTAGGCGACCTGCGCACAGCTGAGCAAGGCGAAGCTGCCGTCGCTGGCGGTCTCGGTGGGGCTCGGTTCGGGTTGGCCTTCGGGTCCGCCCGCGGCCACGCGCCAGCCGGCCAGCGGTCGACCGCCGTCGTCCAGCAACTTGCCGCGGATCGCCAGATCGTTGGTGAGCACCGGATCCCACTCCAGTTGGTCACCCGGCAGGGCCTTGAACGTGCGGCTGGCTACGTTGCCGTGCTTGTCGCGCGCCGACACCAACAGGTCGCCGGCTGGCAGGTTGGGGAAGGCAAAGACGCTTTCGGCGTGCGTGCTGTCGAACGACCGGCTGTTCCTCCACGGGCGCTGGTCGGCGATGCTCTTGCCTGGCGAGTTGCGGTCGATCACGGTGACGACGCCGCTCACCGGCGCGCCGTTCTGATCGCGTAAGGTGCCGCGTAGGTGGACGGCGCGCTCCAGGCGGATCTCGACGAACGGTGTGTCGCTCGCTGTCACCTTTACCGTCCCCTTCCAGGTCGCGTGCCCCAAGGCACCCGCGTGCAGCGGCCAGGACATCGCGAGGGGAATCGCCTGCAGTCGGAACTCGCCGGCGGCGTCGGTCAGCGCCACGCGCATCGCCGTGAGAGTCCCCGTGAAATCGAACAAGGTGTAGCCGTGGGTCACCCACGCCCCCGCGAGCGGTCGACCGTCGGTGTCGAACACGCGGCCGGCGACACTGCCGGCGATGCCAGTCAGCCGCAGTTCTTGTGTGCCGTCGGCGAACTGCTCGGCGGTCAACACCTGGCTGCCGGCGAAGCCCTCGGCGAAGGCGGTCACGAGGTTTCGCTTCGCCACCGACCGCAGGAAGAACGTGCCGTTGGCATCGGTGCGCCTCACCTCGAGCACGTCTTCGCTGCCGCGGCCGACGGTGATGATCGCGCCGCCGACCAGTCGGCCGTCGGGGTCGACCACCGTGCCGCGCACGTCGATGCCCTGCGGGATCGTCAGCTCGACGTCGGTGACCACGTCGGCCTCGCTGATCGCCTCGACGCTGCCGCCGTGCCCCGCGCGCACCTGCACCTTCCCCGGCGACAGATTGTGGTACTCGGTGATGCCGCTGACATCCGTGGTCTGCCAGCTCTGCGCGAACCAGTTCGAGCTGCCGATCGGCTGCACGCACACACCCATCGCCGCTGCCGGTGTGCCGTCCGCCCACCGCACGCGTACGCGCAGCGAGCCCACGCCGCTGCGCGTGTTCTCGACGACTGGCGTGCGTGACGTTGCCGGCGACTGCACCGCTTGCTCGGTGACGACGGGCGAGTCCGTGGCCGTCGCGACCTGCGTGGCGGCCGGCGGTGCGTCGGCAGGCACCGCCGCCGCCGACCGTGGCCAGCCGAACCACACCCCCGCGGCCAACAAGAGAACGACGCCGACCAGCAGTTTCTTTGCCATGACCGTGAGACTCAGGGACAGCGGAACGACGGTCGCTCGCCCAATCGCGGCCATGAGCACCGCGGCGCGCACCGACCTCAGGTCGCGGGACGCGTCGGCCCCGCTCGACGTCGGCTGCAAGCCGGCGGGCAACGCGCGCCGCAGCAACTCGAGCCCGCGATGCAACTGACTCCGCACCGTGGCGCGCGAGCGACCGAGCGCATCCGCGATCTCATGCGCGCTGAGACCATGCTCGAGCTGCAGGACGAGCACCGCGCGGTAGACCTCGGGCAGCTCGGCCAGACGATGCTGGAGTTGTTCGCGCAGCTCGCCGTGCGCCGCCGCGGCCAAGGGATCGTCGCGCGTCGGCTGCGGGCGCGTCGCGAACACTTCGGTCTGCTTCTCCTGTCCCTGTCGCTGCTGCCGCCGCGCCAGGCGCAGCTTGTTGGTCAGGATCCCGAGCAGCCAGGGGACCAACGGCTGGCCGCGCCGCCAGTGTCCGGCCGACTGCATCGCCGCCAGGAAGGTCGCCTGCAGCAGGTCATCGGCCTCGCTGTGGTTGCCGCAGAGATGGCGCGCCACGCGCCACACCTCGGTCGCGGTGCGATCGAACACCGCCGCCAGCGCGCGGTGATCGCCCTGGCTGCGCCAGCGATCGAACAGCTCTTCGACGGTAGGCGGCACGAGGATGTCTTTACCCGAGGCCGCCGCGCTGTTGCACGGATGGTCACGCCACCAAGAGTCAACCGCGCGGACCTGCGCCTCGGCAGGAGACGACAACGACTTCCATTACCGCCGACGCAAGTCATCGAGAACGTCCTGTGCAGGCCGGCCTCGTCCCGCCTGAGCCTGTTGCCAAGCCTCGAGAAGCGCTTCGTCTCGCGCCGCCCGTTCTGCGGCGTCGAGTTCATCGCCTTCGTCATCCAAGACCAAGTCGAGGACCGTTCCCTCCGGCAACGAAGTCGGTTCGTCGACGACCAACCGACCGTTCTTCACGCGGGCTCGAACACCACCCATCCCAGCATGCTAGCGGACCGATGCCGCAGGGTTGGCGACACAGCGAAGGTTCACTGACGACCTTTCGAGGCTATCCTCCGCCACCAATGCTCTCGGTCGCGGAACTCGAACGCTTGCTGCAAGACATCGAGTCCCGTCGAGTGGAACGTAAGGCGTCGGCTGCCGACGCGGACCGAATCCGCGAAGCGATCTGTGCCTTTGCCAACGACACCCCGGGCCATGGCCAGCTTGGCATCGTCTTCGTCGGCGTTCATGACGATGGCCGCTGTGCCAACCTGAAGGTCACCGACGAACTGTTGCGAACGCTCGCGGACATGCGTTCCGACGGCAACACGCTGCCGCCACCGACGATGTCGGTTCGTAAGGAGAATCTGTCGGGCTGTGAACTGGCCGTCATCGAAGTCCTTCCGTCTCTGTATCCACCCGTTCGCCATCGCGGCCGCGTTTGGGTGCGCGTCGGCCCGCGCCGAGCCGTGGCCACCCAAGAAGAAGAGACGCGGTTAGCTGAGAGGAATCGGTCGCGCAACCTGCCCTTCGACATGCGGGCGGTGGAAGCTGCAACGCTCGCGGATCTCGACCTCGTCCGGTTCCGCTATGAGTATCTGCCAGCAGCGATCGCGCCGGAGGTGTTGGCGGCCAACAACCGGACGATCGAAGAACAACTGCGAGGTCTGCGCTTCCTGTCGCCCGACGGGCGACCGACCTTCGGTGCCCTCTTGGTTCTCGGCAAGGATCCACCAGCGTTCGTGCCCGGCGCCTACGTGCAGTTCCTGCGCATCGACGGCAGGGACCTCACCGACCCGATCCGCAACCAGCGGCAGATCACCGGGCCGATCCCGGATCTGCTGCGGCGCCTCGACGACCAATTGGAAGCCAACGTGTCGATCGCCACGGACATCGCCAGCCATCGCCTCGAGCAGCGTCGCCCCGACTATCCGATGGCTGCATTGCGTCAGCTGTCGCGCAATGCCGTGATGCATCGCAACTACGAGAGCAGCAATGCGCCGGTCCGGGTGCATTGGTTTGCGGACCGGATCGAGATCCACAACCCGGGCGGTCTGTACGGCCAGGTCAACCGCGACAACTTCGGGAAGGGCGCGACGGACTATCGCAATCCCGGCGTCGCCGAGGGCATGCGGGTGCTGAACTTTGTGCAGCGGTTCGGCGCAGGCATCGAGCTAGCGCGCAAGGATCTGCGGGTGAACGGCAACCCGGAACCGGTGTTCGACCTGCAGCCGAATGCAACGGTTGTGACGTTGCGCGCGCGAGCCGACTGAGACCGCGGGGCCTCGTAGGCCAAGGAGTCCACCAACATGACCCCGCTGCATGACCCCCTGACGCTGGATGGCCGAGAATTCCTGCACGGCACCTCGGCGAGTTGCGTGGTGAGCATCGCGGTCGAGGGGTTTCGTGTACGCGACGAGGCGCATCACAAGTGGATCGGCCGGGTGCTTGGGCGGGGCCTCTACGTGACGAAGGCGCTGTCCGTGGCGCTACGGTTCAGTGAGGGTCAGGCGGGCGGGTACTCGCCGCACGTGCTGCGCGTCGAGTTAGCGCCTGGAACGCGGATCGCGCGTGTTGATGCGGAGCCCGACCCACGCGCGCTCGATTCGCTGCGGCGCGAGTTCGGGCACGCCGTGCTTGGGCCGGACTTCGCCGCTGCAATCCCGCACAACAAGCGTTTGCAGCCCCGCCAGCTCTTTACGCTGTTGGCGCACCAGAGCGGCGTCGACAAGCCGCCATTGCATGGACCAGCCCAGCAGCGTTCCGTGCGGAACTGGCTCGCGAGGTTGAAATACCATGGCTTCGGTTACACGGGCAACTGCCTTGGCGTCCTGATCCTCGATCCGAGCCGAGTGCGGTTGCGGGCAATCGCGCGTTGTCCCGATGGTCGGACGCTCGTGCCGGCGCAGCCTTCGGAGGTCGCGACTGCCGCGCGTGCAGACCTCCGCGAGAGATCGAAGGTCCTGGAGGATTGTCTTCGCGTCCCGTGGGGGATCTCGCCGAGTGAAGCCGAGGACGAGCGGGCGGAGATCCAACGCAGGACGCAGTTGCTGTCCGCCTACTGCGCACGCTACGGATTGGCAGCCGGAGACTGATCGCGGTGCGCAGCGAGAGTGAGTGTGTCCGTGAACGCCCCTGCGAGAATCCTACCGACGTCGCCTAGCATGAATCCCACATGAACTGGTCAGGGCAAGTCCCCTGCAGGAGTGCGGCCACGGTCGCACGCATTGCGTGGAACTACGCGTGCCAGTCCCAGCGCGCGTCGCGTCCTGGTTCAGGCAGTGCCGGAAGCAGCCCCTCGCGCAACAACGTCGCTTCGAACCAGAACACGGGATCGGTCTCGAAGCTGGCGATCGGCACCCGCCGATAGCCATTGTCGGCGCGGTGGAACAGCACCATCAGTTCTAGATCGAGCGTTGGATCGGCAAACTCGGAGCGGAAGGCCTGGCGGCGTGCCTCGGTCCACCGAGCCAAGTCGATCTCCTTCTGCTTCCCTGAGAGCTTGCGCCAGTGGCTGTATGCGCGGTCGTTGCGCAGGATGACCTTGGTCACCCGCGCGGACGCGCCCAGTTCCTCGGCAATACGCGCCGACACAATGCTGTGCGAGTCGCCGACGAGATTGCCCTCGACATACCGCGTCCATGGCTTGCCTATGTCGTGCAGATATGCGAGGGCCACCAACCACCAGTAGTCGGAGAGTCCACTGTAATGATGGTCGATGAACGGCACTACTTGTTCGAGCACGTGCCGGCCGATGGTGCCCTCGGGGTGGCCTGGGCGCGCAACGCCCCAGTCCTTTGCATCGCGCCATCGCGTCGATGCCAGGATGGTGTCGACCAGTTCCTTGCCGAGGAGTCCCACGGGCTGCGGACGATAGCAAGAGCGTCTGGTCCGCTGAGGTGTTATCGCCGCGATCCCCTGGGCCGCCGAGGGGCGGCTGGCCGGTCTGCGACAAGCCCTTAGGCCTCTTACGCAGTCGGCCTGTACGTCGTCGACGTGCAGGGACCGGGGCGAACGCTGCTCGATCAACGTAGCACGATCATCGAGACGCGACTCGCCGATGGCGGCCGCGCCCGTCGCCCTCACCGCCCCAACGTCGCGCGCAGACCGTTGGTCACCGTCATTCCCAGCCCGTTCGCCGGCAGATCCACGACGAGCGCTTGCATGAACAACGGCAAACCTCCGAGACCCAGATCGTTGGGCACCGGGATCGCGAGCTGCAGCGTGCCGACGCTGGTCGTCATGAAGGTGAGCGACAAGTCCCAACTCACCAGCATCGCGCATCCCGGCGCGCGGAACGGGCCGAAGTCCAGCGGCAGGGGGCGGCCCATCCAACTGGAGCTGCTGGCGCCGAACCACAGCGACACCGGCATGAAGGCGGGCGCGCCGTGCAGGTGCACGCTGAAGTCCTCGCCGAGGACCGCGGTGTTGCTGCTGCCGAGGAACGGGCGCGGCGAGGGTGGGCAGTGCAGGCGGTACGCGAACGGCGCTTGGTGCAGGCCGCTCCAACCGGAGCCTGCGGTCTCCGAGTAAAAGGCGCCGACGTTCACGCCGCTGCTCGCGATCGGCGGCGCGATGTTGCCGGCGCCGGTGTCGGTGACCACCAAGAAGTAACGCGCCATCGGGCCGAGCGGCAGCGGCGCGGCGAAGGTCGCGGTGTACCAGTCTTCGCTCACGCCGACCGACAGCGTGACTGGACCGGCGAGGACGATGCCGGGTAGGCCGTCACCGACATCCTCGTTGAGCAACGCGACGCTCACGGTGGTGGGGGTGGCGCCCGCGCTGCGCGTGAGCAGCGAGAAGCCCGAGATCGTCAGCGGGCGCTGCGGTGTGAACGCGAGCGCGTACACACCGTCGGCCGGAAGGCTCGGCGCGGTGGCGAGCGTGGTCGCGCCGGCGTTCGCCGACCAGCAGACCACGCCGCTGCCGGTGCCGGGGCAGCCAGTGCCCACGGTCACGACGGTGGCCGTGGCGGTGCATGGTGCCTCGGGGTACGGGATGTCGCGCGCTTCGCACGCCGCCGACAACGCGGTGTAGTTGGGGGTGCCGTTGCACAGATCAGGGTCGTTGTCGTCGAGGATGAACACGTCGCGCACGGCCGTGGCGAGTCTCCTGCCGTTGCCGGCGATCGAGCCGAGCAGCAGCAGCTCGGCGCGCGCCTTGCCAGCGACCGGCCCCAGGCTGGCGATCAACCGCGCGCGCATGTCCCACGCGCAGCCCATCCACACCTCGCCCATGGTGTGCACGCTGCCGGCCGTCGGATAGCGCTTCGTGTTGAGCGCGGTGCGCAGGTAGTTCGACGTGCGGCCGTCGCGGTAGAAGCCGGGCGCGACCACCGGATCGTCGCTGCGGAACGTGGCGACGATGTCGGCGTTGCCTTCCGACAAACCGTCGCGCGTCGACATGCCGCCGTACACGTCGTCGAGCCCGTGGCCCCACTCGTGGTGGATGATCGAGCGGTACGCCGCGTTGACGCAGGTGGTACTCGTCGAGAAGTACGTCATCGTGTTGGCGGTGTACCACGCGTTGCAGGTGCGCGGGTCGTTCACCGTGACGACGGCGGCGTCGAGGGTGGCGATGCGCGCGCGGCCGAGGATGCCCGCCGCCCACGTGCTGACGTCGTCGGTCTGCCAATACGCGGTCGTCTGCGCGCGGTCGAACTCCGTCGCGCTGGCGCTGCCGAAAGTGATGACGTTGCCCGTCGAGCGATTGGGCAGCGTGACGCTATAGAAAAGCTCGATGCCCTGCGCCGTCGCGACGTCAGCCATGCGGTTACCGTCGAGCCAGAACTCGACCACGACGCTCGTCGCAAAGGAGTCGGTCAGCACCGTGAACGTGCCGTCGGAGCCCGTGTAGAAGAACTGTCCCCACGTGCTGCCGCCCGCGCGCGTGACCACGCGCAGGCGCGGCATCGGAACGCGGGTGAGCGCGGCGTCGGGCAGGCGATCGGTGTTCACCCAGCCGTCGACGGTGCCGGAGACGGTGTCGGTGAGCGGCGACGCGTGTGGCGACGCGTCGTGTTCTGACTCGCAGCGCGGCAGCGCCGCAGCGTGCACGCGGGCCAGGTGTCGCAGCGGCTTGCGCGCCGACGGCGCGATGCAGCCGCACGCGTGGCGATCGCTGATCGTCTGCAGCACGAAGCCGGTCGCCGCGTCGACATAAGCGCGGCCGAAGAAGCCGTCGCCGTCGGTACGAATCGGAACTTCCCACGCCAAGCGCGCCGTGGTCTTGCTGGTGCGGTCGACGTCTGCCCACACAACGAGTCGCTCGCCGCCAGCAGCTGCCAGCGGGCCTGCGACGGGATTGACGCGCAGGTGGGTTGCTGCGAACGCGCGCGCTTGCGCCTCGTCGAGTCGCGGCATGATGTCGAAGGCTGGGTCGATCGCCAGCGCGCTGGCGCCGAACAGGGCGACCTCACCCGAGGTGCGCAGGCGCACGTCGACGCGCGCGCCGTGCACTTGCAGGCCGCGCCAGCGCTGCTGATAGACGAGGATCCACACGTCGCCGATCCGCTGCACGATGTCGGCGCTCACCTGCGTTTGGCCGAGCCCGAGGAGCGCGCGGTGCTGCTCGACGAACAGGCCGGCCACGCGGCGCGCGTCGGCTTCGTCGGTGACCGGCGCGACGCTGGCCCGCAGCCCCGGCCCCCAGATCGCGGCGGGCGTGCCGGTGGCATGGTTCCAATCCACCTTCCATGCCCCTTCGTGGGCGACTTGGAAGGCGTCCCAGGCGGCGACGACTTGGGGAGACGTGGCCTCGGTCTGCGCGAGAAGGGGCGTCAGGCCGAGCAGGAACAACAGGGAAAGGGTCGGTCTCATGGGGAAAACTCGTTTGGTTCGACCCCTTCAGTGCGAGACGCGCGGGCGCGAGGGACACAAATGTGTCAGACACTTTCGTACTAGTCACTTCGCCGTGTTTCCGGTCGAGTGGGGCGGTTCGGTTTGTCGAGATCGAGGTGGCTCACGCCGGTGCGACGCCTGCCCACGCCACGACGCCAACCCATGCCGCAACTCGCCGCCAGCCCCGCGACCAAGACACCTCAGACCCCTGCCAAGCCACGTCGCGGGCGTTGGCTGCGACGCTTCGGCCTGCTCCTCGCCAGTCTCCTGGTCACCTGGTTCTTGGGCGAAGTCGCCGTGCTGTTGGTGTTCGGCGAGCAAGTGAAGTTCCCGCGCCGCGTCGTCGAGGCGCCGTGGGGCCTGCGCTACAACCAACCGCACGCGCAGTATCGCCAGAAGTCAGCCGACGGCGCCTGGCAGTTCCGCATCAACGGCCAAGGCATGCGCGACGACCGCGAGTTCGCGCACCAAAAGCCACCCGGCACGTTGCGCATCGTGTCGCTCGGCGACTCGTTCACCGCCGGCTACGAAGTCGACCAGCAAGCGACCTTCTCCGCGGTGCTCGAGAGCGAGCTGCGCGCCGCCGGCAAGACGATCGAGGTGCTGAACGCTGGCGTGTCGGGCTTCTCCAACGCCGAGCAGTGTCTGTACCTGGAGCGCGAGCTGTTCAACTACCAACCCGACGTCGTGCTGGTGTCGTTCTTCGGCAACGACCTGGTCGACAACGTGCGCACTGCGCTGTTCAAGTTCGAGGGCGAGCAGCTGGTGCCTTGGAACGAGCGCTACGTGCCGGCCGGTCGGCTGGCCGACTTCTTGAACAAGAACGCGTTCTTCAACTTCCTATCCGAGCGCTCGAACCTGTTCGTGTTCGCCAAGGAACGCCTGACGCTCCTGCTCAAGCGCGACATGGTGCAGGAGAACGAGCGCAACCTGGCCACCGCGGGCGACAAGGCCGCAGACGACGAAACCAAGGCGCAGCGGCGCCTGGCCGCGGCGATCTTCGAGCGCATCTACCAAAAGACGCGCGAGCGCGGCGTGCCGCTCGTGATCCACAGCATCCCGACGCAGTTTGGCCCGCCTGATCGGCCGCTCACCGAGCTGTTCCCGTTCGCGGAGTTTGCAACGCAGCGGCCGGGTCTGCTGTTCGTGCCCACCAAGAAGGTGCTCGAACCGTTCGTCGGCAAAGAGCTGCTCTACCACCAGCGGTCGCACTTCCACATGACGCCGCGGGCGCACGGCCTCGCCGGCAAAGCCCTGGCGCAAGGGATCCTCGCGGCAGAGTTGCTGCCGAAGTAAGTACCGGCGGCCCCACGGCCCTATCATGCGCCGTCGTCATGTCGGGCCTGCCGACTCCCCTCGATGAGCACGTAACGCGCGAGATGGTGCGGCGCATGCAGGCTGGAGAGGCCGACGCGTGGCGTGAACTCTACGGCCGCTATCGCGACGAGCTCCTGCTACTGATCCGCGTCAACATGGGCACGCGGCTGCGCGCGGCCCTGCAGAGCGATGACGTGCTGCAGAGCGTCGTGCTCGAGGCCTTTCGCGCCATGCCGCGCTTCGAGGACCGCGGCCAAGGCAGCCTGCGCGCGTACCTGAAGTTGCTGCTGGTGCAGAAGGTGAAAGGGCACGCGCGCGCGCTGAGCGCCAAGAAACGCGCGGGCACGACCGAGCTGTCATCGACGCAGGCCGATGCGTTGCCCGCCGCCGAGGGTCTGCCCGACTACGCCGACGCGCGCTACGGCAAGATCGAGCGCGCCTTGGGCGTGTTGCCCGCCGACATGCGCGAGGTCATCGTGTTGCGTCGCCTCGATGGCCTGAGCAACACCGAAGCCTCGGCGCGTTTGCAACGCGGCGAAGACGCGACGCGCAAGCTGTATGCGCGCGCGATGGCGCGCCTGAGTCTGCTCGTGCAGGGCGAAGCATGAGCGCCTCGCTCGAAGACCTTGTGGCCGAGTTTGTCGAACGGCGTGACGCCGGTGAGTCGTTGACTCCTGAGGGTTTTGCCAACGCGCACGCTGGCGTGCCCGGCCTACTGCCGGCGCTACGCGCGGTGTGTGCCACCGATGCGCTTCTCCCCGAGCGGCGAGCGCCGGAGTCGATCGGACCCTACCGCGTGCTCGCGCAGCTCGGCGGTGGCGGTGGCGGGCGGGTGCTGAAAGTGGTGCACAAAGACCAGCCGGCGCAGCCGCTCGCGCTCAAGCTCTTGCCGCTCGTGTTGCGCGGCTTGCCGCGCGCCGTCGAGAGATTCCGTCGCGAGGCGGCGGCGCTCAGTCGGGTGCGGCACAAAGGCATCGTGGGGGTGCTCGACGTGTCGGAACACGAGGGCAGCCCGTTCCTGGTGATGGAGCTCGTCGAGGGTGAAGCGTTGTCGGCGCGCATCGAGCGCGCGCGGCAGCGTCTCGAAGCAAACCGCGGTGCGGCGCGCGCCGACTTGCTCGATCTGTCTGGCGATGGCGATGGCGTGCATCGCGCTGCTGCGCTGGTGGCGGAGTTGGCGCGCAGCGTGCAGGCGGCGCACGCGGCGGGCCTGGTGCATCGCGACCTCAAGCCGAGCAACGTCATCCTGCGCGCGCCCGACAGCCAGCCTGTGCTGATCGACTTTGGCCTGGCGGGCAGCGACGACGGTGCGACGCTGACGGCGACCGGCGACGTGCTCGGCACGCCGAGCTTCATGGCGCCCGAGCAAGCGCGCGGTGAGGCCGCCGACGCGCGCGCCGATGTGTACGGGCTCGGCGCGGTGCTGTACGAGATGGTCACGCTGCACGTGCCGCACACCGGCGCGCAGGTGCACGACGTCATCGAGCGCGTGCTGCGTGCGCCGGCGCGACCGGTGCGTCACCTCGACGCGAGCATTCCGCGCGCGCTGGAACACATCCTGCGGCGGGCGATGGCGTACCGCCGCGAGCGGCGCTACAGCACCGCGGCGGACCTCGCGGCGGCGCTCGACGCGTTCGCGAGCGGGCGCACGGCGGGGCGCGCGACGCTGAGCGTCGGCGCGCGCGTCGAGGACTTCTTCTTGTGGCACGGCCGCAGCGTGCGACGGGCGGCGGTGGGGGTCGTCGGGCTCGCGGGCGCGCTCGCGGCGTTCGGGCTGTGGCAGCAGAGCCGGGCCCGCCGCGCCGTGGCGGCAACGCTGGCCACCGCATCGGCGCACCTCGCCGACGACGCGAAGGTCACCGAGGCGGCGGAGCAGCTCCGCGCGTTGGATGCGGCGTCGCCGCTGGCGCACTACGTGTTGAGCCGGCGCGCTGGTGCGTCGCGGGCTGGACTCGACGCGCACCATGTCCTGCTCGGTGAGGGCGAAGACCTGTTGGCCAAGAAGGACGCCGCGGCGGCGCTCGTGCCGTTGCAACGCGCTGTCGATGCGCGCCGCGATGATCCGTTGGCGGTGGGTCTGTTGGGCATTGCTGCCGCGCGCGCCCGCGACTGGCAACGCGCCGAGCGCGAGCTGACCACGGCCGCGCGCTTGTTGCCGCAGTGCAGCCGCCTGCCCTCCGAGCTGGCTTGGGTCCATCGCCGGCGCGATCAGTTCGAGCTGGCGGTGCAAGCGATGCGCGATGCGGTGGCGATCGCGCCTGACAACGCGGATCACTGGCACGACCTGGCGCGCATGTTGGCGTACGCCAAGCGCCCCGAGGAAGGCCTCGTCGCCGTCGACCGTGCGATCGGCCTCGCCGACAAGGAAAAGACCGTGTACCTGCACACCAAGGGCGCCTTGCTCAACGGCCTGGACCGTCATGATGCAGCGATTCTGACCCTGCAAGAAGTGGTCGAGCAGGCGCCGACCGTAGCGCACCTCAGCAGCTTGGCGAGCGCGTTCGACAGCGCGCACCGCATCATGGAAGCGCGCGACACCTACCAACTCGTCTTGGCCAAGGACGACAAGTACCTGCCGACCCTGCTGGCGCTGGCTCACCTGCACGCCGGCGAGCGCTTGGACTGTGACCAGTGTGTCGCCTACTTCGCCGCGCACAAAGAGCTGCTCGACGCCGCGTTGGTCGAAGACTACGCGCTGCGCGGGCTCGCCGCGGACCGCGGACAGTTCAATGTGACCGCGATCTTCGCCGGCTACCTGGTTCGCATGCAGCGCACCGAGCGCTTCCTGCGCGAGATCGACGAACTGCTCCGCGGTGAGTTCGATGCCATCGCGCTCGGCCGCCTGGTGCAAGCCCGCCGTACGCTCGTCGAGTAGGACGAATGTGTCAGACACATTCGTACTGGCCCGAGCCGCGCGCTACGATGGGGCGCGGAGGTCAACATGACGACGACGATTACCGGGGTCTACCCGGACAAGGCAGCCGCTGAGGCTGCGGTGACCCGTTTGGTTGCGGGTGGCTTTGCCAGCAACACCATCAGCGTGATCCTCAAGGACACGCCGCACCATGAGCAGCTCCTGCGCGCGGAGACCGAGGACGCGCCTCGGGGGGCGCTGAGCGGTGCGATTGCCGGCGGTGCGTTTGCCGCCGTCTTGGTCGGCGCGTTGTCGTTGCCCGGCTTCGGCCTGATCGCGGCTGGGCCGCTGATGGGGGCGCTCTTGGCTGGCGGTGCGGGCGCCGCGGCCGGCGGCGTGCTCGGCGGCTTCGTCGGTCACGGCCTGTCGCTGCAGGTGGTGCAGGAATACGAGACCGCGCTTGCGCAAGGGCACGTCGTGCTCGGTGTGCACACGGTGCACGCGCGCGCGGCCGCGGTGCGCGCGATCATGCGTGACACCGGCGCCGACCACGTTTCCGACAGCGTGCACTTTGGCCATCGCCGCGAAGCAACCGAGCAAAGCGGATAGAACGAATGTGCCGGTGTGGGCCGACGCCGACGCCTACGCTGCCGCGCCCTCGATGCCTGCCGCGGTCTACTCCAGCTCTAGCCCCGACGTCGTCGTGATCGGTGGCGGCATCATCGGCTGCGCCGTCGCCTACTTCCTGAGCAGTGCTGGCGTGAAGGTCTGCCTCGTCGATCGGCAGGGGATCGCAGGCGGAACCAGTGGTTGCTGCCAGGGGCATCTCATGGTCACGCCGAGTCCCGCTTACTTCCTGACGATGACGCGCAAAAGCGTCAGCCTGTGGCGCGCGCTGCGGCAGACGTTGCCCGACTTCGAGTTTCGCGACACGGGTTGTCTGTGGCTCGCCGAGACCGGCGACGACTTGCCCCTGCTGGGCGAGGTGGCGGCGCAGTTTGCAGCGGGCGGTGAACGCGCCGAGCTGCTCGATCAACGCGCGCTGCGCGCGCACGAGCCCGGCTTGGCCGAGGACCTTGCCGGCGCGCTGCTGTATCGCGGCGACGCGGTGGTGATGCCGATGAAGGCGACGGGCGCGTTGCTCGCGGGCGCCATCGATCGCGGCTGCGAAGTGCGTACGTTCTGCGAAGTCGCCGGCATCAAGCGCGGAGCCGGCGGCCGCATCGAGTGTGTGCTGACCAGCCAAGGCGAGATCAACACCCGCGTCGTCGTGAACTGCGCTGGTGTATGGACGCCCGACCTCACCGAGCGCGCCGGCGCGAGCCGTGTGCCGATCTTCCCGCGCCGCGGCGACCTGATGATCACCACACCGCACGGCGCGAACGTGCGCACGCAGATCCTCGAAGTGAGCTATCTGCGCACCGCCGGCGGCAAGGCGAAGGTCGACCCCGAGAGCGGCACCGTCGATCCCGGCGCGCACGCGATGAACCTGCAACCGCAGACGCACGACACCATCCTCATCGGCTCGACGCGGCAGTTCGGCAGCCACGATCGCATCGTCAACCGCGAGCTGCTGCACATCTCGATGACGCGCGCCGCGCGCTACGTGCCGAGTCTGCGCAACGCGTCGATCGTGCGCACGTGGTCGGGGCTGCGCCCCTATCCGCGTGACAAGTTCCCGTTGGTCGGTCCGCTGCCGCCGATCCCTGGTTACTTCGTGGCCAGCGGCCACGAGGGCCTCGGCATCACGCTGGCGCCGATCACCGGTCAGTTGATCACCGAGTTGGTGACCGGAAAGACGCCGAGTCTCGACCCAGCCCCGCTTTCGCCCGCGCGTTTCAGCGCTTCGCCGACGTAGCTATAGCTACCTTGGTGCGGAAGTCCCGCGCGACTTCACCAGCCTTGCACCGGCGCGGCGATCACGACGCCGTCGCCCATGTGGATCGGGGCTGCCAACGCGTGCGCGCGCATTCGCGCCAACTGGGCGGCCTCGGTTGGCAGGCCCAGCGTGCGGTCGGCGACGTGCGGCGGGACCTTGCTGGTGCCGACGAGCGTGAGTTCGAAGGCGATGTCTTCGTTGGGCTCGGCGCCGAGGAACGCGAGGCTACGCCAGCCAGCGTTGTTCGCTCTGGCGGCCCCGACCTCGACCTTGACGCCAGCGAGCGTGGCTCGCTCGATGGTGAGTCCCGGTGGGATGAACAGCGTCAGCCATGGTGAATCGCGGTGCGATCGCATCGCGCCCTTCACGGTCTGCTTGCCGCGCATGGTCTTGCGCTCTTCGATCTTGCCGGTCGGTGCCGCGAGGTTCAGGTCCGGTGCGTCGACGCACAGGCCAGCGCCCACCCACGGCAGGGGACTCCGTCGTCGCCCGAGGCCAGGCACGAACGGTGCGGCATCGTCGAGGAACCATGCCGCCGCTGTCCCTTGCTGCTGCATGTAGACGATGTTGGCGCGGGCTGGGTGATCGATGTCGTGCACGGGGCGCTGCGCGGCCAAAGCCACGGCGCAGGCAGCGGCGAGCGCGCACACCACCGACGCGCCGACCAAGCGGGCGCCGAACAACGTCGGCAGCACGCTGCCCAGTGCGATCGTGGCCCACGCCGCGACCGCCGCGTGCGCCCCGCCGAGGCGCAAGCCGATCGCCGTGGGCAGCAACACGAAGAAGGGCGCCCACAGGACGGCCGTGACCGCCGCTGAGCTGCACGCGAACACGCCGAGCCACGCGCCCTCGCGCCGCGTGCAGATCCCGCCCAAGAGCATGACGGTGGCTGGGATCACGCACACGTAGCTGGCGCCAGGGAAGGTGAGCGCGAGCGCCGCGCCGATCGCCGCGGTGCATCCGCCGACGCCGACAAACACGTGCCACGCGTCGGTGCTGCGCAAGAAGGCCGCCAGGACCGCAAGCGTGGCGCCGACCCCGCCGAGGGCGTAGCACAGCGCGTAGACGATCGGCTCGGGCGGGAACGGCGTGGGCAACTTGTCGAGCAAGATCGATGCCCCCGACAACGCCGAGCCAAAGAGCGCGCTGCTCGCGAGCGCCAGCGGCGCGGCCGCCAGGCCCAGGAGCAGCGCCTTCACGCGCAGCGTCCCGCGCCGCCGCTGCCCCATGCACATGAGCAGCCACAGCAGCAGCACGAGCATGGCGGCAGGGATCTCGTAGTGCGCCGGCACCACAACGACGATGCGCGCGAGCAGGTCGAAGAACACGGCGCGCCCGACGGGCTCGCGGGTGAGGTCGCCGTCAGTCGCCAGGTGCCGTGCCAGCGCCAGCATGTTGTCGCCGTGGTGCTGCAAGCTGCCGAGGTCGGCGTGCGTCAGGTCGTCGAGCGGAGTGTGGTAGCGCCGGGCGCCGCCGATGAACGCGAAGTTCAACCCAGGCATGTACTGACGGAACACCGCGAGGTCGGTGCTGTTCGGCAGAGTGCGGTAGACGGCGGCGAACGCCGAGCCGGTGATCGGCCGCGCCAACGCTTGCGCCGCGTGCTGCATGAGGGCCAGGTCGTTGCCCGCGGTCTCGAACAACAGGCTCGCGCCGCAAGTGCCGCGGGCTTCGAAGTTGAGCACCGCGGCGACTTCCTCGGCCCACGGATGCTGCGTGCAGAACGCGCGCGCGCCGAACAGGCCAAGCTCTTCGCCGTCGTCGATCAACAGGATGACAGGATGCGTGAGCTCTTGACCGGCCAACAGGGCGCGCGCGGTTTCGATCATCGCCGCCACGGCGACGCCGTCGTCGCTGGCGCCGGGTCCCGCGCCGACCGAGTCGTGATGCGCGGCGAGCAGCAGCGCCTTGCTCTTCTGCTGGCCCCTGACCTGCGGACTATCGATGCGTGCCAGCACGTTGTGCACGCGCGCCACCGTGCCGCCGCGCGCCGTCAGCGCGGTCTGCACCTCGACTTCGAGCCCGAGCGCTTCGAGCTGCTCGATGATGCGCGCGCGCACCTCGGCGTTGGCCGCGCTGCCGAGCGGATGCGGTGCTTGGTTGCCGAGCACGTGCGCGAGCACCGCGCGCGCGCGCACCGCCGAGAACTCCGCCGCCGGCGCGTCGGCTCCCTTGGGCGGCGGCGCGCGATACGCAAACTCCGCCGCGAGCAGCACCAGTAAGAAGATCGCGACCGCGAGCGCGGCGAGCCAGCGG
>JANPER010000120.1:0-32552 GCA_031423015.1 Planctomycetota bacterium | reverse complement strand
GCTGTGGTCTAGGTTCCCCCGGGTGAGCACCTGGTGGCCGACGTTGGTGGGGTCGGGGGAGTTGTGGGCGTTGGCGCGGGAGTCCAACCCGGGGCGTAAGGTAGTGTCGGGGGGCGGGTTGGGGAAGGGCACTCAGCCCGGCCGGCTGCCGGCCGGGCTGAGGGTGTGGGGGTGTGGAGGTGTGGCCTGACTGACTGACTGTCTGTCTGCAGCTCCCTCCCAAAGCTCCGGGCAGGCTGGGGGCTCGGGCGCATGGGTGGACAATCCGGTACGGCGGGGGGCGAACAAGCGGGAGCGGGAGAGCACGAGTGTCGCATGCGGGACATACGTCTGTGTTTGTTGAAGTGGCCAGGGGATTGTCGAGAAGTTCGTGGACGTGTGGTCGACGATGTCGTAACCTGTGCTCAATCACTTAGGGCAACGACAATCGTGGGTTACGACATGAGTCCAAAACTGAGGGTGCGGTCGAAGACGTCGCGGCGGATGCGGGTGGCGAAGGGCATGCTGCCGTTCAAGCAGCGGGGCGGGTGGCGGCCTGGGGCGGGGCGGAAGCCGAAGGGCAAAGTGGCTCTGGTGTCGCATCGGCCGCGCGGTGAGATGGCGGGGAGGTTCCCGGCGCATGTGACGGTGAAGGTCGCGGCGGGATTACCGCGGCTTCGGAAGGGGCGCGAATACGCCGCGTTGCGGGCAGCGTTTGCCGCGGGCTGCGATCGCTTCGGCTTCCGCCTGGTGCACTACGCGGTGCTGAACGATCACCTGCACATGCTCGTCGAGGCCGATGACCGCGCGTCGATGACTCGCGGGTTGCAAGGCCTGCTGATCCGCATCGCCAAGTCGCTCAACAAACTGTGGCAGCGCGGCGGCAGGGTCTTCGCCGATCGCTACCACGACCGCGTCCTCAAGACCCCACGCGAGGTGAAGAACTGTCTGGTGTATGTGCTCGGCAACGGCAAGAAGCATCAGCGCGAGGGGCGGCACGTGCACGTCGCCGCGCCCGTCGACAACTTCACATCAGGCCCTTGGTTTGACGGGTGGAAAGAGACCATCCGCTTCGCGGGCCTTGAGGCGCACCTCCGCCCGATCAGCGAGGCGAAGACATGGCTTCTGTCCGTCGGTTGGCGCCGGCATGGGTTGGTCAGCGTGTACGACATGCCGGCGACTGGCTGACGCCAGCCGCCCAGACACCACTACCGCCTAGCGCCGCGCCAACCCCTCTTCCAAGAACCCCAGGAACGCACTCTGCTTGGCGCCGAACAGGCGCGCCAAGGCGCGCTTGCTCGCTGGGTCGATGATCACATAGATCGGCTGCGCGCGATTGCTGTCGGCGTACACGTCTTGCAACCCAACGACCACGCTCTCCGAGTAATCCGTGTGCCCATCGGTGTGCAAGCGCGACTCGATGAAGTGATCACGCAGCGTCCCGGCAACTGCCGGGTCATGGATGAAGGGACCGTCCTCCATCATGCGGCAGTTCACTCAAGTGTGGCCGGTGAGGTTCATCAGGACGAGCTTGCCCTGCTCGGCCGCCACCTTCAACGCACCCTCATGATCGTCTTTGACGATCACATGCTTGGGTTGCAGCGCAGCGCCGCGGCCGCCGGTGCTCCCGACCACCGTGCTGGAGTAGTTGGGGGCGATGCCGGTCATGATCCGATCGAGCGGGCTGCCGAGGGCGCCGAACAGGCAGTAGATCGCGAACAGCGCGGTGGCGAGTCCGCTCACCAACCGTCCCGGCCCGATGTTGCCGTCGTGACCCTTCAGCCTGATCTGGCCGAACAGATACATGCTGGCCACGCCGAAGATGCCGGCCCACAGCCAAAGGAAGAGGTCGCGCGGCAGCGCCGACCAATGCCACACTAGGTCGGCATTGGAGATGAACTTCAACGCCGCGGCGACCTCGACGAAGCCGAGGAACACCTTGAGGACGTCCATCCACTCGCCACCGCGCGGCAGCGCGCGCGCGCGCCCCGGCAGCAGCGACAACAGCACGAACGGCACCGCCATCGTCAAGCCGAACACGCCCATCCCGAGCACGATCCAGCCGAGGCCATAACCCGCCGACGCGCCGAGCAGACTGCCGACGAAGGGCGCGGTGCAGGTGAACGACGTGATGACCAGCGTCGCCCCCATCAAGAACACACCGCTGTAACCACCGCGGCCCGACGCTTGGCCGGCGAGGTTCATCGCCCACTGCGGCGGCTCCAGGTTGAACAACCCGAACAACGACAACGCGAACACCAAGAACACCGCGGCAAACACCAGGTTGGTGAGCGGATGCGTCGCGAAGGTCTGGATCGGCACGCCGATCGCAACCCCGATCAGCACGAACATCAACACGATCCCGAGGCCATAGATCAGCGCCAGCGACAGCGCGTTGCCGCCCCGCTTCTCCGCCTGCTTGGTGAAGAACGAGATTGTGATCGGGATCATCGGATAGGTGCAGGGCATTGCCAGCGCGAACAGCCCCCACCCGATCGCCGCCAACAGAAAGCCGAGCAGCCCTTCCTCGGGGCCGCCGCCGGCAGTCGGTAGCTCCTTCTTGAAGGTGTCGGTGACCGGGTCGGGCGCCTCCCCCGCCGTCACCACCAACTGCACGCCGCCTTCGATCGCCGTCGGCAGGTCGCAGGCAGACTCGGTGCACGCCGTGTAGCCGACCTTGACCTTGACGTCGATCACACCCGGCGGCGTCCCTTTGGCTACGCGCACGTCTTGCCGCATCTCGAAGGGCTCGCCGAGCCAGTAGGTGGTCAGCGAACCAAGCTTGTGCTCTTTGCCCTCCGGCACCTTCGGCGCGCCTTGCACCGTCACGCCGGGCCCCGTCACCGCCGAGAACTGGATCGGCTGGCCGATCTCTTCCTTGGTGCCATACACGTGCCAGCCAAAGGCGGGCGTCACGCGCAAGACCAGCGTCGTCGTGCCGTTCGCCTGCACACGCGGTGGGTGCAAGCGCGCCTCGACCGTGACGCGGTCATCGGCGAACACGGTCGGCGCCGGCGGATCCTGCCCGGCCGCGGCGGCTGACGCAGGCGACGACGGAGCGTCGAGCGCCACGCGCAGCTTGGCGCTGCCGGTCGCCGACCCGGGTGGGTCGCACATCTCTTCTGTGCAAGCCATGTAGTCGAGCTTGAACTGGATCTCGACTTCGCCGGGCTTGACCGACGCGGGCACGCTCAACCGCTGCTTGAGGTCGAACGTCGACCCGAGCCAATAGCTCGTCATGCCGTTCGCGCTGTGCCGGTCACCGTCGGGCACAACCGCGCTGCCGACCACCACGAGCCCCTTGGCATCGGTGATCGACAGCGTCGTCGGCGTGCCGATCCTCTCCTTGTTGCCATACACGTGATAGCCCAGCGCCGGCGTCACGGTCACCACCAATTCGACGCCAGCTCCTGGTGCGGCGATGGCAGGTTCAAAACGGGCGGTAACGTCGACGCGGCTCTCTCCTAGCTCCTGCGCCATTGCGGGCAGGGCGAGGAACACGACGACGGCCGCGACCGTGCGAGCGATCAGCTTCATAGATCCTGCGAACGATAGGGACCGGGCGTCAGGCCCGAACAGGGTAAATCGGGGCGCGATGGTGTCCGGTCACAGTCGTCGGCCAACAAAGCTGGCACGATGGATCGACCACCAGTTGTCCTTGTTGTCGCCGGTCTGGGTGATGCGCAGGTGCAGCAGACGGGTCGGCGCAAACCGCATCGAAGTGATCGGCGCATCGCCCACGCCGCGCAAAAGCTCGCGCCACACTTCGCCGTCGTCAGATGCCTCCAGCAGATAGCCGCGCGGATAGTCCTTGGCCGACCCACGCGTATCGAGGATCACGCCGGTCAGTTCGTGCGCGGCCTCGAGATCGACCCGCCACCACATGCCAGGCTCCATCGCCATCTCGGTGGTGAAGCGCGACTTGGCGTCGGCGTCGAGCGCAGCTTGCGCGTGCTCGGTCTGGTGACTGGCGGACGCGGTCCACTTCGCCAACGCCGCAACCTCCACCGCGGCGTAGGGCGCCAACTCTTCGAGCGTCCACGGCGTCTTGCGTTCGCCACAGACCGCACGCACGGCGGCCACTTCGCTTGGCGCCACCACGCCACCGTCGAACAGCACCGTGCGCACGTAGCTGAGCACCGCGGCCAGGTAGCGATCGTCTTGCGCGCCCTGGCCGAGCATCACGCCGCCACCCCAGACCTTGCCGTCGACCGGCCCCACCAGCCCATGCAAGACGATGCGCAGCAGCGCGTCGTCGCTGCGCAGCCGGTCGGAAGACACCAGCGGCGGACCGAGGAACACGTCTCCCGCTTTGGCGCCGCGACCATCCGCGCCGTGACAGGCGATGCACAACTGCTGGTAATGCGTCTTGCCCTCGCGCACCAAGGCGAGCGCGTCGGCGTCCAACGTGGCATCGGAGGCATCGCCGCCCTCGCCGCGCAAGCTGTCGCGCACCGCCCGCGCCACGACTTCGTGGTTCGGTCGATGCGCGCCGACGTTGAGGATCGCCTCGCGCGCCGCCGGACCCGGCGCAAAGCGCAGGCTCAACGCGAGCTGCGCCGCGACCTGCGCGTCGGGGTCGCGCGCCAGGGGAGCCAATAGCTCGAGCACCGCTTGGTCTTGCCGCGCCAAGAATCCCTCGCTGGCGCGAACCGCCGACAACCGCACGCGCGCGTCTTGATCGCGCACCGCGTGCGCGAGGTCGTCGTGCGTCAGCGCATCGAGCCCTTCCAGCGTCCACAGCGCGTGCACGCGGCCGAGCGGCGACGCATGCTCAGCGAGCCCGCGGACCGCGTCCTGCACCGCCCGGTCGCCGCGCTGCACCAACACCTGCTGTGCCATGTCGCGCCAGAAGCCGTTGTCATGCGCCAACGTCGCCACCAACGCGGGCGCGTCGGCGCGTAGCAGTTCGAGCGACTCTTGCCGCACTTGGTCCGCACCGGTGATGCGCCAGATGCGGCCGCGCCCGATGTTCTTCTGCAACCCGAGCTTCTCGACCTGCGGCCGCAGATAGGAGTCAGCCTTCACCCAATTCCCTTCCTGGATGATGCCGCGATACATGTCGACCAGAACCAGCGCGCCGTCGGGGCCGGTCGCACTCCACACCGGCCGGAAGTTCATGTCGGTCGAGGTCATGAACTCGCCGTTCTGATAACGGTTCGTGAGCACGATCTTGCCGTCCACGTCGCGCACGCTGGCGCGCCGCACCAGGCGACCGACCGGTTCACACACGAAGTAGTCGCCCACGCAATCGGCCGGCAACTCAGTGCCGCGGAAGATGGACTGGCCGCAGCAACCGGTCATGTGGTTGAGGGTGCCGTCGGCGCGCACCCGCGACTCGCCGCCTTGCACGTCAGGCGTGGCGACCGCGGGAAACACCGAGTTGAAGCCGTCGGCCAACTCGCCATCGAACGAGGCGCGGCCATAGCGCGGATGCCGCTGAAACCCGTACGCCGGCCGTTCGCCACCGGCCGACGACAAGAACTGGCGGCCGACGTCGTCGACCGCGAGCCCCCACTGCGCGAACTCGCTATCGACGTTCTCGCTGATCAGTTGGCCTTGCCGCAGACGCAAGCGCTCGCCACCCATCGCCGTGTAGAGCCAATTGTCGATGCCGCAGATCAACCCGCTGTCTTGGTGTTCGAGGTTGCGCCGGTCCTTCTTCCCCGCACGCAACAACTCGCGACCGTCCGACACACCGTCACGATCGACATCGCGATACAGCCAGAGCGCCGTGGTGTAGGTCTCGCCGATCAACACCACGTCGCCCAGCGGCAACAGCAGGCGGGGCAGCAGCAGGCCATCGGCAAACGTCGTGCGGCGATCCATCCGGCCGTCGCCGTCATCGTCGTGCAACACACTGACGCGACTGTGCGGCTCGTCCTCGCCCGTGCCGTCGATGTCCTGCATGTAAGTCATCATCTCGGCGACGTACATGCGGCCGTCGGCGTCCCACGCGCACATGACCGGCTCGTAGACCAGCGGTTCGGCGGCGACCAAATGCACCGCAAAGCCGGGGGGCAAGCGGAACGTCGCGGCCTCGGCCGTGGGCGACAAGGGACGCGTGCTGCCCACCGGCTTGCGCGGTGGCCCGCTGCCGGCCTGGTCGACGGCATGCCCAGGCAGCGATTGCCCGGGCAGCGACAAACCCATGAAGAGCAGCGCGTTCACCAGGCAGCGTTGGACTCGCATCGACGCGCACGATAAAGCTCGTCGGCGACAACAAAACGACTATGCCTCGCTCCCGCGCGCTTTGCTTCCTCGCTGCCACCCTGCTGTGGACCCTCGGGGTCACCGGGATCTTGACGCTGGGCAGCTTCCTGAAGGTCAACATCGCGCTGATGCTGATCGCCTTCGGCTCCGCGTTCTTGGTGCTGGGCCTCGTGTTCGGCCTGCGGTCGCGGGGCGCGGCCTCCGCAGCGCAGCCCGAGGACTAGCCGAGGTTCCGCCTCAGACCGCTTCTGTTTCCGCTCCCGCTCCCGCTCCCGATACCCGTTGGAGTTGGCGACCACGCTCGCGCCGGAGCATCAAGCATGACGGGAGCGGGAGCGGGCCGAAACTTGACTCATCCGTCACGTCTTCGATCAACCAAGGCCTCTAACCGAGGTTCGCGAGGATCACGCGGATCTGGTCGAGCGCCCGACGGAAACGATCGCGATCGCGATCGCCATCGCGCAGCGCCTGGATCACCGAATCGAGGGACCCAGCCAGAGCCGCCGACTTCGGTGGCCGACCCGGCCCGCGCTTGGCCACCGGCGACTTCCCAGAACCCGCCGGGCGACCCGGACCACGCTTGGCCCCCGCCTTGACCGCGTACACGAGGTTGACTGAACAACCCACCTGCTTGGCAATCTCTGCCGTCGTCATCCCAGACGCAAGCAGACTGCGGATCTGCCCCGACTTGGAAGAGCCGTCCTTGGGTCGACCACGCGGGCCCGCGGTCTTGGCTTTCTTGCCCTCGCCCCGCTTCGCTGACTTGACGAGCCCCAGCATCGCCTTGGCTCGGCCGAACATGACGGGATAGATCGTCAGTTTCTTCTGGTCAGCCTTTTCCTTGAGGTCGCTGTATTGCGCGCCTTTGTTGGCTTTCAACGCCTGAACCAGGAACTCGAAACCTGCCGCTGTTTTCTTTTCTGCCATAAGGGATTTCTACTCTGCGACAAGGCTATGAGCTGGCCCTGTCATTCGCTCTGCAAAATCCCCCAACGTCCACAATTTGTTGGGTCGACTGCCTCCTCAACGGGCGACCGACCTACAGGAAGCCCCGGGGCGCGGACTTTCCCCTGGCTGGCAATTGGGTCACTGCGGCGCCACCTAAAGGCCGGCGCGCGCACGCACCCGCGCCAGAATCGCACTGCCGACAACGCCCCCGAGACGGGCGAGGCCGGCTGCTGCCGCTTGCCCATGTGAATCGCCCACACCATCCACGGGGTCACTCAGAAACTGATCGACATGGCCCGTCGCAATATCGATCACCAACACCACCGCCGAGGTACGCGCGCGGCGACGATCGCGCCCCCCGGTGTTGTCCTGCACGGCGCCGGCGACCCGCACGACGTAGTCGACCACCCCGCGCAGGCGTTGACACACCTCGGTCGTAGCCGCCAGCGACAATTCATTCAGGCCGATCTTGTTGGCCACGGTGCCCGTAGGAACGACAGCAAAATCAGCCTTCGCCAACGCATCGATGACGCCGGTCTGCAGGGCACCGGCGTCGGTCGGTTCGCCAAACGCTTGTGCCGTCGCGCAAACCAAGACGCGCGTGTCTTGTGGGGTGGGCAAGAGATACTCGGCGATCACCTGTGGACCTGGCAGGCTGCGGCTCGCCAGCGCGTCGATCCGGATATCAATCTGATTGCTACGCTCACTCGACGCGCCAATCGCGCGCACGAAGAACGCGGCCCGCCCCTCACCCGCGGTGGCCATCAGGGGCGGCGACAACTCCGCCTTCGCTTTGCCTCGTAGGGTGAAGCGAAGAGCGAGACCATCGACGCCGCGGCCCGACGTCGTCCGCAATTGCACGCCGATCGGCGCCGCCAACTCGGTGCCGACGCGCCCGCGCTGGCTCTGATCGGAGTCGAGATGCAGGGTCAGCTCGCTGCTGGCGGCGCGCAGGCCGGCCAACACCTGATCGCCGATCGCGTCGCGTGCGGGCATCGGACCGTTCGCGAGGACGGCATACGAGACGCGCAGGACGCGCGCCGCGAGCACATGATCGTAGGCTTCGCACAGCGCGAGCAGCGCGGGTCCGGGCGCGGCGGTCTTGGCGCGCGCCAGCAGCGCGGCGGCATCGGCCTCCCGCTGCGCGACGCGGCCGGCCAATTCGCGCGCGGCCGGCGCGCGCTCCAGCACCAGCAGACAGTGCGCGGTCTTCGTTCTCGCGTCGATGAAGAAGTCGACGGGGCGGGCGCCTTCGAGGGTGCCCGCACCGACCACCTCCACGGTTTGCTCGAGGCTGATCTGCAGGCGGCTCTGGTGATCGTTCGCCTCGAACAGTTCGTGCGACTCGGTCGCCGAGCGCACCGTGGACGACAGGTTTCGCACCAGGCCGCCGCGCGCCTTGAACTCGGCCCGCTCGCGCGCGTCTTGCAACGACGCGCCGATCTCGGCCGCGCCGACGGCCTGCAACCACAGCGCATCGGGATGCGCGTCGCTGATCCCATTCACGACCCACTCGGGCGCAATCGGCGGAGCGGCGTTTTGGTCCATGGGCTGAACCTGCAACGGATCTTGGCGCACGACGGGTGCGTCACCACAGGCGACTAAGCACAAAACCAACCCGCACAACACGCGACGCGGCGACGAACGCATCGCCGGAACATACTCGCTGGCCCAGCCAACGCGAACGTCGTGACCCTCACCTCGGCGGCGACTCGGTAACATGCCGACATGGCAAGGATGCACTGTGTATTGCTGGTTGGGTCATTGAGTAGCGCGCTCGGCGCGCAGGACGACGCGCAATTCAAGGAACTGGCGGCGGCGGCAACCAAGAGTTTCGGCCTCACGACCGAGGCTGCCGCGGTGAACTTCGACGCCGAAGTCGTCGCCACGCAGACGCTTTCGCTACGCCTCGGCGCGATCGAGTTTCTTTACCCCAAGGCCGGATTGCAGTCAGCGCAAGACCTGACCGACTTGCAGCAAGGCGCGATCGCCGTATGCAACGCCCAGCGCCTGCTCCACGATTGGATGAGCGCAACCCCAGCGCCGCCCGAGTTCGATGCCGCGCACCGGAGCGTGCAGGCCTGGCTGAAGAGCTGGCACTGGCCGACGACCGCGCCGGCCCTGGCCACGCTGAGCGACGAGGTCGCAACCGCGCAACGCCAGTTCACCGCGGGCATGGCCAAGCTCTTGGCGCGCGAGCCCGAAGCGTGCCGCGCGCAGGCGTGGCTCGCACCGACACGGCAGAACTTCTGCGAGATGTGCGGGTTGCTCGGCGCCATCGCGCCGGAGAACCGCGAACTGTTGTGGCAAAAGCACATCCTGCGCAGCAGCGAAGCATGGGTGTCGCGCCCGCGCACGATCCAGATCGTGGCGATGGAGTATGCGCCGCCCGAGGAGCTACTCGGCGAGCACGGCATCACCGGCGTGCGCATGGACGCGCGCGAGAAGGGCGGCTTGTTGCAGCACGTGGTGCAGCGCGCCATGTCGTCGCTTGTGGTGATGGCGTTCGGCGAGAACGTTGACCGCGACTTCGAGGCGGGCCTGTGTCAGGACCTGGTGGTGGCCTTGCTCAAGGAGAACAACGCCCGCACCGGCGGCTCAGGCCTCGGGGGCTACGCCGCGGCCCGCGAACAGTTCGTGGCGGGTGGCGCGTCCTCGGGCGGCGCCTTGGCGGCGATCAACCTCGACAGCCAGTGGCGCCAGACCAAGGGCAAGGACTACTTCATTCGGCCGCTGAAGCAGGGTCAGCGCAACGGCAGCAAGCACGCCGCCGCCAAAGAGCCGAAGGACAAGATCGGCAACTTCCTGCTGCAAGACGACAACGGCAAGCCCGACCACGTGGTGCGCGCGCCGTTCTTGGGCCCGCCCGCCAAAGGCCTACCGAGCGTGCCAGGCAACTACGACGCCGACTTCAAGGAACTGCTGCGCGCGTACCGCAGCGGCTTTGTGTTCTGGCTGCGCGAATCCGCGGGCAAGAGCACGAGCGACAGCAAGGTTAAGTTTGCCGGCATGCTGCGCGAGCTGGCTGAAGGTGGCGGCAAGGTGACGTTCGAACTCGCGTGCCGGCGCGCGTTCGGCGAGCGGCTGTCAGCGGAGGGGCCGACGCCGCCGAGCCTGGAGTGGAAGTTCTTGGCTTGGTTGCAGCGATAGAAGCGGCACAGCCCGGTTCAAGGCGTCCGCGCCACGGAACCCATCGTGCGGCGGTAGAGGTAGACGACCATGGCCAGTGTCGCCACTGCGGCTGCCCCCTCGGCATAGGTCCACGGCGTTTCCGGTCGCAACGCCGGTAGGCCGATCGCAATCAGCGGGACGGCGACTCCCATCAACGCTTCGCCAGTGATCAGACCCGAGGCGATGAGCATGCCGTTGTTCTCCAGCTCCTGCTTCCGTGTGTGGTCGTAGTGACCGGTCTTCTTGAGCACGATCCAGTTCAGAATCGCGCCAGTGAAGATGAGGACCGAAAGACCGAAGGGCAGGTAGATGCCCACCGCAACCGCGAGTACTGGGAAACGGAACGATGAGCCGCGCTTCTTCTGCACCTGATCCAAGGCGATCAGCGCCGCGGCCAACGCGAAGCCGATGTAGACGTAGACCCACTCGAGGCCCTTGCCGAAGATGCCGGTCGAGATCTCCTTCATCAGCGTCGCCTGCGGCGCGGCAAGTGCCTTCGCCCCTTCGACGCCCTCTCGCAACGGACTGAGGCGACCGATGCCTTGGTCGGCATCGAGCACGCCAAGTACCCACGGAATGGCAAACGCCGACGCGATCGCGCCGAGCACCAGACACACCTGTTGCTTCCACGGCGTCGCACCCACCACGTGGCCGCACTTGAGATCTTGCAGGTTGTCGCCGGCGATGCAGCAGCCGACACAGATGAAGGCCGCCAGATAAATGACTGCGATCGGCCCGACTTGACCGGCAATCCCCTCGTTCCCCATGAGGCCAACAAGCACGAGCGACGACGCGATGACCGTGGCCATCGTCACGCCCGACACTGGATTGTTCGAGCTTCCCACCAGGCCGGCCATATAGCCCGCCACGGATGAGAACAAGAAGCCGAATACCAGCATCATGGCGGTCATCAGCAGAGCGATGAGCGCCTTGTTCTCGTAGCTGCCGAGGGCGCTGGAGAACGCAAAGTACAGCGGCACACACGCCACGGCCGCCACCACGATCAAGAAAGTGATCGGCGTGTCACGCTCGGTGCGCGGCACCCCACCGCCACCGGCGGCTTGCGCCTTGTATGCGCGCAGACTCATCCTGACGCTGCGCACCAGTGGGCCGAACAATGTGATGAGCGACCACAGGCCGCCGACGATCATGCAGCCCACGCCGATGCGACGGCACTGGCCCCACGACGCGCCGGCGAGTGCTTCCCAGTTCTCGTGCGTGAACGCAGACCACGGCGTGCCCGCGGCGAGGCCCGCCTTGGCCATGAGCGCGTCACCGTTCATCAACCAGTTGATGGGCACGCCGAGCAGTGTGCCGATCACCGCGCCCATCATGATCAACACGCCGACGTTCAGACCGACGATGTAGCCGATGCCGAGCAGCGAAGGCGCCAGCGTGGCGTCGATGGTGAACAACCACTTGCCCCCGAACAGCGCCTTGGTGGTCGCCAGCGCGTCAGTGAGCACGCGCAATCCACCCTCCAACAGCTTGAACCCGCCACCGATCGCCGCTGCTTCGAGCAGCAACCGGAAGCCGCGCGCGCCCTTTTCGCGATCGGCCGGCGACTCTTGCACGTCGCCGCCGCGCTCGATGCCACCGCTCTTCAGCACCTCGGAGGTCGCCACACCCTCAGGAAACTGCAGGCGCACGTCGACGATCAGCGCGCGACGCAGCGGCACGGTGAACGCCACCCCCATGACGCCGCCGAGGATCACCATCATGACGATGGTCCAATAGTCGTAGCCACTCCACGCCCCCATCATCACCAGCGCCGGCACGGTGAAGATGATGCCCGACACCGTCGACGCGCCTGCCGACGCGATGGTCTGCACCATGTTGTTCTCGAGAATCGTGGTGCGGCCGAAGGCGCGCAGCACGCCCAGCGACACGGCAGCGGCCGGGATCGACGCCGCCACCGTCATGCCGACCTTGAGGCCGAGGTAGGCGTTCGCCATCGCGAGCACCACGGCTAGCAGCAGCCCTAGGATCACCGCCTTGACGGTGATCTCGGCGAGCGATCGCTCAGCCGGAACGAGGGGCGGGGGAATCGGCGGCAGAAGCGGGTTGGTCATGCGCGCGAGCTGGGGTTCGCCGCACGTTAACCACGCGCGCCCCAGCGAGAACAGCACGCGCTCACAATCCCGCCCGACCCGACCACTCGATCGTCACTGACCGATCGTCGACTCACCGGCGTTGCTCATCGCGACGCCGCCGGCGTTCGCAGCCGGATTCAGGACCGCACCTTGGTTCGCGACCTTGCCCCCAATCAGACCCACGTTGTTTGGCGTCGTCACCGAAACCGAGGCCAGGCCCGCGCCATTGGCGGCCACCAATGGTGACACCAGCACCGACGTCAGAAGGAAGCAGCCCGGCAGCTGCAAGGAGGCCAGATCGATCGGTGCGACCAAACGCTGGCCGAACAGGATGGCCACCGGCGCACCCGCCGGACAGTTGGTCACCTCGATCGTCATGCTGAGCCCGAGGTCGGGGAACCCGTTGTTGGTGAGGCGCGGCTGGGTGCCAGCGCCGCAAGCGCTGCCGAACACCGCATACGAGCCCGGCCGCTTGAGGGCGCGGATCGACGTCGCCGCCGCGGTCCAGTCGGTGCGGTTGAACGCCGTCCCCGAGTTGTTGCCGGTGTTGGTACTCGAACAACCGCCGTGCGTGTGCACGCCGATGGCCTGGCCGGTGTTCTCGAGCACGACCGGCGAGCCCGAGTTGCCGCCCGTGGTGTCGGTGCGGTAGCCGAGCGCGGTGGTATTCGTCACGCTGATGCGGGGACCAACGTGCGTCTGCTGCGTCTGCGACCGATCGCGGTTGTCGGTGTCGGTGCCGTAGCCGGTGATACGGATCTGCTGCGTCGCCACGAACGCCGGCGGCACGATCAGGTCGTAGAAGCTGCCCTGGCGCTGACCGGCGTACAGCCCGGTCGTCGCGTTGCGCAACGTCGAGGCCACCGTCCAGTCGTTGCCCACGCCGGCGTCCAGGCGCTGCACGGCGGCGGTGTCGTAGCGATACTGGTGCTCCGGCGGCGGCAGCACGATGGTGCCAGTCGACGTCGACAGCGGCACGTTGAAGTGAATCTGCTGCGCCGTGCTCGCCGTGCAGTGGCCCGCGGTCACCACGGTGTGCAGGTCGATGAGCCACGACGTGCAACCCGTTGGGTGCTGGCGGCCTTGGCGCGGGTCGGTGCTCGGCACGCGATCGTCGACCGGGCCGCAGATCGTGGCCGGCCCGACCACATTGCCCTCACCGGCGTCCGCCGCGATCACGCGCACGCGGTTGCCGATCGAGCGCGGCGCGGCGATCAGTTCCACCTGCACGGCCTCGCCGTTGAACCACGACGAGTAATTCTGGTAGTCGGCCAGCGACCGCCCATCGAACAGCTCGATCGCCGCGTCGTGCGCCGACGTGAGCCGCAGGCGCGTGCCCTCGGGCAGGTTGGTGCGCTCGAAGTAGAGGCGTAGGTTCAGCGCGCCAGCGATCTGCACGCGACCCGAGAAGATCACGCGCGCTACCTCGCTGTCGTTGTCGACGTAGCCCGAGTCGAGCTGCGTCGGCACATAGCGGAACGGGGCGTGGGTGATGTCGGGCTGCTGTGCCGCGAGCGCGGCCGCGAAGCCCAGAATCGAGCAAGTAGAGAAGCGCATGAGTCGAGAGGAGCGGGGTGAAGGGGCAGACAGAGCCCGCAGACTCTAGCACGGTCGGAACCGACTTGGGACGGGTCTGGGGTGCGTTCGGCACACCAGCGCCAGGTGCCGCGGCGCGATCTACGCGTTGCCGACCACGTCCAGCATGGCCGCATGCACGCTGCCATTGGACGCGAGGATCTGCCCGCCGAACAGCCAGTCGTTGCCACCACCGAGATCGGTCACCTTGCCGCCGGCCTCGCGCACGATCACCGTGCCCGCCGCCACGTCGTAGGGCGCCAGATACATCTCCCAGTAGCCATCGAAGCGACCGTCGGCGACGAAGCAGAGATCGAGTTCGGCGGAGCCGAAGCGGCGTAGGTCCCGGCAACGCGGCAGCATGCGCGCCAAACGGCCGCTGTTGTCGTCCTTGCCCGGGTCGTTGCGGTTGTAGCTGAAGCCGGTCGCCAACAGCGCATCGTCGAGGTCCTTGGTCTTGGTCACCGCGATCCGTTGGCCGTCGCGAAACGCGCCCAGCCCGCGCGCCGCGGTGTAGGTGTGACCGAGCACCGGCGCGTGCACGATGCCGAGCACGGGTTCACCGCGCACCACCAGCGCGATCGCCACCGCGAAGAACGGCAAGTCGTGCACGAAGTTGGTGGTGCCGTCGAGCGGATCGAGGATCCACACGATGTCGGCGTCGCGGTGCGGCTTGCCGGCCGGCGTGAGCACACCCTCCTCGGCGAGGATCGCGTGCTCGGGATACGCGCGCAGCAGGTGCTCGACGACTACGTGCTCGGCGGCCCGATCGGCGACCGTGACCAGCTCGCGGCGGCCCTTGAACTCGGTGCGCACGTTCACCAACTGGCGTCGATGGCGCAGCAGCACGTCGCCCGCGGCGCGCGCCACCGGCACGACGTCGCGCAGGATGGCATCGAGGTCGAGCGCGCCTGCGTCCATCGGCGTCACCTACAAGCCCGCGATCGCGGCGACGATGCGATCTTGCGCGTCGCGCCACGCCGCGTGCGCGGCACGGCCGCCGCGGGCCACGTT
This sequence comes from Planctomycetota bacterium, assembly GCA_031423015.1. Classification (GTDB taxonomy): domain Bacteria; phylum Planctomycetota; class UBA1135; order UBA1135; family UBA2386; genus DATGPD01. Next base: position 17,559 of record JANPER010000120.1, on the reverse strand, counting down.
CACCAACACGACGAACGCGATGCGCCCACCATTGTGCTGCCCGACGGCGCTGTGTGGCTCGACGTAGCCCGACAGAGCCGACGCATCGCGCAGCGTGCCAGTCTTGGCGCGCACACCGAAGTCGACGTCCTTGAAGCGCTTGTCGAGGGTGCCTTCGCCGCCGCTCGGCAGGCTGTCGGCGTAGACCGCACCCCATGGCTCGGCGGCACATGCCGCCAACACCGTCACCAGGAACGCGGGCGACACGCGGTTCTTGCGCGACAAGCCCGCCGCGTCGTCGATGACGATATCGGGCCAATCCCCCACCAGCGCGCGCAGCTCTTTGCCCAGCGCTTGGCTGGCGCCCGCACAACTGCCGTCGCCATGTTTGTGCGCCCCGAGCGCCCGCGCGAGCTGTTCCGCGTGGAAGTTGCTCGACTCGCGCAGCATCGGCTGCAGCGCCGACAAGAGCTTGGTGCGGTAGGCAAACACATCGTCGGCGTCGCTCGGCGTCGCGTCGGCACGCACCTCGATCCCGGCGTGCACCAAGCACTCGTGCAGCGCCCGCACCGCCACCACGTCGCCGTCCGGCAACGCCCCGCGCACGCGCCGCGCGCCCGCCTTCTGCCACAGCGCGCCGTAGGCACGCACGCTGCCGTCGCGCGCCGAGAGCCCGTAGACCTCGCCCTTTTTCTTGTCCGCCGTCAGCGTGATGGCGCCGTCGATCACCAGCGTGACCGGAGGCGCCACGATCACGATCTCGGCGCGATCCGCGCCGCGCGCCGGCGTCAAGAGCGCCTCGAAGCAGCCCGCGTCGAGCACCAGCGCGCCAGTCGGCGGACAGTAGGACAGAGCTTGATCGTAGGTGAGCCAACCTGCCGGTCGGTTCGGCCCCAGCAGGGTGCCAGGCAACAGCTCCACGCGCTGCACGGCGTCGATGCCGCGCGCCCGCAGCTGCGTCGCCACTTCCCGCATGATCGCGCGGGGGTCGTGCGCTCCCTCCGTGGTCCAGTTGGGATCGCCGCACGCCTCGATCACGAGCGCGCCGCCGCGCACGTGGAAGCGCGTGACGAACTCGTGGTGTGCGCCAAGTCCATGCAGCGTCGCGGCCAGGCCGAGCAGTTTCTGGTTGCTCGCGGGCAAGAACACTTCGCGGCTGCGATGCTCGGCGAGCAGCTCGCCAGAAGGCAGGGCCACCGCGGCCACGCCGACGCGCGCGCCAGTGCGTTCGAGCCCATCGATCAACCCCTGCAGCCGCCCGCGCTGCGCGGCGACGCTCGATGCCAACAAAAGACCGGTCAAAACCAGCCGACCACGGGCGCGCTTTGCCGCCCGTAGAACCTGTCGCACTTGCACCAACCGCCGCACCCGCGCAACCTTACCCCGGTCGTGCGAGCGCGCGCAACAACGAGCCTTTCGGCGTCTGCGGCGATGCCGCTGGCCCCGGTTGAAATCTCTAGGTTTAGAATTGCCGCCAACCGCACAACACTATAGATGGTGGTTCTCTTAGCCCGCGCTCGCGGGAACAGGTCAGGCAGAGGCGCGGCGCCTTTGCGACCGCGAAGGCGGCTGAGGCACGGTGCGAACAGCACCGTTGGAAGTAGCGAGACCACAGAAAGCCCTCTTCGGTGGAGTCTCGGCGGAGTGCGGTTAGGCAATCGGTTAGGCAATCGGTCAGGCAATCGGTCAGGCAGTGGGCTCGCTCGGGAGCCTCCAGCCACAGGTCAAGTCGTGGAATCCATGCGTCTGGAGACGAACATGTCGTCGCTGGTGAAGCCGGTGGAAGCGCCGGTGGAATCTCCGGTGAACAACGCCGGCCAGCAGCGCCAGCCAGCGCGCGTGGAGACCACGAGCCACGAGCAAACCGCGCACGTCGACGCCCCACCAACCAGAGTCCCGGTTTGGAGTGACATCGGAGGAAGCCATTGAAGATCGCCAGGCGGTACACGAAGCAGGGGCAATCCCCCTACGCATCCCTGAAGTTCAACAAGCGAACCTCCGAGATTCGCAACCCAGACGGCAGCGTCGTGTTCCGCATGGAGGACATCGCGGTGCCCGAGTTCTGGAGCCAGGTGGCAACCGACATCCTGGCGCAGAAGTACTTCCGCAAGGCCGGCGTGCCGCAGACCGGCGGCGATAGCAAGCCGCTGCGCGACGACAAGGGCCAGCCGGTGCTGGGCAGCGAGACCGACGCGCGGCAGGTTTTTCATCGGATGGCCGGCTGCTGGCGCCACTGGGGCGAGACGCACGGCTACTTCGACACCAAGGAGGACGCGCAAGCCTTCTACGACGAGTTGTGCCACATGTTGGCGTTGCAGGTCGCCGCGCCCAACTCGCCCCAGTGGTTCAACACCGGCTTGCACTGGGCCTACGGCATCACCGGGCCCGCGCAGGGCCACACCTACATCGAGCCCACGACCGGTGAGCTGAAGCAGAGCGCCAACGCCTACGAGCGGCCCCAACCGCACGCGTGCTTCATCCAGTCGGTGCGCGACGACTTGGTGGGCGAGGGCGGCATCATGGATCTGTGGACCCGTGAGGCGCGCCTGTTCAAGTACGGCTCGGGGACCGGCACCAACTTCTCGTCGATCCGTGGCGAGAACGAGCCCTTGTCGGGCGGTGGCCGCTCGTCGGGCCTGATGTCGTTCCTCAAGATCGGCGACCGCGCCGCTGGCGCCATCAAGTCGGGTGGCACGACGCGCCGCGCCGCCAAGATGGTGTGCCTGGACCTCGACCACCCCGACATCGAGACGTTCATCACCTGGAAGGTGAAGGAAGAACAGAAGGTGGCGGCGCTGGTGGCCGGCACCAGGATGGCGAAGTCGCACCTCGACAAACTCATGGCGGCTTGTCAGGTCAACGATGCCACCGGCGAGCACGTGGAGACGCGGCCAAAGCACAACGACGCTCTGGCCTTGGCGCTGGCCGAAGCACGTCGGCACGCGGTGCCTGAGGCCTACATCCAGCGAGCCTTGCAGCTGGCGCAGCAGAACTACAAGGACTTCCAGATGCCGGTGCTCGACACCGACTGGAACGGCGAGGCCTACGCGACGGTGTCGGGGCAGAACTCGAACAACTCGGTGCGCGTGCCCGACGCGTTCTTCAGGAAGCTGGAGAAGGGCGAGGCGTGGCAACTCACGCGCCGCGTCGACGGCAAGGTGTGCAAGACGCTCGACGTGCACGAGCTGTGGGACAAGATCGCGCTCTCGGCCTGGGCCTGCGCCGACCCGGGGTTGCAATACGACACCACGATCAACGACTGGCATACCTGCCCCGAGGATGGGCCGATCCGCGCCAGCAACCCGTGCTCCGAGTACATGTTCCTCGACGACACCGCCTGCAACTTGGCGTCGTTGAACCTCGGGCGGTTCGTGCGCGCCGATGGCACGTTCGACGTCGACGGCTATCGCCACGCGACGCGGCTGTGGACCATCGTGCTCGAGATCTCGGTGCTGATGGCCAGCTTTCCCAGCGAGCCGATCGCGCGCAAGAGCTTCGAGTTCCGCACTCTCGGCCTCGGCTACGCCAACCTCGGCACGATTCTGATGCGAATGGGCATCCCGTACGCGTCGCAGAGTGCCTACGCCATCGCCGGCTCGCTCACCGCGATTCTGTGCGGCGAGAGCTATGCGACCTCGGCCGAGATGGCCAAGCAGCTGGGACCGTTCAACGGTTACCAGCGAAACCGCGCGCACATGCTGCGCGTGATGCGCAACCACCGGCGCGCGGCCTACGCGGCGCCCGACGGCGAATACGAAGGGCTGTCGGTGCGGCCGCGCGCGATCGACGCCAAGCACTGTCCGGCCGAGCTGTTGACGGCGGCGCGCGACGCCTGGGATCGCGCCCTCGAACTCGGCGAGCGCCACGGCTACCGCAACGCACAGGTCACCGTGATCGCGCCGACCGGCACCATCGGTTTGGTGATGGACTGCGACACCACCGGGGTCGAGCCCGACTTCGCGTTGGTGAAGTTCAAGAAGCTCGCCGGCGGCGGCTACTTCAAGATCATCAACCAGAGCTTGCCGCCGGCGTTGACCAGGCTCGGCTATACCCCGGCACAGGTCGACGACATCGTCGCCTACGCCGTGGGCCGCAAGACGCTGGCGGCTGCACCCGGCATCAACCACGAGGTCTTGCAACGCAAGGGCTTCGACGACGCGACGCTGAAGCGACTCGAAGAGTCGCTGAAGAGCGCGTTCGACCTGCGCTTCGTGTTCAACAAGCACGTCCTCGGCGAGGAGTTCTGCAAGAAGACGCTGAAGCTGAGCGACGCGCAACTCGACGACGTCAGCTTCGACCTCTTGACGCACCTCGGATTCACCAAGGCCGAGCTCACCGCCGCCAACGACTTCGTCTGCGGCAGCATGACGGTTGAGGGCGCCCCCCACCTGCAAGAGGCGCACTACCCGGTGTTCGACTGCGCCAACCGGTGCGGTCGAAGGGGCAAGCGCTTCATCCCGTTCGAGGCGCACGTGCACATGATGGCCTCGGCGCAGCCGTTCATCTCCGGCGCCATCAGCAAGACCATCAACATGCCGCACGAAGCCACCGTGGCCGACGTGCGCCATGTGTACGAGATGTCGCACCAAAGCATGATCAAGGCGGTCGCGCTGTACCGCGACGGCAGCAAGCTGTCGCAACCGCTCAACACGACGAGCGACGACGACAGCAACACCAGCAACTTGCCGAGCAGCGTGCTCGACGTGGCTGCGAAGATCACCGAGCGCGTCGTGCACCGTTACTTGGCCAAGCGCCGGCGCCTGCCGCATCGGCGCGCGGGTTACACACAGAAGGCGGTGGTCGGCGGCCACAAGGTGTATCTGCGCACCGGCGAGTACGAGGATGGCTCGCTCGGCGAGATCTTCCTCGACATGCACAAAGAAGGCGCCGCGTTCCGCAGCTTGATGAACTGCTTCGCCATCGCCATCTCGCTCGGCCTGCAGCACGGCGTGCCGCTGGAGGAGTTCGTCGACGCGTTCGTGTTCACCCGCTTCGAGCCAAACGGCATGGTGAATGGTCACCACAAGGTGCGCATGGTCACCTCGGTGATCGACTACGTGTTCCGCGACCTGGCAATCAGCTACCTCGACCGCACCGACCTGTGCCAGGTGAGCGACGAAGACCTGCGCCACACTACGACCGGCGGCCAGAGCGAACCCGAGTACACCGAAGAGGAAGTGGTGTCGGAACGCGTGCGCGAGAGCAAGCCGGGCATGGCGCAACCGCCGCCGCCAGCGTCGCCCCTACCGCAAAGCGCCGCCTCGGACCTGCACCCGCGCAGCGCGGGCATGACTCCTCAGGCCAGCCGCGACGCGCGCAGCCCGCAAGCGCCGACTCTCGACGCCCGAACTCTCGACGGCAGGGGCCAGGCCGCGAACGGGCACGACACCCCCATCGCCACCGCGCAACGCCCGGCCAACGGCGCCAACGGCGCCACCGCCGCCATGCGCAACGCCGCGATCCGCGAGGCGCAGAGCATCCTGGTGCAGCGCGCCAAGATCGCCGAAGCGCGCCTCAAGGGCTACGAGGGCGACCCGTGCGGCGGCTGTGGCCAGTTCACCCTGGTGCGCAACGGCACGTGCTTGAAGTGCGATGCCTGCGGCGGTACCAGCGGTTGCAGCTAGCCGAGCATGCGCCGCCTCTTCGTCAACTTCGACTCGGCGCACGCCACGCAGGTGGCGCGGGGCCCGTTCGGCTGGGTTGCGTTCGCGCCGGGTGCGGCCCTGCTCTTGCTCGGCGTGCTGATCTGGATGGTGCCGCAGATTCTGGTGGCCCTGATCGCCGGCGCCTGCATGGCCTTGGGCGGTGTGATGCTGCTGCTCGCCTGGCGGCTGCGACAGCGCGTGTGACTGTCGAATTGCGTACGTGTTGCTGCGTTCTGCAACGCCGATAGCAACGCACACCCACCGAGCGGTGTTGCGCTGACGCCAATACCAATGGCCGTTGCCGCCCAACAGCGGCCCCGTCGTGCGGCTGGCCACCTCGTCGCCCTGACACCGCGACCTCACGACCGCGCTGGATCGTGGGCGCGCGCTGACCGATCTGGCAGGAGCACCTTCGGAACAGCATCAGGGACGGGGAATGGGGAGAACAACAAACGCACTCGCGCTCGCTGCACTCATCACGGCGGCAGCATGTGGCGGCGGCGGTGGTAGTACTGGCGGCTCGAGCGGGTCGACGCCGCTCAGCCTGACCGGCGACCTCGCGCTCACCGAGCAAGCACCGGCGGCGGACGCAGTGCAAGTCGCGCTCGACGCCAGCATCTGGCTGAAGTTCGACGGCATCGTGGTGCGCGAGGCCTGCACCGACGAGAACCTCTGGCTAGCCACCACCGACGGCGTGCGGGTGCCGGGTGCGTTCGCGTTCGACAGCACGGGTCGCGAGGTGCGCTTCACCCCGAGCCAGGCGCTTCGCGCGGAAACGGACTACACCTGGTCGATGTCGCCGTTTCTGTCGGACACCAACGGTCGCATCCTCGCCGAGCAGGTCTCCTTCGGGTTCCGCACCTTCGATCAACGGCCGCCGCTGCTCATCGCCAGCACGGTGAGCGAGAACGCCACCGGCGTCGATCGGCTGGCCAACCTCACGCTCACCTTCGACGAAGCACTCGATCCCGCGTCGATCCTCGACACCAACGTCTACCTGCGCGACGTGTATGGCGGCGGCTACGGCTGTGCGCTCGAACTGGTCGACGGCAACCGCGTGGTCGTCGATCCGCTGGCCGACCTGGCCGGTGATCGCCGCTACCGCCTGATCGTCGCTGGCGGCACGCGCGGCGTGACCGACCGCGCCGGCAACGTGCTCGCCCAGGCTTGGTCGGCGACGTTTCGCACCGCGCTCGACCCCACCCCGCCGAGCCTCACTTCGGTGTGGCCAGCAACGCAGGTCGCGATCTCGAGCCGGGCGCAGCCGGAGATCGTTTTTGACGAGTCGGTCGATCCCGCCAGCGTCGAGGCCACCTCGGTCACGCTGATCGACGATCACAGCAACGTCCAGCACCTGCGGGTGAGCGCGACCAGCGACCAACGCAAGCTACGGCTGGTGCCGACTTCGCCGTTCCGCAAGGGAGCGGTCATGCGCCTCACGGTCGCGGGCGGCGTCGGTGCCGTCACCGACGTGAGCGGCAACCCGCTGACCTCCGGTTCGCTGGTGCAGTGGACCGTCGGCAGCGACGACGTGCCGCCGAACCTCGTGTCGAGCGTTCCCACCGCCGACAGCAGTCGCGTGTCGCTGAACGTGCGCCCCAGGGTGGCGTTCGATGAGGTCCTCGATCAAGGCGCGGTGAGCGCCGCCACGGTGAGTCTGCGCGACAGCCGTGGCGCGGTGAGCGCGACCGTCGCACTGGTCGCCAGCAACACGACCGTCGAGATCACGCCGAGCGCGGCCCTGCGCAAGAACACCAACTACACCGTGCACTTGCGCGGCGGACCGACCGGCCTGCGCGATCCCGCCGGCAACGTGCTGCCGCAAGACCTCGGCCTGCCATTTCGCACCGCCGACGACAGCTCGCTGCCCGAGCTGATCCTGCTGCCCGCCGACGGCAACGCCGCGGTGCCGACCTCGACCCACATCAGCGCGGTGTTCGACTCGGTGCTGGATCCGTCGACCGTCAGCGGCACGACGCTGCGCGTCGCCACGCGCAGCGGCACGCCGGTGGCCGGCACGGTGAGCGTGCTGCGCGGCAACCGCGCGGTGCGCTTCGTGCCCCGCGATCCGTGGACGCCGGGGGGCTGGTATCGCGTCACGCTGCTCGGCGGACCGACCGGGGTACGCGAAGTCTCCGGCAATTGGTTCGCAGCTGACGAAGCGCACGAGTTCCGCATCGGGTTTACGGCCGATGCCCAGCGGCCCAACGTGCGCGTGTCGCTGAATGGCGCGGCCGACGCGCGGCGCAACAACATGCAGGTGCCGTCGTCGGGGTTCACCATCGACGTGTTTGGCCAGGACCCCACCAACTACGCGCTCGACCCGACGTCATTCGCGGTGACCATCGTCGGTCCAGGCGGCCCGCCGGGCAGCGACCCGGTGTTCGCGCAGTCGGTGGTCGAGCGCGAACACCTGCGCTGGACGGCACCGGCCAGTGCGCCGCTTCTACCCGGCGAGTATCAGCTGCACGCCAGCGCGCGCGACCTCTCCGGCAACGAGGGCGTCGCCGAGAGTATCGCGTTCACCGTCATCGCGCCGAGCACCAACAGAATCCCCTTCGAGCGCACGCACGTGGTGTGGGTGCGTACCGACCTCGACCGCAACGGCAATGGTCGCAGCGACTTCCTCGACGACATGATCAAGCTGGGCTTCGCCGCCGACGGCGATCCCCAGGGGCTCAACGACCGCATGTTCGCCATCCTGCGCGATGGCACGCTGGCGCAGGCGCACTCTCTGTTCGGCCGCGGCCCAGACGGCGCGTCGCTCGGAACGGGCTCGGTGGCGATCCGCTTTTCACCCCGGCGACCGCTCGGCGTCGCCCACATGCAGATCGCGCTGGGTGGTCTCGATCCCGAAGGCTCGCCCCGCCGCGACTACGGCGACGACTCCACCGGCGTGCTCGGGCGCGCCTACTACGACCAATACAACGGCCAGATCAACGACCTCAACATCGCCAACAACCCTGGCCTCGGGGTGTTCGGCGGCGAGTTGTTCTTGTTCCAAGCGCAGATTCATCGGCGCGTGTGGCCGGGTTTCGTCACGACCTTCGCGCGCCGCTTCATGAACCTGGCACCAGGCATGAACGGCACGCCGGTGGGCCGCGGCGTACACGACGCCACGGTGATCGCGGCGAACTTCGACTACGCGCGCGCCACGAGCGAGCAGCGCGTGCGCTACGACGCCATCTTCCGCGCCGCGGATGACTGGGCGACCGCGATCGGCATCATCCTGGCCCACGAGGTCGGACACGCGGTCGGCCTGGTGGCCGAGGGACCGAGCCCGTTCGGCCTGCACGGCGACGCGTCACTGCACGACGAGGGGGCCGGCGTCGCCGACGTGATGTCACCCGCCGTCGGCTACGACTCGCTGATCTCGCTGAACTACGCGTTCCGCGACCTCGATCTCGCCTACCTGCGCCAACGCCTGGTGCTCAAGTGAAGAAGGAACGGCCCATGCGATCACCGATCTCTGTCTGCCTGTTGTTCTTGTCTGTGGCGCCGGCTGTGGCGCAAGACGACCAGAGCACGCTCGCGATGCTGCTGGAACGCGCCGACGCCGTCGCGGTGGCGCGCGCAGTGCGGGTCGACACCAGCGACGCGGCTGTGCTGCGCGTCGTGCTCGCCGTCGAGGAACGCCTTCGCGGCGACTTGCCGGCCACGGTGCAGCTCAGCGAGACCCGCGGCCGCGGCTGCGGACGGGCGCTCACGGCGGTGGTCGCCGGACAGCGCTTCTTGACATGTCTGGTGCGCCGTGCCGATGGCCTGGCGCTCGTGGCGGGTGGCGCGCGCGCCCTGCCACTCGCCAGCGGCTCGGTGTTGGCGCACGCGCGCGCTCTGCTGGCGGCAACTGAGGCATCGAGCCGTTTGCACGTGCTGAGCGTGCTGATCGGGGCGCTCACTGCGCCAGACGACCGCGTGCGCACCGACGCGGCCCTGTGTCTGCCCATGCAGGCGAACCTCGAGCAGGCCGACAGCGCGCAACGCGCGGCCCTCGTCGCCGCGCTGGCGAGCGCGCTGCAAGACAACGATCGCGCCGTACCGAATCTCACCGCGGTCGCCGTCCGCTTGCACTTGGTGGCGGCACTCGACCTGCTGCTGCCGTTGTACCTAGCGGGCGACAGCGGCGTCTTCGAACGACTGTTCGTCGACGGCCTGGTTCGGCTCGACGGCGAGGCGCTGGCGACGCGCATCGCCGCGATAATTCCAGCCCTCGACGGCCCGCTGCCGCGGGCGCGCGCCACCACGCTCTTGCTGGAGCTGAAGACGCCGGCCGCGCTCGGGCCGTTGCGCACTCTCGCCGAGCGCGCTCTTGAGCGCGGCACACGCTTGCGCGCGTGCGCCGGGTTGCTCCGCCTCGGTATTGAGCCGCGTGAGCTGGCGACGATCGCCGACCAAGAACTCATCGAGTTGGCCCAGCGAGCAGCGCAGCCGCCAAAGCCGCGCTTCCGCTCGATTCGCACGGAGTGATCCATGACGCCCGCCTCAGGAACCACGATTCGCAACGCTTGGGTCACGGTCGAGCACCTCGACCGCGCCATCCTCACGCGCCCCTTGACCACGCTGCGCCTGTCGGCCCGCGTGCGGCGCGCGTGCGAGCAGCTCGGACTGCGCACGCTGGCCGACGTGCTCGGCACACCGCAGGACAGCTTCCTGCATCTGCCGGGCGTCGGTACGCGCAGCTGGCAAACGCTGGTGACCCACGTGCGGCGGAGCCTGCTGCCGCTCACCGCCGGCAACGGGGCAGCCAAGGATCAGACACCGGCGATCGACGAAGCGCTGAGCGATCGCTTCCCCGACCCACGCACCCGGCTGGCCCTGTCACGTTTGGGCTTCCCCGACCGCGCGACGCTGCTGCGCGAAGGTCAAGCGGCGCTGCTGGCGTTGCCAGGCATGCAGTCGGAGCACCACGTCGTGGTGTTCGGCGACGAGGCCGGCACGCGGGTTTGCGCCGCCGAGTCTTGGTGGCCGACGGACTTTCTGGACAAGGCCGTGCGCGAACTCGGCCTGTCAGACGAGCTGTCGCTGGCCCTGGTCGCAGCCGACATTCAGACGCTGGCGGATCTGATCGGCCAGCCGCCGAGCGACGTTCAGGCGCACAAGGACATCGGGCCCGACGGCGTAGCCGCGATCCGCGCGGCGCTGTGCCAAACCTTGGGCGGCCACGTGACTGCACCGCAAGGCGAGTCGCCGGCGCCCGACGGCGGCTTCCGCCGCCTGCTGGGCGCGCTCAACCCCGACGAACGCGCGTTCCTAGAAGCGCTTGTGGGCCAGGCAGGCCGCCCGGCCTTACCGCGCGCTCGCCTCGCCGCCCAGCTCGGGATCGAACCGGACGCGCTACCGGAGTTGCAGGCGCGTTGCCGGGCCAACGCGCACGCGCGTTGCCACGCATTACTCGCGCGCTGGCGGCGCGCGGTCGACCGCGAACTGGTGGCCCAAGGTGGTGCCGTGCGTGGCGAGCGCTTGGCGCAGGGATGCTTGCGCGAGATGGCGACGCATCGCGGCGAACCTGCCGTGCCGCTGCGCCTGCTCGCGTTCCTGTTTCCGGGCGAACTGTTCGTGGTGGGCGACATCCTCACCACGGTGGACGGTGAGACCTGCCGCCGCGCGGTACACGCCATCCGCGGGCTCCGCACAGAGCTACCCAAGCCGCTTGTCGCCATCGAGGCCGAGTTGGCGAGTCGCGGCTTGCCCGCGCTCAAGCGTGGCCTCCTGCTGCACCTCCTGCACCACGATGCGCACGTGCAGGTGGTGCTCGATCCACTGCTCGGCGAGGTGCTCCACCGCCGCCGCGTCACCGTCGGCGATCGCGTCGAGCACATCTTGCGCGACGCGCGGAGATCGCTCAGCCTTGCCGACCTGCTGTTCCGCTACCGGGATCGCTACGGGCGGGCGCGCCGGGCCCGCTTGCTCGATCAGTTGTGGGCCGAGCCGCGCTTCTTGGAGATCGGCCCCGCGCTGTGGGACCTGCGCGAGCGCCACGTCGATCAGGCGGAACTGCTCGAGGCCGAGGCGGCTCGGGTGCGCGACACCATCTGCACGGTCGGTGGCCGCCACGAAGTCGGCGATCTGATCGAAGGCGGCACCAGCAGCGAGCGCGTGCTGTTCCTGCTGCGTGATCGACTGCGCCGCGACCCCACCCTGCGCAACCTCGGGCGCGGCGCCTTCTGTTCGCGCAGCCTGCGCAGCTCGACAGAGATCGAAGCCCTGTTGCGCGCGTTGTGCGCTGCCGGCGGCGAGTTGCCACTCGATCGCTTTCTCAGCAACCAGGATCGCGGCATCCGCAACCTCCGCACGCGCTTGCTGCGCGAGAGCCGGCTATTCGTCGAAGTGGCCAAGGATCGCATCGACGCACTGACCAACTACCCGTTCACCAAAGACCGGCTGCGCGTGCTGCTGCGCACCGTCGAGCTACACCTCGAGCAACACGACGGGTTCGATCGCACCGAGGGCGCACTCGAAGCGGTCAACACCGTCGGCCTCGGCGGCGACTTCTTGACGCCGCACATGCTGCGCGACTTGCTGGTCCGACACGGTCGCTTCGAACTGCTCACCGACAATCTGATCGCGCTGCGCAGTCGTGGCCTCAAAGCGTGGATCCAGCAGCGCGCGCGCGACGCGATTCGACGCGCCGGCAACGGCCTCACGACCTTCGAGATCCAAACCGAGATCCCCGAGTTGGCGCAGTTCGCCGCCTGCCTCGACCGCGTCATCGGCGCCGACCCGATGGTGCAGAGCCCGGACGGTCTGCGCTACCACGTGGTCTAGCCCGGACGAGTCACGCGGGAGCGCGATCAGAGCGCGCGTTCGTAGAACGTGTTGCAGCCGAAGTGCCCGGTGTTGCCCAAGGCGCGCGCGCGCAGTCTGAAACCGTTCTTCTCGTAGAGCAGTCGCGCCTGGTGCATGTGGGTCAGGGTCTCCAGGTAGCAACGCCGGTAGCCGAGTGCCTTGGCCGCCGCCAACGCCGCCTCCAGCAGGGCCTGACCGACGCCGAGCCCGCGCCCATCAGCCAGCAGGTACATCTTTCTCAGCTCGCACACCGAGGCGGGTGCAGCCGTCAGCGGCGCCACCCCCGCGCCGCCCAAGATCTTGCCGTGTCGCTCGGCGACGAAGTACGCCGCGCGGCGCCGATAGGCACCAAACATGTCGTCGACTTCGGGATCCACGATCGCGAAGCCCGGCCCGCTGGCGCCGAACTCCGGCATCACCCGGCGGATGACGCCGGCCACCGCCGCGTTGTCGAGGCGAGCAATGGGGCGCACCACGACGTCCTTGCGCAAGCTCGCGCGCCGCAACGCCGCCGCGTAGAGATCGAGCCCACGCACGGCGGCGGCGCGGTCGGACGCCGACAACAGACAAAGCGCCGCGCGCACCTGGGTGTCGGCAGCGGCGTGCACCTTGGTCACGTGCGTGCTGCCGGTGGCGGTGAGTTCATAGATGCGGCTGCGCTTGTCCTTGCTCGCAGCAGCGGCGCGCGCCAAGCGCCGACGCACCAGCAGCGCCAAGACCCGGCTCGTGGTCGACTTGTCGAGGATCAGCACCTCGGCCAGCTGTCCACCCGTCAGCCCGCCGCGCGCATTCAGTTCCACCAGGGCGTGACACTGCGAAGTCGACAGGCCGTGCCAGTCGCCTTGCAGGAGGCCGAGGGCGCGCACCATCTGCCGCGATGCTTCGCGCAAGCGCTGCACGTCGCGAGCGACATCGGAGGCAGTTGAACGGGGCGGGGACGTGGCTGGCTTGGTCGGGCGGCGTGCCATCGGGTGTGCAGCCTACAACCAACTGGTTGCAGCAGGCAACGATCTAGCGCGCGCGTGCTTGCCACCTCAGGCGGGCGGCAGCCGCGTGATGATGCTGAGTTCCGCGAGCTGCGCCTCCGCGATCGGCGACGGCGCGTTCGCCATGATGTCGGCGGCGCTGGCGGTCTTGGGGAAGGCGATCGCATCGCGGATGCTGTCGAGCCCGAGCGCCAGCGTCACCAGCCGATCGACACCCAGAGCAATGCCGCCGTGCGGCGGGGCGCCGTAGCGGTAGGCGTCGAGCATGAAGCCGAAGTTGGCGCGCTGCTGCGCTTCGTTGATGCCCAGGAAGGCGAACACCTTCTTCTGTAGCTCCGGGCGATGGATGCGGATGCTGCCCGACCCCAACTCCCAGCCGTTCATCACGATGTCGTAGGCGCGGCTCTTGTGCTTGTCGCTGTCTTTGGCGAAGTCATCGTTGTCCCAATCGACCGGCGCGGAGAACGGGTTGTGCGCGAACTCCCACTTCTTGCGGTCGTCGCTCCACTCGAACATCGGGAAATTGGTGATCCAAGCAAACTTGAACACCTTGGGGTCGCGCAGCCCGAGCTGACTCCCGAGCTTGTGCCGCAGCTCGGCGAGCGCCTTGAGCACGACCTTGCGTTGATCAGCGACGAAGAACAGCACGTCCCCCACCGTGGCCCCCATCGCGGCGCAGAGTTCTTGACCCTTCTCCGCGGCGAAGAACTTGGCGATGCTGCCTTGTAGCCCATCGGCCGTCACCTTGGCCCACGCTAGCCCACGGGCGCCGTACTCGCCCACGAACGCGGTGAGCCCGTCGATGTCCTTGCGCGAGAGCTTCTCGGCGGCGCCCTTGGCACACAGCCCTTTCACCGCGCCACCGTTCTTGATCGCGTCGGCAAACACCTTGAACTCGCTCTTGCCGGCGATCGCGCCAACATCGCAGAGCTTCATCTCGAAGCGAATGTCGGGCTTGTCGCTGCCATAGGTCTCCATCGCGTGGCCGTAGTCCATGCGCGGGAACGGGTGGGGCAGGTCGATGCCGAAGCCCTGCTTGAAGGCCTGGATCAGCATGCCTTCGATCATGTCGAGCACGTCGTTCTCCTCGACGAACGCCATCTCCACGTCGATCTGCGTGAACTCAGGCTGCCGATCGCTGCGCAGATCCTCGTCGCGGAAGCAGCGCGCGATCTGCACGTAGCGATCCATGCCCGCCACCATCAGCAGCTGCTTGAAGATCTGCGGGCTCTGCGGCAGCGCGTAGAAATGGCCAGGATGTACGCGACTCGGCACCAGGTAGTCGCGCGCGCCCTCGGGCGTGCTCTTGGTGAGGATCGGCGTCTCGATCTCCACGAAGCGGTGCTGCGCGAAGTAGTTGCGCACCGCGGTCAAGAACTTGGCGCGCAGCTCGAGCGCCCGCGCCAGCGGGCGCCGGCGGATGTCGAGGTAGCGGTACTGCATGCGCAGCTCCTCGTTCGCCTCGGCGACGTCGAGGATCTCGAACGGCGGCGGGATCGCTTCGCTGAGCACCACGAGGTTCCGCGCCTGCACCTCGATCTCGCCGGTTTCGCGGTTCTTGTTCGCACTCTCGCGTCGCACCACTTTGCCGGTGACCGCGATCACGTCTTCGGCGCCGAGGCGTTTACTGCGCTCGAACAACTCGGCCGACGCGCCGCCCCTCTCGGTGTCGAAGGTCACCTGGGTGACGCCGTAGCGGTCGCGCAGGTCGAGGAACACCAACGAGCCGTGATGGCGCCGGTTCTCGACCCAGCCGTTCAGGGTGACTTCGGATCCGATATGCGCGGCGCGAAGCTCGCCGCAAGTTTGGGTGCGTTGCCAGGAGGCCATATGAGCTGTGCGTTCGCTGATCAGGGGCCGCTGCTTGTACGCAAGCGCGCGCGTGGCTCAACACCGCAAAGTCGGAACTCGCCACTGACGTGGGGCAGCGCGCCTTCAGTTCCCCACGACGGCCGTGACGGACTCGGACATGACGCCGCCGAATGGGTTCACCCCAGGCTCCAGCACCAGCGCTTGCTGGTACAGGAGCAGGCCGACGAGCGTCGGGTCACGCGGAATCGGCAGCGTCGCCAGGCCGGTCCGTGGATGCGTGGGTGACACCAGGTCGGGGCTGACTCGGAGCGCGCAGTCAGGCATGCCCAAGAGCGCCAGACCGATCGGCAGCGGACCCACGCTGGACCTCGTGTTGCTGAAGCCGGTGAACACCAGCGCCGATTTGCCGGCTCGCACAAGCTGCATCGTCAGCACCTGCCCGACGCGGGGGACCGTCTTCGCCACCAGCCGCGGGATCCCCTCGCGCCCCGGACAGCCGTCGCCGGACCAGTTGAAGGCGCCGGATTCGAAGAGCCCGACGGTGAAGTCGCCACCCGCGGCGAGGTGCGTGATCGTGGTGCCTGGCGCGAACGTCGGCACGTCGTGTTGGTTGTTGCTGTTGTCGCCCCACACCGTCACCGAGCCATCGCTGCGGCGCGCGACCGAGTGCTTCCGGCCGGCGGCGATCTCCACATAGGCAAGGCCCGGGGGGAGAGCTGGCACGTTGCACTGCCCGAGATCGTTGTTGCCCCAAGCCACCACCATCCCCTCGCTGCGGCGCGCGAGGAAGTGCTGGAGGCCAGCGGCGACCCCGACGTAGCGCATCCCTCCGGGCAAGGGTGGGACGCCAGAGAGCCCGGAGATGAGGTCGATGATCCCATCGGAGCGCAGAGCGATCACTTGGTAGCCCTGCACTACCGCCAACTGGGTGTACCGCATACCCGGGGCCGTGTGTGTGAGGCGCCGCTCGCCCCAAGCGACCACAGCACCATCACTCCGGTGCGCGTACGTTGAGGTCGAGTCGGCGGCGATCTCCAAGTAGGTCACGCCCTGCGGAGGTTGGGGTACGCTGCATTGTCCCATGTGGTTGGAACCCCAGGCGAGTACCGTTCCGTCAGCGGTGCGGGCGACGGAGTGGAGCTGCCCCACGCACACCTCGACGAAACGGCCCGCCGGCACGTTGCATTGCCCTAATTGATTGTCACCAAAAGCGACCAACGATCCGTCGCTACGGAGTGCTAACGTGTGAAATTGCCCTCCTGCAACTTGCGTGTAACTCGTGGCCGGAGGCAGTGTCGGCACATTGCACTGGCAGCGGTCGTTGATGCCCCAAGCGACCGGGGTGCCGTCGGCATGTAAGGCGACCGTGTGAAACTCTCCGCCTGAGAAGCGCGCATACGCTTGCCCGGGAGGTGGGGCTGGCATGTTGATTTGGCCATAGAGGTTCCAACCCCACAGTACGACGACACCGTCGCTGCGCCGTGCGATCGCGTGCCGGCCGCCCAACACGACGTCGACGTAGGTTACTCCGACGGGAAGTGGTGGAACGTTGCTTTGGCCGAAACGATTGTCGCCCCAGGCAACGAGCACGCCGTCGCTACGCAAGGCTGCCAAGAACGTCTGACCTACGAAGAGCTTCGTGTAGGAGACGCCCGAGGGCAACGGCGGCACATTCCTCTGACCGTACTGATTGTCGCCCCAGACCTCGATCACTCCATCACTGCGTCTGGTCGCAGTCATGTCATCACCGGTACCCACATCTACATAGACCAAGGGTGGTGTTGGTCCGGGGATGCCGGCCTGGCCTTTGTCGTTCAGTCCCCAACCTACAACGGTACCATCGCCCCGAAGTGCTGCGCTGTGGAAGAATCCTCCAGATGCCAGCACATAGGACTGCCCAGGAGGCAGGATCGGCACGTTGCACTGGCCGGTTGAATTCCATCCCCATGCAACAAGGACCCCGTCGCTGCGCACGGCCAGGCTGTGATGATCTCCGGCGTCGATCGAGAGGTAGCGCATCCCGGTAGGCAGCGCTGGCACTCTGCACTGCCCGTTGACATTGAAGCCCCACGCTGCAACCGAACCATCACTCCGCAACGCAAGGTTGTGTCCACTGCCGGCGCTGATGTCGACGAAACGCTCAGCGCGCAAACGCCCATCGACGATGCGTCCACCCCAAGAGACCATGCGCTCCGCAACCTCCTGGGTTCGAGGCTGGGCGGTTAGAACGAGCAGACTGCAAACCGCGGTCAGGAACACCGCGGCCTTGCGCGAACCATGCGACGAGCCCGGTTCAGTTCGGGCGCAGTCTTGGATGCCATGGATGGTGCTCATTGGAAGTCGAACCTCCT